>NZ_AQXX01000099.1 GCF_000376785.1 Hahella ganghwensis DSM 17046
CTGCTGATGGCAAGGAAAGAGCTGCAGGTATAGGGGCAGTGAGCCCAGATGACGCCCCACAGGGGGGGAAGATCCAAAATGGCCGGAAAAACACTCTGAATATTCGGCCATATATCGTCGAGAGTTTGAATTACCTCAGAACCTTGGGGTTATTCAGACTCTCCCTAAGTAAGAGAAGTAAGGAAAACTTAGAAAAGTAGAAACAGACAGAACAGGACACCCGCAAACTAGTTGACGTTCCTCGACTGGCAGGGAAAGTGGCCCAACTGGAGCGAGCAGTGACCAGATTAGGGCAGCAATGGTGTTGGGGAAGGCCCATGGCGAGGAAGTTGTTCTTAGTCTAGCCCCGCAAAATTTCGACGCCACTTCCTATCACTGAAGTACGTGAAGCCGTTCTACGTTTGCATTATGGCTTAACCGGCCAGTGCCTGATGTATTGCCTATAATTTCCTTATAGATGATGACGTAAGAGTACTTTTTAATTCGATGGCAGCCAGATAAGAGTAGGCTTTACGCGGAAGTTGCATGGCCGTGCTGCTGTTCGCGTTCCTACATTCAACACTTTTAACATACACTCTGGGTAACAAAGGAAGAGCTCCAGATTTATAGGATACTTTGGACAATGAGTGTAAGAAAGAAAATGCTTGTGAATAGAATACTTAATTCGATGGTGCTTTTTTTTCTGATCGCAAGTTATGCGAGAGGAGATGAAATGCTGGCAAGTGCTGTGAATCACTATAATCATGGCGAGTATGTACAGGCCTACGATATTTTAAGCTCTACGGAAAGTCCTCTATCGCCTGAGGCCAACTATTTATTAGGCCAGATGTATATTTGGGGTCGGGGAGTTGTTAGAAACTCGGGCAAAGCGATGGAACACTTAACGCTGGCATCAAACGAGGGGCTTATCGAGGCTACAAAGCTGCTTGCAGGGAGATATTTATTTGGTATTGATGGAGTAAATATTAATAAAGCCCTTGGAACAAAAATGTATGAAGAAGTGGCGGAAAAAGGAGATGTTGATTTCCAATTGGACCTTGTACACATGTTCAGTCATGGTATTGGAACAGAACAAAGTTGTGTAAAAGCTAGATACTGGCTTGGGCGGCTCACTGCTAAAGGGTATGAGGATATTAAGTCGAAGCAGAAAGTGCTACTGGAGTCAGGGTGTAAGCTGGAGTAAAAACAGTCTTCAGTCTGGCTCACTGGCGGCCAAGGCATCTGGTCTCAGTGTTGAATAAAGGTCTGCATCCACACCTGCAACATTTCATCTTGTTTATTCACCTATACCCAAGCCATTATAGCTCTGCACAAGCCACTGCGGGTCCGTCCGGGTCCCTGCAGTAAAGCCTTGTGCTCAGGAAGTATAATGAAAGAATAATAGGATGAAGTATGAAGAAATCTTTTTTGTCGTTAATACTGGGAGTACTACTGGTAATACTGCATTCGGGGAGTTATGCCGCAGCCGAAAACGGTTTTACCATTCGCGCCGGGGATCAGACGGTGCATTGGACCAAAGAACAGTTATTGAGTCACCCTGCGAAACAACAGCTCACCATTCCCCTTCTGAATTATCCCAATCAAACCTTTCCCGTTGATGTTGTACCGGTTGCAGAGCTATTTCAGGAAATAGATCTGCCGGATTCCTCTGTGTTGATATTCACCTGTCTTGATGGATATTCCGGGGTGCTGGAAAAGACGTATCTGCTCAATGAAGATAAGGACGGTGCTCGTGCCTATCTGGCGATAGAGCCTGAAGACCACAAGTGGCCGCCGTTGCCGAAGGAGGCGAATACCACAAAGCAGAGTGCGGGGCCCTACTATCTTGTATGGACCAATCCGGAGAAATCGGGTATTCCTCCGGAATTCTGGCCCTATCAGCTAAGTTCTCTGGACGTGAAGGATGACCTTGCTGTTCTGTTTCCGGGAATCATGCCTGCCGATCACATTGCCCCCAATGATCCTGTGCGTAAAGGGTTCCAGGTGTTCAAGACCCGCTGTATGCATTGTCACCAGATCAACGGTCAGGGGGCTGCGAATTTGGGGCCAGACCTTAATCAGCCGATGAATCCTACGGAATATTTTAATGAAGCAGCGTTTAAGCGATTTATTGAAGATCCGACATCTGTACGTCAGTGGCCGGGAATGAAAATGCGGTGGGTGAAAGACAATATTTGGGAGGAAGGGGAGATCGACCATCTGGTTGCCTATTTAAAACATATGGCTGACCGAAAGTCTGGTAATGATGCGAGATAGGCAGGTTTTCTCAAACGCATTATCGGTGATCTCCGTCTGACTTTCCTGAGACTCTCATGTCTGGTTCTTGTCACTCAATTAACACACGACAAGTTCTGAGAGTCTCATTTCATGTCATCCTGGCGACTTCTTTTGATCACACTTCGCCTTCTGGCGCTTGATGCTCGCGACAGATCAATTCTACTTCGTAATCCGACAGGGCTGTCTTGACCAGATTGCAGTAGTAATCTCCCGTGTTTGTCCGGGTGTTGTAGCGACAAGTCTTACAGACGCCGAACGTCTTCATATTGTTGGCTTTGAGCAAGCTGAGAATTAACCTCGCCAAAGCTGCTGTGATGTCTTTCCGCTCGCTCCCGGTCAAGTCTTTACAGGCATTCAGGAACACCTCACTGGGTATGATCTCTTCCAGTAACTTTTGTCCTTGCTCGGTCAACACCAGGTGTGTTGATCGCCGGTCCTTCTCGTCGTTTTTTTTAACCAGTAACTCTTTCTTCTCTAACACCTTGAGGGTCTGAGAGACCGTCCCTTTGGTTTGTCCCAGATACTCTGTGACTGCCATAGGGGTGTCTGAAAATCGATTGCTGACTGAGAGATATCGCAATACTTCCAGTTGCACGGGTTGCAGCCCGTACTCCAACCCGGCTGTTCGGGAGTCCAGTCTTAGCAGTTCGCTCAATCTCTCGACATGACCATAAATAATGTTCGTATTCATGCCGGATATAGTATCGAGTAAAAACTATCTTGACAAGTCAAGAATATCGATGCAATCTGAATAAGGTATCGAGTCGAGACTATAAGATTGTGAATGAGATATTAATCAGAGTTGAAAGAGGTTATGTCATGAAAGAAGCCGTTTTTTATCACGCAGGGTGTGCTATCTGTAAAGAAGCGGAGTTGCAGCTGTTGGACGTATTGGATAAGCAGCTTGTAGCGTTGAGGGTTATCAATTTGGCAGAGTCGCCTTCGGAAATTGAACCAGCGGAAGAGCTGGGAGTTAAGTCTGTACCTGCACTGGTGTTAGATGGTGGTGTCTTCCATATCAACTATGGGGCGTCTGTAGATGATGTGAAAGCAAAGGGAGTATCAAAATGAGAAAACTTTCTCTATTGGTCTCATTGCCAGCATTGATCGCGGCAGGGGCATCGTTATCTAGTCTGTCATTTGCGCATGAGCATCATTCCAGTGGCATTCAGACTAAAAAAAGTGAGGCAATACTTGCTCCTTTTGACATCGTGCATACTCGAATTACCACCAATAAGAATGTTGCTACTTTTCATATGGCGGTGTCAGGCAAGGCGGGAGATCTGAAACCATCAGCTTCAGGGAAACTGGCTGGTAGTGAAGTATTTTCTTATGTCTGGCCAACATCACTTGATAGCTATGAGGTAGGGTTTGAGCACAATGCCGGAATATTGGCGCTGGCAGTAACCTCTCACCCTGACTTTGATGACACTCCGCTGTTTGATGAAAATGGTGATGGTGACACCGGAAACGACGGTAATCTTTGGCATAGCCATTGGGTGGTATTGCAGCCGAATGAGCAGTGTGGAAAAGGTGCATTGGGAGTTGTGGATATTCCCAAAGATGCCAAACCTCGCCTGCCGAAAACTTGGCCAGGGTTGCCTATCTTACTGGATAGCCCAGGTTGGAACCCGACGTTTAATACTGAAACGGTGGAAGTCAGGATTCCGTTTGATGATATTGGAGTCATCAATGAGGCCAGCTTTGATGGCGTAACCGCTGGACTGCGAGTGAATCAGAGCGTTCATGCACCTTTGCTTTGCGTCGTTGATGTCATGAAGGTTGCCTCGGGAAATCTCAGTCTACCGGGTAAAAGCAATCAGTAAACTTCGTCAGTCCATGATGCTGGAGAGGGGAGGTTGATATTCTTCCCCTCATGGCCATCGAGCCAAACTTGTTAGCAGCCTCAATCCAGGTATAAGACTTGAAAGTAACTTTTAAGTAAAGCGATTTTCAACTCTTTATAAAAATCGATTATAAGACATGTAGTATTACTTTGCTGTTCCAGGGTTGTTTACTTATCTGTGAATAGATAGATTTTATATGACAATATTGTCGCAATGTTCGTTAAATTACACTTTGTTTCTTTTTTAAGTAAAAACTATATTGTGTCTCGAAATATAGTGGCATGTTCCTTATGTTATAGGCAACTATATATTTTTAAAAGGATTTATAAATAACGTTATGAATATATAAGATATAATGTCTTATATTTTATAGCGGGTAATACCTATAAAGTTTTTTTATATTTGTCGACTCAGAACGTTGACGGCTGAATGTTTTCTAACCTAATCTTTTCTTCACTTGTTAGTTAAGTTATCAGGAAGCACAAGGAAAACTAAGTAATACAAAGTCGCTTTTACTGGTATCTAACAAAACAAGCTGGCGCAGTGGCGTCAGGTTGTGTGATTCAAGGGAGGACCCCTTTCATAAAACATATGAACGAATGATCACAACCTCCGCTCTGTGAGACAGGGATGGGCAAAGTTGTACTTGGACGTTTGGTTAAAAAGATAAGTTTGAGCTGCTTAATACAGTAATAAATCAGCTCAACGCGACAGGGATATTTGATAGTCAGATAACAAACGGGTTTTATAAAAGCCTTATAAAGACTTTTACAGGGATTGTGGAGTTTAGTTCGCCGTCAGCTTCACCGAATTTAGGTTAGATACAATAACCTGCAACAATTCCGCTTATCTCAGGCATTAAAAATATCCATCTCCTGAGAAGCAAATCTGTTTATTACTGGCAATTCGAGATTCCAGGCGAATTGTCTGATTTGCAAAATGTCAGTCTGCTCTTGCCCGGGTTAACACACCTACACCGGAGTTATTCAGCATGTCTGATCGACAAATAAAAAATAAAGTACTGATGTTGGGTCTTACGCTTGCTGCCGCCCATACCATGGCTGCGGAGCGAATCGATCTGCGTACGCATCAAGATACTATGTTCTCAATCTCAGGTGCGACAGCCACCACAATGAGCAACGAAGCCATTTTGGGGCTGTTCGGAGAAGATGGTATTGAGACCCTTTCCAAACGCACGGAAGCCAGCGGCCGTACCTATGAACGTTTGCAGCAAACCTATCAGGGACTGAAGGTTTTTGGTGAACATATCATTATGGTTCGGGACCAGAACGGTGAAGTTGTCCACATGAATGGAGGCCTGATACAGGGTGTCCAGGCGGATATGGATAATGGATTCGTACCTGGTGTACGCGCGACTATCTCTGATAAAAAAGCAATGGAAATTGCCAAGCAGAACAGTGGACTGGCCTTCTTCAGGTCGCCACAGTTTCAAAACGAATCCTCGGAGCTCATGATCTATTTCGACGAAGAAACAGATCAGGCTCGCCTGGCATATGTCATCAACTACTTCGTAGAGGCCGCCCAGGGAGCGCCCGAGCCGAAGCGTCCCTTCTTCATCATTGATGCTCACAGCGGTGAGATCATTAAGACCTGGGATGGCTTGACCACCAGAGACGCCACTGGTCCTGGCGGAAACGAGAAGACTGGGCGTTATGAATATGGCACTGACTATCCCGCATTTGAGGTAGATGATGCCTGTCGGATGACGACGGCCAATGTGGAAACCATCAACCTGAATCACGGGACCTCCGGTGGAAGCATCCATCAGTTCACCTGCCCCAGAAATACTGTTAAAGAAATCAATGGTGCGTATTCTCCCCTGAATGACGCGCACTTCTTCGGTATTGAAGTGTTCAAGATGTACAATGAGTGGTTCAACACGGCACCATTGAATACCAAGTTAAAGTTACGGGTTCATTACAGCAACGGATATGAAAATGCCTTCTGGGATGGCAGTCAGATGACGTTCGGTGATGGCGCCAGCTACTTCTATCCTCTGGTGGATATCAACGTGGTGTCCCATGAGGTGTCTCACGGCTTTACGCAATTCAACTCGGATCTGGTTTATGAAAGACAGCCGGGCGGGATCAACGAAGCTTTCTCTGATATGGCTGGTGAAGCCGCGGAATTCTTTATGAGTGGTGAGAACGACTTCTACGTCGGCGCTGCGATCATGAAGAACGGCGACGGTCTGCGCTATATGGATGATCCTACCCGAGACGGTCGTTCCATTGGACATGCCGACGACTATTACGATGGTCTGGATGTGCACTACAGCAGCGGTGTCTACAACAAGGCGTTCTATCTCCTGGCGACTTCCAGTGGATGGGATACCAAGATGGCATTTGAAGTGTTTGTTCGTGCGAACCAGACTTACTGGACGCCAAACACTGATTTCAATGATGGTGCCTGTGGTGCAGAAAATTCTGCTGAAGACCTGGGTTATTCAAAAGATGACGTGACTGCGGCATTCACTGAAGTTGGTGTCAGCTGTGATGGAACACCTCCGGATGACCAGGTTATCCAGATGGAGAAAGGAACACCGATCGCTGACATCAGTGGTGGCCAAGGTTCCCAGAAATTCTACTCTCTGGAAGTGCCCGAAGGTGCGACTAACCTGAAATTCAATATCAGCGGTGGCTCTGGCGATGCTGATATGTATGTCAGGAAGGGAGCTAAGCCTAGCACCAGCACCTACGATTGCCGCCCATATGAAAACGGTAACGATGAAGAGTGTGGCTATGAAACTCCTGAAGCAGACACCTACTACGTCATGATTCGTGGTTATAGCAGCTACTCTGGTGTATCCCTGGTTGCTGACTATGAGGGTGATGATCCTGGCACAGGTGAGTTTGAGAATACCGACAACTACGATATCCCTGACTACAACTCCACTGGCGTCAGCAGCCCGATCGAAGTGAAAGGTGTGGGTTCTTCCTCCTCTGTTAAAGTCACGGTCGATATTGTTCATACCTATGTAGGTGATCTGATCGTCGAACTGATCGATGCCAGCGGTAACAGCTACATGCTGCATAACCGTGCTGGCGGCAGCTCTGACGACATCCACAAAACCTATACTGTTGATCTGGATGGTGGCTCAGTTGACGGCACCTGGCAGTTGAGAGTGAAAGATCGCGCATGGCGTGATGTGGGTTACATTGATGCATGGAAGTTGTCTTTCTAATCATCTGACCAACGCCGGGAGATTATCACCCGGCATCTGATACAGGCCCGGAGACATTCGTCTCCGGGTTCTTCCGGAACTCTCTCCTCTTTCAATGCTTTCTCATTCGCTCACTGCACTTTCGTTCACTTAAAGAAACATCACTTCCTGCCAAAAGGGATAATACCAAGTCACTACCTGTCATGGGTTTCTTGAGCCCTTACCGCCATTAATAACCAAAAAAATACCAAATTATCGGGCAATACGAAAAAGTGTTGTCTTAAAGGTATTCTATTGGTATGTTAAAAATGAATTGGTTGTTAGTTATAGGTATTGCCTGGGTTCATAGAGATGGCCCGTCACTGGATAACAAGAAAGAAAAAAACCGAGATGCAAACGTAACAACCAGCGTTCTCATACCAGCCTGTCGATGAGGCAGGGTCTGGCGGCAGGATAAGGACTGGCGAAAGGAGAGAGCGTTGGCTTTATGGCCAGCTAGTTGTGCAGTCATGTTGGCACCGAATTTATAACAAGAAAGGTGTAAGACGAACGCCTTCCAAGGCACAACAAAAAGGAGAACCTTCCGATGATTGACTGGAAAGAAACCACCCGTCCAAAACGTCTTTTGCTTTGCCTGGCAATAATGGGGCTGTCCCAGTCTCAATTTGCTGCAGCAAGTTCAACTCCCTCCCAGTTTTCAGATCAAACAGAAAGCCCCGCTGCTGTCGCTTCCAGGCAGCAGATTTCAGACCTGGGGGTGACCTGGCAGGTCGTTGATAACCTCCAGGACAGCTACAATAGTTTTCTGGCCGATCTCACGATTCATAATCGTAGTGATCAATTCCTGGCCGCAAAAGACTGGACGATTCATTTCAACTTTGTGCGCGATATTCTGGCGGTAACTCCGGCAGATCAGTTCAATATTGAGCATGTTAACGGTGACTTTTTCAAAATGACACCTGCTGCCGGGTTTGCCGGACTGAATCCAGGTGAATCAGTCACGGTTCGACTGAAGGCCAGCTTCTGGGCGATCAGCAAATCGGATGCACCGGCAGGTTTCTATATTGTTCATCAGGGACAGGAGCCAATGGCCATCACCGACGTGACTCTTGGTGCGCAAACTACTCTGGAACAAACCAGCCGCTTTGATGGTGATGTATTGCCTTTGGATACGGCACAGGTACGCTTTGAGCGCAATCGGCAGTATTTAGCGGGGGTCACAGCTTCCGATCATGGAACGATTCTTCCAACGCCAGCAAGTATGACGGTCAATGAGTCTGAGCCTCTGATCATTAGTGGTCCGGTTAATTTATATTTTGATCAGCGATTTGCTCAGGAAGGGGATTATTTAAAGCGCCAGCTTGAGTCTCTGGGAATACCAGTCAACCTGGTATCAGCTTGTGAGGAAGCGGCCAATGGGATTTGTCTGCAAGGAAGTTATGGCAGTAACCATATGCCGGAGAGCGAAGCATACCAACTGGCGAGTTCTGCATCAGAGGGAGTTCAGATTTCGGCCCATTCCCCTGCGGGAATGTTCTATGGTGTGCAGTCTCTGTTAGCGTTGGTTCCATTGGACGCCTATCAGGGTAGCGGCTTGCCGGTGAAGCTGCCTGCTGTTCAGATTGAAGATGCTCCGCGTTTTGCCTACCGGGGAATGCACCTTGATGTGGCACGGCATTTCAGTCAGATCGAGAGTGTAAAACGACTGATCGATGTCATGGCGTTATATAAGCTGAATAAACTGCATCTTCATTTGTCAGACGATGAAGGCTGGCGTTTGGAAATTCCCAGCTTGCCTGAGTTGACAGAAGTGGGTGCCAGTCGTGGTCATACAGACACTGAGCTGGATCATCTGGTGCCGTCATTTGGGTCAGGTCCATTTGCAGACAGCAATAATGGTTCCGGTTACTTTTCTCGTGAGGAGTTTATAGGGCTGCTGAAATATGCCGCTAATCGCCACATCGAGATTGTGCCGGAATTTGACCTGCCCGGACATGCCCGTGCCGCAATCAAGTCTATGGAGGCGCGAGCAAAACGACTGGCGGATGCCGGTCAGCCACATCAGGGCAAGTACTTCCTGCTCAGCGATCCTGATGACCAGTCTCAGTACAAATCAGTTCAGGGTTGGACTGACAATGTGATAAACCCCTGTTTGCCCTCTACCTACTTCTTTATTAATCAGGTCGTGGGAGAAGTATTCAACATGTATCAGCAGGCAGGACTGCGTATGCCGTCTTTCCATGTCGGGGCGGATGAAGTACCTGCCGGTGTATGGAAAAACTCCGCAGCCTGTTCCCGTATGTTTGGAAAAGATGAGCTGACGGCTGATGATGTTGAGATGCTGAATCGTTTCTTCAACTCCACGGCAACCGGAATCGTCGCGGCATACGGTACCAAGATTGCCGGCTGGGAGGAGCTTGCGTTTATTCATGAGGATGGGGGCAAAGAGGTCAATCCAAACTTTGTTGGTGGAATCATGGTGCCCTATGTCTGGAATAACGTCTGGGGTTGGGGGACAGAAGATAACGCCTATAAACTGGCTAATGCTGGTTACCCGGTGGTTTTGGCCAATGCAACCAATCTCTATTTTGATCTGGCCTACCAGAAAGACCCGGAAGAACCTGGCTATTATTGGGCTGGCTTTGTTGATACCAGGACGGTATTCGAATTCACGCCGATGGATGTATTCAAGTCTGCCTGGACGGATCGAATGGGCAACCCCCTGAATGACGCCATGTGGGCGGGGCATACCCGATTGTCTCCTGACCGTGCGGATTTGATCACGGGTATTCAGGGTGAGCTTTGGAGTGAAAACGTGAAAACCGAAGCTGATCTCTATTATCTGGCGTTGCCTAAAATGCTGGGGTTGGCCGAAAGGGCCTGGGCGCCTCAACCTGCCTGGGCGACAGTGGAAGATCAAGAGCAGCGGCTGCAAGGACTGGATTTGGCCTGGAGTGACTTCGCATCCCGCCTGGGGGCATACGATCTTAAACGCCTTGATTACTGGAATGAAGGTTATGGATACCGGATTCCGTTACCCGGAGCGAAACTTGAGGACGGTACTCTGGAAGCGAATGTTGCATTTCCTGGCCTTGAGATACGCTACACCTTGGATGGCTCTGAGCCTACCGTAGACTCCATGCTGTACACGGCACCAGTGGCTGCCAGCGGCTCCGTCAAACTGAAGGCTTTCACGTCATCTGGACGTGGTAGCAGAACGGTTCAGATTCACTAATCAAGCCCTGAAACTAAAACGCCGACCCATAGTGGTCGGCGTTTTTTCATCCGGGTATTTTGTTAGCCGCGGAACCTGATGCTCAGATTTCTTTCCAGACCCGGATTCCTCCGTTGTCTTCATTAACGATCAAAGAAAAGCTACCTGAGGTTACTTCATTAGGATTACCCAGGTTAGAGTTCAGAGCGAAAACCACTTTTTTATCTGTCCCTGTTGTTACGCCCGCTAAACCGGAAACACCGTCTTTAAAGCTGATATTGCTCCAGGCCAGTATGCCGGCGTCCTTGCGGATGCTGATCAGGTTTTTGATGAAATCCCGCATTCCCCAATCGTACATATGAGGCCAATAGACCGTAGGAGTGCCTGGAGACAGCAGGATGTAGGCGTAGGCCATCTTGCGTTTCCAGTCAGGCAGACTCCAGTGATGTTGTCCGCCCAACGGGCCAGGAGAATACCCGGTGTCATGGTTATCCACGAAGGTGACTGCCACTTCGCGCCATTGGGTCGAGGGGTTGGCGTTCAGGCCATAACGCCATTCGGAAATGCCAGCATTCTGCATTCTTTCCTTGAGGGCGAAATCGAAGACTGAACAATTTGAACTGTTGGTAAAGTCCTTCAGGATTTCCTGCCAGCTGGCGTTATGACGCCAGTCGTTGGAAGGATACTCCGCTGGACCTTTCCAGAGTTCGCCGACACAGTATCCTTGGTCAAATGTGTTCTGCATCCAGGAATCGATTCTGTCGGGATTGTAGCCTCTGACGAAATCAAATCTGTAGCCACCGGCACTATAGTGATTTTTGAGGTTGCTCAGTTCATCCTTAAAGCGCTGGTAGATCGTGGCGTCAGCCGTATTCAGGTCTGAACCGCCATCGATAAAGGGGTCGCCGTCATCGCAACCGAAACAATCATTGCGGTAATGCCCTTGTCCAGCTGGGTAATCGAACCCATCTCCGGAAATCCCGCGATTATGGTGATTGGGGACAATATCGTAAATGACCTTGACGCCTTTGCTGCTCAATGCGGATGCAGCCTGCTTCAGTTGATAGTCATTGCCGTAACGTCCGTTTTTATCGAAGTCTGTCCAGAAGTAGCCTTCGCCACCAAAGGTGACGCCGTTACCTGCATCGTAGGAAGACTGATCACGCCAGGGGACTGGCATCCAGATGGCCGTGAAGCCATCATCTTTGATTTGCTGGGCCTGATCCTTAAGGATGTTGTACCAGTTATATTCTGCAGTTCGTACCACATTCCAGTGGAATCCCTGGAGGATAATTTCGTCCCCGCCATGGAAGCGGACGCCGCCTCCACTTTTTCCGGAGACGTCTGCAGATGCGAAGGGGGCGGTGAATACTAAGCTGGCTGAGACAACCAGGGAGAATTTGGTTCTTTTTAATATGGGAAGCATTTTTATTATGTTCATGTTAGAGAATTTTTTATTTGTCGGTTTACCGATTTTTATGGCCTCTACAACTACCAGGACCCACTTTAAATAGAGCGGTTACGCTTGCACATCCTCCAGTGGAGGGGAGGCTGAGGGGGAGATAGGGTGATTAGGATGGCCGGACTATGGCAAATGGATGGAGGTGTCATCTTTTAGTAAGACACTACTTGGTAAGAATCTGTGCCGATATGGTGAAAAGTTTGTCTGTGGTTAACAAGGCCCGGCCAAATTCCCGAGCCTCTGTTGAAGGAAACAGATCTTTTTCGGGGGCACCTCAGGAATCTGCCAGTACCCCAGTGGTGGTTTTACGCAGTCTGAAAAGCCCAAGGGATGTCAGAAGCCCCAGTATAACAAAAGATACGCCTGCGTATTCAGCATAACTTGGGGGCTCATTCAAAATCCAGTCTCCGAATAATACCGCCAGTCCCGGTGCCAGTGAAACAAACACCGCGGCTTGTGCTGCTCCCAGTATGGAGATGGATTTAGTGTAACAAACCAGGGCTAGCGCAGCGGCCAATACCCCTTGGAACACTCCCTGTGTTATCAGCTCCTGCCAACTGGCTTCGAGTATTTGGGGATCGCCAAAGGCCAGATACCCCGGGACATAAAATACCATGGACAGCACAGAGACAATGGCTGCCCCCATGACTGGTGAAACATTGAATCTCTTGCTGTTGAGCGTGTAGGAAGCCCAAAGAAAACCGGATACGACAAAGAGTAGATCCCCCATCCAGGCGTCAGCCAAAGATTCAGAAGACGTGGTGATACTGCGATAACCGATACTCAATATACCCAGCAAAATCAGGGTAAAACCTGCCCATCGGTGGCGGGTCGGGCGGTCGCCGAGCAGAAGGATACTGCCTAAAGTCGAAAACAGGAATGTGCCCCCAGAGATAATGACGCCGCCATGGCTGGCAGGGGCGAGAGTCAAACCACCTACGCTGATGAGTACATAAGGAGCCCCGGCGCCTGTCGTCAGTATCAATGCCTGTTTCCAGCTCAGGCCACCGAGTCCGAGCTTTATCACCCACGGTAGAAATATCACTCCGGCAACGGCAAAGCGAATGGCCGCCACATCATAAGCCGTCAAAGTCTGTTGCACCCCAAGCCGGGAGACAACTGGCCAGATTCCCCATATTAAGGCGGCCAGAACTCCCATGGCAATACCTTGCCCAATGCGGGCTCTTTCGTCCGTCACAACTCACCTACCGTTATCTTAGACATCTACTCCAAAGGGGGATATTGTAAAAGTGGGAGTGTGACCTATATATGCAAACTGGTGCACCCAACTGCATAAATTCACTTCATTTTTCAAATAGACGCACTTATGAGGCGAATATGAGTGTATTGGATTCGTTTGACGTCGCGTTGCTAAGGGCATTGCAGGAAAACTGTCAGCAGACCTCACAACAGTTGGCTGAACAGATTGGTCTGTCTCCAACGGCAGTGCAAAGAAGGATAAAAAAGCTCAGAGAGCAGGGTGTCATCCAAAAAGAAGTGGCGATTCTCAATACCCAGATGCTGGGAAACAGGATGACAGTGATCATTCAGGTGATTCTCGAAAAAGGTGGGCCGCAAGTCGTCGATGCATTCAAGCGGCGCATGCGAAAATTTCGCGAAGTGCAGCAATGTTATTACGTCGCTGGAGAGTATGACTTTGTTTTGGTGGTAAATGTGGGCAACATTACCGAGTACGACATACTGACCCGAAAACTGTTTCCGGAGGATCTGAAGATCAGTAAGTTTTATACCATTATTGCCATTGAGGCAGTAAAGGCAGATTTGAGTCTGCCTATATAAAGATTGGGAAACGGAATTATTGTTTCTTGAGGCTTTTATCGTCGACTGCTTTCAGTAGGACACGCACGACCGCTGGCGAGGTGAAAATGTCATGCCCGCCATCCACCAATTTAAGTTCTGGGTGTTTGCCTGTTGTTTGTAATGCTTCAAAGTATTGCCGGGTAAGGGCGGGTGGTGCAACGACATCACTCTCTCCGGCAATCAGGGTGATTTTCGTATTTACGGGTACCTTATCCACATGATCTATCGGGGACTCTGTTTGCAGGTTTCCTTCAAAAATAGGCTTTTGGGTCAGTTTGTACATGCCACGGCGCCATTGATTGATGTCGCAGGGACACGACACTATCACGGCGTGATCCACAAGTTCTGGATAACGGGCAATCAGGTTTCCTGTAATGGCAGCCCCTCCGGAGTGTCCTGCAAGAATGGTGTGACTGGCCTGGTGAACAGACTTCAGTTTTTGGATCGCTTTTGCGATCTGGTCTACACGGGGCTGATCGTAGTTGTCACCAACGGCATTCCCTTTGACTCCATCGGAAGTACGCCCTTCAGGATCTGAGTAGCCGGGCCGGAGCATTCCGACGGCAATGAGATTTTTGCTGTTTGAGGCGATAGTCTGAGCCAGCCGATATTGATAATCGGGTGGATGTAAGGGAGCATCGCCATGCAGCACAATCATTAAAGTAGGATGAGCTGACTGGTCGGGGCTTGGAAAGGTTTTGACTTTGGTGCAGGCTGCTGCTGCCCATACTTCATTGTTAATGTCATCGCACTGGCCATAAGCGACCGGCGTTAACAGTAGCAAAATGAAAATACTGAAGATATGCCTGAGCAAAGTTGCACTCCCTTTCCTGGAAATAACTGAGCGTCTGATCGTACACCCTATCGGGTGTTCATGACGGTTGAACTGAGCGGCCGAAAACCTCCACAGCATCCCGGAAGGCCAATAAGTCTGAAAAGGTGGCCAGGGCATCCGGATGCTCCTGTCCGCCAACCAGAATACAATCAATGTTCGCTGCTCTGGCACCTCCCAGGTCACGCCTGACAGAGTCACCGATCATTAATGCATCTTTCGGGTGGACTGCCAGTTCCTCAAGCACAGCCATAAAGGGACGGGGCGAAGGTTTGACGCAACCGTGGTCAGAAGAAAAGGACAGTGCGCCAAATAGGTCTTCGATTCCCTGTTGTCGAAAAGTTTCTCTCCAGGCAATGCTGGGAGACCAGATATCTACCACAGCCGCCAGTCTGAAATGTTTGGCCAGCTGATGCAGGGCTTCAACAAATTCCGCTGGAATGATTCCCTGCTCATGATAAGAAAAGGTCGCAATCAGGCGATCAACTTCGCTTGAGTCCATTGGTATATCCAGCGTTTCCAGAAAAGCTGTTTCAACGCTGGGGAAGCAATGCCGGTAGGCTTCATCGGGATATCGCTTTGCCAGATAATCAAAGGCCTGTGTCATGACCTGATGAAGTTCGTGTTTATCCAGCTTGCCGCCAATAGAATGGTAGTAGACGGAATAGTCTTCATTTTCGCCAAAACGGTCTTCGCCGAACATAAACGTACTGTTCATATCCAGCAGTAGTGCATTCTTGCCGTCGAGAACTTTTTGCATAGGTCGCTGTTACTCTGTTTTCTCACTGGAGAGGTAAATAGATGTCAGTGATCATCTCATGTTCAGGAACCTCTGGAAAGAAGCTGACTCTGTGAAAAAACAAGGGAAAATCTCTGACCTGATAATCGCTCCGGGGTAGCCATTTTGAGTAGAGGTATTCAACTTTACGTCCGAGTTGATCGTCTGATCCAGTGTGGCGAACTCTGGCGCAAAGGCCAGGGGGAATTGTTTTGCTTAGGATTCCGAGATCGTTGGCGGGTAATGGCCCCTGAATAGAAACGCAAAGATCAAAGCGGAAATCCTCATCTGCGACTTGCTCAGGGTTATCATAAACAAGATTGTATGTGTCGCTGACTTTGGGCGATAGGTTGTGCTCCCGACGCCACTGGATAAAGTGTCTGATGGTGTCTCCCAAAAGATGGGGGCTACCCCGATGCTCCAGCACGGCAACAGATGTTTCGGGGAACTCAATGACGTCTATTTGTATATTCTGTTCGTTGTCTAACTCGAGCATATCGATACCTGTTGTCAGATTGGTGTGTTGTTTAAACTGAAGCCAGCTATTCCAGAGTGGCTTTTCCCGAAATTCAGACGGTGTCTGACCGAGTGTTTTCTTGAAGGCGCGGGTGAATGATTCTGCATTTTCGTAGCCACTTTCCAATGCAATATCAGTAATCGACAGATGCTCCCGGAAAGCCAGTTGGTAGGAAGCCCGCTTTAGTTTCTTCATCTGGATATACCTGAAGACACTGATTCCGAATATGGCTGAAAACTGGCGGTGAAAGTGAAACTTCGAGAAGGCCGCGACCTCGCATAAATCCACTAGCTGGATGTCCTGAAACAATTGCTGGTCGATGTAATCGAGTACTTTCCGAAACCGATTGATATATTGTTTATTGATCGTCATGAATAAGCCTCCCATGGGGTTATCACTCTAACGCCCGGAGTTATTTCCCGCCTGACAAGTATTGCTGAAATGCGATGGTTCTATTTAGAGATCATCATTTAAAGAGCATTCGGCTTGTTATCCGCTGGTGCACCTGTATCACATTTGCGACACTCAAGAATATGTCCCAGCATAGATCTGCGACCTTCCCCGGAAATCACCCAGGGACGATTGATCCAGGGCGGCTGATGACGGACATGCTGAAAATGGCCGCACGCAAGCTCCGCGACCCAATGTTGTTCATCATCCTGGTGAAAACCGGTAATCTTCTGCTGCATCTATCTACCTTGGTTTATCATTATTGCCCAGTATATAAGGCATTTTGTCAGCCAAGAAAGTCTGCAAAGGGTTGATGAAAATCAGAGACGGCACCTGTTCTCTTCGTTGAGAGAGGGAAGTGCTGTTTCAGGTGGAAACTGAGACATCGGTCCATGGCTTTCGCCTTCTATTATTCGTAAACTTTGGGAAGTTCCTGGAAACTGAAGGCAATGCTGACAGTCCATAAGAATAAAGGCTTCCCCGTGAGAGCCACCGACAATAGGTAACCAGATGCGAGTAAATAATAGATTTATCTCTCCTGAGGT
Organism: Hahella ganghwensis DSM 17046; assembly: GCF_000376785.1. Lineage (GTDB taxonomy): Bacteria > Pseudomonadota > Gammaproteobacteria > Pseudomonadales > Oleiphilaceae > Hahella > Hahella ganghwensis. The sequence continues at coordinate 16,928 of NZ_AQXX01000099.1, forward strand.
GTTTCATGGCCTGAAGGTGCTATTTGATATTCAGAGTTTACTCGGACTAAAAAGGATACTGAAACAAAAGGAGCTACTGGGACAACGGTTATTACTCGGGCTTCTTGTGTTGTCAGCGGTTCTATTCACAGGTTGCCAAACGGTTTCACGAGAAGATCAATTGGCTGTCGGGCAGGTGGATGAACCGACACCTCTGATGAACGCCTTGCTGGATCAGGACGTGGGACGAGCCCAGTCCTTAATTGCGTCAGGCAGCCGTATCAATGTAGTGTCGCCTATTGGGTCTCCCCTGGATGTTGCTGCCCGGAGCAAGAGCGCGGATGGCGTGCTGGTGCTTCTCAAAGCCGGGGCTAATCCCAATATAGGCATTCGTAATGGGCAGCCTTCGCCGTTACATCATATGACGGAGATTGGTGCAACCAACGCGGTTCGTGCGCTGGCTGTTGCTGGAGCGGAGCTCGATTATGCGTTGAATTCAGGAGCGACCGCACTGGCATTGGCAATCGAGAACGGTCATTTATCTGCAGCGAAAGCCCTGATTAAAGCGGGAGCTGATGTTAATGCTGTGGTTAACGGTAAGTCGCTGTTGATGATGGTGGTAGAACAAAACTCCCTGCTGATGGCACAAATGCTGGTAGATTCCGGTGTTGATATCAATTTTCAGAACGCGGAAGGATTATCGGCACTGACCTTGGCTCAAAAAAGAGGTTTCGTCGATCTGCAGATGCTGTTGCTGCAATCTGGCGCCCGCACCTAAGCGGGTTACCAGCACTCCTCAATGTTCTAATCATTCCCTGATCATTCTGTTGTAATCATAAGGAAGGTTTCTATGCAGGTTCCGGTGTATTTTGTCCGGTCTTTTACCCATTCTGTATTTGGTGGCAATCCGGCGGCTGTGTGTCCTTTGGATGAATGGCTGCCAACTGAAATGATGCAGGCTATCGCGACAGAAAACGGTGTCGCGGAGACGGCCTTTGTTGTACAGGAGAGCGATGCATACCGTATTCGATGGTTTACGCCTGAAATCGAAATGGACTTGTGCGGTCACGCGACGCTGGCCGCAGCTCATGTCCTTTGCCAGCGTTCTCCAGAACCGATAGCACATTTGGTCTTTCACTCCTCAAGTGGAGTACTGCGTGTAATCGTCAGTGATGAAAATACGGCCCCGGACAGGCTTTACACTTTGGATTTACCTTCGAGAAAACCTGTCACTGAAGCCAATCTGCCAGAGGTGATTTCGCAGGCATTAGTGGTTCCGCCAGTCGCTATACTCAAGTCTCGGGATTATGTACTGGTGTATCCAAATGAAGACGCGATTAAGAGCCTTCAGCCGGATGAAAAGATAATGGCACAAATCAATCTTGATCCTGGTGGAGTGGTGGTGACGGCTCCAGGGGATCAGGTGGATTTTGTGTCTCGGTATTTCACTCCGGGGGCCAGCATTTTTGAAGATCCGGTAACCGGATCTGCGCACTGTTCTCTTGTGCCCTATTGGGCGGAACAATTGGGAAAAAATCGATTAAAAGCCATACAGCTGTCTGCGCGCATGGGACAGATTGATTGTGAGTTGCAGGACGACCGGGTATTGCTCACAGGTCAGGTCAAGGGCTATCTGGAGGGAGTGTTGACGATCTGAGGTTTCGCAAGAAACGAGACGATGTCGCCTGCCTGTTGGCGGGCGGCAGCAGCTTAGAATCTCAATGTTGCAGTATGGAAACTCTTAACTTGCTGAATTATAAGAAAAATATCTTTGTGTCGACTTTTTCTGTCGCAAATCAAATACAAATCTGATGGCTGAGATTTGGGCTGACTTGATTGGGTTTTGCTTAACTGATTGAAAATAAAGAATAAATAAGGATGTGGCCCCCTAATTGATACTCTGATCAGTGAAAGTTGATGGTAGCAGGTTGATTATTCCACCCTCGGTATCGTCAGCCACCATCGAATAGACCAATTAAGGACGAGGTACATATTATGAAAAAGCTTACCGCCATTTTAGTTTCTGGTTTACTGGCCACTTCTTTTGCTTACGCTGCAGAAGGTGAAGAAGCCAAAATGCAATCTGAGCAGACTTTCGCTGCCATCGACGCTAACCAGGACGGCGTGATCGACACTGAAGAAGCTCGTGCAGACAGCGCTCTGATGGAAAAATGGGCGAGCGTAGACCTGGACGGTGACGGCGCGATTTCTTCTCAGGAATACTCTGTATACGCTGGTGAAGCGACTGCGGCAGGCGAATAATCCGCTGCCCTGTTGTCACTAATCGGCGACAACAAAAAACCGACGCTTGCGTCGGTTTTTTTTATGCCTGGATAAAACTGGCTTTAGTGAATTAGTTTCAGTGAAAGCCGGGGCGTCGTATTGTTGGTGGCCTGTGAATTCAATTCACCAGCCGCGGATGCTACTTAACCAACAATATAAGTGGCTGTACCAACAGCGATATCCTGATTTCTGTCGTTCACCAGGTGCATGCGTGTCACCGCAATTTTCTGTCCGTGCCTGATCACCTCGGCTTTGGCAGTAAATACTTCTCCACGTCCACCTCTCAGGTAATCCACTCGCATATCAATGGTGCCTATCTTGCGGAGTTTGCGCTGAATTTCCCTTGGGTCGACCTCTGTAATTCGGTCAATGGTATGGATCAGTGCTACCAGGCCACCGGCAACATCCAGCATGGTCGCTGTCACGCCACCGTGTAGAATTTTCTGCAGAGTATTACCAATAAGCTCAGGTTTCATTTTGCACTGCAGAGTGACCTCGTCCTTGTTGACCTCAATCACCTGAATACCCACCAATTTATTGAATGGAATATGTTCGTTAAAGTACTGGGTGATGGTGGTGATAAGTTCGTCTTTTGTCATTGGTTGCAACTTTCCTCTATGCAAGCCTGACAAGGGTAACCCGTTGGGCCTGATTTGGATATGGGAAAAAGGTCATATGGCAGAAGGCCCACAGGAGGGCAGGCCCTAAGTGATAAGCAGATCGGCACAAACAAGTAAACGGTGGAGCTGGGTCAGAAGGGGTGGGTTAGAACGGCCACCACCAACTGGATTCTTCTTTCTCGGAAGAAGCCAATGATGCAACGTAAGCCTCTTCACGTTTATCCAGTTTTCTTAATTCTCTCTCGGCTTTCACCGCTTTGGTCGGACCTCCGCCAAACGGCCAGTACCATTTCGGATCACGCCAGTAACCGGCTTCCTTTAATTGGGACAGTTCGATTTCCTTGCGCTCCTCCAGATCCTCTCTTTCCCGGGCGAAATTGTCCAGTCGGTTGGTTTCCGCGATGGATACTGCCGCAGAGTTTTTAGCAAAGGGAGCCTGGCTTTCTAGAAAACGTGTTTCGACAATTTCCTCATAGGCAACTTCCGCTGTTACCAACTGCATATCTCCCTGCGCAAGAGGATGATCTTCGTCCAGATCTGGATTTGGTGCATTGGGTTTATCGACCTCAGAGTAACGGAAGTAATAGATCTTACCTGCCTCGACTTCAAAGTCTGCATCGACAATCTTGCTCAGGGCAAAACTCCCCATACCTTCAAAGCCCAGTAACAAACCGATTGGGCGCCGCATGGTGATGCGACGGGTGCCCGGCGCCATTTCCAGCCAAGTGTACCCATTGGCCCGGAAACTAAAATACCGGTGGTCGTCTACAAAAAGGGAAGGGGCATCAATTTCCTCTGAGGCCCAATCACTGTCCGGACGATAGAAATAGACCAAAGCATTGTTTCTGCTGTCCCACGCAGTATCGGGGATGTGTACAAAGCGCTCGCCGCTGACAGGTACCAGAAATGCGCCGCCATGTTTCTCAAAAGCCAGATACAATGTCGGGCAGCCTGCCAGAACGCTGATCATCGCTGCTAACAGTGCGATTTGCAATGCTTTTTTACACATAACAGTGCCTCAATGGAGTCGTTCACCCGTTTGATTGTTGATGTTTTTGACTGAGTGTTTTGCCTGGATCTTAGCAAAGTGATCCGGATAAAACTGCGATCCACCGCAAGAGATTGATACAAAACATTACATATCACTGAGCTTTCATTTGTACCGGAGACCTGTGCCTGTGGCCAGATAAGTCAAAGCTTCAATGTGAGGAAAGGTCATCCAGTGGATTTTTTTTCCAGGGAGGAGTGAAAAACTTCTGGATATAAGAGGGGGGGACACTGCTGACATTCTGATAACGCCACTTTGGCTTTCTGTCTTTATCGATCAGAAGAGCACGTACGCCTTCTTTGAACTCGCCATGAGTCGTGCACTGAAGCGCCATGACCAGTTCCTGGCGAAAGACCTCGGATAATGTCAGTCGGCCCCCCTCTTGCACCTGACGCCAGACCAGATGTAATGAGGTAGGGCAGGCATTGATCAGTGAATCCTGGGACTTTTTGAGCCAGCCATCTTTCGCCGGAAGGGAGAGGATGGAATCTACGACTTCGGCCAGGGTGTCACCCCTGGTCACCTGGCGTACCAGATCCCGGTGTTCGGCAATCTGCCCTATGGGGAGCTGGGCTTTGTGCTGTTCCTGCCAGGCCCGTAATAACTGTGTTACTCGGCTATGATTGCTCTCTCCACTGCTCCACTGCAATCTTTGTAGAGCTTCTATCAGGTGTGTGCGTTGGCTTGAGGGGAGAAAATTATCGGCCCAATCCAGTTCTATCGCGTCAGCGGCGTTACAACTGGCGCCCGTCAGGCCCAGGTAGAGGCCCGCACCACCACTCATTCTGCTGAGAAACCAGGTGCCCCCCACATCTGGGAACAAGCCAATCGAGACTTCTGGCATGGCAATGCGGGACTGCTCGGTCACAACTCGGTGGCTGGCGCCGGACATAAGACCAAGGCCGCCTCCCATAACGACACCGTGCCCCCAGCAGACGATCGGCTTTGAAAAACGATGTATCAGATAATCCAGCCGATACTCTTCACTGAAAAACTTTTCAGCATAGAGATTGGTGCCTGGCGACGATTTATCGTTCTTATTGGATACAACGTTTGTCGTGAATTTGTCGCTGGTCATGGATTCATAAAGCTTGACAATATCCCCACCGGCGCAGAAGGCACGATCTCCGGCACCCTCAAGCCAGACAAAACAAATCTGTGAGTCCTGTCGCCACTGATTGAGTGCTTTTGTTAACTGACGAATCATAGGAAGCGTTAAAGCGTTCAGGCTTTCCGGAGCGTTCAGGCAGGCGTACCCCATCCGCTGCCCGGATTGACAGGGGCGTTCCTCGATAATTAGTGACGGTTTCGAATCTGTCATCAGCGTAAGGTCTCCAGGCTGTGCTCGCGAAGGAGTCGTCGGGCGATGATCATGCGCATGATTTCGTTGGTCCCCTCCAATATCTGGTGAACCCGGCTGTCCCGAACGTAACGTTCCAGAGGGAATTCGCGTATGTAACCGTAGCCGCCATGAAGTTGTAATGCTTCATTGCAGATGTTGAAACCGGCATCGGTGGCAAAACGTTTGGCCATGGCGCTATAGGTACTGGACTCTGGATCCTGTTGATCCAATTTAAACGCGGCCAGCCTGACCATCTGTCTGGCAGCGACCAGCTCTGTTGCCATATCAGAGAGCTTGAATTGCAGGGCCTGAAACTCTGCCAGAGGTTTATTGAACTGATGGCGTTCCAGTACATAACTTCTGGCGGCTTCCAGTGCGGCTTGGGCAGTTCCTATGGAGCAGGTAGCTATGTTGATACGTCCCCCGTCCAGACCTTTCATGGCAAAGGTGAAGCCTTCGCCTTCCTCCCCCAAGCGGTAGTTTTTAGGGACTTTGACATCGTCAAAAGTGATGGCACGAGTGGGTTGGCAGTTCCAGCCCATTTTGTCCTCCTTGCGGCCGTAACTGATGCCCTGAGAATCCGCTGGAACCAGGAATGCCGAAATGCCTTTTGGGCCGAGCCCTCCGGTTCTGGCCATGACGATCAGTACTTCGGTGCTTCCTGCGCCGGATATGAACATCTTGGTGCCATTCAGCACGTAGTGTTTGCTTCTGGATTTGGCTGTGGTTCTGAGTGATGCAGCATCGGATCCTGATCCGGGTTCTGTCAGGCAGTAAGAGGCCAGTAGCTGCCCGGTTACCAGTTTGGGCAGCCAGACCTGTTGCAGCTCTTCGCTCCCGAACAGAGCGATCATCCAGGTCGCCATATTATGGATGGTGAGATAGGCTGTCGTTGCGGTACAGCCTCGCGCCAGTTCTTCAATAATGATGGAACTGTCCAGACGTGATAACCCCATGCCTCCAAACTCTTCAGGTGTATAAAGTGACAGAAACCCCATCTCTCCGGCCAGATGAATAGTCTCCAGTGGAAAGCGGGATTCGGCGTCCCATTCTGCGGCGTAGGGCATCAGTTCTTTTTCGGCAAATTGTCTGGCGCTGGTGGCGTAGGCTTGTTGTTCTTCTGTCAGATTGAAATCCATAAACCTTCCAACTATCTGAATAAGCGGCAGTAGCGGCATATCTGGCGAACCTGAAAACCTGGCCCGCCTTCGATATTGGCTTCATCAACGCATTTGAATCGTTAAATTGGGCCCCTGAACTTCCTCACCGTGGTGAAACCAGCGACTGATGACGGTCTTGGTTTCAGTATAGAAGCGAATGGCCTGTTTGCCGTAGGCATGCTGATCGCCGTAAAAAGAATGTCGCCAGCCGGTAAATGAAAAGAAGGGCAGGGGGACTGGAATTGGCACATTGATTCCAACCTGGCCTACCAGAACATTACGCTGGAAGTAGCGGGCGGCACCACCTGAATTGGTGAATAAGGATGTACCATTCCCATAAGGGTTGTTGTTGATCAACTCCAGAGCTTCTTCCAGGCTATTGACCTGAACTGCCAACAGAACCGGGCCGAATATCTCTTCTCGGTAAAGAGACATCTCTGGCTTAACGTTGGCAAACAGAGTGGGGCCTATCCAGTTACCTTCGGGATAATCCGGATGCTGAAAGTCGGAGCCGTCCAGCAGGCAATCGGCGCCTTCCTGTTTACCCTGATCTATCAAACCAAGAACACGTTCTCTGGCGGTACTGCTGATCAACGGACCGAATCCAGCATCTTCTTCATTCCACAAGCCGGGTTTAACTTGACTCATCGCGTTCTTCAGGTCGTCCAGCCATTGTGAGGATTCACCGACAAAGACCGCGACGGAAATCGCCATGCAGCGTTGCCCGGCGGCTCCGACTGAAGAACCAACCAAATGGGAGATAACCTGATTTTTATCGGCATCGGGCATGATGACCATATGGTTTTTCGCACCGGTCATGCATTGAACTCGTTTAAGATGATCTGTGCCGGTGCGATAGATGTGCTGACCAACTCTGGCGGAACCGACAAAGGATATTGCCTTGATATCCTTGTGGGTAATGAGATGTTCCACTTGCTCGCCATCACCATGAATGATCTGCAGCACCCCTTTGGGAAAGCCTGCCTCATGGAATATTTCTGCAATCTGGATCGGCGTCAGAGGATCCTGTTCAGAAGGCTTCAGTACAAAGGTGTTGCCGCAGGCCAGAGCCAGGGGAAACATCCATAGAGGAATCATTGCCGGAAAATTAAATGGCGTGATACCGGCACAAACACCCAGCGGCTGTAAGTACGAGCTGGTATCAATGTCTCTGGCGACATTTTCGACGGTTTCTCCCATGATCAGGCTGGGGATATTGCAGGCATGCTCCACAACTTCGATTCCTCGCCAGACATCACCCTTGGCGTCAGCAAAGATCTTGCCGGTCTCCTGACTCAGTGTTTCTGCAATATCATCCTGGTGACTTTTGAGTAACTGGCAGAACTTCATCAACAGTCTCGCTCGTTCCGGCACGGGAACATCACGCCAATCGTTATAGGCTTTCACGGCACTTTGGATAGCTGAATCGATTTCTGTGGGGGTGGTGCAGGGAACATTAGCCAGTGTCAGCTGAGTTGCCGGGTTAATATTGGGAATGGAGCGGGGGGCTTGGCTTTCTACAAACTCTCCGTCCAGATATAGGGGGACTGAATGTGACATAGCCATATCCGTTTTCTGGTTCCTTTGTTGGGTTCCTTACGGATCATATTTATGATGATACGCTCAAAGTCAGCTGATGTCGCAATTTGACGCTGTAAAATGCTCGTGGTTGAGACCTGATTTGGTGTGGCTATGCCTGAAGAGGGAACGGATCGAGAGGGTAACGGATTGAGATGAGAATGGATGTGTGTGGGTTTCCGTCGCCTGCTTGTGTTGATCTATCACTGTAAATCTGGCACAGAGGAGCTGGTAAAAAGAGGGTGGGCAAAAAGGAATTGGCGACCGGATCATCCTGATACCAGGTCGCCCTCGGAAAGTCAGGCGTCTGCCAGGTTTTCCTCGCGCTCGGCATTGGCGGCTTCACGTTTGGCGATAGCTCTGGCAATCAGATGATTGAACAGGCTTCTCGCGCTATAGGTGATGCCGAGCAAAACCAGAGCGGCGGCAAGCGTCGACTCAATTGGGGCTTCCAACAACATAGTGAACTCCTGATTTAATTTAAGAAAACTATGATTAGTTCACTGCTGCCATCGGACTAATCACAGGTTTCTAGGTTGTTCTGCCCCGATTGAGGGCTGACACAGGAGTGGTAATTTGTTTAAAAATTAATCAGTTGTGTAAAAAAAAGCGGTCGCAGAATAACCAACCTTGTCAGGTTTGGCAACCGGACCAATTGTTAACCTTTGCAAAGCTGCACGGAAAAGGAGCTTGCTTTTAGTGACTGACCTATTGTTTTTATTGAAGAAGTTTGTTGGTGCTTGGATCATGCCATTACCGCTGTCATTACTAATGATCCTTCTCGGTCTTTGGATGTTGAGGCGGCAGTGGAGGGTCATGGGACGAAGTTCTCTGATGATCGGATTGATGATTATCTTATTGTGCAGTAATGGGATCTTTGTCAGGCAACTGATTGCGCCACTGGAGAGCCAATATTCGACTTATTCTGATCAGCCGGTGGACTATATCCTGGTATTGGGGAATGCGCATCGTTCCTTTGCAGGTATCCCAGTGACCAGTGTGCTGGAGGGGGACAGCATGTATCGCCTGGCCGAAGGGCTCCGTATTGCCCGTATTAATCCTGAAGCGACGATTATCTTGTCCGGTTTCGCTTTCAGCGATCAAATCTCTAATGCGGAGGCCTATCGCCGGGTTGCTGTGGCGCTTGGAGTCGACGAGGCGCGCATCAGGTTGATGGAAGAGGCCAGAGATACCGGGGAGGAGTTAGCAACAGCGGCTGGAATGGTCGGAGGTAAGTCTGTCGCGCTGGTGACCTCGGCTTATCATATGCCTCGCAGCATGGGATTGGCTAATCACCACCACCTGACGGTAGTCGCCGCTCCTGCTGCACACAAATACAAAGCAGGACTGCGTCATTGGTTATTGGACTTTATACCCAGCGCATCTGCAGTTCAGCTCAGCCATATGGCTATTCATGAATATCTCGGAATTCTATGGTACAGAATTACCGGGCGATTATCGTGAGACGCCGGTTTCACTCGTTTCAGTCCAGAACACAGGTTGCTACGTAAAAATCCACATTCCTTCATTGGGGGCGGTTCGGGCTACCCACAGTCTCATCAGCTGTGATATAAAACTTGTGCCGTGATTACTGGTCTCCTACCAGGGAAAGCATTGCGGACCTTGGGAGGAGGTAAATAAAACTTATAACGGAAGTGATTATGAAACTGATGAAGAGTACTTTGCTGGTGGTTGCCGCCAGTGCTGCATTGAGTGTAACGACTGTTGCGTCTGCCGCAGATGCTGCAGCAGGAAAGGCGAAGTCGGCAGTGTGCGCCGCGTGCCACGGCGCGAACGGTAAGGCCACGATTCCGACCTATCCGAATCTTGCCGGGCAGAATGAAATGTACCTGGTGGAAGCACTGAAAGCCTACCGCTCCAAAAACCGTTCCGGAGGTCAGGCAGTGATCATGCAAGGCCAGGCAGCGGCTTTGTCTGACGACGATATTGCCAACCTGGCTGCGTACTATTCCGGCCTATAATCTGCTCTTGGCCGGCCGAACCCTGTAACTGGATAAGGCCGGTATCATGACCGTGCCAGGAGTATGCTTCCATATCTCCTGGCTTTTCCGGGTGTTCGGGAAAGGCTCAAATGTTCTGGGAAAATCAAATCACCCGATAACTGGGAACATACTCAGTCCCTGGTAGCTTCATTCTGCCCTGTTTCACAAAGGAGGTGAGCAATGCATTGAAAGGCTTGATCAAGTCCGGATTCCCACTGATCTCAAACGGCCCGTGACGGGCGATCTGACGCACACCCTCTTCTTTCACGTTTCCGGCAACGATGCCAGAAAATGCGCAACGCAGGTTTGACGCCAGTTCATGTATGGGCTGGTCGTGGTGTAGCTTGAGCCCTCTCATGGTTTCATGGGTTGGAATGAACGGGCGTTGAAACTCGGGGGCAATATCCAGGTTCCAGTTAAAGTAATAGGCGTCACTTGTGGTTTTACGGTAGTAGGTGACATCCTGCAGACCCTTTTTCATGTTGAGGGCCACCAATTCCGGGTCATCAATGATGATCTGATAACGTTTCTGCGCCGCTTTGCCCAAAGTCAGACCAATGAATTCATCAATCTGCCCGAAATACTCCTCGTTGGCTTTGGAACCGGTAAATATCAAAGGGAACGGCAGGCTGTCGTTGGCCGGGTTGGTCAAGACGCCCAGAATATAGAGAATCTCTTCTGCTGTGCCGACCCCGCCCGGGAATACGATTATACCGTGGCCCATCCTGACAAAGGCTTCCAGACGCTTTTCAATATCCGGAAGTATTACCAGTTCATTGACGATCGGGTTGGGAGATTCGGCGGCAATAATGCCTGGTTCGGATACACCGACGTAGCGCCCGCTGCGGATTCGCTGCTTGGCGTGAGCAATGGCTGCGCCTTTCATGGGCCCCTTCATGGCTCCGGGACCGCATCCGGTACAGATGTCCATTCCCCGCAATCCCAGCGAGTGCCCCACCACTTTGGTGTAGTCATACTCTTCGCGACTGATGGAATGGCCGCCCCAGCAGACAACCAGATTAGGATAGCGGCGCGGTACCAGCACTCCTGCATTACGCAACAGGTGAAAGATGAAATTGGATATGCCGTCGCTGTTTTCCTGATCGAAAATAGCATTGTGTGACATGACATTGCCGGTATAGAGAATATCTCTCAGTACCGCATAAAGATGGGACTGAATGCCTTTGATCATCTGACCGTCAACGAACGCGGAACCCGGCGCGTTGATGACTTCCAGTTTGATTCCCCGGGCCTGTCCGATCAACTCAATGTCAAAATTGGCATTTTCGCTGAGCATGGCCTCCGGATCGTCGGACTCGTTACCACAATTCAAAACCGCCAGAGCACACTGGCGAAACAGCTTATACAAACCTTTCTGCCCTTTATCCATCAGGAGTTTGACCTCATGCTGCGAGATCAGGTCAAGGCTGCCTTCCGGAGCAATACGTGCAGTAATTTTTTCACTCATAGGATAGAGAGTTCCTTTTTCACTAATTTGTTTAAAACGAACTTTCTAACATTTCTTTTTCCCTATGACCCAGTATTTTCATACATGTAACGATGGCGAAAAGTTAGAAAGTTCAGCCGCAGGCGCTTATGCTTGTTTTACAGCAGGAAAACGAATGGCTGCGATGGTCGCTCTGTCGATTTCCCGACAATATGTAGCGGTGCTGATACCTGGCTTCTGTCGCCAGAGCGCATTTGAAGGTACACTATGCACCCCTTTTTGCTCGGCTCTTCGGAAATGCGTTCCGTTTTAGAGCCTGTGTTAAAGGTTTCATGTGTTCGATTAGGCTCCTTATGAAATTTCTCGTCAAACTTTTTCCTGAAATTACCATTAAAAGTCGTCCGGTGCGTAAGCAATTGGTGAAACAATTGCGGGTCAATATCCGGAAAGTCCTGCGCCAGTTCGATGAAACAGTTGAAGTCGAAGGTTCCTGGGACAAAATAGAAGTCCTGTTGCCCAATATTGAAGAGCGTGCCGAAGCCGCCATACTGGCAATGCAGAAAGTCGCCGGTATTGCCCACTTTATGGTGGTGAGGGAATACCCGTTACAGGATATCCATGACATATATCTGAAAACCAAAGCACTGCATGAAGAGGCTCTGGAAGGGAAGAAGTTTGTTGTAAGAGTGAAGCGTGCCGGAATCCATGACTTTACCTCCATTGATGTGGAGCGTTATGTGGGAGGTGGGCTGAGACAACATACCGGAGCTCTGGGGGTGGATCTAAAAAACCCGGATATGGTGGTGCAAATTGAGGTCCGGGACCAAAAAGTCTTTATCGTCGAACGGCGCTATGAAGGTCTTGGAGGTTATCCTATCGGCATGCTTGATCCTGTTCTGTCGCTGGTGTCGGGCGGTTATGATTCCAGTGTGGCGAGTTATCTGACCATGCGGCGGGGCATGCGGACCCATTTCTGCTTTTTCAATCTAGGTGGCGCGGCCCATGAAGTGGGGGTTAAGCAGGCAGCCTTGTATCTCTGGGAACAGTACGGCAGCCGGCAGCGTGTGAAGTTTGTCACCATCCCCTTTGAAGATGTGGTAGGGGAGATCCTGACCAAAGTTCACCATTCCAATATGGGCGTTGTACTCAAACGCATGATGTTGCGGGCGGCAGAGTCAGTGGCCAGGAAATATAAGCTTACTGCTCTTGTCACCGGGGAATGTGTGGCACAGGTTTCCAGTCAGACCCTGACCAATCTCAATGTGATTGACAGTGTGGCGGAAATGCTGGTTCTGCGTCCGCTGATCACGACGGATAAGCCGGATATCATCAAGATCGCCAGCGAAATCGGGATGGAGGAATTTGCCCGTAATATGCCGGAATATTGTGGTGTGATTTCTGACCGCCCGACCACCAAAGCACGTCCACATCGAATAGAAAATGATGAAAACCGCTTTGATATGGCTGTGTTGGAAAAAGCTATCGACGACATGCGGGTCATGAACATCGATGAAATCCTGCAGACCGTCACTACGGTCAATGACGTTCAGGTCGTTTCAACCCCAGCGCGGGATGACGTAATTGTGGACATTCGCCATCCCAATGAACAGGAAAAAGCGCCTCTGCATTTGACCAATAACCGGATTATCTCGATACCTTTTTATGAGTTGTCGTCCCGAATGGACGAGCTGTCAGGTGGTTCCAGGTTTCTGTTGTACTGCGACAAAGGCGTCATGAGTCAGCTTCACGCAGGTCATATGTCGGAGTCGGGAGAAAGAGAAGTACTGGTTTACCGGCCGCAGGAATAAGGTGGGCCGGGAACCTGGTTACTCATATTCGTAAATTTCATAACTATCCGGTATCAAGCTATAGCCAGCCTGAGCCAGCTCGCTTGATACCGATCCCACTTTGATGGTGCCTTCCACCCAGAAGGCATCGTAGATGTAATCCACAGGCAATGGCGTCCCTGCCTTTACATAGACAATCTGATTGGATGGTGGAGGCGGTACATGGATGCAGGCTCCCATGTAGGGAACCAGCAGGAATTCCGTGATTCCATCATCATCGCCTTCCAGTGGGACGGCAAACCCTGCCAAACGGACTTTCCGGCTATCCAATTCTCCTACCACCGGAGCGTCGGCCTGGGCCTGCATGGCTGGAGCAGCTTGAGTATGTTCGACTGCAGCGGTTGCCGCTGCTGGGCCGGGAGCATCTTTGGGCACGAGGTCTTCCCACTCCAGAAGCTTATAATCTGCTGCCAGAACCGGAAATGTGAGAGTCAATGCCATGATGGCTGATAAAACTTTGCGCATGAGGTAGATAACCCATTTGTCCTTACATCAGTTGTCAGAGTCGATCTGTCGCTGCTTTCAGGCTGTGCACTGATGATGTCGTTACAAGTCAATATAGATGCCAACCAACACTGCCTGATCGCCGAATGGTTTTCTATAGGAAAAAAGGCCGGTTGAGTGATATTTCATTTGACGTACCTTGAATATGTTATGTTATAACATAAAAGATCGATTTTGAATCCCGCAAACAGACTTTCTCTATTAAAAAAACGTCAGCCCCGTGAATCATCAGACGACGGGGTGAGGGAGTTGTGATTGCTCAGACTTAAAGGATATATCATGAAGTATATTATCGGAGGAGGCTGCCTTATGGCAGTTTTGATGGCAACTGTTGTCCAGGCAGAGGAGTTTGAGCAGCATGGGGCTCACGAACATGGTGCTGCGAAGCTGAACCTGGCGGTTGATGGCAATGCTTTATATCTGGAGCTGGATTCTCCTGCGGTTAATTTGCTGGGATTTGAACATATGCCAGCCAGTGAGGAGGAAGAGAGTCGTGTTCATCAGGTTGAGGAATTGTTAGAGTCTCCACTGAAACTGTTCAGTTTGCCTGCTGGGGCAGGCTGTGGACTGCAAGAACAGTCGTTAGAGTCACGATTGTTCGAGCATGAAACACATGGAGAACATGACAAACAGGATGATGAGGAACATGCTGATCATCATGATCACGAAGAATCTCATGCTGATATTCATGCATCCTACGTTTTCGAATGTAAAAGCGCTCAGAATTTGCGCTATGTGGAACTGAGCTTATTTGACGTATTTCCACTGACTGAAGAGATATCCGCACAAGTGATATCCTCCACAGGACAATTCAATCTGGAACTGACACCTGAGAGTAAGAGAATCAAACTGCAATGAATGCGGGACACAATCCTGATATGCCGGAGCTTGATATTTCAGAGCCCGGCCTTCCCGGTGTAGACGGATCCGGGGCGCTGTTATTCCTGGAAAACCTTCGTTACCGATGGGCCGGGTCATCCAAAGATGTCCTGGACATCGGCCGGTTTTCTGTGAGCCGCGGCGAGAGGGTGTTTCTGCAGGGAGTCAGCGGGTCCGGCAAGACAACACTGCTGAATCTGTTGGGTGGAGTTATCACTCCGGACTCAGGTGTCGTCAGCATTCTGGATACGGACCTTACCAAGCTGGGGCATGCTGCCAGAGATACGTTTCGAGCAGATCACATCGGATTCGTATTTCAGCAGTTCAACCTGATTCCCTATCTGTCTTTGATCGACAATGTGACTTTGCCCTGCCGGTTCTCAAAGACTAGAAGAAACAGAATCACAGCCAAGGGAACAACTCCTGCTGACGAGGCAACTCGTTTGTTGTCGCAGTTGGGTTTGAATGAGGAAGCCCGGAGCTCCCGTTCCGTGACGGCACTTAGTGTTGGTCAGCAGCAGCGGGTTGCCGTGGCGCGGGCCATGATTGGCAGCCCGGAACTGATTATTGCGGATGAACCAACTTCTGCCCTGGACGTGCAGGCCCGGTTTGCTTTTCTGGATCTGCTCTTTCATGAAGTGGAGGCATCCAATGCCACGCTGTTGTTTGTCAGTCATGATCCGGCGCTGCAGAAGCGCTTCGAGCGAAGTGTCCGGATGGTGGATATCAATCGGGCCGGGATAACGGAGGAAGCCTGATTTCATGATCTACGGATTAACGTTGAAAAGTTTGTGGAATCGAAAGACCACGGTCTTACTGACATTAATGTCCATCGCCCTGTCTGTTGCTTTACTGCTTGGGGTGGACCATATTCGCCGGGAGGCGAAATCAAGCTTCACCAATACGATTTCAGGAACAGACCTGATTGTCGGAGCCCGCAGCGGCTCGGTTCAATTGTTGCTGTATTCGGTTTTCAGAATTGGCAACGCCACTAACAATATCGCCTGGACAAGCTATCAAGATATTGCCAAGTCACCTCAGGTCGCCTGGACAATTCCTATCTCACTTGGAGACTCTCATCGCGGATACCGTGTAATGGGAACCAATCAAAACTACTTCCAACACTTTCGTTATGGCAAGAAGCAACCTTTGAAGCTGAGTACGGGAGTACCATTCTCTGACGTTTATGAGGCAGTACTGGGGTCCGAGGTTGCCGCCAAACTGGGCTATCAGTTGGGTGAAGATATTGTGATCGCCCACGGTGGTGGACAAGTCAGTTTTGCCAGCCATGACGATAAGCCCTTTAAAGTTGTCGGAATACTTGAACCCACAGGAACACCAGTGGACCGCACAGTACACGTCAGCCTTGAAGGCATTGAGGCCATTCATATCGGGTGGCAGGCAGGGCGAAGTACGATATCGGCTGAAGATGCTTTGGGCTACGACCTGCAACCCGAAGTCATCACCGCCGCATTTGTTGGCCTTAAATCCAAAATTGGGGTTTTTGCGTTGCAGCGGGAAGTGAATCAGTATCGTAAGGAGCCTATGCTCGCGATATTGCCGGGAGTGGCTTTGCAGGAGTTATGGGCATTACTTGGTGTGGCTGAATCCGCATTGTTGGGTATCTCTGCCTTTGTGGTGGTCACAGGTCTATTGGGAATGCTGACGGTTATCTGGGCTGGTTTAAATGAGCGGCGCCGGGAAATGGCAATTTTACGTTCCGTTGGTGCCCGCCCGCGGCATATTCTGATGTTGCTGATGACGGAAGCTGGCTTAATGGTATTTTTCGGTGCCGGTTTGGGGCTTCTTCTGCTATTGAGTCTTCTGTTACTTGCCCAGCCGTTGATCCTCTCAATGACGGGGGTTCAGATTGGTATCAATTTTCTGAATCATGAGAATCTCTACATTCTCGGAGCTGTTATCGCGACAGGTTTTACCGTTGGATTGGTTCCCGCACTCAAAGCCTATCGTATGTCGGTGGCTGACGGGATGACTGTCCGGATATAGTTGTGCACGAGTATAGCTGCGTTTGCCGGTGACCGGCTGTAAGAGCCCTGTTTCTGGGCTCGGGCACTTGACTACCCGACGGCATTGTCTGATGCTTGCGGCTTCTTGAGTTTATATCCTTTTCATTGTGGAACTTTTCTACTATGTCAGCTGCTAATTTTCCGGCTCCAGAAGTCAAACCGGCAAATCCCAATTTCTCTTCAGGCCCTTGCAGTAAGCGTCCTGGATATTCCCTGGCGAATCTGCGTACAGAAACCCTTGGCCGTTCCCACCGGTCTGCATTGGGCGCAGAAGCGCTGCGGCGGGCCTGTGAAGATACCGCCCGAATTCTGAATCTGCCTGAAGGCTACCGTGTTGGTATTGTACCTGCCTCGGACACGGGGGCCATGGAAATGACTATGTGGTCTATGCTGGGCCCCCGTCCGGTGGATATCTTTGCCTGGGAATCTTTCGGCAAAGAATGGGTAAACGACGTTACGAAACAGCTGCGTCTGGAAAATGTCAGTCTTTATCAGGCAGATTATGGAAAGTTGCCTGACTTTGAGCAGGCTGATGCCAGTCACGACATTATTTTTACCTGGAACGGCACGACTTCCGGCGTCAAAGTGGTGGATGCGGACTGGATCAGTGACAACCGTCAGGGAATCACAATTTGTGATGCCACCTCTGCTGTGTTTGCCATGGAAATGCCCTGGGAGAAGCTGGATGTGGTTACCTTCAGCTGGCAAAAAGTGCTCGGTGGTGAAGGTGCCCATGGGGTTCTGATTCTGAGCCCACGGGCCGTTGAGCGCCTTGAGAGTTACACACCTCCCTGGCCAATGCCAAAAATTTTCCGTCTAACCAAGGGTGGAAATCTAAATGAAGGAATATTCCAGGGATCCACGATCAATACACCATCCATGCTTTGTGTAGAGGATTACCTGGACGCACTTGGATGGGTCGAGTCACTGGGAGGCCTGAAAGCCTGTATTGCGAAGTCGCAGGCTAATCTGGACGTGATTCAGCGGTTTGTAGAAAACCATGACTGGATTCAGTTTCTGGCAGAAACTGAGGATACGGTGTCCAACACCAGTGTTTGCCTGACATTGGATCTGGAAGCTGATCAGGTTAAGCAGATTGTCAAACTGCTGGAACAGGAGAAAGTGGCTTACGATATCGGCTCTTACCGGGATGCACCACCAGGGCTTCGCATCTGGTGTGGAAGCACTGTAGAAGAATCAGATGTTCAGGCGTTGATGCCCTGGATTGAATGGGCCTATCAAAAAGTGAAGGCTGGCTGATCCCAGAAAAGCAATGAAATTTCTGTCTCGGTGCCCGAAAATATCGGACACCAAGGTAGATCGATATTTGAAAAAGGCCGTACTCAATTGAGACGGCCTTTTTATTTGTTTGGCGTTTGCCCCTGAGGCAATGCCTGCAATAATGAAAGAAAAGAAGTATCTCAATCCTCAGGGCATAATTTTTTGGCGATCCGACTATTTGCCAATCCGAGCTATATCATAGTGAGGTGTAACCACAGGATTCATCGACAGCCTGTCAGATAGCTTACTAACAGGGAGAGATGTTTTGCGTAAAAAAATATCCAAAGGCCTGCGTTACTCCATCAAAGTGCATCTGTCGACCGCCTTTGTGTTGACACTGCTAGTCTTTGGGGTCGTTCTGGGATGGTTCCACTACCAAAAACTGACAGACCTTTTGGTAGCTTCGAGTGAGCAGTTGTCGGACAGAATTGCCGATGAAGTTATCAGTGATTTCAATACCAGCCATAACGCCACAGCCAACATGGTGGAATTGCTGGCGCTGTCTCCATTAATGGAAACCTCCTCTCTGAACGAAAGATTCAACCATCTGCCGTCGCTGGCCCTGGCTCTGGATACACATAGAGATGTGATTGCCTTACAAGTCGGTTTCGAGAGTGGCGAGTACTTTATTGTCCGTAAGCTTCATTCCGAGTCTATGTGGCCAAGGTTTGAAGCGCCTCCTGAAGCGGTTTATGTGGTAGATAGTATCGAGACACTGGGAGAAGAACGGTTTTTGGAGAGGTTTTTCTTTGATGCCCAATTGTTGCAGTTGGACTACCTGAGCCTTGGTTCCACGGAATATGATCCACGACTTCGTCCCTGGTTTAAGCTGGCGCTGGAAGACAAAGTCGTCAGTACCAGTGCCCCCTATTACTTCTATTTTATCGACCAGGTTGGTGTGACCCTGGTCCGAGCGAGCGAGTTCAATCAGCACGTTCTTGGGGCTGATATTACCCTGAGTGCCCTGAATGATTCGTTAAAGGCGAATCCGGTCTCACCCTCATCAGAAATGTTCATTGTTACTGAAGACGGGAATGTCGTCGCAAGCCGCGCAGAATACGGCGCCACTTCCTCGAAAGATCCGGACAAACTTCTGCCAATGTCTGAGATTGAAGAACAGGTAGTGCAGGATTATCTGGATTGGAAACAGAATCAGGTAAATTCCGATGCCGTTGAACGGCTGGGCAGCATGCAGTCGGGAATGAGTCAGGTGTTCGAGTCCAACGGTGAAAGCTGGCTGGCTGTTCTCCGGCCGGTTTCGTTGCCCGGTATGAATGCCGATCTGCTGATATTAACTCCGGAAAATGAGTTGCTACAGGAAGCTTTCGCCATTCGGAACCAGTCGGTGATGATTACCTCCCTGATCGTATTGCTTTCCATTCCCTTGGCACTGGTCATTGCTCACTTTATCGCTGAGCCATTACGTTTGCTTGCTGCAGAAACCCAACGGATCAATCGGTTTGATTATAGGTCCGGCATTAAGTTGAAGACCATGATCAGGGAGATTGATGATCTGGCCATCGGTATGGACATGATGAAGCAGACGATTGCCCGATTTACCGATTTGATTCGCTCAGTGTCTGCAGAGAAAGATTTTAATCCCCTGCTTGCCCGAGTTACCTCTGAAACTATGCACGCGAGTCAGGCTGATGGCGCACTGATCTACCTCATGAGTGATGATGACACGGCTCTTGAGCCACGGAGTCTGCAAAATAAAGGCGGGGAGCAGGATATCAGCCCATTGCCCCACTTGATGCTGAGTCAGGCAAAACACCCGTTTATTACCGGCTTGAACTCTGACCGGATCCGGGTTATCAAGACCAGTGATGATATGCACTGGGATGACACCACCTGCCAGTATCTGCGCCAGCTCATGGAGGTAAAAGAAGCGGATATTGTACTGGTACCTCTTCGTAACAGGCAGGAAGAGAAAATCGGTCTGCTGTGTCTCTTGTTTGACTCCCGGTTTGAAGAAGGCCGGATTATCACGGAAGACGCACGTATCGCCTTCGTTAATGCGCTTTCAGGTTTCAGTGCAATTACCATTGAAAGCCGCTATCTGTTGAAAGCCCAGAAGGAACTGTTGGAATCCTTCATGAAGTTGATGGCTGGCGCAATTGATGAGAAATCTCCCTACACGGGAGGTCATTGTCAGCGGGTTCCGGAACTGACCAAAATGCTGGCCCGGGCGGCTTGTTCAGCGACAGCTGGTCCGTTTTCCCGTTTTAACCTGACTCCTGAACAATGGGAAGAACTGCACATCGCTGCCTGGATGCATGACTGTGGCAAAGTGACCACACCAGAATATGTTGTGGACAAGGCGACCAAGCTGGAAACGATTTATGATCGGATTCATGAAATCAGAATGCGCTTCGAGGTGATCAAACAGATGGAAGCCGTTCAGGCATGGAAAGAGATCGCCTCGGGGCAGGATAGAGATGCCACCTTGCTTCGACTAAAAGAAGAGTGGCGGGTTATTGATGAGGACTGGCAGTTCGTCGCCCGTTGCAATAAAGGCACTGAGGGCCTATCTGAAGGGGACTCACAAAGACTGCGTCGGGTTGCCGAAAGAACCTGGATCAGGACCCTTGATGACCCTTGGGGTTGTCTTGGGAAGAGGCTCGAAGAAGGAGTGAGGGCAGTGAAAATAGAGAAGAAGTGGCCGATCTGCCTGTCACCGAGAAGCTACTGCAGGATAAGTCGCACCATGTTATTCCCTGGCGGGCAGGTGAAAAAATGGCGGAGGGCAATCCCTGGGCCTTTAAAATGGATGTGCCTGATCTGAAGTATAACCGGGGCGAGCTCCACAATTTATTGGTAAAAAGGGGAACTTTAACAGAGGAAGAACGCTTCATTATTAATAACCATATTATCCAGACCATCATCATGTTGGAGGCTCTGCCATTTCCACGACACTTGAAACGGGTACCTGAAATAGCAGGCGGTCATCATGAAAAAATGGATGGTACCGGTTATCCGAAGCGGCTTGAGGGAAGGGAGATGCCGGTTACCGCAAGGATGATGGCAATCGCGGATATTTTTGAAGCGCTGACGGCCTCAGATCGTCCTTATAAAGAAGCGAAAAAGCTCAGTGAATCATTGGAAATCATGAAACGAATGAGACTTGGTCAGCATATTGATCCGGAAATATTCGAATTATTCTTACGTTCAGGCGTATATTTGGAGTATGCCGAGCAGTATCTCTCACCTGAGCAGATCGATAACGTGGATATTGAGTACTATTTAGAGAGTAGCTGAAATCACATGGAGAAACAGGGAAATAACACCTACCTTGAGACTGAGCCTCTGCCGGAGATGGACGAAGGAATAATGAAGTCAGACAAACAGCCTCCCGATCATTTCAGTGATTTCGCTGAGTTTTATCCCTATTATCTGAGTCAACATGAAGATACGACCTGTCGTCGGCTACACTTTGTCGGCACCAGTCTGGTGATATTGCTGTTCATATATGGTGTGATTACCCTGGAGCCTGTCTGGTTCTTACTTATGCCGTTGGCAGGTTATGGTTTTGCCTGGACCGGGCATTTCTTTTACGAAAAAAACAAACCCGCTACCTTTCAATATCCGTGGTGGAGCCTGATGGGCGACTTCAAAATGTTCCAGGAAATTCTTATTGGGAAAGTCCGCTGGTAGGTCTGTGTGCTGCAGTAGTGCTTAATTGATTAATCATTGCTTTCTGTGATGCATTGAGCGCTTTTCCAACCTCCTGATTGACGTGCCAGGGCCTGCTGGTTATAAGCTGTAAGCTCCCCGGATATTGCTATCCCGGTATATAACAAAAGCAAAATCAGCACTGAAACAAGCAAGGCAATCTCAATGGAAAGCAAAGGCGTCAGCACCTTTTTGGCCGTATTGATGGCAGGCACCATCGTGGCAGGATGCGATAGCGGCGGTGTTCCAAAGGTCTCAATCGATAAGACAACTGTTGTCATAGATTCAGTCTCTGCTAACAGTGATGTCATGGAGAGAGACGTTAGTTTTTTCAATATCACCTATACCGCAAAGAAGAGTCTGTCTGGTAGTGATTATGAGGTCGCCTGGCGGGTCGTTGATGTGAGCGGACTGCCGGTTACCTCCTGGACTTCTTCGAATGCTTTCGGCGGGCAGACTTCAGAACAACCATCCTGTTTCGGGGTGGAATTCGTTGCGACGCCTGATCCGGCCGCAACTCCCGACGAGAACTCGGATGAACCGACAACGCTTGAGGTAGCCTTTCTTGCACCTCCTGTCACCGAAGACGTTACCTTGACGGTGGAAGTCTCTGTGTTTGGGGATGAAGGCGTAGAAGACGAAAATATCGTCACGGCGACTGATCGTTTCGACATTCTTGTTAAGGCATTTCCTGATGCTGCTTCGCTGGCTATCGCGGATGCCAATCTCAATACCTGTGTCACAGAAGCTATCAACGCCTGTCCGGACGGCGAGGCGTTTGATGATCTGGGCATTTATCAGCTTACCTGTGACAGCACAGTCAATGATATTAGTGGTATTCAGGACCTGAGCAGACTTCAGTCTCTCTCCCTGGGAGAGTTGGATGTCGCGGACCTGACCCCCGTCAACTCACTGACCAATCTGAAGATACTGGCGCTCTCCGGAGCAACTGACCAGACGAGCTATACCGGCTTGAGTGACATGGCCAACCTGACAGATCTTACTCTGGATCTGGATATTACTCCGGCGGGAGAGTTTAAGTTATCTGACCTGCAGCCGATACTTGCCAATCTGGAAAGCTTTGAGCTGTGTGTTGCCGATCTGGCGGATATCAGTTTGTTGCCGGAAGCGGTTGACCTTGCGTCTCTGAGTATTTGTGACACTGGGGATGAAGGTATTGAAGATGCTTCCTACATTGGTCAACTGACACAACTTACCAGTCTCACCTACATCAAGAATCGTACTGATGACGATGATGAGGAGCTGTTAATCGACTTTGCTGTCTTTCAACCCTTGACGTTGTTGAGGAGCCTGACGGCAACGAGTCAACTACCTTCTGTTACTGAAAGGGGGGCGGATCTGGAGCCTCTGGCATCGCTGGAAGTATTGGAAAGTCTTGAAATTCGCTCTGCTCAGCTCGGCGATCTCTCACCTTTGAGTGGGCTGGAGTCTCTGACGACGTTGGATCTTTCCGACAACTATATTGTAGATGTAAGTCCGTTGGGAGAGATAAGTCAGCTGGAAAATCTTTACCTCTCCAATAACCGTATTCCTGATGATATTGCTGCATTGGAAACCCTGAGCCGGTTGAAATTACTGGATCTGAGCGATAACGAAGTCATTGATATTTCTGCCATTGGCGAGCTCAGGCAATTGCGAAACCTGAATCTCGAAAACAACGAGCTGACCAGTGTTGCCGCATTGAATGGACTCAGTCGTTTGACCGATATTAATGTCAGCGGAAACGCTGGATTGGGTAGCCTCAGTATATTGAGGACCACTGGTGTCACTACCCTGGAAGTTAGGAGTCTGGAGCTGACCAGTGATTCCTTTGTTGCCTTGCTTAACGATCTCCTGACACTGGATATCAGCAGCAATCCGGATCTGGCTGGCGTATCAAATATTGCAGATCACGAGACACTGACTACGCTGACCATTGATGAGTGTGTGTTTGAGGACGCGACAGTGGCGGAACAGGATGCACTGAATGCGCTGAATCTAACCAAGATTCCACCTGATCCTGGTCCTTGTCTCTAGTTTTGGGGCAACCGTAGCAACAATTGCTGTGGGTGTTCAGCGTATGGATTCCCTGGCCTAATTAGAGGAATTCAGGCTAGGGAAAAAAATAGTCGACGCCACATGACGGGTTTTATCG
The DNA here is from genome assembly GCF_000376785.1 of Hahella ganghwensis DSM 17046. Lineage (GTDB taxonomy): Bacteria > Pseudomonadota > Gammaproteobacteria > Pseudomonadales > Oleiphilaceae > Hahella > Hahella ganghwensis. Next base: position 40,753 of record NZ_AQXX01000099.1, read on the forward strand.
CATGAGTGGCGCTTGTATAGGGTAGTTCAATCGAAATTTGATTCCTGTTCCGGATTATCAGTGCCGGTGAGGAGAAATAGGTGCCCTTATCAAGTCGTTTTCATTGGGTGATGCACACCCTGTTGGGGTTTAAAGTACCTACGGTACAGCAGTCAGCTGTGGCCGCAGGTGGTTTTTGTACGTGGCCGTTTTCCCAGGTCCGTGACCCTGTCAAATCGCTCATCTGCAGCCATACGGATACCAGTGGTGGTATCTGTGAAATGCTGGCCGCCAAGTGGCTGGAGTCGCATGCCAATAATGGTTCTATCGTTAATTGGATTATGGACAGTTCCGGCACACAGGTGGACCCGAATAAAATTCGCCAGTTGATGCAATGGTTCGCTGTTGGTGTTTCCATGCGTGCAGTTGCTATGAATGAGCGCAGCAATGAAGGCGGTATGGATCAGAGTCTGGCCACTGAAAGATGGCTGCGCACCCACGGAGTAGTTAGACGTCGACGTATTACCGGTGGCGTTCCGCTCATGGGAGGCGGTCATTTCCACCATCCCCGTGTTTTAAATGGACAACGTGGCCGTCAGTCCAGGTCAGATTTTTCGGCGGACATAGCTCACGGCATTACCAGCAGTAGTGGCTCCTATAAAATGATTGGAATTGAAGGCTCTAACTTTGCTCATGCCATGGCTGCATGGAGCGACCAGGACGTCAGCTTTTTTGACCCGAACTTCGGTGAATTCTGGTTTGCCCGGCCTGAAGATTTTCACGCCTGGTTCCCACGTTTCTGGCAATTGGCGGGGTATGCTGCGCCAATGGTCGGCCTAAGCGAATCCTATACCATTGATGAGTATGCACCGACTGCCTGACATTGTCGTGATGGCTGGTGAGTTCAGCTTTTTGAGATATAGAGGTTTCTCACAGCCATATTAAAGGCTTCAACGCAAGCGGGATCGAACAGAGTTCCATTACAGGAATTGATGTGTCGAACGGCCTCAAACAGGGACTTTTTATAAGACCGGTCTTCCCGCTCGCTGGTGGTATCAAAAAAAGCATCACACAATGCCAGGATTCGGGAGCCCACAGGAATATCCTCGCCACTTAACCCGTAAGGGAAACCGGTCCCGTCAAAAGCCTCATGGTTGTGTAGGATGATACTTGCAGCTTCGTGCCAGCCAGCCATTCGATTCAGTATCTGAGCGCCGGTAGCCACGTGAGCGGACATGATTTTCTGCTCTTCTTTGGACAGAGAGTTTTTACCTTTGCTCATCAGTGTCTGAGGAATAAAGGCCATTCCTAGATCGTGCAGTAATACCGCAGCTTCCAACTGTTCCTGATCAACGATCATTCCCAGTTCCCGATTGACCTCGTTGCATAGCTCAAGTTCTTTCTGGGTCCGGTCCTTTCGGTAAATGCTTAGTTGGTCAATCTGGCGGGAAAGAAAGCGGAAAAACTGCATATCGTCGTCCCGCCCGAGCACAAAGTGGCTGGGTAATCCGCTCGGGGTGCTGGCTTCTTCAACCTCTCCGGCTGGGCCAGCCATTAGAGTATCCAGCGCTTCATCAATGACTTTGTTGACATTCCCTGGCGAGGCTTCGCGGACTTTTTGGATCACTTTCAACAAGGATTGCTGTAGTTCTCCGTCTGCTTCCTGCTCACTTGAGAGTTGCCCGATCAATGTCTCCACATAACCAATAATGCTCATGAAAAAAACGCCGAACATGGGCTGATAGGGTAAATCTCCGTTCCGCATCTCCGATACGATTTCTTCCAACTGATGAATCACGTCGACCATCGGGTCGAGGAAGACCATCCGACAATTTCCTTTCAGAGAGTGCATGCTTCTGAATAGTTCATTAATCTGTTCGGAGCTGACATCATGCTCAAGGCTTTGAACCGTTTGCTCGATTTCTTCGACGTTTTCCTGAAAGCAAGCAACAAATTCATTGATCAGGTCTTTTTCCAGGTCGACAAACTGTGGGCAGGTTATTTTGGTCATCGTGGCTCCCGGCTCTTGTCCAGTTCGGGTATCACCATCCCTGTTCACTAATGGAGGCTGGTGGATTGAAGGCAGCAATAGGCGTCAGTATAGATCCTAGTATAAGTATAGACGGACTGCTGGAATCTTCCGGGAATGTGAGAAATGCTCAATAAAGAGTGTTTGGCACGAGTGATACTGCTGCCGCAGGCAGAGGCCTGTGGCCTGAGAAGAGGTGGTGCCCACAACCCAATCTGAGTCATGGGCGGTGGAATGTTAAAAACTAATCCAGGTAATAATCACCAATAGATTCACGTAAGCGCTTGCTTTCCATGTAATCTTCAATGGCTCTTCGGGTTTTCAGGCGCCGTTTGGCAGTATCCTTTTCTTTGGTTTTTTTGTCTTCAGTATGTATGTCGAATAATGCGTCGGTAAGATTCTCAGTAGCGGAGTTCAAGTGAGATGTATTTTGCATGGACTTCCCCTGACCAGTTCCACAGTATGGGACTAATTTAATTGTTGTTTTTGAAATTTCCGTGACAGTCATTGTCACGAATATCCTTATGCTAAATGCAGATGGGAACTAACCCGGATCTGCGCTGCCAGGTTTACCGCGTGTCAGAAATTTGCGAGACGAATTCATTTGCGAAACTGCCATGCCTGCGCAATTGCATTGTCTGACAAGAATATTTTTTTATCATGATTATCCGGCTGCCTCAAGCAGGAATTTTGATAGGGTGGAGATCGGGTGGAAAATACAATTGAATCAGCTGGAAAACGGTATCGCGCCTGACTTCTGTGCCTGCCGCTGGAGCTGCACTGTCATATCTGCGGCTTCCAAGGGTCTTGCTACCAGGAAGCCCTGTATCGTGTTGCAATTGTGTGCCGTCAGGAAATCCAGATGCTCCTGCAGCTCGACACCTTCTGCAATGACCTCCAGGTTAAGACTGTTCGCCAGGAGAATGATGGCTTTGGTTATGGAAGCATCATCCGCATTCTGATGCACATCGCTGATAAACATGCGGTCGATTTTCAGAGCACTGATAGGGAATCGTTTAAGGTAAGCCAGAGAAGAATAACCAGTGCCAAAGTCATCAATGGTAATGCTAATTCCCATATTCCTGAGACGGTTGAGCATTGCCTGGGTATGACTGGCATTCTCCATCAATGCACTTTCCGTTAATTCAAGATCCAATTGATCCGGGCTCAGCTCTGTGGACTTGAGTACATCGCGGACGACCAGTGGAAGGTTGGCTTGTCTGAGTTGATAAGCTGAGACATTCACAGAGACCTTGAGGTTACCCAGACCCATATCGTTCCAGATCCGGGCTTGCGTGCACGCGGTGTGCAATACTGTTTCGCCAATGCTCATGATCAGGCCGCTTTCTTCCGCCACCGGCACAAAGTCAGTGGGAGAGATCATGCCCAGTTCTGGGTGGCGCCACCTGACCAAGGCCTCTGCGCCGGTAATACGGCCGGCTTTTAGGGACACTTTGGGTTGGTAATACACTTCGAGTTGATTTCTCTGCACGGCCTTGCGCAGTTCGGATTCCATACTCAGTCGGCGGCTGGAAAGGTTTTGCAGCATACGACTGTAGAATTCGTAAGTGTTGCCCCCGAGATACTTGGCCTGGCGGACAGCGGTATTAGCCTGCTGCATGAGTGACTGGATTTCCCGGCCGTTATCCGGTGCCTGGGTGATGCCGATGGAGGTGGAGATAAAGTACTCCTGGGAATCAACAATATAAGGCGTTTTCAGGGCGTCGAGCAGTATTTCGCAAAACTTGGCCACCTGAACCCGATTATTGGCGGTCATGATAATGGCGAACTCATCACTACCCAGCCGTGCAACCGTATCAGCATCCTGGGAGTTGTCCGAAATCCTCAGGGCAACCTGTTTCAGTAGCTCATCGCCAATGTCGTGCCCCAGACTTTCGTTAATCTGCCGGAAACGATCGACATCAATCATCAGCAACGCCACTTTGTCGCCGTTCTCGCGCATTTTTCTCAGGCGCTTGTGCAGCCGGTCCTTGAACAGTACCCGGTTGGCCAGGCCAGTTAAGTCATCGTAATTGAGTAAGTAGTGGAGTTTTTCGTTGGTTTCTTTGCGTTCAGTCAGGTCGGAAAAGAGGCCGGCATAGTGGGAAATCTTACCGTCATTATCAATGATCGCCTTAAGGTGGAGCCACTGGCTGTAGTAATCACCGTTTTTGCGCTTTTCATATAGCTCGCCTTGCCAGCTACCCTTAAGAACAAGCTCCTCCCGTATCAGAGAGAACACTTTTTCCTTATTGGGGGACTTGCTGAAGTCCTCCAGGCTTTTGCCAATGATCTCGTCGGCGGAAAAACCGGTAATGTGTTGGAAAGCATTATTGATGGTCAGAAAGCGCAATTCGCTGTCGAGCGCGAAAATCCCTTCAGAGGTGTGGTCAAATACCGATTTGGCCAGCCGTAGCTGCTCTTCCCGCTTCTGATCCAGGGTGATGTCTCGACGGGTCCCCAGGATTCTGGTAACCCGGCCTTGGCTGTCGGTGTTGACCACTTTGCCGCAGTCTTCTACCCACATCCAGTTGTTTTCATCTATTTTGATCCGGTACTGCAGTCGGCAACGCTCGATTAACCCTTTGACGCAATTGGTGATTTGTCGACTGGCTTTTTCCAGGTCGTCCGGATGGACCAGGTTCTGTATTCGGCGGAAAAATTCGGTCGCGGAAATTTCCCGTGGGCCAAAGATCGGGTGGAAGTAGGACTGATAAACAGAATCGGTAGGAATGTCCCAGTCCCAGAGTGCGAGCCCTGTGGCTTCGATTGCCTGGGATAGCCGGGATTGGCTTTTCACCAGCGCATCACTGATGTTCTTGCGTAATTTGATCTGCTGGTTAAGGGCCCGGTTGGTTTCCGTCAGCGCTTCTGTTCGGTCCAGAATGATATTTTCCAGGTCTTTTTGGGTATCTCTAAGCTCATACTCAACCAATTCCCGTTGGGCGATCTCATGGGCAAGCTTGGTATTCAGTTCGTCTGCGGCGCTGCGTGCGTTTTCCTGGTAGTCGATTAATTTCTGGAACTGCAGTTTTTGGATCAGATAGCGACCGGATGAAATAAACCACAACCCAGCCAGAGGATAGACAAATCCGCTGATAATCGCCGTTTGGGTCATCAGGGAACTGTCCAGTTGGCCTCCTGCAAAGCTGGAAGTAGCTACCCAGAGTAAAGGTATGACAAGCAGCAGAACAAAGGGGGTTAACCATATTCCCAGAAAGTAGGCCAGCAGACAGGCGCCGCCAAAACTCATGAGTGTAAGATTATGCTCCCAGTATTCCGGTGTGGTGTGGGCTGCATAAGCCGCGACAGGACCATAAGTGATGGCAATGGCGACAATGATGCTGCTGAAAAGCACTGTGAGGGTCGCGATATTCTTTGGCAGATTAGGGGAATCATCACCAAGACGGTGTGGGATCAGCCGGCCAAGAAACATCACCAGTATGGCTTCTGCCAGCGCAAGGAACACAAATCCGAAAGATTGGCCTGGTTGTCCATAGACACTGAAGATGACCGTCAGGCTCAACGCAATCCCCACCAGAGATAAGGCTGCGTATGGAGCCATCTGGCTAACCCGCATCAACTGCTCACGACGGATCTCCAACGACTTTGGACGTGCCATGGCCGACATGAGGTGCAGGCTGTGTGCCGACTTATCGATGTTGTGTTGGTGCATGTTTTAGTATAGTAGTTCACTCCCTTGGGAGTACCGCTGCGCAAATAGTCTGGCCAATGGCCTTATATATGGTTACAGCCTTGTCTCAAGTGCGAACCCGTGCACCATCCGTGGCAGACCTGAGAGCCGCCCGGCTGTTGGGCATTCTGGACTAGGCCCAATCATATACCGTGGCGGCGCGATATAGCCACCAGAACAAGTAATAAATAATGAGGTTTTGGTGGAAGTAAGGTGCGTAACCCTTTGTTATGTTTCGAGCCCTGCCTCTTTATAACTTTATATGGTCATGGGTACAAGTTTCATATTCGGCTGGAAAAGCCGAACCGTTCAAAAAACGCCAACGAATTAGAGGTAAATGGAAAATATGGATGTCACCGCTGTGATAGATCCCCTGAATGACGCACAACGCCAAGCGGTGACTTCCAGTGCGCGAAATTTACTGGTTTTGGCTGGTGCCGGAAGTGGTAAGACTCGTGCACTGGTTCATCGCATGGCCTGGCTGATTCAGGTGGATAACCTAAACCCTAATGCCATCCTGGCTGTGACCTTTACCAATAAAGCGGCCAAGGAAATGAGACATCGGGTGGAAGAATTGATGCATTTGCCAACTCGGGGAATGTGGATTGGTACTTTCCATAGTCTGGCTCACCGGCTACTCAGGGCTCACTGGCGAGAAGCAGGATTACCGGAAAGCTTTCAGGTGATCGATTCAGATGACCAACAAAGGATGATCAAACGCGTTATCAAGCAGTTGGGGCTGGATGAAGCCAAGTGGCCCGCACGTCAGGCGCAGTACTTCATCAACCAGCAGAAAGATGAAGGTGTGCGACCTGCCAATCTGGACCCAGGTTCGGACCTCTGGCAGCAGACCATGGCCAAAGTCTATCAATTGTACGATGAACAATGTCGTCAGTCCGGGCTGGTGGATTTTGGAGAACTTTTGCTGCGTTCCCATGAACTTTGGCTGCAGAAGCCGGATCTCCTTCAGCACTATCAACATCGTTTTCGTCATATTCTGGTAGACGAGTTTCAGGATACCAATACGATTCAGTATGCGTGGCTCAGAGTACTTGCCGGGCAGCATGTGCCCTTGACCGTGGTAGGAGATGATGACCAGTCTATTTATGGTTGGCGCGGTGCAAAAATTGAAAATATTCAGAAGTTTCAGCAGGATCTTGCGCCTGTTGAAATGGTGCGGCTGGAGCAGAACTATCGATCAACCGGAGCGATCCTTAAGGCGGCCAACCGGGTGATTTCCAACAATCCAAGTCGACTGGGGAAAGAACTCTGGACAGATCAGGGTGAGGGTGAGCCGATAGATTGCTATGCCGCTTTCAACGAGCAGGACGAAGCCAACTACATTGTGGAATCTTTGCAGCAGTGGGTTGAGCAGGGGCGATATCGGGCTGAAGTGGCGATTCTCTACCGTTCCAACGTCCAGTCCCGGGTGATGGAAGAAGCATTGATTCGTCATGGTGTTCCATATCGAATCTATGGCGGTTTGCGGTTTTATGATCGGCTGGAAGTCAGGAATGCGCTGGCCTATCTGCGTTTGATTCGTTACCCCCATGATGATGCGGCATTTGAAAGAATCGTCAATGTTCCAGCCCGTGGTATAGGGGCAAAATCACTGGAGATGCTGCGCGAAACAGCTCAGCAAATGGGCTCCTCGTTATGGCAATCGGCGCTTCGTCTGGTAGAGCAAGGGGCAATGAAAGGGAAAGCCCGCTCCGGATTGGAAACGTTGATATTGACAGTCAAGGATCTGCAGGAATTTTCTTTGGATCATGGGCTACAGGAGCTGACCAAGCAGATGCTGGAGAATACCGGTCTGCTGGATTTCCATGCCAGTGAGAAGGGTGAAAAAGGAGAGGCCCGCAAGGAAAACCTGTTGGAGATGGTCAACGCGGTTGCTGAGTATGAGCAATCGGAAGACGAACCTCTGGCTGAATTTCTGGCACAGGCTGCTCTGGATGCCGGCGAACAGCAGGCCGATGTGGATCAGGATGCCGTACAGCTGATGACATTACATTCCGCCAAAGGTCTGGAATTTCCACTGGTATTTTTAACCGGTATGGAAGAAGAACTCTTTCCCCATGCAATGGCTTTGGAAGAGGCCGGTCGTCTGGAAGAGGAGCGGCGACTCTGTTATGTGGGAATTACCCGGGCGATGGAAAAGTTGGTCATGACATTTGCTGAAAGCCGCCGATTATATGGACAGGACAAATATCACAGTATTTCCCGTTTCGTGCGTGAGATTCCCCCCGAGCTTTTAAGAGAGGTCAGGCTTCGGTCGGTGATCAGTAAGCCGTTGTTCTGGGATCGCCAACCGGGGGGGGCGTATGGTAGCGGCAGCAGTGGATCTGATAGCGAGCAAGCCCAGTTCGCCCTAGGCCAGCGGGTTCGACATGAGCGTTACGGTGATGGTGTGGTCTTGAACTATGAAGGTCAGGGACCGCATGCCAGAATTCAGGTTAACTTCGATGATGAAGGCAGTAAGTGGCTGATACTGTCCTATGCGAAACTGCAAACCTTATAGTCGGCGTTAGGTATCCGGAGCAGGTTTTTCCCTGTTTGTTCCGGATACGACTTATGTCGTTGTGACATGAAAGGGGCAAGGTGTTCATTTGCAGGAAATTGCGGTTATACTTGCGTCGCAAGGGTTTAGGTACAAGTAATCAACCAGGTCTTGCTCTGCCCGCCGGTATCGTGAGAGGTCATCGAGTGAGGGCGAGATACTGACAAGAATAATTAGAAGGAGATATCACATGAAATTTCGTTACCTGATGTCTATTGTCGGCGCGGGCCTGTTGGGTTCCATGCTCGTCGGCTGTTCTCAGGACAAGCAGGAAACTGCCCCCGCCAAAGCGGTCGAAGCACCCGCACCCAAGACAATCAACTGGAAACTGGTGACAACCTGGCCGAAGAACTTCCCTGGTCTGGGTGAAGCTCCGGAGCATTTTGCGAAAGAAGTTGACCGGATGAGTAACGGTCGTCTGAAAATCAAGGTTTATGGAGCCGGTGAACTGGTGCCTGCATTGGAGGTTTTTGATGCGGTATCACAAGGTACAGCAGAAGCAGGCCATGGTGCAGCATATTATTGGAAAGGCAAAGTGCCGGCCGCACAGTTTTTTGCCACAGTGCCTTTTGGTCTCAATGCGCAGGAGCTGAACTCCTGGGTATCATACGGTGGAGGGCTTGAGCTTTGGGAAGAAGTGTATGAGCCCTTTGGTGTGATTCCGATGCTCGGTGGCAATACCGGCGTCCAGATGGGGGGATGGTTTAACAAGGAAATCAACTCCCTTGAGGATCTGCAAGGCTTGAAAATGCGGATACCTGGACTGGGTGGAGAAGTTCTGCAGCGCGCAGGGGGAACGCCTGTACAGCTACCTGGCGGCGAGATATTCACAGCCCTTCAGACTGGCACGATAGACGCTACCGAGTGGGTTGGTCCGTATAATGATCTGGCATTTGGTCTGCATAAAGCTGCCAAATACTATTACTATCCTGGCTGGCATGAGCCTGGTACCGCATTGGAGTTCACTTTCAACAAGAAAGCGTTTGAAGCGTTGCCAGAAGACCTGCAGGCGATCGTGGAGATCGCTGCCAAAGCGATCAACCAGGATATGCTGGATGAGTATACTGCACGCAATAACTCGGCGTTGGAAGAGTTAGTGAACAATCACGGGATTGAAGTAAGACGCTACCCGGATGAAGTGCTGGCCCAGTTGAAAGTGATTTCCAAGCAGACAGTGAAAGAAATCGCAGATAACGATCCTGCCGTGAAGAAAGTGTACGACTCGTTTGAGAGTTTCCGTGCGAAGGTTGAGAAGTACCATGAGATTTCTGAGAAGGCTTACATCAACGCTCGTTAAACAAACAACCTTTGTTGATAGGTAAGATCCGCTAAATAAGCCCGCGTAAGCGGGCTTATTTATGCGTGAGTCATCGGGCCTTATTCGGTACCGGGCGTATTCTGCCAGTGGCGTCAATGGCCACAAGGACAAACTTGCCTTCGGTAACTTTCCGGGGCTGCTGGCTGGTTAAGTCCCGAGTCCACACTTCCACTTCGATATGAATGGAGCTGGTACCTATTTCTTCAACCCGGGTATAGCAGCTGACTTCTGCGCCGACTCGCACAGGGGAAATGAAGTCCAGCTGTTTGATGGATACGGTTGCTGTGCGACCTTCTGCCAGGCGGCCGGCAGTATTGGAGGCGGCCAGATCCATTTGTGAGACCAACCATCCTGCATGGATATCGCCATTGGGGTTGGTATCTCTCTCTAGAGCGATTACCCGCAAAGACAATTCGCCTCCGGGAGCTGCGCGGTCTGATGTTGTCATGTCAATTACTCACCCATTAGTCAGGTATTACCCGTCGTGATACTTGTTTTGTAGCCCTGCGCGATGTGTCCGCGGTGCTGATATTTTGGGGCTGACGATGCAAATCTCAATGAATGACGGGGAGTTTCGGCATGATAAGAACCAAAACCCCCGTCAGTCACTCAGTATAGAAGTTCCGTAGAGATGGCGTTATTAACCTTTGGATATCTGTTACGGACCATATACAACCTCCGGGAGCCAGGTTGCCAGGTCAGGCCAAGCAGCTAGCAGGGCCAGCATGATGACCTGTATCCCGATAAAGGGAACCACGCCTTTATAAATATCGATGGTTTTCACTGAACTCGGCGCCACGCCCCGCAGATAAAAGAGTGAAAAGCCAAACGGCGGAGTCAGGAAAGATGTCTGCAGATTCAAACCGATCATGATGCCGAGCCAGATCGGGTCCACCCCCATCGCCAGCAAGACTGGCCCTACAATAGGGACGACGACAAAAGTAATCTCGATAAAATCCAGGATAAAACCAAGTAGAAAGATCACTACCATGACGACCAAAACCGCCATAAAAACCCCACCGGGCATGGTATCGAAGAGGTGTTCGATCAATTCATCGCCGCCGTAGGCCCTGAATACCAACGAAAAGATTGTGGCGCCGATCAGTATCATAAAGACCATGCAGGTTACCCGGGTAGTTTGCTGGCACACATCCCTGACTACCGAATAAGTGAACTGACCTCTGATCGCTGCCAGAATCATCGCGCCGAAGGCTCCGACACCTGCGGCCTCGGTGGGTGTGGCAATACCCCCGAGTATCGAACCCAGCACGGCAATAATCAGGGTTAATGGAGGCGTCAGATCCTTGAACAGGGATAGTTCTCTTTCATGCAATTCTTTCCGACTAACGGATTCCCCTGAAGGCACCAGATTGGGTTTCATGACTGCCAGGACAAGAATATAAAGAATGTACAGACCGACGAGAACCAGGCCGGGGATCAGCGCACCGACAAACAGGTCCCCCACCGAAACGGTTTTGGGACTGAATATGCCCATATCTCGCTGCGCTTGCTGGTAGGCACTGGAAAGCACGTCCCCAAGCAGTACAAGGGCAATGGAAGGGGGAATGATCTGTCCCAGAGTGCCGGTGGCGCAAATGGTACCGGTCGCTACGGAAGGGGCGTATCCCTTTCTCAGCATGGTTGGCAGAGAGATCAGCCCCATCGTCACCACAGTTGCCCCGACGATACCGGTACTGGCAGCCAGCAGCATACCTACAACTGCCACGGATATACCCAGGCCGCCCCGGATTCCACTAAACACAACGGCCATACTTTCCAGGAGGTTTTCCGCCACTTTGGACTTCTGCAACATACAGCCCATGAAGACGAAAAGAGGAACGGCAATCAGCGTTTGATTGTTGATTAAGCCATATAACCGGCTGGGTGTCGCCTGTAGAAATGAAGGATCGAAAATATTAAAAACAGACCCGATGGCGGCAAAGGCGAGAGCTGTACCTGCCAGTGAAAACGCCACAGGGTAGCCGCAAATCAGTACCAGGCAAACTACACCAAACATGATCAGAGACATGTATTCAACCATTGCTTGCCTCCAGGTCCGGACGGATCAGCGTTGTGATGGAGCGCAAGACCTCTGCAATTCCCTGTAGTCCAAGTACCACCACCAAACCGAGGATCAGGGTTTTGAGTACATAGACATACGGGAGACCGGCGGCTTCCTGGGAAACTTCTTTGAACTGCCAGCTTTGTTGGACATAGGGCCAACTCTCAACCCATATGTAGCCCAGAGTAGGAAGTAGCAAGAGCAGGGTGCCCAACAGATTGACGAGGGCTTTGCCTCTGGGTGAAAAGCGTTGATACAGAATATCGACGCGAACGTGTTCGTTATATTTCAATGTATAGGCCGAACCCAACAGGAATATTGCACCGTGGAGATAAATGACGCCTTCCTGAAGGGCGATGGAGCTGTTATTGAAAACATAGCGGAGTACAACGACCAGGACTGTGCCTAAGACCATACCGATGTTCAGCCAGGAAACAAGCCTCCCGGTATGCTCGGTGAAGGTGTCAATCAACCTGGTCAGGCCGATCAAGGACTGCAACATACTTTACTTCCCTTTTATTGTTTTAAACGCTGCTGAGATACCATCAGAGTCAGTGCAGAACGCTGAAATTCAACAGTTTACCGAGTGTCTTGAGGAAAATCGATCTTCACGAAAGAAATATAGGTGTCACATTAATTTCGGGTGTAACAATAGTGTCATATATCATTTGTATAGTTTTCGCCAATCCGACGAACCCATCGGATGCGTCGAAATAAAACCAGGAGTTAATCCCTATGCAACTGAAAAAAGTTTTCGCAGCAGCCACTGTTGTCGCAGCTTCATTCTGGGCTACTACCGCTTCTGCGGATCTGGACCCAAATCTGCCTTCTTATAATAAAGCAAGCGGTGTATCCGGTAACCTTTCTTCCGTAGGTTCTGACACTCTGGCTAACCTGATGACGCTGTGGGCTGAAGAGTTCAAGCGTAACTATCCTAACGTTAACATACAGATTCAGGCGGCGGGTTCTTCTACTGCTCCCCCTGCTCTGACAGAAGGTACTTCCAATCTGGGGCCAATGAGCCGCCAGATGAAGGACAAAGAGCTGGAAGCTTTTGAAAAGAAATTCGGTTACAAGCCGACGGCTATTCCAGTTGCCATTGACGCTTTGGCAGTATTTGTCCACAAGGACAACCCAATCAAAGGCCTGACGATTTCTCAGGTTGACGCGATTTTCTCCTCTACCCGTAAATGTGGGTTCGATAAAGACCTGACTTCCTGGGGGCAACTGGGTGTTTCAGGTACTCTGGCTAACCAGAGCTTCCAGCTGTTCGGACGTAATTCAGTTTCTGGAACATACGGCTACTTCAAAAAGAATGCCCTGTGTAAAGGAGATTACAAGAACAATGTAAATGAGCAGCCAGGTTCTGCATCTGTTGTTCAGGGTGTTTCTGAGTCTGTGAATGGTATCGGTTACTCAGGTATCGGCTACAAGACTTCCAGCGTTCGCACTGTGCCGTTGGCCAAGAAAGAAGGTGACAAGTTTGTTGACGCGACACCTGCAATGGCTGTTACTGGTGAATACCCACTTTCACGTTTCCTGTACGTATACGTGAACAAGGCGCCTAACAAAGATCTCGATCCTATCGTTGGTGAGTTTGTTAAGTTGGTAATGTCCAAGCAAGGCCAGGAAGTTGTCATTAAAGACGGTTATGTTCCTCTGCCTGCCAAAGTTGCTGCCAAGTACATGAAAGAGCTTTCTCTGTAATCCAGAAAAACTCGCAAAGAAAAAGCCGCCTTCGGGTGCAATGCTGTTCACTTAAGAGGAGCAGCATTGCGATCTACTGGATATCGGGTCTTTGATATCTTAACCGTCCGAGGTGTCGTAGGCCTCGGACGCCTCTCCAAAAACAGACTACTAATTCCCGATCTTAACTCTGACAAGCGCCGACCTGTTCCAGATATCGGATTGGAAGCCGCCATCACAATTAACTGAACAGCAATATAATCACACACTGGTTTGAAGCGAATGTCAGACGGGGCTCGATCAAAGCTTACCGCCGCAATCGATGCTTCTCGCCTTATGATGTTGTAGCACAG
>NZ_AQXX01000100.1 GCF_000376785.1 Hahella ganghwensis DSM 17046
AGAGCCGAGTTTCTTCGCGTCGCTGATCCAGCGTCGAACCAGATTGGCATTGAGCCCGTTATCCAGAGCGATGGCAGAAACAGAGACCCCCGGCTGTTGGCAGGCAGCAATAATCTTAGCTTTAAATTCTGCGGAATATTGGCGACGTTTTCTGGAGGAGCGAGGTGCGCTTATGACAATCATAACAAGTGTCCACTAAAAAATAAGTGGACACTATCCAGTCAGTTGGTAGCGCGCTCAAGATGGGGTTACCGGACGCTTACGATTGACGCCTATCTGATGGAACTCTACGGCGCACAAAATGCGGTTTTGGACCTGCAGGACAGGCTACGCAAAGAAGATCATGTCCGGTGGATCAAAGAGATTGATACCAACCTCTCCCAACTGGCCGCGGACACCCAGCGAGTCTTCGAACTGGTCAGGCAACAACAGGATATTCTGCAGCAACAAATTACACCGCTGACTCAAAGAGTTCTGTCAGATGTTGCCAGTGAACAAGAAATGATTTGGGGAGATTTAAGCGAAGCCAGCAACAAGATCCGGGACGCTCTGACCAATGAGATTGCGACCATCATGATCTTTTCAGTCGCCATTATTGTGATTGCAGTTGTCCTTACCCTGATCATTTCACGTTTTATCACCAGCCCCATCAAGGCAGTCGTAAGCACGATGGAAGACATTGCTCAGGGCGGCGGCGACCTCACCAAACGACTGAATTACGTCGGAACCGACGAACTCGGCAGGTTGTCAGATGCTTTTAACCGGTTTGTGGAATTAATCCGCAATATCTGCACTGGAATCAATACCACCACCTCAGACCTTGGGGAGTCCTCCCATCAGTTGCAAAACGCCGCGTCCCTGGGCGAAGCCAGCCTCAAACGCCAGCAGGCAGAGTTCCAGACAGTTGTGAGCGCAACGGAAATTATTTCTCACAGTTTCCGGGATATTGCAGAACAGACAGCCCGATTGCAGGAGATTGCCAACTCCATTGCCAGCGAATCGAGCGAGGGACAAACTTTGCTGAACGACAATACCACTATGCTGAACCAACTGGCTGACCAAATGCAGATGTCTGCCTCCACCATGGAACGCCTGGCGACCAGTAGCGCTAAGATTTCTGAAGTTCTGCTGGTCATCAACAGCATTGCCGAACAAACCAATCTACTGGCCCTTAACGCCGCGATAGAGGCGGCTCGGGCGGGAGATCATGGCAGGGGCTTTGCGGTGGTCGCCGATGAAGTCAGGCAACTGGCCATGCGCACCCGGGACTCTACTGATGAAATCCGTGTCATCATGGAGGAACTGCAGAAAGATGCCCAACAAGCCGCCAGCATGATGACACAAAGTAACGAAATGACTCAGGACAGCCTGAATCAGATTCAGCAACTGGGCACATCCGTTACACACACGAACGACCAGATTGGCAATGCCACCGCATTAATAGAACAGGTTGCCCGAACCACCGATGAGCAGGCCAAGCACGCGGAGGGAATTGCCAACAGCATGCATACTTTGGAAGAGCTGCTGGAGGAGAGCTGGAAACAGGTCAACACCACCTCGGAAAACAGCTCAAATATCAATCAGCTGGCCGGACAACTGGAAACCAACGTATCCAGGTTCAAAACCTGATCAGAGCTCCAGCTCGATCAGAATCGCTACTTAACAACGAGCACGTCGCACTGAATGTGCTCCAGTACACGCTCTGCCGTACTACCAATAAACAGCCGGTCGAATCCATCCCGGCTGACTGCCCCCATCACAAGGATATCGACCCCTTCCCGGTTGACACAATCGGGAAGGAACCTCTCTGGAGCGCCTTCCTCGAAATAGACTTTTGTGGTGGCTTCAACGTGCTGCTCCAATAATCTGTCCAATGCCTGTTGGTGTTCCGCCTGCACCTGATCCCGATAGCTTTCATAGTCCGAGACGACAGTATCAAACTCCAGCAACATACCGGTTGGAATCGGCTCATAAGCATGCCCCACACTGAGCGTTGACGGAAGATTGCATGAAACTTTGTGCGCCAGTTCCAGTATTTTGGGATTAAGTTTTTCGGCCTCTTCACTAAATGATAATGGATCCACCGCGGCCATCAGCTCAAGGTGACTTCCCCAATCATGCTCTTCCCGCACAAACCAGAGCGGTACATTCGCCTCCCGGATCAGGTGCCAGTCCGTATTGGTAAAGAGTGCCCGATTAAGCAAAGAGTGATGATGAGTAGCCTTGATTATGATATCTGCCTGAATCTGTTCCGCCCGTGTCAGAATCGCTGTATACAGCGGTCTCTCCCAGCAAACATGAACCGACGCGGTCACTCCCTCTTCCTCCAGTTTTTCAGCCACGCCTCCCAATACTCGACGACGCTTTGACAGAAACGCCTCTCGAGCCTCATGAAGTGCATGAGTATCAAAAGGATAGCTGGATTCCAGCGCGGTTCTGAATTCCGCCTCGAACAATTCAACTCTGGCGCCAAATGCTCTTGCTATGCGAATACAACGCCCAATGATCGGCTGATCAGTCTTGGTGGGGTCCATCACCACCAGAATGGTATTAATCTCCATAACGACCCCTCCACAATATTGGGAAGCATTCTGAAAAACAGTCTCATCAAAGCTTATTTTTCAACCAGTTATAGTCTTTTACGAGCCAAAATCCAGCACCGGATGAAAAAAATAGCATTTGTTTGTTTAATTAAGCATAGAAAAGGTTGACGGGATTAGTCCAAATCATTATTATTCCGGCCTCGAAATTGACGTTCCCCGATAGCTCAGTTGGTAGAGCAAATGACTGTTAATCATTGGGTCGCTGGTTCGAGTCCAGCTCGGGGAGCCATTTCTCTACGGGGTATAGCGCAGTCTGGTAGCGCGCCTGCTTTGGGAGCAGGATGTCGGGAGTTCGAATCTCTCTACCCCGACCACTTTCTTCTTTCCTAGTTTGTATTTAATTCCCTAATTAGTCTTTAACCCAAAGACAGCTTATCAATACAATATCTTCTGACGACCACCTGCCGTTACACGCGCTGCAGTAAAAGCTCAGCAATTTTCCATTGCAATAACATCCACTATCCGCTCGCGCCTTAATAAAGACAACCAACAAAAGACAGGGCGCACAAAAACGTGCACCCCATCTCCGATTCGCTATACCATCGGCAGACTCTCTGTATTGAAGAACGCCTGGGAAACCTTGAACAGATGATAGGCATCATCGGTGCCACACATCTCCCGAATGGAGTGCATCGCCCACTGAGGAGCCCCGATATCCAGCGTTTTCACACCCAGTTCAGCAGCCGTCAGCGGACCAATGGTACTTCCACAAGCCATATCCGTTCTCACCACAAAGACTTGATACGGCACCCCCAATTGTTCACTTAATTGTCGGTAAAAGCTGCTGGTTACGCTATTGGTGGCATAGCGTTGATTGGCGTTCACCTTAATGACCGGCCCCTGATTGAGAACTGGCCCATGATTATCATCATGCCTGTCCATAAAGTTGGGATGAATACCGTGAGCATTGTCTGCCGAGAACATAACCGACCGACTCAAAGTCTGCCCAAGCCGTCCCTCTTCTTCCGTCAACCTGAGCAGGAGAGATCTCAAAAATGGCCCTGAAGCCCCTTCAGCAGAAGTGCTTCCCACTTCTTCATGGTCGTTACATACCAATACTGCCGGGTAGTCTCCATTGCTGGCCAGCAATGCCTGCATCCCGGTATAACAGCTCAGCAGATTGTCCAGACGCGCGGAAGTAATAAACTGCTCACTCATTCCCACCAGACTTGCCCCCTGAACATCATACAAACAGAGTTCAAAATCCAACACCCTGACCACATCCGCAGCATCATGCTCTTCTCTGACCCGATCCAATAAAAGCTGCCTGAAATCAACTTTCTGATCTTCTCCCACCTGCATAAGAACAGCAGGTAGCTGAGTTTGGGGGTTCACCGTTCGGCTATTATTGGCCTCACGATCCAAATGAATCGCCAGACTCGGAATAGTGGCAACCGGGCGCTGCCAATCAATCAGAAGGTTGCGGATATTACCGTTCGAATCCAGACAGGTTACCCGACCCGCTATGGACAAATCCCGGTCAAACCAGGGATTTAACAACGCCCCGCCGTACACCTCAACGCCCAATTGAAGATAACCTTTGCGATGAATTTCAGGCTGAGGCTTGAGCTTCAAGCAAGGACTGTCAGTGTGCGCCCCAAACAAGCGCACCCCGGTAAGCTCCATCGGTGTTTTGATTCCGGAAAACGCAACAATGGATGAACCATTACGAATCACAAAATAACGCCCGCCCGGCTTCAGCGACCACTCATGAGACTCATCCAATCGCTTAAAACCTTCTGCCTGCAGACGTTCTGCCATAGTGGCTACAGCATGAAAAGGTGTGGGGGAAGCATTAAGGAATTTGAGCAATTCCTGATTAAACTGTTCTTTTTTCATCAAATCACTACCAAATTTCAAAGCAGGACAAAGTGATCTCTGGATCACGGAGCGAGACTAGACCTTGTAAACGCCGCCTGACCATTGGGTGTATCAGCGCCAGATCAATCTCCATTCCCAAAACAAACTCTCGGAGACCTGCGACAATGCGGTGCTCAGTTTAACCAGCCACCGGTTAATTCGCCAGAAAGTTACCCGTCATTATCTGACCCTGGCTTATTCAAGGGTTTGTCAGGGTCCGGGCTTTCCGCGCCAGTGGCTTCACTTTGAGCTGATTCAGGGTCCGTTGACGAAGGCCCGCCACCCCCGAATACATCTTTATTCGAATCTTTTTCAAGCTCAGGGGAACTTAATGATACCTCCTTAGTGCCGACTCCATCTCCTACTTCAAGCGACTCACTAAACTTCTGCCACCCCCATTGCAGCCAGTTCAGCATGGCAAATGCCAACCATAGCGCCCACAACAGAATTGCCAGACGGTATAACATGACAGGCACCACAATAACCCGAGCATCAGGCAAGCCGCCCTCAGCCACATCAGCGTACCAACGCATCACATTCATGGAGGAGCCGTTACCTGCAACATAATCCATAGGCCGGCCAATCAGTCCCTGCGGAATACTACTGACAACCCATCCAATGGTGAGCAGAGTCAACAACACCAACCAGACCTGATACCCCCTGCGAAGCCATTTTCCCCGCGACATGGTCAGGCCTTTACGGTATTGCAGAGAATAAAACCAGACCACCAGTATCAACAGCCCCTGAACCCAGCCCAAAGTAGCTCCCAGGGCCAGAATCACCCAGGATACCCGGCCCAGGGGATTTCCCTGGTGACCACCTAAAAACCAGGCCACGGCAAGCGTGACAAACAACACCCCCCAAAACAACACTGCCGGGCCTAGCGCCGGACCACCGGTCCATACAGGCCATACCGCACCAGGCAAAACAGTTGTCAGGTTAATGTTGCTTGAGGCGACCGGCAACTGCAGTTCAGGTGTAGAGTACTCCCAACCAGATTCACCAAGTGGCATGGTCCAGACAACCTGGAGAGTCTCGTGTCCGTAGCCAAGAACAACGTCCACCTCCCCAGAGTTGTTACCACGAGGAATGTCTTCGCCACTGAGAATAACGCTCTGCAGCTCAGCCCCTGAAGGCAAATCAAATCGAAACCGTTGGCTCTTGGAGCTGCGAAGCTGAATACTCAAATCCACTCTTTTGGATTTGCTCCTGATATCCTGATGCAGATCTACGCGATCAACCGTTAACAACTGCCCGGATACTGGCACCGGCTGACTCACCTCCAGCAAGACAGACTCACCGGGACGCGGCTGCCAACGAGGCTGCCAGACTCCCCTGGAAACAATCTGGTAAGGCGCCAGCCCTGAGAAATTCAGCCGCCAATGAGGACTGACCGACACTTCCCAGTGCTCGCTCCAGGGCACACTGACAGGCGCCATCAGATCAATCCGGTCAACACCGGACAAGGTTGACTCCCACTCAATCTGAGAGGACAGATCAGGCAGCGTAAAATGCGCATATCCGTCTTTTGCTGAGGCAGCCCCCTTTACCACACTCTCCCCCGGCAACAGCGGCACAGCCAGAGATACAGCTCCCCGCAATGGCGCGATACGACTTACCCGGGTTCTGACCCGCCATCGGAGCCCAAGCTCGATAATTCTCTCAACCCGGACAAAAGCAGGCGCCGATTCCTGAAATAACGAATGCCGACTTTCTGCTCTCCGCTGACTGACAGAGGTTCTTTCAAATCCAAGCTCAGAGCCTTGCATCCCCTGCTCATTCGCCCCACTCATTACCCAATCTGTCACCTGACTGGTAAATCGCTGGGGCTGAAGAGGAAAAAACAGCTTGAACTGATCCTTCTCCCGCACACTCCCTTCAAGCACCAGTTCATGCACTCCGGCTTCAACCGACACCATCCAGTTTCCAACAGCCCCCTCCCCCTTGGCTGCCGACAATGCCGTCGCAAACTTCACTTCGCGACCATCAAGAAATACCCGCTTAGGCACCCAGTACCCAGCTTTGGCAGGCACTGGAATAACCACCTCCTCCAGCGCACTTAACTCCATTGATACCGTGAGGCTGTATCCATCAAGAACCAGCTCCACACTATTCAGATCCGCACAATCTGGCATACACTCTGGCGCCTGAGTCAAGCGGCTCTGCAACTCCCCCAACAACTCCGGGGAAGGAAAGTTGTTTGCCATGGCCTCCTGAGAAAACAACGGCAGGAAAAGCAAAGCACAGACAAGCAGAATAGGAACGCTACCAGCCCCCTCAGAGGGTGTAGAGGGTGGCTCAGGCTGTAAATCGGAAGGACGCCGCCTGTGGCCCAGCAGCACCACTACCAATCCGACCAGAAGACCAACATGAATCACCCGGACCAACCGGGTCTGCGCAGGAGTCAGAACCATTAATTTTGCCGCCTGCCCCTCCGTCATTCCCCCATTCCAACTCAGACTGATAGTACGCCAGCGCCAGTCAGGAATACCCGGACCTGTCTGCCATGGCTCATCCAGCAGGCTTTGGGACATGTCCCGCTTTTCCATTTTGGCTGGTGCCATAGGTGCCTGGTAGAGCTGTCTGGCCGAGGAAAGTTCGTTAGATTCGGCTACCGAGCCCTCATAAAGCGGCTCATGGGCCGGCTCATATTCCTGCTCAACCTGCCCCACCATTTCCAGTTGCGGATATATACTCATGCGCAGTTGACTCACACTGTAGTTCAGCAGCAACGCTACCACCGCCAGGAAGGCTCCCCAGCGCCAAATGTTCAGCACACCCCGCCAGAGAGGATGATCCACGACCCGCAACAGTGCCAACGGAATCAATACTGCCAACCAGACTACCACTGGCGATGAAATCTCGTGATAGGCAAAAGCCAATCCTATCGCAGCCGCCCCTCCTGCCAGCCACCCCTCCATTCGCCAAAAGGCAGCAACAATGAGCAACCAGAGAAACACATCCCATAAAGTCCACTGATCCAGCCAACTTCCCTGACTTCTGTCAGCCCCGGTCACGGCCACCGGCCACCATCCCGGAGGCAAATTGGCCCGAGTGTTAATATACTCAAAGTCCCCACTCTCCAACCACCCAGAGGCGGGCAAAGTGATCGACCAGCCATTCTTGATCACCGGCATAGTACTAACCGCTTCGAGGGTGGTCTGCTGATGACGCACCTCTGCTCCCCGCAGTCCTGCTCCGGAAAGCTGGGTAATCAGCTGTGGCTTTCCATCCACTTTGGTATGACCGAGCACAAAAGGCGCCGCCTGCTCCAGGCGCCAATCGCGACTTATCTGCCCCTGCAATGAGTCTCTCCAGAACCACCGATCCGCCGCAAAAGACAACCAGATTTCCGAATCCTGCCGCAGCCGGTTCTCTCCTGTTTGCTGCTGCCCCCGACTCAACTCCCTCAGATAAAGCCTGTCGCCATCACCAAGACGATATGCAGGCAAAGATTTCCACGCTTCTGGCAGCGTGGTTTGCTGCGGATCAACAGCCTCCCCCTCTATGGCAATTCGACGCAGATCAGGTCGGCTTTGAACCACCCATATTTCCTGCGTCGGCCAGCCACTGGCAGCATCAATTCGAGGGCGAAAGACATTCAATCGATTGTGTTGACGAAAACTGGATTTAACCTGCCATATCCCAGGCCGAACCTGCATTCTCAGAGCACCACTGTCTTCAATTCGGGCCGGCAACGGCGACTGAAAATCCACCAGGGTCCAACCCGGTAGCTGTAGCGTCTGCAGCATGACTTCCCGCTCACTACCGGACACTTCCAGCTGTATTACCACCTCCATATTCTTGGGCTCGCTATCGACCAGCTTACGATACACCCGCGCTGTGAGGTTTTCAGTCTGAGGCTCGGTGCGGACCTGTTCCCTGACTAACCACAGTCGGTTTCTTTCATCGATATAAACACGCCCTTCCAATTCTTTGTCTGGCTTGAGGTCGATCATGGCAAAGGAAAGAGGTAAGCGAATACTCTGAGGCAACGCTGACCATCGGATCACTCCCTTGATGGTATGCGTTCCAGAATCAAGACGAACATAAGGAACCCCCTGCCGACTCACCACCGGCGCCCGATTCCCACCGACCCGGACTTCCTGGGGCCAGAGTTCGTCTGTTCCCGGTAGCGATTGCCAACCTTCTTCCAGCATCCTGACGGAAAACTGAAACCGCAGGCGCTGAACATCAATATTCAAGGATGCAGCTCCCACCCAGGTACAAACTTTCCGCTCGGCGCTATGGTAGAGAGGAGTGCAATCCAGGTTTTCAACCCTGTCCAACACCCAGGATGTCCAGGGCTGAAGCGGTGCAGGCACCAGTGCCTTGGCATATACCGACGGAATCAGGAGAAGTAGTACGAGTAATATAACCAACCTGGCGATGAGCATGCCTGATATCCCTAATCATTATCAGCTAAGGAGAAAACCCGGAAGGGTACTGCCTTGTTCCGGCAATAGGTCGGGCACAATCACCCTCCTAATTTCATGTACTTATACTATTGCACAGACTCGGCTACCGATGAAACCTCAACAGACTCTAGCCAAATCACTATGAACAAATATAATGTAGGGTCAATCACTTACTGAGCTCCGCCACATGAATGAACCAGCCCTGTTTATCGATATCGAAGCGAGTAGTCCTGACGAGGACGGCTACCCGATCTGTATTGCCTGGTCAACCGAAGACGGCGTCATCAACACGGCATTGATCATTCCGGAGGACGACTGGGTCGACTGGGACTTCAGCTACCAGCACAGCCACGGCCTGACCCGGGAGCACCTGTTCGATCAGGGCGACACAGCTTTGGATGTCGTTAAAGCATTGGCCCAGGATCTGGGTGACATGACCGTCTATGTGGACGGCCTTGATCTTGATGAAGATTGGCTGATCAGGTTATTCGACAGCTTTGAAATGGAGCTGCCATTTAACATCCAGCCATTTACCCGCTTCCCTCCAGGCTTGGGGTTTGAGGAATTCCTTCGTTACCGCGAGGAATTACTGCAGGAGCATGGAATCTCTGGTTTTAATGCCGAGAACAATGTCTACGTGATGCTGCAGATCGCCAATCAGTGTCAGACACTGGAGTAGAGCTAACGCAACCCTGTCCACCTGAGGACCTCGCTGGCAAGCGAGGGCTACATTATTCTGACTGGTTAACAAAGTCGACAAATGTATACGCTGTTCCCCTTGTTGAAGACTGTGATCACTGCTAATTTTTTGAAACAGGCTGATTCAGGGTGACTCCGATCATATGGAATCAACATGGAAATAACACAACAAAATAATTCCGATCTGATCTGGGATATTGATCGGATGCGCGACCGGGACTGGGCACAAAAGTTTGTGCTGCAGTTTGAAAATGTCCTTTGCGTTTTTTCCGGAACCGTTGGCCAGATCTACACCAACTACAGCATGCACTTCCCTGAAGACTACAACCGTAACCTGGTGATACTGCCCAATCCGTACGCATTCCATGACACCTTCAACCATGTTAACGAAGAATCCGTCACCGCAACCGGTTTTCACATCATCCCAGGTAAGGTCATCAACAAGCAGGGTTTACTGATGCTGATCAAACCCAAGGATCCGGATGCGCCAGCCAAGCCTATTCCCATGAATCGGGCGATGCAGGTGCTGAACAGCATGCGCACTGAAGATGATCCATTTTTACCGGTATTGGTCAAAGGCGATCTCAAACCGTTTCAGGACAAGGTTCCCTGCCTGCATTTACACCGACTAAGACTCCCTTTCCTGTCTCCTCGCATTACCGGATTTGAAAAGAAGGAACTTAAAAGAGTCATCCAAACCAAAATGCAGGCACTGGCAAAGATGTAACCCTCCCGGCCTTCCGCACCCAGCCGGAAGGCCACGACTCTACCCGTTTGAATTGTGACGTTTTTCCGTGACGGACGTGCCAGCATCCGTCAGAATGCCGAGGATAATAACGACGAAACCTCACTTCAAGGACACCCACTTTAATGAAAACACTTTCAGCCAACCTGGCACTGTGGCCACTCTTGGCGGGCATGCTGACGCTAAGCACCCAAGCTGGGGCAGAAGTCTCTAAAGAGGATCTGACTTATATCGGCGTCAACTGGACTCAACTGGAGTTCGAGCGCATCCTTGGCCATCGCAAGGGCACAGCCTATGCCGGCACCCTGGTCCTGGGGACTTATATCACAGATTACGTCAAAACCGAGTTTCGGGCCGGATTGGGAGTAAGTGATGACGAGATCAACAGCTCAACCAGGACCGACGCCTTTGGCCAACAGGAATATATCTCCATTGGCGTGGAGGATTACTACAGTTGGTATATGGGCGCCCAGTACCCTGCCACCGATTACATGACGGTATTCGCACAGTTTGGATTTACGCATATGATCGGTAAAGTTGAGTACCCCGACCCTGACCAGCCTAGAAGACTGCCGGACGATCTCACCGACAGCTCATTCAGCATGAGCTACATCCTGGGTGCAGATATACGCATATATGGGGATTTCTGGGGAACCCTGGAATACGGCCGATTGCACCGGGACTCAATTACCGACATCCGCACCAATCAGATGAGCGCTGGCATCAAATACGAATTTTAGCGTCTTGGATCAGGCAGAGTCTGGCCCTGGTTAAAGCGACGACCGGGGCTGTTCTGCTGATCCCTCAGCCTGCACAGCTCCAGCCCCATGCCTTAACTCATATCTCGCTTCGGTGCCGTATAAACCAGCACTGATGTATGCGTCGGTTCCGCTCAAAATCTTCCGGCAGACTCTCCCGGGTTTTATCTTCAACCTGATAGTTTTTCTCAATATCAGCGTCCATTTTGAAGCGTCGATAGTTGTTAGAAAATATCAGCAAACCACCTTCCGATACCAAAGCCATGGTCTTCTTGATCAACGCCACATGATCCCGCTGAATATCCAAGACAGAATCCATTTTCTTGGAATTTGAAAATGTCGGCGGATCAAGAAATACCAGATCATAAACCCCCTGACCTTTTTCCCGGTCAAGCCACTCCATGACATTATCGCGAACAAAACGATGATTTTTACCGGCAAGGTGGTTTAGCGCAAAGTTTCGCTCCGCCCAGCTGAGATAAGTCTGGGACAGATCGACACTGGTTGTGGCAACCGCCCCACCATGAGCCGCATGCACAGAGGCACTGGCGGTATAACAAAACAGATTGAGAAACCGCTTGCCACGAGCATGTTTCTGAATCCAGTAACGCATGGGACGATGATCCAGGAAAAGACCGGTATCCAGATAATCGGACAGGTTCACCCAAAACTTACAACCATGCTCCAGAACCCCCAGCTCACGATGACTGCGGTCCACCTTTTCATACTGCTCTGCGCCCTTTTGTTTTTTCCGCTGCTTCAGAAAAACGGCTGACTTCGGAATACCGCACACATCCGGCACCACTTCCAGCACGTCGAGTAGACGCTGATGGGCCTTATTTTCATCCACGGACTTTGGCGGCGCATATTCCTGAATACAGACTGCGCCGTTATACCAGTCAATCGCAACCGCATATTCGGGCATATCCGCATCATAAAGCCGGTAGGCTTCCAGGTTTTCCTTTGCCGCCCATTTACGGCGTTTTTTCAGATTCTTGGCAAGACGATTGGCAAACATCTGTGCCTGCTCGGAAAAAATACGTTTTTCGCCCTGAACCTGGGCCTCTTCATGGGACGGAAGGTTCTGGGTATACACATCAAACAGAAACAGCGTTGTCGGCAATTTGCCGTTAAAAAGCTTGTACTGCTTGTTAGCCCTTACCCCCAACTCTCTGGCAAGGTTTGCATTGGAGGTGAATATGCCTGCTCTCCAACCATGGAACTCACGCTTCAACTGCCGGCCCAGATTCTGGTACAGCGCTCGTAGCTCAAGCTCCTGCCCCAACCTTTCCCCATAAGGAGGATTAGATAGCAACAACTTAAATACAGATTCTGCCGGCCCGTCAGAATCAGTGTTATGTGGTGGGGTCGCTTTGATAGCATCCCCTTTACTGAAAGTCACCCAGCGATCCAATCCCGCCCGCGACAGATTACGTTTGGCGGCCTGGATCGCCTTAGGGTTGAGATCAGTGCCCGCAATGGTGCCGGCCCAGCGCCGCTTACCAATAACTGCACGCTCTTGTGCCGCCCCAAGCTCTTTTATCCAACATTCTTTGGTAAACCAAGGTGCTTTCAGAAAGGCAAACTGAGGGCGAATCAATCCAGGCGCAATATCCAATGCCATCAAGGCAGCTTCAATGACCAGCGTCCCTGAACCACACATGGGATCGAAAAACTCCCCCTCCTCTCCACACAGCTCAGGCCATCCTGCACGCATAAGCAACGCTGCCGCCAGAGTTTCTTTAAGAGGTGCGGCCTCCCCCTCCTGGCGATATCCACGCTGATGCAGGCTGCGGCCTGTCACATCGATCCCCAGCGTTGAGTGCTTGCCAATATTCAATTGCAGGGTCTGCCCCGCTTCTTCCCGGCTGATGGCCGGCACTTCAAGCTGCTGATCTCTGAAATAATCATTAATCGCATCTTTGACGACCTGAGCCCCAAACCGGGAATGCCTGATCTCACCCCAGGACCCAAACGCAGCAATCCAATAGGCCTGCCCCGGTTCCAGATACTCCTTCCAGTCAACGGATCTGGCAAGCTGGTATATGCCATCCCGGTTAGCCTCCCGGGTATCTCCCAGTTCAAGTAATACCCGGCTGGCAACCCGTGAATTAAGGCAGATCCTCATCATCTCTGCCTGACCCCCGGAGACATAAACGCCGGCAGGAGATGTTTTAGTGACATTAACTTCCAGATTCAGCAATTCCTTTTCCAGAAGATATTCCAGCCCTTTGGCACATGAAACGAAAAAACTGAACACCGATTGATTGGTCATATAAAAATACAGGCCTATGGGGTTTAGCGGTTATTTCCGCTTTAAATATTGGTAATGTGGGCTAGGACAGACCCTAACCGGCCACAGTTACAAAAAATATCATTTCCCGGAAGCAGCGGTAGATACAGTATGATCAAAAACTTATCCCCGCCTAATTCCACAAAACTATAAAAAAAACGTCACATAGATGAAATAATTTGTGTACTTACGATTTTTTTTTGGCTTAACTTACTTGTGTAGCACATTTTTAAACGTGCAATTCAATTAACTAATACGCGTATTTATTTCCACGACGCATCCCACCAGGGATATAAAGCAACATCGAGCAAAAGGAGACTCTTAATTCTTTCTCAGCCAATGAAGCAGGCCAATCATGCTACTTGCTATTGGTATTCCTGTTAAACCCAGAACACAATGAGGTTCAAGAAGAATGAGAAGACAGAAGCGCGATATGTTCGAAAGAGCGTACCTCAAGGGTTACAGAGCTGGCATCAGCGGTCGATCAAAGGACCTGTGCCCCACCGGGAACCCGCAAATGCGACAAGAATGGATTAATGGCTGGCGAGACGGCCGTACAGATCATTGGGATGGCTACGTCGGCGTCTCCGGATTACATAAATTACCCGGTATCGCGTCCTAACCAGTTTCCATATTTTCAGTTCACCCACTGGGGCAAACACTTCGCCCCTTTATAAGGCCCGCTAGGCGGGCCTCTTCATTTCAGCCCAAGCCGCCCTTCCTCAACATCAGCATATCTACTGGTTTCATGATGATTTCGCCATCGCCTCGACGATTTCTCTAACCAATGCCGGGCCACGATAAATCAGCCCGCTGTATACCTGAACCAGACTGGCTCCCGCAGCAATCTTTTCCATGGCATCATTCGCTGTCATGACCCCCCCTGAAGCTATTACCGGAATTTTCCCTTCAACAGCCTCACACAACACTTTTACGACATGTGTTGAACGCTTGGTCAGTGGCGCACCACTCAACCCACCCTGCTCTTTGCCATACTCATTTCCTTCTACGCCCTCACGTGACAGCGTGGTATTGGTGGCAATGACGCCGTCCATGCCAAACTCCAAAATGGTGGCTGCTACCATTTTAATTTCATCGTCCGACATATCTGGGGCGATTTTCACCACAAAGGGGACATAGCGCCCAAACTGGGCATGACACTCCGCCTGGCATTCCTTGATTTCCTGCAACATGGTCTTCAGCGATTGACCAAACTGCAGCGCTCGCAGACCGGGCGTATTCGGCGAGGAGATATTGATGGTAATGTAAGACGCATATTCATAGACCCGCCTGATACAGGTAACGTAGTCTGATGCAGCCTCTTCAGCAGGGGTATCTTTGTTTTTCCCGACATTGACTCCCACGATGCCCTGGAATTTTTTGCTACGAAGGCGCTGCACCATGTGCTCTACCCCTTCATTATTGAATCCCATACGGTTAATGATCGCGTCTTTTTCCTCTAGCCGGAAAAGTCTCGGTTTGGGATTTCCTGATTGTGCTCTTGGAGTAACGGTGCCAACTTCTATAAAGCCAAAACCAAATTGGGCCAGGCCATCAATATAGTCGCCGTTTTTATCCAGGCCAGCAGCCAGACCAACGGCATTTGGAAATTTGAGCCCCATAACTTCAACCGGTTTCCCACTGACCGAGGGCACCATCAAAGGAAGAATCCCGGTCGCGTTAGCCAGCTTTAGAGCTTTTAGCGAGAGATCATGTGAGGTTTCTGCGGGCAGGCGGAATAACAATTTCCTGGCAAGGGGATAACTCATGGAATACATCCGTTGGTTAGGAGCACTAAGGTGAGAGAATGCAATGGCGCGCTATTATAACCAACCTGACTTCTATTAAAAGTCTCTGGCCCGCTTTCATAACTTCCAAATAGTTACTCACAAGCCATACGAAACTTTATTCACAGCCCCAGGAAAATTTATTCACAGCCCCAGGAAACTTTATGCACAACCCTAAAGTTATTCAATTCTTCCCCTCCTAAATGCTCATTTTGAAGCCAAACCCTATTTATCAGCTGCAAATCCGAGAGTTTTTTAACCAAAAAGACCACTTTATAAACGCTTTTTACAGCAATCCAATGCACGAAATTCGAGCAATATGACAGGCCTGTCACTTATCCACGAAATCTGTGGATAAGTTTGTTAATATCATCAGGGAAAAATCCGGGAACCCTTAGAGTCGTTAGCCCCACAGCAAATTGTACACTTTTTAACCAGTTATTTAACCCTTTAAATATCAACAACTTATAACTGTTTAAGCAGTAATCATCCCATTTAATAACGATCAAATTATGTTATATCTGGTTGTTATTAATCCAATTGGCAATGTGACTGGCTTGTCACATGCAAAAAAAAGCACGCATGGGATATGCGCGCTTTTTAATTGTGGATGAATCCAACTTTGTGGATCAGTAAAACTTCAGACCCACACCTTCCTGAGTTTGTCTGACAACCTCTAAAAACACTTCTGGACTTGAAGCCAGTAAACCATTGACCCTCAGAGAAACTCGGTCTCCGACCTTGGCAGAACTCAGGGAAGGATCCTCGATAAATACTCCACCTTCTGACAGATCTGTTGCTTTTACGACATAACGTCCTGAAGAGGGATGATCGAGAATTACATTCATTGACGTGCGAAGGCGCTCAAAACGCCGACGATCTTGCTGTGAACTCATAGTCCCCACCCTTATTATTGGTTATTTTTTGACCAGCATAGCAGAAGACTCCGACTGACAATATGCCGCCTCCAATTTCATCCTTAACTACACTTAGGAATGGGCCGAAACAATAGAGCCCTTATATAAGACACTATACAGATGAGGTGAGGCCAATGACTGGCAGCCACAACATGCGATTATCTATATACAGAAATCTGCATCCCCACTATATTCCAACTGATAGGAAAGTTTTTCAACATCAATAAGATAAAAAATGACCAGTCACTCCGCCACACTGACAAGAACCCAAAAAAGCCAATTGGCCCAGCGGGTCACGATCGTTGGCATGATTTTGGATATCATTCTGGGAGTCCTCAAGATCACGATTGGACTGTTGGCCAATTCCTACGCTTTAATCGCGGACGGCATTCACTCTTTTACCGACGCTGGCAGCGATATTCTTGTCATCCTGATTACACGTTTTTCACATCAGGCCCCAGACGAAGAGCATCCTTACGGGCATGGTAAATTCGAAACACTGGGGACGGTCGTTCTTGGGAGCCTGTTAATAGCTGTCGCCGGCGCCATGGCCTACGACAGCACCACCCGCCTGATATCTGGCCAGGCCAATGTAATACCCGGCTGGCAGGCCCTGCTGGCGGCCCTGTTATCCATCGCGGGTAAGGAATGGATATACCATTACACCCTGAAAGTGGGAAAACTTCTGAATTCTGATCTGATTATTGCCAATGCCTGGCACTCCCGGACAGACGCCCTGTCCTCTATCGTTGTTCTGATGGCCCTGCTTGGAGCTCTCGCCGGCTATCCGTGGCTTGATGCCGCCGCGGCCGTTATTGTCGCCCTCCTGGTTGCCAAAATTGGCTGGGATCTGGCCTGGAACAGCATTAAGGAATTGGTCGAAACCTCTGTACCCAACAAGAAGATGGAGGAAATAGAGCGCGTTCTTGGCCAGGTGGAGGGTGTTCGGGATACGCATTTTATCCGGGGGCGCTATGTCGGACCAGAGATTGTCCTGGACCTCCATTTACAGGTGGACCCGACGATCAGCGTTTCTGAAGGGCATCACATTGGCCTTTGTGCTGTTGCAGCATTAAGGCAGAAAGTGCATCAGATCTCGGATATCACGCTGCACATCGATGCTGAGGAAGATGGCTCACTATCTGAACAAATGGCAACCGTGTCCAAACTTCCCCAACGTAATGAGCTGACCGAACTTCTGCATCAAAGATGGCAGTCAATTATCCCAAAAAGCTCGGTTAAACGATTGTTGCTGCACTATCTACGAGACAAGGTTCATATTGAAGTCATGCTCAACAGCACTTCAGCGATTGAGAGTCTTAACCAGATGAATGACCAAGAACTTAAAAACAGGATGCTGGCAGAGGTCGCCGACATTGCATGGATCGGCTCCCTCAGGATCTGGAAATCCCTCGACCAGGATGGACCTGCCAAATAATCTTTATTCCTGACAACCTCAGTCTTCCAGCAACCGTTTTTTCTCCTTCTCGTACTCCTCGGGAGTAATCGCCCCAGCGTCGAGTAATGACTTCAGTCTCTGCAGGCGGCTATAACGGTCTTCTATCGTGGCAGAAGCTGGCTCGCTATACGTCGCCTCTCCCCGGTCAACCAGGTTATCCATGGCAAAGCTTCCTACTGATGAATCTGCTATGGGAGATTCCGTTGAGGGCGCAGGTTTGTCGAGTACACCCAGAAACTCCCCGATCTTCCGAAATACCAACTTGATAAACCGCCACAATTTGGGCAACAGCCAAGCTGCCAGACATAAAAAGCCGATGGCGAGCACAATAAACAACCAGGGGTGATTCAACGCCGTCCACAACCCCGCAATGACCATCACATCTTCCAGAATAGATGCCGTCCAGTTGGTCACCGGCTCAGGAGAAGTATTGATGGCTAGGCGTGTTCCGGTCTTGGTCGCGTGTGAAGTAGCTGCGATTCCTCCACCCACAATCCCGGCAGCTATCGACAGAGCCGGAGTCACATCCCCCACCGCACCAGCTGCCAGAGCGGCCCCTGCAGGTATTCGGATAAAGGTATGCAGGACATCCCAGCTGCTATCCACGCCAGGCGTTTTATCTGCAAAAAATTCAATAAAGTACATAAAACCGGCAGCGGCGATCACCAGAGGCTCCTGAACTACTGCCAATTCCGCCGGCAATGCAATGTTGCCGCTTGCTCCGCCCAACCCCAGCACCAGGAGGGCGGCATAAAGATTAATTCCGCTGGCCCAGGACACTCCCATCGTCAGGGCAATTGTTGTAACCAGGGCTTCATAGCTTTCCATTGGTTGTACCTACTTCTATGTTCATATACACCCGTATGCCCGGGATGTCGCTTTATGTGTCCCGGGCACAGACTATTAATAGTGTCAAATATGGGCTCAATATAGCCCCATCAAACCATAGAATCACTGAACGAAGGCTGAACATTCAGTAACCTGTGAAAGTTTCAAAGCCACCCTGTCGCGAGCCATTCGACATAACCAAAGGATTTTAAAGAGTTATTCAAACAACAAGTGAGGATAAGCCGGGAAAGTCACACCAACCACTTCCATAGCACTCGCAAGGCCAGAAGCGTCAACAGCCAGCGAAACACCGTTCGGAAATGTTTCTCAGGAAGCTTACCCAGGATTTTCAAGCCTACACGGGTTCCCAGATAGCCACATATCACCATAAGGACCATGACTGGAATCCAGGGGGTAAACACAAACCCAGCAAATCCAAAGGCAATAATTTTCATACTGTGCTGGAGCGTCATACAGGATGAAAAGTTCGCGGTATAGACCCAGCGGTCCACTCCTGAACGGCCCAACCAGGCAGAAACCAGTGGGCCCGAAGCTCCGACCAGCATGGTGGCAATGGTTGTCAGAAAGCCTCCAGAAAGTAGTCCTGCCGCTGTCTTGCCCAACCCAATCTGAGGCATAGGTCCCCAGCTCAACCAGAGAATAAATATTGCCACCAGAACCGGAATCCAGGTGGGATTGATATTGGCCAACAAAAACACGGAAGCCAGAGAGGCTACCAGCGCGCCAACAAAAAAGAGCCCCACAACCCGGTTATTCCGGTGTTTACGGGTAAGAATCGCCCGACTGGCGTTTGACCCCAACTGCACAATGCCATGCACGGGTATCAATGCCAGCGGTGGAACAATATCAGCCATAATGGTAATGAGAAATGCACCGCCCCCCACTCCCAGAGCGGCGGTCATCAGAGAGCCGAGAAAACTGCATAGAAGCAGAAGAAGCAGTTGCCCGTAGCCCAGTCCGGCAGACCAGTCACTATAGGAGAACCATTCCATTTTTTAACGCCAAGTTAAATAAAAGAAGCTGCCAAATGGGAAACAAACAACTTCACATAGAATCTTCCTCTTCCGGCTCAGCCAGAGATTCCTGGGCGGTTAGAGACTCCGGCAACTGTTTACTTGCACGAGCCCCCAGTTGCTTCAATTTCTCAACCCTCGCCACCAGATTCCCCCGCCCGACAGACAGTTTACCCATTGCGCCGTCATAAGCCTTTTGAGTCTGTTCCAGACGTTGCCCTATCGCTTCAAGGTCCGTTGTGAAATTGACGAACTTGTCATATAGATTGCCCGCCTGACGAGCGATCTCTATAGCGTTCTGAGACTGGTACTCATAGCGCCAGATATTATGAATGGTTCTCAGTGTCGCCAGCAGTGTCGACGGCGACACAATGACAACATTCAGCTCAAAGGCATCACTGAACAGATTCGCATCCTGCTGCACTGCAGCAAACGCTCCTTCGATGGGAACAAATAACAGGACAAAGTCGAGTGACTCAATCCCAACAGCATCCTGATAGTTTTTGCTGCTGAGATTTTTCACATGCTGACGTATAGAAGCCAGATGTTGCTTCAGAGCTGCAGCCCGCTCCTCATCACCTTCGCCGTTGTGATACTGTTCATATGCAAGCAGACTAACCTTGGAATCAATAATAACGGATTTGTTATCCGGCAATCGTACCACGACATCCGGTTGCTGACGCCGCCCGTCCGCACCTGTGTGACTGACCTGCACGTCATACTCTTGCCCTTTGGTGAGCCCCGAGCGTTCAAGAATACGCTCCAGCACCACCTCGCCCCAATTACCTGCAGTTTTGTTTTCTCCTTTCAGGGCATTGGTCAGTGCAATAGCATCTTCGCTGATCCGCTCATTCAGCGTCTGCAGTTTCTTGACCTCGCTTGCCAATGAAAAGCGCTGCTGGGATTCCTTTTCATAGACGTCTTCTATTTTCTTGCGGAAGTCCTTCAATTGATCCTGTATAGGGTTCAAGACCAGCTTGATCTGCGACTCACTGTGTTCAGAAAGTTTTCGGGTATTGGTTTCAAAGATCCGGTTAGCCAGAAGCTGAAACTCCTGTGTCAACTTTTCCCGTGATTCTTCCAAAAGCCTGAGTTTGTCAGCATGGTGCTGAGACTCTTTCTCTCTGGCAGTTTGCAAGGTGGCCAGCTCGGTCTTGCTGGCATTCAGCTCCCGCAACAATTCCTGGGTCTCTTCCCGTTGACCGGCCAGTTGCTGTTCCAGTGACTGCAATTGCCCTTGCCGGTCTTCAGCCCGGGTCTTCAAAATCACATATTCCTGCCGCAACTGATGAAAGTCGTCCTGCAAATGCTCCAGACGCTGTTCCTTTTCATCTATCTTACTCTCCATCTGTTCAGCCTGTTCGCGACTGGATGTCAACGCCAGCTCAAGCTCTGCGATACGTTGTTTTTCAGAGGCAAGCGTGCGGCGCAACATTAAAGCTGTCACAGCCAGGAGAACCACCAGTGTTGTCAAGCCAACGATTGCCCACTCCAATTCGTTGACAGGTAATCTAATCATGTAGTTTCAGATCCTTGGGTCTGGAAGATTGTCTTGATGTCGTTCACAACCGATTCCTGTTATTTGCATAGCATAGACTTGCCACTTACTTGTCGCTTACAAAAGGATATCGAAGAAAAGCGGCAACTTACTGTGCCGCTTTCAGGCCACGCTCTTTCAGCTCATGTAACTGATCTCTTAACCGAGCAGCTTTTTCAAACTCCAGATTCCGTGCAGCCTCGTACATATCGTCCTCCATCTTTTTAACCGCTTTGGCAAATTCCTGAGGAGATCTGGCGGCCAGATCAATACCATAGTCGGCTTGTTTCTCTGCCACCTTACGCTGTGCACTTTTCTTTTTGGAGCCTGGAGCAACAGCCCCTTCCATAATATCGGCAATGGATTTGGTCAGCCCTTTCGGTGTAATACCATGTTCCTTGTTAAAGCTAACCTGTTTGGCCCGGCGTCTTTCCGTCTCCTCCATGGCCCGCTGCATGGAACCGGTCACTTTGTCCGCATACAGAATTGCCTTGCCGTTCACGTTCCGGGCGGCACGGCCAATGGTCTGAATCAGTGAACGATCCGAACGCAAGAAGCCTTCCTTATCCGCATCAAGGATTGCCACCAGGGATACCTCCGGCATATCCAGACCTTCTCGTAACAGGTTAATGCCCACCAGGACATCAAATTCCCCGAGTCGAAGATCACGGATAATTTCTACTCTTTCCACCGTATCGATATCCGAATGCAGATAACGAACCCGGATACCGTGCTCCATCAGGAAGTCGGTAAGGTCTTCTGCCATACGCTTGGTCAAGGTTGTCACCAGCACCCGCTCATTCTTGGCGGATATCTGATGAATCTGATCAAGCAGATCATCAACCTGAGTACTGGCAGGCCGGACTTCCACTTCCGGATCCACCAGACCTGTCGGCCTGACAACCTGCTCCACCACCTGCCCTTGATGGTCTTTCTCATATTGCCCCGGTGTCGCGGAAACAAATACCATCTGCGGCGCCAGTCGTTCCCATTCATCAAATCTCAAGGGCCGGTTATCCATGGCTGACGGCAACCGGAAACCATAATTGACCAGAGTCTCCTTTCGGGACCGGTCGCCTTTATACATCGCCCCTAACTGAGGGACGGTGACATGGGATTCGTCAATAAACAGCAAAGCATTGGGAGGCAGATATTCGAACAAGGTCGGAGGGGGCTCGCCAGAGTCTCTGCCGGAGAGATAACGGGAATAATTCTCGATGCCATTGCAATAACCCAGCTCCAGCATCATTTCCAGATCATAGCGGGTACGTTCTTCCAGGCGCTGAGCCTCCAGTAACTTATGGTTACTGCGGAAATGCTCGAGCCGTTCTGCCAGTTCGTCTTTGATACTTTCAGTTGCATCCAGAATAATCTGGCGCGGGGTAACATAGTGAGTCTTCGGATATATTGTGGCCCGGGGAACCTTTCGATAGACCTCCCCTGTCAGCGGGTCAAACCAGGACAGGGCTTCAATCTCGTCATCGAACAGTTCAATACGTAACGCCTCACTTTCCGATTCCGCAGGAAACACATCGATGACATCACCTCTTACCCGGTAGTTCGCCCGGTGCAGTTCAACATCGTTGCGCGTGTACTGTAATTCGGCCAGACGACGGAGCAACCCTCGATGGTCTATTTTATCGCCACGATCCAGATGCAACATCATCTTCTTGTATGACTGGGGATCACCCAAACCGTAGATCGATGATACCGTTGCCACGATCAGAACATCCTCACGCTCCATCAATGCCTTGGTGGCTGAAAGGCGCATTTGTTCAATGTGGTCATTGATCGAAGAGTCCTTCTCTATATAAGTATCCGATGAAGGAACGTAGGCCTCTGGCTGATAATAATCATAGTAGGAGACAAAGTACTCCACGGCATTGTCCGGGAAGAACTCTTTAAACTCGCCGTACAACTGGGCCGCAAGGGTTTTGTTATGAGCCAGAACAATCGTCGGACGCTGAACCTGCCCCACCACATTTGCCATGGTGAAGGTTTTACCGGATCCGGTTACCCCCAACAGCGTCTGATGCAAGAGGCCATCTTCCAGGCCTTCCACCAGTTTATTGATCGCTGCAGGCTGATCGCCGGCGGGCTTATATTTTGATTGAAGTCTGAATTTTTGCATGATGGGAGCTTACACACACTTTCCAGTAGATGATAGTTTCAAGTAAATGTTAGAATCAGACGGTTTGAACTTGGTATGTCGTCTTGGTTTCACCTGTAAAATTGTCAGCCAACGTACCGCAGACCAACTCTGATTTCTTCATCATCCGCACAGCAAAAAATCGAGGAATGACTTCTTTGGAAACTGAACTCTCTCGTCGCGTCCAAGCCATAAAACCTTCCCCAACTCTCGCGGTCACTAACCGTGCAGCTGAACTCCGTGCCGCCGGTAAAGATATTATCGGACTGGGTGCCGGTGAACCAGATTTTGATACTCCTGCACATATTAAAGCCGCTGCCATTGATGCCATTAATGCCGGCCAGACAAAATACACGGCGGTTGACGGTACCCCGGCACTAAAAAAAGCCATTATCGATAAGTTCCAGCGAGATAACCAGTTAAGCTATCAGGCTAACCAGATTCTGGTATCCTCCGGTGGAAAACAGAGCTTTTTCAATCTGTCCCTGGCGCTGCTCGACCCCGGTGACGAAGTCATTATCCCCGCGCCTTACTGGGTCTCCTACCCAGATATGGTCCTGGTGGCGGAAGGTAACCCCGTCATCATTGAAACCAAAGCTGAGGCTCAATTTAAAATGACAGCCGAGCAATTGTCGGCGGCCATTACCGATAAGACCAAGCTGGTGACACTCAATAGCCCTTCCAACCCCACCGGCATGGCGTATACCGCCGATGAGTTGAAAGCACTGGGAGAGGTACTGAAAAAGCACCCACAGATATTCATTGCGACAGATGACATGTACGAACACACCCTGTTCAATGACGCACCTTTCGTCAACATTCTGAATGTCTGTCCGGAACTGTATGATCGCACCTTTGTTCTGAATGGAGTTTCCAAGGCCTATTCCATGACCGGATGGCGTATCGGCTATGCGGCTGGGCCAGCTAAAGTGATTGGGGCAATGAAAAAAATCCAGTCTCAAAGCACTTCTAATCCAGCATCTATTTCCCAGGCAGCAGCCGTTGCGGCATTGAACGGTCCGCAGGACTGTATCCGGGAAATGGTGGCAGAATTCAAGAAGCGGCATGACTTTGTTGTCGAAGCGCTAAATGCTATTGATGGCGTTAATTGCCTGGCCGTTGATGGAACATTTTACGCATTCCCCGGCTTCCAGGATGCCATCGAAAAACTGGACGATATCAACAACGACGTTGAGCTGGCTGAATACCTACTCAACAACGCAGGCGTTGCACTGGTTCCCGGGTCAGCTTTTGGCGCTCCAGGTCACCTGCGACTTTCCTTTGCCACCAGCATGGAAAACCTGCAGAAAGCGATGGATCGTATCGCCAAGGCCCTGAGCTGAGCCTGCCCGGAAAGGAGTTTCATTTCCCAAGCCTCAAAGTGTTTTTCGGGGCTTGACCTTCCCAAAAGAGGCGATTAATATACGCGCCTCTTACGCAATTCCCTGATAGCTCAGTTGGTAGAGCAAATGACTGTTAATCATTGGGTCGCTGGTTCGAGTCCAGCTCGGGGAGCCAAAATTCCAAAAAAGCCGTGACTTCAGGTCACGGCTTTTTTATTTTTAAACTCTCGCTTTTGGTATTTTTATACCAAAAACCTCGTTCAGCCCAGTCTGGGCCTGCCTTTAGAAGCCACACATGTCGGCGCTTCCGAGGAAATTCACACAAATTTATTAGTTTTTTTTCTCATAAAAAGCGATGGCTTAATCTGATTTTAAAATGACGTTGTTCGTTGTTTTTGTAACCCCCCCTATCGAACAATTTACTTTAGTCACGACAAACCTAAATTTTATCTGACATTTTTTACAATCCGTGCATTTGTCACATTTTTACAAAAACTACATATCGTTACACAAATAGCGAATATTCAGATTCAGGCCCTACAGAACGAAATATTCTCTTTACTGCGTGTTACACCAGAAGCTTTGACTCATGATCACCCTTCCCATAATACTTTGATCACATTCTGATCAATCACAGATCAGCTTGTGGCATCCCGAGCCACGGAATTTGATTGCCTCGACGGAGTGAGGTCATTATGGACAAAATTGTTATCTCACATATAGGACTGTCGCCGAAGGATCTGATTCTTCTTAAGAACCTTTCCCGGCTTGACGAAACCTGGTTTGGCAACTTTCAGCTTGCCAAAGAGCCTAACAGCGCTGAAGGACAAATATTGATCATGGATGTGGATCATCCTGACAGCGCCGCACAATGGGAACGCCTAAAGCCCATCGCCTACTTTGAAAACACCATTGTCCTGAGCAGGCGACCACAGCAAGTCGTTCCTAACACAATACACCTGACCCGACCATTACAGTTCCGGCGACTTACCGAAGCTTTGCATGCGGCCATCGTGTCTGACGACAAAAAACGGCATGACCGAAACATACTGATCGTCGACGACACACTGCCCGTGCGGACTTTCATGACCCAGAAGCTTCACGAAATCCTCACCGGTGACATTGGTGTCGAAGTAGCCGAGTCCGGTGAGGAAGCCGTTACCAGAGCAGCCAACCAGTATTACAACCTAATCTTCATGGATGTCATGATGCCGGGAATGGATGGCTACCAGGCCTGCCGCAAAATCAAATCACTGTCAGGATCGAAAGTGGTGATGCTGACCAGCAAGTCCTCCACCATTAATCGGGTGAAGGCAAAGATGTCCGGTTGCGACGGTTACATCACCAAACCTCCGGAAGATCGCGAACTTGTACAGGTAATCAGGCGATATCTAATGCCGCAAAGAGCCGAGTTACCTCAGACCATGCAACTTGCGGCTATCGGGAGATAGATAATGAGCAAGAAAATTCTGATTGTTGATGACAGCGAAGCAGATCTGACGCATTTGCAGTCGATCGTCGCCGAAGCCAAGTACCAGACGGTTCTGGCCCGTTCTGGAGAGGAAGCAGTCAATAAAGCCAAAGTGGAAAAACCCAATATGATCCTGATGGACATCATCATGGGCGAAATGGACGGCTTCAGCACATGCAGAGAGCTCTCCAATTCGCCGGAAACCGCCAACATCCCGGTGGTATTCGTGTCCAGCAAGAATCAGAAGGTTGACCATATCTGGGCGGCGAAACAGGGAGCCAAAGCACTGATTTCAAAACCCTATCGTCAGGAAGACATCCTGAATCAGTTGCAGAGCTACGCTTAAACGAGCGCCAGCCCAAGGAGCAAAGCCATGAACAGCGTCGTAATTCCCTCTCAGAACAATCGCTTGCTAACTCCATCGGAGGCCCTGGCCGTTCTGCAGAAGTTGGATGGGGCCGAAGCTCAGGACGATGTTGAAGTGTCCAGCAGCCATTGGTTTGGCCTGCACCTTTCCCAGTCGGAGCAAAACGGGGCCTCTCTGGGACTACTGATCCGTGAGGATTGCAACAAAGAGTTGATAGAAGAGCCGTCCATCTGCCAGGTGCCTTTTACACCGACCTGGCTGTTGGGCTTCACTAACGTTCGGGGGCAGATTACCCCAGTGGTGAACCCCTACGATTTTTTCCATCTGGAAGACTCCGATGGTCAGACAGCCAAAACGCACAGCAGTATCAGCAGGCAGTCCGACTCTTCTTACATTCTCTATTTTGACCATGAAGGTGACTCATTTGCCATCGCAATACATCACATGCCCCGTAAATTCAGCGTTAACAGCAAGCAGGCGATGAGTCACCCCCCCATTTTGACAGCAGAGCTTAAAGCCTGTGTCGACACCTGTTATCACCAAGAAGGCATTTGGTGCGAATGGAACCTTGCCAAGTTTAAACGGAGGTTAACCCAAATGTTGACGCCATCCTGAGCCCAAACCCAGCGGGACAACACCGACAGCAGTAGCGGTTTCTCCCTGCATCCGACTACAGGAAGTAATAACGCCCGACAGTATTACCTGCCGGGACAGGATTAGTGCGCCCTGACTCAGGGCCAAAAGTCATATCCAGGAGAATGATATGCACCATATAAACCGTCACAACAAATTTACTCTGCTGACAGTTGTACTGACACTTTGTTTGGCTTCGGCGGGCTTAAGAGCCGCTTCCCAGACCGAAGGCGTCTACCGGGACAGGATCGTCATTGGCGGCGTTCTCGATCTGGAGGGCCAGTCCCGGGGGCTGGGGATCGGCATGCGGGACGGTATTCAGGCCGCGTTCGCTGAAGAAAGAATACAGGGCAAGCAGTTGGAGTATGTGGCTCTGAACGATTCCTACACGCCAGAACTGACCGCTCAGCAAACTCAAAAGCTGATAAATGAAGGCGTATTTGCCATGGTAGGTAATG
This sequence comes from Hahella ganghwensis DSM 17046, assembly GCF_000376785.1. Classification (GTDB taxonomy): domain Bacteria; phylum Pseudomonadota; class Gammaproteobacteria; order Pseudomonadales; family Oleiphilaceae; genus Hahella; species Hahella ganghwensis. The sequence continues at coordinate 27,360 of NZ_AQXX01000100.1, forward strand.
TCGGCACCCCTACAGCCAAAGTCGCCCTCCCTCTTCTTGCCAGTCACGATGTTCCGGCCATCGGATTTTTTACCGGCGCGGGCATCCTCAGGCCGGGAACCGGTGAAGTGATTAACTTCCGAGCAAGCTATGTCCAGGAAACCGCCAAGGTTATTGAACAAAGCCTGCTGGCTGGATTAAGTCCCAGCCAGATCTGCGCCTTTGTCCAGAATGACGCCTACGGTATGGCCGGTGTTGAGGGCATTAAATTGGCATTGAATTCCAAAGCAGGGACCTCTGCCATCATCGCCAGGCTCGACCAGATTCTCGCCATGCCCGGAGAGAACCCTGCCCGGAATGGAGTGGGTCCTGTCGGCGTCTATCAACGCAACACTTTGGCTTCACGCCCTGGTTACGAATCCCTGAAAAAGTGGGAACAACAGGAAAATGTGCAATGCCGACTGGTGGTAACCGTTGGCACCTATAACGCCATCGGGCGCTTTGCAGCCTATGCCAGACAAAAAGGCGACGACTGGATGATCAGCGCCGTTTCTTTTACTGGCGCTGATAACTTGCTTGCCGTACTCAGTCAGTATGGCGTCAATGACAAAGTGATCGTGACCCAGGTTGTACCCGACCTGGACTCTGATCTGCCTATTGTCCATCAAGCCAGAAAGGCACTTGGTGAACGTTTGAATGTTGTATCTCTGGAAGGCTATATCGTCGGCAAAATGACCATGGAGCTACTGAAGAGAATTGACGGCGAAATCACCCGGAACGCATTCCGCAGAGCCACCAGAAACAGCCTTATCGAAGTCGGCGGGCTGAGGCTGGATTTCAGGGGAGACAATCAGGGATCAGACCTGGTCATCATGACTTATCTCAACAATAAGACTTATCAGACGATCGGCGATAACCAGATCGCCCAGCTGTTCTAGCCCACTCTCAGATTCATAGGAGCCCGAGATGAAATTTCAACGCTTGAATCACTTTTTCTCCATCGAAAAACTGAGTGTGGGTAAAAGGCTCACACTGTTGACCGGGGTAACCGCCCTGGCCCTGCTGGTCGTCGCATCACTTGCGGCCTTTGCTCTAACCTACGCCACAAGATCGGCGGGCGAACTGCACAATCAGGTGGAAAACCAAGCCAACCTGTCCGAATTGATCCGGACAATCGATACTGGTGTGGTGGAAACCCTCAATGGCCTTAACAGCGGCAGCATGATCTGGAGCGAGGCGGACCAGCGGATGAATGAAGCCAGAAGTAACTTCATGCAGAACTGGCAATTGCTGGTGGACAAAGTCCAGGAACAATCCGCAGACCAGCAGGCACGCTTCCAGGCCATGGAAAGTACAGTCAACGGCGTTATCTCCATTTTTGACCAGTTCAATGACATGGGGACCAACCAGTCTCGTCCAGCTCTGGAATTGTTTTTGCTGAACGATCTGGGTTATCTGCTTGATCCATTCCGGGCTGCCACCAAAAACTATGCGGATCTGACGCAACAAATTGCACAGGCAAAGTACGAAAACACTCAGACGACTTTAAGCTCAAGCGCAATAGTGGGCACCATTCTGATTGTATTAAGCTTGGTGGGATCATTGATTCTGGCACGGTTTATCCTAGGATCCATTTTGCAGCCGGTTACCGCCATTGCGAACACAGTAAGCAAGGTAAAACAGGGTGACACAGATGCCCGTACCAACATTCAGGGGACCGATGAGTTGTCGAGACTGGGCGAGGCACTTGACCAACTGCTCAATGAAAAAGTGGCCACACTGATCCAGGCAGAAAAAGAAAATGAGGTTCTCAACAACTCGGTTATCGAGCTCCTTGAAGGAACCGCCAAGCTCAGCGATAAGGACCTCACCACGAAGCTGACAGTACGTGAAGACATTACCGGCCCTGTTGCTGACGCCCTTAACATGGTGACCAAAGAAACCGCTGAAGCTCTGGGTAAAATCACCCACATCAGTAAAGCTGTTGGTGTATATAGCGTCATGGTGGACGAACAGACCCATAAGGTGGTTCACGTGGCCGCCGAGGAACGAGCTGTTATCGAAGACACCATTGATAAACTGGAAGGCCTGTCCAAACAGATGAACCTGATCGCGAAATGGTGTCAGTCCTGTAACCAGATTGCGAAGACGACGGCGGAAACCACTGACAAAGCCTATGAGGCTGTGGGAAACACTGTCGACAGTATGGGTGAAATCCGTGAATCCATCAGTGAAACAGAGAAACGCATCAAGCGACTGTCTGAACGTTCTCAAGAGATCAGCAGTATCATCGACATCATCAACAACATTGCTGAACGGACGCATGTACTGGCCCTCAACGCCAGTATGCAGGCAGCAGCAGCCGGTGAAGCAGGTCGAGGCTTTGCGGTTGTTGCCGATGAGGTACAACGTCTGGCGGAAAGCTCGCGTAATGCCACCTCCCAGATCAGCGCTCTGGTCCGTAACATCCAATCTGAAACTGCTGACGCAGTGGACAACATGAACAGCAGTATTACCCAGGTAGTAAGCGGTTCCAAACGTGCAACCCAAGCCGGCCAACAAATGCAGGAAACCCAGAAGACTGCGGCTGACCTCCTCGATGCAGTCGAGAAAATTGCCCGCAGCTCCCTAACCCAGGCCAAAGAGGCACAGTTGGTCCGGACTCAGGCAGACAGTATCGAGAAGAGCACTCACATCACTGACCAGGAGCTAAAACGTCAATCACTCCATACGGAACGCTTGAGAACGGCCTCCGCATTGCTGCAGCAAACGGTTGAAGTCTTCCGGATTCCGGAAAATGCGTTGCTGCAGATTAACCTGCCGGAGTTGTTGCAGGCACTACCTGAGGAAGAAGCTAAAGAAACATCTCCCCGGTCCAGTGAACCAACGATCCCCGGTTCATTCATCCGTCAATCCAAAGAGGGATTAAAACAAGCCAGTTGATGAGAGCAGGCTTCTGCCGATAGTGCCAAATCACTGTTGGCAGGAGCCTTATGACGTAGCGAACAGTTACCGTATCTCCCTATGCATGGAGAGCATATATGGATGCACGAGACCAAAATCACGATCCACTTCAGGATCAAAACATCGCGATGACTTCTCTGGCGGATGTATTCAGAGATGATCTGATGCAAATACTTCAGTCCGACGAGCCATCATCGGAAGAGGTGCTGGCGATGATGGACAATATCGGAGCCATGCTCGATATGACTGAAAGCCATCAGCACTTGGCTCGACTGGAGAGACTGCGCTCTCAGATCATGCCCAACGGCGGTACCCTGGAAGGAGAGCCGCAATCATTGCCCCAAGCCAAAACGCTGACCATCGCTCAGTGGCTGTTACGCCTTCTGGATTCATTGGATGACCCCGAGATTAGCAAGTTTGCCTCCATCAAACCTCATGAGAAGCACCATGAAGAAGATTCAGAACAGACATCGGAGATCCAGCAAACAGAAAACACTTTGGCAGCCCCCCTCATTGAGGACCCCATAGCGAATCAGCACGCCGAAGAGCCGTTAGAGGTTTTTCATGACGAATCTACTGATGATGACCTTCAATTCAGAGAAGCAGCCAAAGATGTGGGCTCAAGCCATTTAGCAAGTCATATAAAGGAAAACTCCCCAACTGACGCTGCAGCCGAAATAATGCTGCCTGAAGCCAACGGAGAATCGCCCATTCCCATGCTGTCGCTAACCGATATCCCCCCAGATTCAAATCTGTCAGACGAGCAGACTGAATTAGTGGAAGCCTTCTGGGCGGAAATCTGCGAGCTAGAGGATGATCTAACCGAAGCTCTAGACGTGATAGCAGCGGCTGACCATAACCGACGCCCCTATATTGATTTACTCCAGAGTCTGGCCGAGACCAGTAGCTACGTCGGCATCACCGGACTACAACATTTCTTTGACAGCCTGAGCATCCGTTTACAGAGTGAGGAAAATATTGGTGCTCAGCAGATTCAGCATCTGAAAAAGTGGCCACTACTTGTCAAAGACTATTTATACGAGCAGGCTTCGGAAAGCAGCTGCCTGGCCATGCTGGAATATCTAGAGGATGCTTCCTGGTCCGATGCAATTGATTCCGAAGATCAGCAAGCCCTGCTGTTTGCGCTAGTGGAGTTTGACGTCAGCGGCGAAGCACTGGAGCAAACACCCGCACCAGTTTACACGGAGGCCGATGTCGCACTGGACATTTCGGCTGACGTTACTCTAGAGGTTAAACATGCCTTCCTGCAGGATGCACCGCTGCACACTCACGCCATTTTTGACGCATTATCCAATATCGCCGATGACGATATTCCAGACAAACAATGGTTGATAAAAGCTCAGCGCGCCAGCCATAGCCTCAAAGGCTCAGCCAATCTTTTGGGCATCAAGGGCGTCGCCAATATCAGCCATGCGCTGGAAGATATTTTCGAAATTCTGGCTCAGGGATCAACACCCGTCTCAGAGCAACTTTATGACCTGTTAATGGAAGCTTCCGACTGCCTGAGTACCATGGTTGATTTTCTGGGTGGAAGAGACCAGCCTCCCAACAACAGCTTTGCGGTGTTGCAACAACTTGTTCACTGGAACAATCCTGATGGCATCGACCTTTCGTCCTTCCCAGCGACACCAGATAACGCCGATACCGATATGGTCTCTACTGATAACCAGTCTGATGCCAATGCACAACAGGTAGCAGCTGATCATAAGAGGTCATCTGATCGTCCAGAACATCCTGATAAGACGCCTCCAGTTCCTTCTGAAGAAGCAACTTCCTCAAAAGACGACAATGCTGCCACAGTCGGCTCCGAAGTCCCCATATCAGACTTTGACAGTCTGGTACTGCTCGCTGAAGAAATGAGCATCAACAATGTCCAGGGCAAAGAGCTGTATAAAAAGATTCAATCTACCAGTGAAGACATGTCCAAGCACGACCATCTGCTAAGCCAGCGTCGATTGCAGCTGGAGGGATTGATTGATAACCGTAGCATGGACCGGCATACCCCCCAATCCGGTTTTCAGTCGCCACAAACCGACGATACAGAAGACGCTGAATTCGATCCATTGGAGATGGATCGTTATGACGAGCTGCACGAATGCTCGCATCAACTGTTCGAGTCTGTCGCCGATGTCCGGGAACTGAACCATAAGCTTCAGGACCAGTTACTAATGCTCGACAGCCTGATGCGTCAGCAACATCGCTACATTGACAAGCTTCAACACCAATTGCTTTCCAAACAAAAGCTGGCCGCATCGGAGCTGACCGGGCGTCTACAAAGATGTGTTCGCCAGGCTTGTCGTGCCGCCGGCAAGTCTGCTGTATTGGATGTGATCGGAGACGACCTTGAGGTAGACCGTCTTCTCATCGAACAACTGGCCGATCCTCTGATGCACCTGCTTCGTAACGCCGTGGACCACGGTATTGAAATTTCTGCCGAAAGAGAACAGTCAGGGAAGAACCCACGGGGCAGAATCCAGGTTCAATACGCCCAGGTCGGTCGCTTTCTGCAGATTGTCATTGAGGACGATGGCGGTGGTCTGGACTTTGAACGGATCTTCAGGAAAGCCCTGAAATCAGGCATTTTGGCAGAAGACTCATCCAGACCGACAGACCAGGAGTTGTCACAATTCGTCTGGCAACCCGGCTTCACAACCCGGGATAAAGCCACTCAACTTTCAGGTCGCGGCATCGGCATGGATGCAGTTAGAAGCCAGATTGAATCCATGGGAGGAAACATCCGTTTTGACACGGAAACCATGGAATCTCTCACACCGGGAACCCGGCCACTGGGTTGCCGGCTGATCATCCGGGTTCCTGTCAGGGAGATTACTCAATACATGCTGTTGGTCACCGTATGCAAGCAACGCTTTGCTATCCCGTCTTCCAGTCTCTCTCAGATTCTGGCTACCGGTGTAGGAGAGCTTGAGGATATTGCAGGACAGACTTATTTATCCGCAAACGACGAACTATACAGATATGTGGATCTGGCCAAATCTTTGTTTGGGATAGAAGAAACAGAATCTGCCAAACCGCTGATTGTGGCCGAGGTGAGCGGTGTACTGACGGCAATTGCCGTTGATGAAATAAAATCCGGCGAGCAATTGGTTCTTAGAACTCCCGGACGCATGATTCCGGGGCTCCCCGGCCTCTTTGGCATGACGATTCTGGGTGATGGAACCCTGGTTCCCGTGCTCAACTTGGTTGAATTACTACAAACCGGCAATAAATCCAGCCGGTCAATGAATTCACCGGTGACATCATCGCAAGACATCTTCAACAAGATTCTGGTGGTCGATGACTCTCTCAGTGTCAGACAAACCCTGAAACAACTTTTGCAGGACTGTGGTTTTACTGTAGTCACCGCTTGTGACGGACTGGAAGCCATTGAAAAGATTCAGTCAGAGACCCCTCACCTCCTGCTGGTGGATATGGAAATGCCCCGAATGGACGGACTGGAGTTGACTCGTCAGCTACGCCAAACCCCTGAGCATAACCAACTTCCCATTCTAATGCTGACCTCTAGAAGCCAGCAAAAACATCGGGAACTTGCTCAAAGAGCAGGTGTTAACGGGTATACAACAAAACCCTATAACGAGAACGATCTTATGGACAAGATACAGGAGCTGCTGGGATGAATCATCAAACTGCCTATTACCTGGTCACTTGTTCCGGCAGGTCACTTTGCCTGCCGGCCGAAGATATTCTTTACCTAGCGTCAGCCGACGAGGTGACAGAGAAACAACAAATCGTATGCGTACGATTCTCAGATCGCTGGTATCCGGTTTATGGCTTTAATAACAATTGGATTCCAGCATCGGGACTTCAGCCGGAGGAAAAGAAAGTTATTCTGCTGCGGGACACCTACGACAATGTACCCGCCATGGCATTGAGCTGTCATTCGCTGTTTAAATTACGTACCGCCTCCCGAATACATTCTCTTCCGACTTGCATGCGACGACTTAGCCCGGTCGAAGGATTAATCAGGCAAAACAACGACTGGCACCTCTTCGCCACCGCACAGACCATCACACGCTATTTTGAGAGGGTACTAAGCTATGGAGCTGCAAAACCAAAAGAAGCTATCGGATACACGCCCATCCAACGACATGCTGGTTTGGCTGGCTAACCCCCTGGATGGAACAACGATAGCCCTGGCATCAAATTCGGTCGAAGAGTTTGTCCCTAACGCTCGTCTATTATCGATTCCTGCCAGTGAGCCCTGTTGCCAGCACATTACGATCTGGCATGAACAACCGGTACCGGTCATCTTCACCCGAGCCTGTCATTACATAGTTAATGCGAACATTGTCGTACTTAACAGCAATTCTGCTGACTCCCCATATATTGCATTGGCTGTAAGCACCGCTCCGGTTAAAAAAATGGTTGAAGACCAGGGTTTTGCTGGCTTCTGTTCTTCTGACTGCGGAATTTGGCAGGCAGCTCTGATCTCGGGGTTTTGTCGTAACGGAGAATCTATCCCGATTATTGACCCCAGCAAGCTGATGTCACCAGAAACTGAGTTTATTACCAACGCCAACAATGCCTGTATCAAGCCGGGCAAGTTCTTTGCGATGCAAAGACAAAAGGCCGGTTAGAATTACCGGCCTGGGAGAGCATCAAGCGCCTTCAATTTCCTGACGTACAAGATTCAGGGCTTGCAAAGGATCCTCGGCCCTGGTGATAGGTCGGCCAATCACCAGATAATGACTACCGTCAGCGATTGCCTGCGAAGGAGTCACTATTCTGGTTTGGTCGTCTCTGGTGGCGAATAAAGGCCGGATACCCGGAGTGACCAAAGCAAAACCTGCCCCCAGATCTCGACGCAACATTGGCGCTTCCTGAGCAGAACACACCACACCGTCCATCCCGCAATCCTTGCTCAAAGACGCAAGCCTGTTAACCATCTCCTGGGCCTGCCCATCATATCCAATTTCCTGAATTTCAACGTCACTGAGGCTGGTCAAAATAGTCACAGCAATCAACAAAGGAGGCTGGTTGAATGGTTGAAGGATTTCCCGGCAGGCCTCCATCATACGACGGCCACCGGAAGCATGGACATTGACCATCCATACGCCCATATTGGCTGCCGCTTTTACTGCCTGTGCTGTTGTGTTGGGAATATCGTGAAATTTCAAATCCAGAAAGATCTCGAACCCTTTATTTTGCAGCCAATGCACAATCTCTGGACCAAAGGTCGTAAATAATTCTTTGCCAACCTTGAGTCGGCACAGAGACGGATCGATCCTGTCCACAAAACTCTCCAACGCTTTGCGTTCAGAAAAGTCCAGTGCCACAACAATTCTTGGGTCCGTTGGTTGAGTCATTTGATTTTATTCACCTGCATTCATTTGATTGGACGACCATCGTCCGGTTGTACAAATTCTGAAATCCCCATTTGAATACTGGGATAAGTCTTAGTTACACCCAAGGAATTGGCTTGATATTGCCCCAGGTTTTACAGCTGGGACACTGCCAATGCATGTGGCGGCCGGAAAAACCACAGTTGATGCAGCAGTAGTCCTGGTTTTTTTCCAGCAGAGACTCGAGCACTCCCTTGATGATCTGCACCCAACGTTTCGTTTCCGGTTCAGCATAGGGGGTAAGCAACTCGAGTAAAGTTCGCACTCCACCCAGTGTCGGATGCTCATCAAGCTGATGTAACAGGAATTCAATAGCATTCTGAGAATCAGTTCCCTGCCCCAATTGAGCAGCCAGCGTCACCATTACGTGAGCAGACGGTTGTTGTTCCCATATGCGCTGTAGAATACGAACTAGTTTGTCCTGCTCCTGAGTCACCATACAAATCTCAACGATGAGATCGACAGCTTCTGTGAGGAAAACCGGATCCTGCTGCTCAATTCTTTTTAATTCGTTTAACGCCTCAGCGAACTGTTCGGTGGCAATGCAAACCCTCGCCATTTGCAAGCTTGCCCGGACACAGGTCTTATCATGACCCAGCGCTTCCTTAAGAAACTGCCTTGCCTCAGCATAATCCTTACGGCGAATGTTTCTGTCGGCCAGTTCGCAGCAATACTGGGCTATTCGCTTCTGAAGACTTCTATCCCGTTTAACATCCAGGGAAAGTGCACGTTCCCTTGCGATATCCCAGTCTTTCTCGTGCTCGTATATTTCCAGCAGGCTTTCGATACAACGCTGCTTCCACTGTTTCTCGCCGGAAAGCTCAATGAACAGCGCCTCAGCCCTGTCATAAAGACCAGCCACCATATAGTCCTGAGCCAACTCAAAGGTCAATTGGCTGGCATGTTGTATACGAGCTTCGGGGTGGGATAACAGGTTTTGATGTATGGCTGTCGCCTTCTCAATTTCACCTTTGCGGCGATAATAATTGGCGATGGAAAGATGCAGTTGGATGGTATAGCGATTAACTTCAAGTTCCTGCAGAAATGAATCCAGTGTAGGTGCGTCGTACGCTTCAAACAGATACTGAAGGGTTTTGGGGAACTTGCCTGAATGGGTATCAACAGCTTTGGAGTTGCTTCTCCTCGACTGCTGATAACCGATAAACCAGCCAATGCCGATGGCGGCCGCCACCAGTAACCACTGCCCGATGAATTCCATAAATATCAGCTATTCGTGGCCAGTGATTGTCCCGATTTCGGTGCCTTAGCTTTTGGCCCCACCACTTTCCGCTTCAGGAAAGCAAGACCTGTTACCATCATTCCTAGAATCAGGCCAACCCCAAAGGCAGATATCACCAGAAGAGATACATCAACTGGTGGCGTTTTTATCACGATCAAATCTAATTGGACAGCATCTTCATTGGAGAGCGAAAACACCACTCCCACAAAAATTGCCGCCAATACCAGTATGATTAGAAGATATTTCTTAATTTTCGCCATGCGTGTACTCGACCCCAATCTCCATTGGGTGCTTATCTTAACACAGATAACGACAATGTCAGGATAATAGATAACGACATTGTCGAGTCAGATCGAGGCAGGTTTGACGAAATTAATACCCGGCTTTCAGGCTGGCGTTTACTTCATCACGCAATTCTTTCCCTGGTTTAAAGTGAGGCACATACTTGGCCGGTAAATGGACGGTTTCTCCCGTTTTGGGATTACGCCCTACCCTAGGTGCACGATAGTGCAGACTGAAACTACCGAATCCGCGAATTTCTATGCGCTGACCCTGAGACAAGGTTTGCGACATGTACTCTATGATCGTTTTAACGGCGAGCTCAACGTCTTTGACTGATAATTGTGGTTGTTTGGACGCAATAATCTCGACTAATTCTGACTTGGTCATAGAAGTTTCCTTATCAAAGCCATCGTCAGAAGTGTAGTTAAAGAATTAAAAAAACACAAAAAAAACGGGCATATAGCCCGTTTTTTCTATAATCAAACCGAAGTTTGACATTTAACATTGCAACTGAGTGTTTAGCTCTGTTGTTGCAACTGCTCCTTGATCAGATCACCGATGGTGGTAGGACCTTGAGCTTCGGTTTGCTTCTCTTTCACATCACGGATCGCCTGCTTCTCTTCGTCGATGTCTTTAGACTTGACAGACAGGTTAATCACGCGATTTTTACGATCAACGCTGATGATCTTCGCTTCAACGTCATCGCCTTCGTTCAGCACATTGCGAGCGTCTTCTACTTTATCACGGCTGATTTCAGAGGCTTTCAGTACAGCTTCAACTTCATCATTCAGAGCAATAACAGCAGCTTTGGCATCTACAGATACCACTTTACCGGTAACGATAGTGCCCTTGTCATTCAACTGAGTGAATTCAGCAAACGGATCGCTTTCCAGTTGCTTGATACCCAGAGAAATACGCTCACGCTCAGGATCGATGGACAGGATAACAGTTTCCAGATCATCGCCTTTCTTGTACTTGCGTACAGCTTCTTCGCCTGGCTCGTTCCAGGAGATATCAGACAGGTGAACCAGACCGTCAATTCCGCCATCCAGACCCAGGAAGATACCAAAATCAGTAATAGATTTGATCTTACCTGAAATACGATCACCCTTGTTGAAGCTTCCGGAGAACTCTTCCCAAGGATTAGCGTGGCACTGCTTGATACCCAGGGAGATACGACGACGCTCTTCGTCAATATCCAGAACCATCACTTCAATCTCGTCACCCAGTTGGACGACTTTGGAAGGATGAATGTTCTTGTTGGTCCAATCCATTTCGGATACGTGAACCAGACCTTCTACACCTTCTTCCAGCTCAGCAAAGCAGCCGTAGTCAGTCAGGTTGGTTACACGCGCAGTAACACGGGTGTTTTCAGGATAACGATCTTTGATAGCGACCCATGGATCTTCGCCCAGTTGCTTCAGACCCAGAGACACGCGGTTGCGCTCACGGTCAAACTTCAGAACTTTAACGGAGATTTCGTCACCAACGTTGACGATTTCGCTTGGATGCTTGATACGCTTCCAGGCCATGTCAGTGATGTGCAACAGACCGTCAACACCACCGAGGTCAACGAACGCACCGTAGTCAGTCAGGTTCTTAACGATACCTTTAACTTCCATACCTTCTTGCAGAGTCTGCAGCAGGGCATCACGCTCTGCACTGTTCTCCGCTTCCAGAACGGCACGACGGGAAACAACAACGTTGTTGCGCTTTTGGTCGAGCTTGATGACTTTGAATTCCAGGTCTTTGCCTTCAAGATGCGCAGTGTCACGGATAGGACGCACATCTACCAGAGAACCTGGCAGGAACGCGCGGATACCACCCAATTCAACAGTGAAGCCACCTTTGACTTTACCATTGATAACACCCATAACCACTTCATTGGCTTCGAAGGCTTTTTCAAGATCTTTCCATGCTTCCGCACGCTTGGCCTTCTCACGCGACAGACGGGTTTCACCGAATCCATCTTCCACCGCATCCAGAGCAACATCAACTTCGTCTCCGATGCTCAGGTTCAGTTCGCCTTTTTCATCAAGGAACTGAGAAACAGGGATAACCCCTTCAGATTTCAAGCCAGCGTGAACAGTAACCCAGTCTTGGTCAATGTCTACAACGGTCCCTTTTACGATGGAACCGGGCTGCATGTCGATTTCTTTTAAACTTTCTTCAAAAAGCTCAGCAAAGCTCTCGCTCATTGTGTTTCCTGTAGTGAATATATACTCCGTGCGGCCAGCTAACACGGTCAGTTCTATAATTGACTGTTAAATTGGCAATACTGGCTTACACCAAAATTAACAATCACCTGATGAAGTTTTACAAACTTCTGAAGCTGAAGCTCTTGCTCAAGCCTGTTTCGTGGACCAGATTTGAAGCACTTGTTGCAGCACTTCTTCTATCGGGAGCCCAGACGTATCAAGGGTTACAGCATCATCAGCGGGTCTCAGGGGCGCGTTCTCGCGATTCATATCGCGGTCATCACGAGCCTTGATCTCGCTTAAAAGGTGCGCAATTTTAACACTCTGCCCCTGTTGCTTCAACTGCTCGTATCGTCTCTGCGCTCTGACTTCAGCACTGGCGGTCATATAGATCTTGCAGGGAGCATCAGGAAAAACCACCGTTCCCATGTCACGACCATCCGCAACAAGCCCTGGGGATTTCCGAAAATCTCTCTGCCGCTGCAACAGAGCTTCCCTCACAACAGTATGTGGAGCGATCTGCGAGGCCTTATCACCACAGGATTCTGTTCGAATCTCCTCAGTAACATCCTCCCCCATAAGAAACACCGACACAGGCTGCTCAGCCTGACCAGAACGAAATTCAACATCGAGATTCTGAGCAACTCTCGCTACTGCCTCAGGATCATTCAGATCCACATCCTGCTTAACAGCGCTCAAGGCGGTTAACCGGTATAGAGCTCCGGAATCAAGAATACTCCACCCAAGGCGTCGAGCCAGAAGCTTGGCGATGGTCCCTTTTCCGGAACCCGAAGGACCATCGATAGTGATGACAGGCGCCTTTGAAGTCTCCGTCATACCTTCCCCGCCGGCTTGAGATTAAACCCAACCTCGTTGGCCAGCTCCCAGAAGTTTGGAAAAGAGGTAGCCACATTGGCGCAATCCCTGATAGTGATATCGTCGGTGGCAACCAAAGAAGCAACCGCAAAGGCCATTGCAATGCGATGATCCCCATGACTTTCAACACTGCCGCCACCTATCTCAGACTTGCGCAACACAATTCCGTCCGGACGCACCTCTGTCTTTACGCCAATAGCTTCCAACCCGTCGGCCATAACCTGAATGCGATCACTTTCCTTGACTCTTAGCTCTTCCGCTCCACTTAGCACAGTCTCGCCTTCAGCGTTAACGGCAGCAATAAACAGCACAGGGAACTCGTCGATAGCCAACGGAACCTGATCCTGCGGTATTTCAATCCCCTTCAGTGGGGCATATTTGACCCGGATATCTGCAACCGGCTCTCCACCAACCTCTTTCTCATTAAATATCTCGATATCAGCTCCCATCAGGCGCAAAATATTGATCACACCTGTACGGGTAGGATTAACCCCCACATGACGCAAAGTCAGATCAGATCCCGGGGTAATACTGGCAGCCACCAAAAAGAAAGCGGCAGAAGAAATATCGGAGGGTACATCAATTTTCGTAGCCGTCAGATTTCCGCCCCCGTTAACTGCAGCCCTGCTGCCTTCAACCGCCACATCATAGCCAAATCCTTTCAGCATTCTCTCCGTATGATCTCGGGTTGGTGCAGGCTCAGTCACCGATGTCTCACCCTCTGCATACAGACCAGCCAACAATAGGCATGACTTTACCTGGGCACTGGCTATCGGCATATCATAGTGAATAGCGGAAAGCTTATTGCCGCCTTTGATAATCATAGGTGGGCGTCCCTGGTCACCAGTTTCAATCACCGCTCCCATTTCCCTTAAAGGCTTGGCCACCCGCTCCATAGGGCGCTTGGATAAAGACTCATCACCCGTTAGCTCTACAGTAAACGACTGCCCACTCATCAATCCGGCCAGCAGTCTCATGGATGTTCCGGAGTTTCCTACATAAAGAGGTCCATGAGGGGCTTTCAACCCATGCAACCCCACCCCGTGGATTACCACCCGACCACGATCAGGACCTTCTATAACGACTCCCATATCACGAAACGCCTGAAGGGTCGCCAACGCATCCTCCCCTTCAAGAAAGCCTTCAACCTCTGTAACCCCATCAGCCAGCGAGCCAAGCATGATGGAGCGATGAGACATGGATTTATCTCCAGGGACACGAATATCACCTTTAACAGCGCTACCCTGGTGCGCCATGTAGGTCAGATTTTGACTAGTCATGTTGCTATCGTAAGCCTTACCTTCAAGCATTTTGGAAAAATGTTCTCGAGCAGCCTTGGCACGGGTAAACACCCCCATCAAGGTCTCACCGTCACCCCTGTCTATCGCCTGCCGCAATATTTCAAGATCTGAGGTAAATTCATCTATTACGTTAAGTACGGCAGTTTTGTTACTCAGAAAAATGTCGTGCCACATAATGGGATCACTCGCAGCAATGCGAGTAAAATCTCTAAAACCACCTGCGGCATATCGAAAGATCTCTTTGTTATCATCTGCACCGGCAAGCGTGTCTACCAGCGAAAATGCAATCAGATGAGGCAAATGACTGGTCGCAGCCAGCACCTCATCATGACGCGGAATCGACATCATCAGAACTTGCGCGCCGGTCTCACGCCATAACTGCACCACCTGATCCAAAGCTTCCATGGAAGTATTGGCCGCTGGAGTCAGAATAACTTTGTGATCCCGGAACAACTCAACGTTGGAGGCAGACACCCCGCTCTTTTCGGAGCCAGCAATCGGATGCCCGAGGACAAAGTTAGCCGGTAACTCACCAAACACCCTGACCGCGGCATCGGCAACAGCCCCCTTCACACTCCCCATATCCGTCAGTATGTGCTTCCCGGTCAAATGAGGCGCCAACTCACGCAATACGGGCTCAATCGCCTTGACCGGTGTCGCCAGCACCAAAACCTGGGCCTTACGGGTCAGCTCACCCAGACTTGAACAAGCCTCATCAATCACCTGCAGCTTCTCAGCAAGCCGGGACTCCTGCGTTCGGGTATCATATCCGAACACTTTCCCAACAGCCCCTGCCTGTTTAAGTGCCTTGGCAAAAGAGCCACCTATCAACCCCAGGCCGACAACACCGATGCTTGCTACCTGCATTCCAGACCTTTCTTTATTTGCTCATCCAGCCAGAGGGCGGAATGAAATAACACATCAACCTTGAGGAGTTCCCCAGATACGTCCCCCATTAATTACCTGCCAGAACATCTTTAAGAGCCGTCAGAAAACGTTCGTTTTCAGATTCCAGCCCGACAGATACTCGCAGATGCCTGGGCATGGCGTAATTCGCAACCGGGCGAACGATAACACCTTTTTTCAGCAACCCCTGATAAATATCACCCGCATTATCACCAACTTCCACAGCAATAAAGTTTGCTACAGATGGAATATAGCTTAACCCCAACTGATCAAAACCGGCTACCAACTGTCTCAGGCCTGCAGAATTCACTGCAACAGATTTCTCCAGGTATTCTTTATCCTGAAGGACAGCCAGCCCAGCTTCCTGTGCCGGCAGATTCACATTGAAAGGCTGACGAATCCGGTTCAGTAGATCTGCCATTTCGGGACTGGAAATTGAGTAACCAAGACGAAGGCCCGCCAATCCATAGGCTTTGGAGAATGTACGGGTAACAATCAGATTTGGATACTGTGAGATATAGGAAACGCCATTAGGGTAATCCGGCTCATTCAGGTACTCTGCATATGCCTCATCAAGAACAATGATCACTCTTTCCGGCACGTTGGCCAGAAACGCCTCCAAATCACCTTTTGAGATCCAGGTGCCGGTCGGATTGTTGGGGTTGGCAACAAAAATTACCCGAGTCTTCTCGGTAACAGCATTCGCCATAGCATCCAGGTCATGCCCCCAGTCTTTTGCAGGAGTCACGACAGCCTTGGCACCGACTCCCATAGTGGCTATCGGATAAACGGCAAATGAATATTCCGAGAATATGATTTCAGACTCGGCATCGGCGAATACTCGCGGCACGAATTCAAGTATATCGTTCGAACCGTTCCCTATCGTTAACTGATCCGCCCCAACTGACAACTTCTCAGCCAAAGCCTGCTTCAACCGGAAAGCATTACCGTCAGGATATCGAGACAACTCAGACACACTGCTAGCCAGCGCTTCAGCGACTTTCGGGCTGGGCCCAAGAGGGTTTTCATTACTGGCCAGCTTGATGATTTCTGAAAGCCCCAGCTCGCGTTGCAATTCCTCTATTGGCTTACCCGGTTGATAAGGGGTGAGTTTTTGGATCCCTGCATTAGCTAACGAAAGAAAATTCATGTTGAAAACACTCTATATTGTTTTAATCACTGAAAACGCAAGACCTGTAACGATAAAGGACATTCCGATTGAACCTTATTACGTTACAGCCTGCCTCGACTGAAAGTCTTCTGCACCCTGACCCAATGCGTCCCAAACAATCTGCCCGGACGCATTGTGATTGTCGCCTCCCGGCTACAAAACACCCAGCGGGTAGGACCCCAGGTGACGGACATCCAGCACAACGCTGGACAACTCCTGAATCGCAGCCACCACATTCTCGTCATGCCAGTGGCCACTGAAGTCAATAAAGAAATGATAACGCTGTTCACCGCTCAGCGCTGGCCTGGAGTCCAGTCGCGTCAGACTCAAGCTGTGTTTGTAAAAAGCCCCAAGCATTCGATACAGTGCGCCGGGCTCGTCTTTAATCGTGATGAGTACCGACGTGCGATCATTACCGCTCGGCGCAATACTTTCGCGTCCAATCACCAAAAACCTGGCCACCTGATTTGGCCGGTCTTCTATATTTCCGGCCAGAGACTTGACACCAAATAGTCCGATGCAATGCTCTCCGGCTATGGCCGCTGCATTCTTCTGTTTGGCCGCCAGCGTGACAGCCTCCTCATGGGACGAGACAGCCACCCGCTGTGCTCCCGGCCATTTTTCATCCAGCCATTGACGACAGCTCGCCAATGACGATGCCTGGGAATATATCACCTCAACATCTTCCGCCTGAGTGACAGGTGAAATAAGGAGGTGGTAGTGCGTACGAATCTGTACTTCACCACAGATATTCAACGGCGAGTTTACGAAAACATCGAGGGTGTGATTGATCATCCCCTCACTGGAGGTCTCCACCGGCACTACACCATAGTGGGCAGTTCCAGCGTCGACTTCACGAAATACCTCATCAATAGCAGCATGCGGCAAGGTCACGACCGAATGGCCAAAGTGCTTCAGCGCCGCTGCATGTGTAAAGGTACCTTCAGGACCAAGGTAGGCAATGTGTAATGGATTCTCCAACGCCAGACAGGCAGACATCACCTCCCGGAATAACCGGGCAACCTCTTCATCACTCAAAGGCCCTGAATTCAACTCCATCACCTTGCGCAACACCTGCGCTTCCCTCTCAGGGCGATAGAATACAACATCCCCTTGCGACCCGGAGCTGAGCTTCACCTCAGCAACACTTTGGGCACAGCGGGCTCTTTCGCTGATCAGCTCCAACAACTGGCGATCTATCTGGTCAATGCGATCACGCAGCTTTGATAATTCAACCTTCTCATTAGCCACGAGAATTATCCCTCACATTTTGAAGTGACGAGTGACAAAAGGCGCTTATTCAGCGCCCTGATCATCTTCGGTCGATACATCCGGTGCGGCGTCTGTCTCACCAACATCCGCGCCCTCTTCTGCCCCCTCCTCGGCCTCGAGCGTATCTTCCTCTTCAGGCTCTGCGATTCGCTCAACACCAACCAGTTTTTCGTCCTCAGCCACTCGGATAAGTCTCACACCCTGAGTATTACGACTGACCACAGAGACCTCGTCAGAACGGGTCCGCACCAGAGTTCCGTGATTACTGATCAACATTAGCTGGTCACCATCAACAACCTGGACAGCGCTGACCAAGCCGCCGTTACGGTCTGAGCATTGGATAGCGATAACACCCTGGCCACCCCGTCCATAAACAGGGAACTCCTCAACCTGAGTACGCTTGCCGTACCCTTTTTCGCTGGCTGTCAGAATAAAAGCTTCATCCTGAGGGATAATCAGAGAAACCACCTGATGGCCTTCCGCCAACCGGATACCTCTGACACCTCTTGCAGTACGGCCCATTGCCCGAACATCGTTTTCATTGAAACGAATGGCTTTACCACTACTGCTGAACAACATGACATCACGCTGACCATCGGTAATTGCTGCACCAATCAGCGTATCGCCTTCATCCAAACCTAAAGCGATCAACCCACTGGAACGAGGGCGCGAGAAATTTTCCAACGGCGTCTTCTTGACTGTACCGTTACGGGTAGCCATGAACACGTAGTGATCCTCTGCATACTCGTTGACCGGCAATAATGTTGTCACTCTCTCGTCTTCCGCCAACGGCAGAATGTTCACAATCGGGCGACCTCTGGCGGTCCGACTGGCCTGCGGAATTTCAAATGTTCTTAACCAGTACACCTTACCAAAACTGGTAAAACACAGAATCGTATCGTGAGAATTGGCAATCATGAGCTTTTCGATAAAGTCTTCATCTCTCATCGACGTGGCCGATTTGCCTTTTCCACCCCGTTTCTGAGCCTGATATGCCTCCAGTGGCTGAGTTTTGGCGTATCCCTTGTGCGACAGAGTGACCACTACATCTTCTTCAGCAATCAGATCAGCTGTGGTCAGATCCCGTTTGGAACTGGTGATTTCCGTCATACGATCATCACCAAACTCATCACGAACAGCTTCAAGCTCTTCCGTGATCACTTCCATCAAACGCTCAGCGCTCTGGAGTATTTCCAGCAACTCGGCAATACGATCCAGAATTTCGCGGTATTCGTTGATAATTTTTTCAGTCTCAAGACCGGTCAGTTTTTGCAGTCTTAATTCCAGAATGGACTGTGCCTGAGCTTCGGAGAGGTAATATTTACCATCCCGTAGGCCATATTCAGGACCTAAGTCTTCAGGTTTGCATGCATCGGCCCCGGCGCGCTCAAGCATGCCGACAACAGCACCCGGCTCCCATGCTTGAGCAAGCAGCTTTTCTTTTGCTTCTGCAGCGGTGGGAGATGCTTTGATCAGCGCAATAACCGGATCGATATTGGCCAGGGCAACTGCCTGACCTTCAAGGATATGACCACGCTCCCGAGCCTTGCGAAGCTCGAAGATTGTACGCCTGGTCACCACTTCACGACGATGCCTCACGAAGCACTCAATAGTGTCCTTGAGGTTCATAATCTTGGGCTCGCCGTTGACCAGTGCCACCATATTGATACCGAACACGGTTTCAAGCGGTGTCAGAGTAAACAGGTTGTTCATAATCACTTCAGCGTTTTCTCCCCGCCTCAGTTCAATAACTACCCGCATACCTTCTTTACTGGACTCATCACGCAGTTCGGTGATGCCCTCAATTTTCTTATCCTTGACCAATTCGGCGATCTTCTCTACCAACTTGGCCTTGTTGACCTGGTAAGGAATCTCGGTGATAACGAGAGTTTCCTTACCCGACTTCTGGTCAGCTTCAATCTCATAACGGGCACGAATATATATTCTGCCGCGCCCGGTCCTGTAAGCCTCCACAATCCCTGCACGTCCATTAATAATGGCGGCAGTTGGGAAATCAGGGCCCGGAATATATTCCATTAACTCATCAATGGTTATATCGGAGTTTTCAATATAAGCCAGGCAGCCTGAAATGACTTCTCTCAGGTTGTGAGGAGGGATATTGGTCGCCATCCCCACTGCAATCCCGGAGGAACCATTGACCAGCAGATTAGGCACTTTGGTGGGCAAAACCACGGGAATTTGCTCGGAACCGTCATAGTTCGGCGCAAAGTCAACCGTCTCCTTTTCCAGGTCCGCGAGCATTTCATGGGCAATTTTGTCCATGCGTATTTCGGTATAACGCATGGCCGCCGCACTGTCACCATCGATTGAACCAAAGTTACCCTGCCCATCTACCAAGGTGTAACGCAGCGAAAACGGCTGTGCCATACGAACGATAGTGTCGTAAACAGCAGAGTCACCATGCGGGTGATATTTACCAATAACATCACCAACAACACGGGCAGACTTTTTATAGGCTTTGTTCCAATCATTGCTCAGCTCGTTCATGGCAAAAAGCACACGACGATGAACCGGCTTAAGCCCGTCCCGCGCATCGGGTAAAGCTCGGCCGACGATTACGCTCATGGCGTAATCTAGATAGGATTGTTTGAGTTCATCTTCGATATTGACGGGAAGTATTTCTTTGGCGAGTTCAGCCATATATAGCTTTATCCTGTTCTCGAACGGATAGGGTTTGTTGTTCTACCCAGTGTCAATCTTTCCGCTCCACCGGGCTAAACCACCGGAAACTGCCAATGCACGGACATTCGGCTATCACAGACCAGCCTGAAACTGATCATTCCGAACACCCCAGAGAAGCCCATGACAAATTATCTTGCCTGAAGGTATGCATCGAACAGATTAGCCTCTGCAAATGGCTATTTTTTAACCACTCAACAGGGCGTCAGAGCAGATTTCGCAAGCGGTCAAGGATAACACAATTGACTTCAGCATCGAAGCAAATTGCAGCGCATGAGAAACATTTTTGGAGGAAATATGGAAGGAGACCAGTAAGCGCTCACCCAAAACTTCGTTGAACGCCACTCCAGCCTTTAATCGAACACAGCCAACTATTTTATTCTTAGGCTGCCGACCAATTATTCTGTTACTGCCAACCAGGAAAACAACACCGTAAGTCAGTCAAAAACCGATATTCAGCCAAATAAAGATATTTCCCAATCAATCAGGCTAATTTATGCACAAACTGATCCGGAGAAACAAAATCTTTCACTGCGCGCAACACATCTTTACGACTGATCTGCCCAATCAGTCTGCCTTGCTCCACCACAGGAAAACGACGACGACGCTCTTTGATAAAGCGCTCACTCACAGAAAGAATATCCTGATCAGCCTCAACTACATCGACATTTGTCGCCATATACTCGGAGACAACCCCACCGAGCGACTCGTAGTCGTAGTAACTGCCACTCAGAATGCTCTTCAGACAATCCACTTCAGACAACAGTCCTACCAATTGCCCCTTTGCATCGGTCACCGGAGCTCCGGAAATACTATTCTTGAGAAGCCGGTCAATTGCGACAAACAAATCAGTATCAGGATGGAACACGACGAGATTGGTGGTCATGTAATCGCGCACTTTCACAGATTTCAGCATAGATAGCTCTCCTGCTTTGTTTTCCCTAACAATACGCCGACACACGAACCCTGCCAAGCACCTTAAGAGGAATACGCCGGAAATTAGACACAGATCAGATCCCGGCCAGCGATATGGACCGGGAGAGCACATACTGACCAGGCATGAGAGGTAGCGTCAGCAATAAGCGGCGTTACCCAAACACCACCGTCTTGTTTTGATGCACAATAACCCGGTCCTGGAGATGATATCGCAGACCTCTGGCCAGAACCTGCCTTTCAACGTCTTTACCCAATCGAACCATATCTTCAATGGTATCGCTATGATTGACGCGAATGACGTCTTGCTCGATGATCGGCCCCTCATCCAGGTCTTCCGTCACATAATGACAGGTTGCCCCAATCAACTTAACCCCACGCTGATATGCCTGGTGATAGGGCTTGGCTCCAGCAAATGAGGGTAGAAAACTATGATGAATATTAATAATCCGCCCAGCCTGGGTATGGCATAGAGCTGGCGGCAGAATCTGCATGTAGCGCGCCAGAACAACCACATCCGTCTGATACTCTTCGATCAGCTTTTCAACCTCGGCAAATGCCGGTGCTTTATCCGCCGGATTAACTGGCACATGATGAAAGGGGATTTCATACCACTCCACCATCCTGCGCAGATCATTGTGATTGGAAATCACTGCCACCACTTCACCGTCCAACTCTCTTGCCTGCCAACGATGCAGAAGGTCAGCCAGACAATGGGACTCCTTACTCGCCATCAGAACAATTCTTTTCGGCTGATCCGTATCCGCGATATGCCAGTGCATCTTGAATTCCTTCGCGATTGGCTCAAAAGCCATGCGGAAAGAATCGATATCAAACGGCAATGAACTGGCCTTAACCTCATTGCGCATGTAAAACCAGCCATTCGCGGGGTCCGCATGATGGCTCGCTTCAGTAATCCAGCCATTATATGTCGCCAGAAAAGTCGTGACTTTGGCCACAATTCCCACCCGGTCCGGACAGGCCATCACAAGTCGAAATGTTCTTTCCATTTTTGCTTCCTTTATTATTACAACAGCTCCACTGCCAGCGCCTACCTGCTGGCCGAAATCTCACCATCGGCAGGCGCTTACAAAAAAGGCTGAATCACCACTGTTGCGATGATTCAGCCTGAGTCCGCTTCAAGCTAATAATCCCTTAGTACCATATGTATTCAGAACCATCTGTCTTCAGGGCTCTCCTCCTTCAGAGCAATCAGCCTCTGGAGCAGCCGGCTCTTTTTCTAGCCCATAATATTAATAGCCTGCTCTTCTATTCGTTTGCGCCACTCTGCAGGACCAGTCTGATGCACAGATTCTCCGTTGACATCCACCGCCACAGTCACAGGCATATCCTGCACTTCAAACTCGTATATCGCCTCCATCCCCAGTTCCGGGAATGCAACAACATTGGAGGATTTGATCGCCTTGGATACCAGGTAAGCTGAACCGCCCACCGCCATCAGATAGACCGCCTGATTATCACGGATGGCCTCTATAGCTGTTGGGCCCCGCTCAGCTTTCCCTATCATTCCTATAAGACCGGTTTGCTCAAGCATCGTGCGTGTAAATTTATCCATCCTGGTGGCTGTCGTAGGACCTGCTGGGCCAACGACTTCGTCACCAACAGGGTCCACTGGACCCACGTAGTAGATAAACCGACCAGTCAAATCAACGGGAAGCTGCTCTCCCTTAGCCAGCATATCCACCATCTTTTTATGGGCAGCATCACGACCAGTCAGCATTTTACCCGATAACAACACCGTATCACCCGGCTTCCACGACTTAATGTCTTCGCGGGTTACGGTATCCAGGTTCACCCGCTTCACATCCGCACCGACCTCCCAAGTAATTTCAGGCCAGTCATCAAGGCTCGGTGGTGTTTGCAATGAGGGGCCGGATCCATCCAAAACGAAATGAGCATGACGGGTAGCCGCACAGTTAGGAATAATGGCAACCGGCTTGTTCGCTGCATGGGTGGGGAAATCTGCGACTTTAACATCCAGAACCGTCGTCAGACCGCCGAGCCCTTGGGCACCGATACCAAGTTTGTTCACTTTCTCAAAGAGTTCCAGCCTTAGCTCTTCAGATCTTGTCTGTGCGCCGCGTTTTTGCAGATCCTGTATATCAATCGGCTCCAACAAAGCTTCTTTGGCAATCTGCATTGCTTTTTCCGCGGTACCACCGATACCAATTCCCAGCATTCCTGGAGGGCACCATCCTGCTCCCATCTTGGGCACCTGTTCCAACACCCAATCAACGACAGAATCAGAGGGATTCAACATGGCAAATTTGGATTTGGCTTCTGAGCCTCCGCCTTTGGCCGCGACATGAACATCCACCGTACTCCCAGGCACCAGCTTCATGTGAATAATCGCCGGCGTGTTGTCCTTAGTGTTCCGACGAGCGCCATCCGGATCGTCAAGCACAGAGGCCCGCAAAACGTTGTCCGGATGTAGATAGGCACGACGAACGCCTTCGTTCACCATATCCTCAATACTCATATCGCCTTCAAACTTAACATCCATGCCGATATCCAGAAACACAGACACAATACCAGTGTCCTGGCAGATGGGACGATGCCCCTGAGCACACATTCTTGAATTGATCAAAATCTGGGCCAGCGCATCCTTGGCAGCAG
The DNA here is from genome assembly GCF_000376785.1 of Hahella ganghwensis DSM 17046. Lineage (GTDB taxonomy): Bacteria > Pseudomonadota > Gammaproteobacteria > Pseudomonadales > Oleiphilaceae > Hahella > Hahella ganghwensis. The sequence goes on from NZ_AQXX01000100.1 coordinate 51,200, forward strand.
GAGACTCTTCCCGCTCGTACGCTGCGTGTACAGCTTTGATAAAGTCCACTGGGTGGTAATAGGAAATAAACTGGAGCGCATCAAATACGCTTTCAATGAGGTCTTCTTGCCGAATTACGGTGGTCATGCACACTCTCTCTTTCATTTTCGCCCGGACGGGACAAGTGACGAACTTTCAACTTCCCAGCGCCAACTGAGTATAGTCTCGCCACTTCACTTCGTCCTTATGCCCCAGGCTTCACAGCGGGATAATATCCAGGGCAGGTATTGTATCCTATTTCCCAACGTGTAATCAGCTTTGATATCTTACGAGCTCGACAGCTGAATCACCGAGGTGTATAAGCCTAAGGATTACACTGGGAATTACTGTGCCTCCAAAGAATAAAATTTTCGCTGTTTCAACTTCCCTATTTTGGTCTAAACTACTGAAGACTCATAGAAAATGTGGGCACCGACATGCCCGGAGAAAAATCCACCTAAACATGGCGCGATTCACCTTTCGAGCTTTGTCATTTTCGCCTATGCTTGAAGAAGTTTTGGCGAGAACGGGTAACAACAACAAATATCCGCTTAGTCCGGAATTCATAACTAGAAAGCAATAATAAAAGGAAGAAGGTCCTATCTTATGTTCAAGAAAACCTTTTTAAGTCTAGCGGTCGCTTCCGCCGTCACGCTCGCAGGCTGCGGGAATAATGACGGTGGCAATGCCAATGCGGGTGCACGAAATGATATTGAGGGTCCTTTAGTTGATCAGGTCAATGAGATAACAGGTGCCACACAAGCTATCTTTAATCCGGCACTGAGCGAACTGCCCGTGCCAAATGACATCCTCTTCGCGACAGAAACTGCCGGGGATGGCACCATGTCAGGAAGCACCGCCAATCCGATCACATTAGCTCTGGATTTTTTGGACGGCGCATCCACTGTAGCCCCGATTGACGTTAAATTCACTGGCGCGCTCGGCACAGATGCAGGCAATGTGGACGGCAACACCTTTATAACCGGCACTTCAACGCCAAACCCCAACCAGAATGTTTTCCTGCTGAAACTGACTTACCCGAGCGGTGACGCACTGACACAACCGGAAGGCGAGCTTCCAACATTTGCTCTGGGTGTCGCTGTCCAGGCGAGCGATGCAACAGAAATAGCCAAATTAACCAATACCCGTGCAGAGATTGTCAGCCTGGACGGTATTAACAATGTCATTCGAATCACACCTCTTGAACCGCTGGATCCCGCGTCCAAGTATCTGGTTGTGATTACGGAAGAAGTTGAAGACGCCGACGGTGATCCAGTATCTGAATCCGTTGCTTTCAACGAACTCAAAGGGACAGGCGAACTGGCCTCCCCCTCTCTTGTAGCAGTGAGAGAGGCTGTTAATGGCTGGCTCTCTCTTGCAGAGGGTTGGTTTGACGCATCCACAAACCTGAGCAGATCAGCATTCGGCCTGGATGAACTTACAGCAGATGATGTAGCAATTGCCTACACCTTTACCACCGGCGGTACAACAGGTGTCCTGAGCTCAGTTGCTGACCCCAAAGTCTTTTTCTCTTCTGCAGCCGCCACAACCGCCAAAAAAGAAGCGGTTACATTACTCAACAGCGATACTTTTGACCTGGACGGCCCCGTCGCCGATGTGCTGACAAACGCAGACCTGTCCACTGATGAGAAGTGTATAAATGTCGGCCTCCTGAGCGCCATCCCAACGCTAGGGTTAACAGACACGTATAGTAGCTTCTCAGAGGTAGCCAATAAAACCGACATATACAAACTGCAGGCTGCCGCCGCGACTGTAAATAACAACATTGCCAATCAGGATGCTGCCACCATAGCGGCATTAGCTGGAGCAGGCCTGACCTGTGGTGACGGTGCAACTCACGCGCAGGAAGCCACAGCAACAGTTGCCGCACTGGAGGGATTGGGTGCAGATTTCCCCACCCCGGAAGCCCAGGATGTAGATTTCTATACAAGCGTATCCAATGCAGCTCTTGGGCTCACCAATGGCGCCACCGTATACCTCGGGCAAATTTCTCTTGATTACTTTCTCAAGAAACCTACGGACACCAATCCCAGCAATCTGGCGTCGACCTGGGAAGCTTCCACTTCTGTAGGAGATGCGATCGATACAGCAAACAGCAACGAAGAGGGCACCACTCCTCCCTCAGACAAAATCACCTACCGGTATCCGTTCCCAGCAGAGCAGACGGAAGTTAAGGCTCCAATTTTGGTACATGTACCAACTGCGTGTGCTGGCGGCGGCTGTCCTGCGATCATTTACCAACACGGTATATTTGGAAACAGGACTCATAGTCTGGCAACAGCGAACAATGTCGGCAACTTTGTAACCGTTGCGATAGATATGCCTCTACATGGCATAGCGCCTCTGACAAAGACAGACATTCTCGATCCTTCTCTCGCCCTGAGCGTTGATGTCGATGTTAATAACAACTTTGCTGAGCCTGCTTTTAAGGCAGTCCCAACCTTTGAGGATCTGGAAGAACGCCACTTCGGCTGGGGTAACCCCACAGGCGCATCACCATCCCGCATGGTGTACGCAGCCACAGAGGATGATGCTTCAGGAGCTTCGGGAGAGAACTTTATCAATTTGAGCGTTCTTCCAAACATCAGAGACAATGTTCGTCAGGCTGTCGTTGACCTCCTTAACCTGAGCGCTTCCATGGATAACGTAAGCTCGGCCCTAAATACATTTGATGTGTCACATTTGACACATCAAATGTCTTCTTTGTAGGGCATTCACTGGGCGGTATCGTAGGCACCACTTTCGTAGGTGTAAACAATGCGATGGTTAGCGGAAACCCGGACCTGTCTACAATTTCTGGTGCAGCCCTGGTGACGACTGGCGGGGGCCTTCCCAGACTGCTTGAAAACTCTCCATCCATTGGTACGTCACTACTGGAAGGCTTGGCAGCATCAGGCCTGACTCAGGGCTCAGCCAACCTGGAGACTTTTTTATCCATCGCGCAAGGCACTGTGGATTCTGGCGACCCTCTGAACTTTGCCAGCCTGTACAGCACTACTGGCACACCAGTTTATCTGAATGAAATCTACGGCGATGCCTCTGACCAATCGACCAGGGACCAGACCATCCCTATCGCAGCTGACACCCTGTATGGCGGCGACTACACCGGTCCATTGAACGACGCACTCCCGGCACCGCTGGCTGGTACCGAACCTTTAATCAATGGAATCGGAGCAACTTCAATTACCACACTTGGAGCAACTGCGACCGATGCGGGTGTCGTGAGGTTCACAGCCGGTAGTCACAACACTATCATTCAGCCAGCAGATGCTACTGAAACCGCTGTCTTCACCCAAATGATGACCAACATTGCCTCGTTCTTTGGCTCCATTGTTGGTGGCGGACCCGCAGCAGTTTCCATATCCGATACGACTTACGTTAAAACCAACGAACCTGCGGACGACATTTAAGTCCGCAACATACTCACCCATCTTTAACGGATGGGTTGAGTAAACTAAAAAAAGCCCGCATTTGCGCAATGCTGTTCACTTAAGAGGAGCAGCATTGCGATCTACTGGATATCGGGTCTTTGATATCTTAACCGTCCGAGGTGTCGTAGGCCTCGGACGCCTCTCCAAAAACAGACTACTAATTCCCGATCTTAACTCTGACAAGCGCCGACCTGTTCCAGATATCGGATTGGAAGCCGCCATCACAATTAACTGAACAGCAATATAATCACACACTGGTTTGAAGCGAATGTCAGACGGGGCTCGATCAAAGCTTACCGCCGCAATCGATGCTTCTCGCCTTATGATGTTG
>NZ_AQXX01000101.1 GCF_000376785.1 Hahella ganghwensis DSM 17046
TAAAATAGCTGCATGCAGTGGACACGAAGCATGGTGGATAACGGATACGGAGGGCGGCCGTTCTCGCCCTTGGGGTAATAGCGGGCGATCTTCTTTTCCATGCGTTTCCATGGGATCAGCTTATCCATTCGCTCCAGAAAGATTTCCCGGCGGGTCTTACGCTTCTTATTCTGGTATTCAGCTTCGGAGAAAGTCATCTGATCCATGGATAGTATTCCTGATGAGTGAAGTTGGCCGTATTATGACTGATTTGGGGAGTTATTCAGAGCCTCCCTAGTATTAAATTAATCGATGATAGCCACGTAGCCACGACAGCCACAGCATCTAACGTAATTAACCGGGATTGAGGAAATTTCTTCATAAATATCGGACGGACTAATGCAACCTGTGCGGCTCAATCATAATTTCCTCCACTTGCATACCAAGCAGAGTGATGTATCCACGGTAGCGCTCATCACCGGTCGATGAAAACTCGAAACCATACACCCGGCATATCCGGGCCTGGCCAGTGTCATTGCGTTTGATTTTGATAGACCGAAGGGCCACATTTTGATCCAGGAATTGCAGGTCCAGTTCCTGGCAGCGCTTGCGTACGGCAGACAGTGCCCGTTCCCTGACTTTAAAACCATGCCACCAGATCGCACCAATCGTTGCGACCACAGTAAGCCAGACCACATCCATTAAATCGATATTCATATTCCGCCGACGACTTCTACCACCTTCTTTTTGGCTGGCTACTGTAGCAGAATATCCACAGCCAGGTCATGCGAACCGTTTACGCAGGGAATCAGCCTGTTCTCGAATCGCCAACAGTTCCTCATCAGATTTGCGGACCAGATTGGCGTACTGAAATTTCATGCGATGATTGTGACCGATCGTTTCTTTATTTCGGTCCAGGAAATCCCAATACAATGTCGTGATGGGGCAGGCTTTTTCTCCCACGGCCTGCTTCGGATTGTAGCGACATTGCCGGCAATAGTTGCTCATCTTCTGTATATAGTTACCCGAGGCTGCATAGGGTTTGGTGGCAAGAAAACCACCGTCCGCGTACTGACTCATTCCCAACACATTCGGCACCGATACCCAATCCACCGCATCGGCATACATGGACATATGCCATTCATGCACTTTCCACGGATTTACACCCAACAGCAAAGAAAACAATCCCAATACCATCAACCGTTGAATGTGATGGGCATAGGCATGATCCACCAATTGCTGCAGGCAATCCTGCAGGCAACGCATATCTGTATTGGCTGTCCACATAAATCCAGGCATTTCCAGATTCGCATTCAAAGCATTCTGATGTTCATATTCCGGCATCTTCAGCCAATAAACGCCTCTGACATATTCACGCCAGCCCAGTATCTGACGAACAAATCCTTCAACAGAGTTTAGCGGCGCTTTCCCCGCATAATACGCCTCAACTGCCGCATCAATGGCTTCCCTGGGATCCAGCAGGTGCAGGTTCAACACACAGGTTAGTCGGCTGTGATAAAGATAGGGCTGCCCCGTCACCATCGCGTCCTGGTAACGGCCGAATTCGGATAAACGATGTTCGATGAAATCCTGCAAAGCTTCCAGGGCCTGTTCGCGAGTGACAGGATAATCGAAAAAGTCTAACTGGCCTGGGCTATCCGGATAACGCCTTTCAACAAGGTCCATGACTTTCCGGGTCAAGTTGTCGGGTGCAAATGATTTAACTTTGGGGACTTTCAGGGTTTCGTTATTCCCAAATGATTCACGATTATCCTTGTCATAATTCCAGTGACCACCCTCCGGTTCGTCCCCTTGCATCAGGACGCCATACCGACGCCTCATTTGCCGGTAAAAGCTCTCCAGTAACAGTGACTTTTGACCTTCAGCGAATCGTTGAAAGTCATGACGACTACATAAAAAATGTTGATCGGGCACAATGTCCAATGGAACTTCCAAACTGTTCATTACCACCTGCAGGCTATTCATTACCCGATAATCTCCAGGCTCAGCAGCAAGAACCTGTTCAGGTTTATAGTTCTGGACAAAACGCTTAATTTCACCGGCAAAAGAATGTGTATTTTCACCATCCTCCAGTTCTGTGTAAAAAACTCTGTATCCCTTTTTCTTTAGGGCTTCCCGAAAGTGGCGCATGGCAGAAAAAAACAGCACCAGCCGGATTTTATGCTGGGGTATGTAGGTTGCCTCATCATCCACCTCCATCATGAGAATGGCATCCTGTTGCTTATCCAGATGGGCAAGCTGTGCGGCGTCAATCGATAGTTGATCACCAAAAACGATTAACAGCTTACGGATGGAACCAGAGTCTGTTTCAGCTTGGGGTTGTTTCATTATCACTCCTGCGTCTGTGGTTGATAGATTACGCAGGCGTTTTGATAATGGTTTTTTCGGGCAGTTGCCGTTTGCAGAGAACCTGCCAATGGTGACTTGAGCAGGGAGGGAAGTTCCATACCAAGTCATGAACATCGGCAGATGATGGTTTCTCTACGGGGATTCAGAGAGCCCTAAAAGGGATAGGGTTCAACGGACCTCGACTCTTTTAAATGCCTTCCCCACCAGTTAATCTGAGTCAGCATACGTGTCATGGCACTCCTGGCCCGATCCGGATTCTTCAGTCTTCCCTCGTCATCAAATTGCTCCCAGGCTGAAGCAAAACTCACAGAATCCCGAACACTCAGGCCATGAAGCTCGGCAATCACTTGACGAAGGTGCTCAACGGCCCGCAATCCACCAGAAATGCCACCATAGCTGACGAATCCAACCGGCTTACCCTTCCATACACCATAGGCTTCATCGATCACCGTTTTGACCGCCGCCGGATAGCTGTGATTGTACTCGGGCACCACAATGATCATGGCATCCGCATGCCCGAGCTTCTGTTGAAATCGCTCCTTGGCTTGGGATGTTTCCGCTAGCGAAAGGCCTTCCTGTTCGCGCGGATCTACCACTCTCGGTGCTACTTTAAAGAATTTTTCCACTTCAGCTGCAGCCCAGGAGGCGACAGTGTCACAAAAACGGTGCTCCCTGGCACTGCCCATTATCATGGCAATATCTAAAGTCTGATCCATTACATTTCTCCTATCTAACATTCAGGTCAGACTAACTTGCCTGCTCTTCGTATAAGTTCCTTTCCTCTGGCCGAGTACTTAGATACTGAACAAACTCCCACTCAATTCCATTGGGGTCATAAAAATAAATACGTCTGCGAAACGGATGCCTGTCTGTTTCATACCCGGAGTACCCCCGCTCTTCGAGTCGACTTCTAACACCACTCACATCTTCTACCACCATTCCGACATGATTGATCCCATCATTTAGATACCTGGTACCCACATGACTGAGATGCTCATCACACTGCTGCAGCGCAAAGTAAAAATTGTCGTTTCCGAAATGGAACCATCTACCTGACTGATTTTGCAATTCTCCCTCTCCCCGCAAAGCAAAATCAGGGAAGGCAGTTTTAAGAAAATCCATCGTTTTTTCAGCGTTTTCTACGGTGATATTCGCATGTTCAAGATACATGACTATGTCCTCTTTAGTTTTTATAGTGCTCTGATAGATCCTGATTTGGAGTCATCCAATTAGTAAAGTGATTGCTTTACTAATTAAAACCATACTGCGAAACACCATAATTAGTAAAGCTATCGCTTTCTTAAATTTTTACTATCAGGCTATACTGGACGAACTGGAGACAAATGAAGTCAATGGAAATGAATTAGAGACCAATAAGAGAGGTAACGGTATTGAGTACTCAGGAGGACAGCGGCGAGCGCATTCTGTACATGATTAAATCCCGCGGGCCAACCAGTGCCAAGATACTGGGACAATGGCTGGGTATGACGACCATGGGCGCACGCCAGCATATTGCCCGCTTGGAAGAGGAGCAGTTGATTTATAGCCGGGAGGAGAAGCAGCCACGAGGTCGGCCTTTGGCAAAATGGCACCTGACAGAAAAAGCTCAGGCACGATTTCCGGACAGTCACGCAAACCTGACCGTTGAACTGATTGCATCAACCAGAGAAGTGTTTGGTGAAGAAGGTCTGGACAGACTCATCGAAGTACGTAACAAGAAGCAGCTGGAACACTACCTGTCAACTCTGGCAGACTTTCATGAAGTATTCGAAAGACTTCAAAAACTGGCAGAACTCCGCAGCGATGAAGGATACATGGCCGAAGCCAGGCAGGAAGGCGACCATTTCCTGCTAATTGAAAATCACTGCCCTATCTGTGTCGCGGCCCAGCAATGCCAGGGCCTGTGTCGCACCGAGCTGGAGAATTTCCAACGCTGTTTTGATGGCCTGGCCAAAGTTGAGCGCACAGACCATATCATCGCCGGTGCACGGCGGTGTTGCTACCTCATTGACCCTCTCCGATAAACAAACTAGCTGTCCAGGTCCATTGACAACCTAACAGCTTTGATTTGTTGTTCCTGCAGTCGCTTGTATTGACTCAGACGCTGCAGGAGCTGGTTCATTTTCGATAATCCAAACTTTCCTTCCATCGCGCTATCCAGCAGTTTTTGTTTCAGGCGTAGATAAGAGTTATCTGCATCACCGCTCTGTGCCAGCATTTCAGCAGGCTCAATTGCCGAAGGAAAGGCATTGTTGACCAACCAGTCATTTAACTGAGTGAGTAACTCTGCTTCAACAATCGGTTCTTTTTTCAATGAATCCATGGTTTCCAGCAGGTTATACGCATACTGTACAACCTGTAGCGTCCTCGGAATCTGATTGGCCATGGCAGGTGACAGCGGTTGCTGCAGCAGATTGCTGATGTATTGATTAATCTCATAAAGCAGTTCTCGAAGATCTCGTCGTGTCTCCACGGTCACTTTATCCAGGGGATTCAACAGAGAGGCGCGGATGTGCGCTGACAGAAGTCCTTGAAAACGCTCTAGCTCCATGCGAACCGCCCGAAACGCCACGTTTGGAACAATCGCCGCATTGCGATCAATATGTTTTAGGGCAAGGACTTTGCCGCCCCGCTGAAACCGGGTTTTCAGCCATCGGGTCATTGGCGGACCAATCACCCACATCAATGCCACTCCCAATACATTGAACAATGTGTGAAAAGCTGCCAGAAACACTGCTGGGTTATCCTCCATACGACTTCCACCGGGCAGCGACACCATCAGCCACATGAACATTGGCAGCATAAACAGAGCAACCAGACCGGTCACAAGGTTGAACAGCACATGCGCCACAGACAGACGCTTTGCACTGGGCGTGGCCCCAAATGAGGCCAGTATTGCGGTGGAGGTGGTCCCAATATTGGCACCAATAACCGCAGCTGCTCCCGCATCCATAGGTAACAGGTGGCCGGCAATGGCCGTCAGAATAATGGCGATAGCCGCACTGGAGGATTGCATCAGCACCGTCAACGTCATGCCGACCACCACCATCCAAAGCAGGTAGAAATTCCCGTCTGCCGTCAAACCACCACTAAAGTCATTACCCAATCCGGCAAAAGCGGTTTTCATGAATTCAATACCCAGAAATAACAAACCGAAGCCCGCAATTGCCGTCCCCAGAGCTCGATATCGGGGGGAGCTCATCATTAAATGTATAAAGGCCCCAGCCCCGATTAAGGGCATAGCATAGGCATCAATCTTGATACTGAATCCAAGAATGGCAACCAGCCAAGCGGTCAACGTGGTCCCGACATTACTGCCAAAAATGACCCAGACGGCATGTTCGAAAGCCAGTAAGCCGGCATTCACAAACCCCAAAGCCGCAACCGTCACAGCGCTGGATGACTGAACCAGGGCGGTAATGGAGATACCGCTCAATAATGCTCTGCTCCGGGTAGAGGTCCAGCGTCCCAGCATGATTTCCAGTGCGGGACCAGCCGCCAGTTTCAAGCCATCGGTAAGCAACGTCATTCCCAGCAGGAACAACCCGATACCACCAATAAAATAACCTATTGCCATATCACATCCGTCAAGTCTTTGATCATCCGCTGGCCAAATCAATTTCCATTGCGGCCGAAACAGGATGATCCCTTAAAGTTGGACCATAATTTATCCAGATCGTACAAAGAAACAACGAGTGTATGCATCATCCAAATCGATATCAGCGATTTGACCCGGAACTAAAGGTTCTTATTGATGGACCTGTATCCCAGGTAGTGAAGGTACATGATCAATAATCAGGCTGATTACTAAGCCTCTGTTCGTCAGGTATCACTGACCGCTATACTAACCGGATGAGTACTCATAATCCTGAACTGGATCTTCGCAGCTACGAGCGGGAAATCCACCGACATCAACACGAATACCATCAACTGGTCCTGCCCGTTACCGGTCAATTGGCCATGACAGTAGGGACTGCCGGCGGAGAAGTATCGGGCCATCAGGCTGCCTTTATTGCGGCTGGCGAAAGCCACAGCTTTTCCTCAGAAGAGGGAAACTGTTTCCTGGTAGCAGATGTTCCCGCTGCAATCACACCAAACATTGAACGTCTACCGGCTTTTCTGCTCCTTGATACAGCACTGTCACGATATATTGGTTTTCTGCACCAGCAGCTCCTGCATCAGTCATACAATGGCTACGCGGAGAGTCACCGCACGATGCTCCTCCTGCTTGTCCAACTGCTGATGGAGCGACACGGCTGCGAACCAAATATAGACAAACGAATCAATGCCGCCAGGGAATGGATGGATCAGCACTTCCGGCAAGATGTATCACTGGCCGGACTTGCAGAGGTAGCCCATCTCAGCCAGCGACAACTGGTCGATCTGTTCAAACAGTATTTTGGTCGAACCCCCCACCATTACCTGCTGGATTTGCGAATGCAGCATGCCCGAAAGCAGCTAGAGTTTACCGATAACAGCATCCAACAGATTGCTGAAGATTCAGGCTATTCCAACCTGTCCGCCTTCAGTCACCGGTTCCGCCAATACTTCGGATTATCCCCCCGGCACTTTCGCTATCGCACCAAATAGATTCGCTTTTTCAACAAAGTATATTGCATCTCTCCTGCTTACACTTCCCAGGGTAATCTGGGGGGAATACCTATGTCGCTACACCAATCACCGCAACACCGATCAGCCACCTGCATTGGTTTCATCTCGATATTCTTATGGGGAACTCTGGCTCTCTTTACCAAAATGACCGGCGGTAACATCCCACCATTCCAGTTAATGTCCATGTGTTTTGGACTGGCGTTTCTGTTAATGGCTTGCCGCTGGTGGAAACAAAGAACGACAGGTCTGCGCTATCTGCGTCAGCCTCCACTGGCATGGATACTTGGGGTCGGCGGATACTTTGGCTATCATCTGTGTTACTTCCTGGCGATGGGTCTTGCTCCGGCCGTGGAAGTCAGCCTTCTGGCGTATCTCTGGCCACTGCTTATCGTGTTGATGGCCTCTTTTCTACCCGGCGAAATTTTATTAGCTCGACATCTGGTGGGCGCTTTGCTGGCTCTGATCGGATGCTGGTTATTGATAGGCAAAGGCGCAACCGGATTTGCCTGGGAATACTTACCCGGATACCTGCTGGCCCTTGCCTGCGCAATCATCTGGTCCTCTTACTCCGTTGCCAGCCGATTGGTTAAGCAGGTCACCACAGATGCTGTTGGCTGGTTTTGTGCCGTTACAGCGATTCTGGCATTACTATGCCATCTGTTATGGGAAGCTACTGTGTGGCCGAATTCTGTCTGGGAATGGGCGGGCGTCGTCGGCCTCGGGCTCGGGCCGGTGGGTATTGCCTTCTTCACCTGGGACTACGGAATTAAACACGGCAATATCCAGCTACTGGGGGTGCTGGCTTACGCTGCGCCCTTAATTTCGACAATTCTACTGGTGACAACCAACCTGGCAGAGGCCAGTTGGTCACTGGTCCTGGCATGTCTGACAATTGTCGGGGGATCATTAATAGCAGGATGGAAAAGCCGACCCAAAGGCCGGCTTTCTATGGACAGTGCAGTCACCGCCAATCAATGAGCAGAAGTTTACACCGGTGGAGTGCTACGCCAGTGGTGAGCCAGGTTTTCTGGCCGCCACATACTCAGGACGCGGCTCACGCTCGCAATTCGGTGTCTCCAGCTGGTTAGACCAGGCGTTATAAGCAACAAACAGGTTGGCTCTCGGATCTGGAGTGATATTACCGTTATTCCCGTGCAGAGTATTGCAGTCCATGATCACGATAGACCCCGGCTTACCGCAGGCAGACTGAATGCCTCCTTCGTACATCAAAGTGCTGAGTACGGCGGTATCTGGCAAGCCATGCTCCTGTTGTTTAAGAGCCTGTTTGTAATGGTCTTTTGGTGTATCTCCATTACAACGGATATAAAACTCATGAGACCCCGGAATCATCATCAGCGGTCCATTGTGTTCATGACTTTCCGTCAGCGCAATTGAAATACTCAACGCCCTCATCCGTGGCATACCATCTTCCACATGCCAGGTCTCAAAGTCTGAATGCCAGAAAAATTTCTCCGACGTGAAACCGGGTTTGTAGCACAAACGGGACTGGTGGATGTAAATATCATCCGCCAGTATCTGCCGGGCAATAGATGTTAACCGAGTGTCCTTCGCCACATTCCCAAACAATGGATTGAGCTTATGCACACCAAAAACGGAGTGCAGTTCATCATCCACATAATTGAAACTTTCCGGACGACGACGCAGCAACGGATCTGTGCGCATCTGATTCAGTTCGCGACGCAGCGGACTGATCTCTTCCTCAGTAAATACATTATCCAGCATCAAAAAGCCGTTCTTACGATAGCTTTCCAGCTGTTCCGACGTCAGTGCCACATCCTGGTCTGCACTGGTGTCACTGTTCTCCTCAACAAACACGACCGGATCCTGACGTTTCTGTATCAGGGTCTCATCTCCAGTACGTGAAGCATAAGGTTTGTCGCCAGCAATCATGCTGATTTCGCTGACATGTTTCATAGTGTTCCTCCTTGTTTGATCGACAGAGGTGAATGAGCAGTTTTTAAGAAGCCGGAAGTGTTCCGGTCCCCTGCTCAGTCAGCCACTGCTTCGGCTTCCAGCGGATAAACGCCATTCTCATCATGCGTTTCCTTGCCGTTCAAAGGTGGATTGAATACACAAGCCATCGTCATGTCAGTAAACCCGCGCAGCAAGTGCTTATCGTTTTTGTCCAGGATATATACCGTGCCTGGTTTAATAGGATAAACCTTGCCGTCAGCGACGGTTTCCACTTCACCTTCACCGGAGATGCAATACACGGTTTCCAGATGGTTCTGGTAGTGGATCGGCGTTTCGGTGTTCGCGTAGATCGTTGTGATATGGAAGGAAAAACCCATTTGGTCATCCTTCAGCGACAGGCGCACACTCTCCCAGTTTTCTGCGCTTACCCGTCGGTCGGATTTTCTGGCTTCTTCCAGTGTTCTGACAATCATTCTCGTGCTCCAAAATTATATTCTGTGGTTGATTTCAATCATTTGTACAGCGGGCATCCGGGCAACGGGATTAGCCCGCCGCACGCCATTCTTCACTGGCAACCACTTCTTTAATGCTTTCTTCAATAATAGACAGGCCTTTATCCAGATCTTCCATGGAAATCACCAGAGGACACAGGCACTTCACCACTTCGGAATCAGCACCACTAGTCTCAACAATCAGGCCTTTTTCGAAACTCTTCTCACAAATGGCTGCTGCCAGTTCACCGTCCACACAGCTCAGGCCGCGCATCATTCCACGTCCTTTCACTTTGAACAGTGAATGCCCAAAACGATCAGCCATTTTGGAAAAACGCTTTTCAACCAGTTCCCCTTTTTCGCGAACTTCGGTAATGAATTGATCGTCTTTCCAGTAGTTTTCCAGTGCGGCGGAGGCAGTAACAAACGCATGGTTATTACCACGGAATGTGCCGTTGTGTTCGCCCGGCTTCCAGATGTCCATCTCCGGTTTGATCAGGGTCAGGGCAAACGGTAAACCGAATCCACTTAAAGATTTGGACAAAGTCACAATATCCGGCTTGATCCCCGATGCTTCAAAGCTGAAGAAACTACCGGTACGACCACAACCAGCCTGAATGTCATCAACAATCAGTACAATTTTGTGCTCACGGCAAATTTTCTCCAGGCGGCGCAACCAACGGTCACTGGCGACATTCAATCCACCTTCGCCCTGAACCACTTCTACAATTACTGCAGCGGGCAAATCCAATCCACTGCTGCCATCAAGAATCATTTTTTCCAGCAGCTTCGTGGTATCAAAATCTTTCCCCAGATAGCCATCGTAGGGCAGACGAGTGACATCATTCAGCGATACCCCAGCACCGTCACGGTGATGGCTGTTACCGGTCAGTGCCACTGACCCCAGAGTGCAACCATGGAAACCATTGGTGAATGCCACCACATTGGTACGACCAGTCACTTTCCGCGCTACCTTCAAAGCGGCTTCTACAGCATTGGTTCCTGTAGGGCCAGTGAACTGCAGTCGATACTGCAGATTTCTGGGCTTCAGAATCAATGACTGAAAGTTTTCCAGAAAGCGGGCTTTGGCATCAGTATGCATATCCAGCCCGTGAGCAATACCGTCTTCAGCGATATAGTCCAGTAACGGCTGTTTCAATTTCGGGTTGTTATGCCCATAGTTGAGCGTTCCCGCTCCTGCCAGGAAGTCGATATAGCTATTGCCATCGACATCCTCGATACGGGCACCCGAGGCACGCTTAAACACTTTGGGAAAAGAACGTGCATAACTCTGAACGGCGGATTCAACATTTTCAAAAATATTCATGACGTTACCTGTTTTCTTTCTTAATTCCGTAATTTTTTAAACTCTGACTTCGTGCGTTATTTACCTGACTGATACTGCGATTATTCTGCATCTGCTGCGCTAGCGGAGCCTGTACTGCCGGTATCATATTTTCCGGGATTGGCCAGTAGCTTCCTGCCACCCGAATTTTGGTTATACGTCACCACGTCCTGCACCTTGTTATGTTTTTGTGCAGGCATTCCCATCAATCCAAAACGCTTAAAAAGGGCCGATTGTCAGCATGATTTCGTCATCATGCCGGCCACCAAAATGAGTTTCCCGACCAAACAGACATTCCCGCTTGGTGGAAGCATTGAGTTCTGCTGCCAGACTTTCGAAAAGTGCCCAGGAAGCTTGATTATCCGGATTGATCGTCGTTTGCATGAAACGAATATCTTCACTCCCGGGCCTTCTGATCAATTCACGCAGCATCCGTCCCGCCAAACCCTTACCTCGGGCTTCTGCGTCCACGGCAACCTGCCAAACGAATAGATGATCAGGCTTATCAGGAACCCGGTAACCCGAGATAAATCCCATGACCTGGTTATCGATTTCGGCACAGACGCTGGTTCCGCTCCAATGGGAGCACTGCAGCAAGTTGCAATAGACGGAATTAGTGTCCAGAGGTGGGCATCTGCCGATCAGTTGATTGACGGTCAAGCCGTCTGTAGATGTAGGGTGGCGAAACTTAATGTCGGACTCATCCGACTTAGTTTTCGTCATTTTTTAATGCTCTCGTCGCTAAAGAGCGCATTATTCTATAACGATTCTTCATTAGAGTTCAAACCAATATAAGGTTAAATATTTATTAAACACAATTTAACTATATGATTTATATAGAAAATAAAATACTTTGAATTCTATTTTTAGATATTAACAGAAAGTAGTTTTCAAAAAATTTTCCACAAGCACTGAAGGCGGCGGTTCATAGAAGTTTCAAGGGATTTCACAGCCTGATCGGATACGTTCATAGCTGTTTCACATCATTAGAATTTATAACAAAAAATCACTTCATCAATCTGGATGATTACGAAAATTCCCGCCAGAGATCAACACCAGGTATTTGTTAGAAATGCAATGCAAGGTCACAGAGGACGGTCACAGGAATTAGGCGGTACGGTCGAGAGGTCGAGAGGTCGAGAGGTCGAGAGGTCGAGAGGTCGAGAGGTCGAGAGGTCGAGAGGTCGAGAGGCTGTATAGGATCGAGTGAACCGTCAAAGGGTTGAACCAGTTCACTGGAAATCACTTTCTTATTACCGGTTTATTTATACAAGCGCCCGTTACAAACCGACAACAGCACTACCTTTTCCTGTGCAATGTGCACAACCCTTCCATTTCATTTTGGTGATTTCCTCAACCATCTGACGCATCCAGATCAGTCCGGGATCACGGTCATGACGGGTATGCCAGATCAGGTAAATGCTGGTCGGGTCCATTTCAAAAGGCAACTCGGCAAACTGGATTCCGTCCTGGTAACCCGCACCACCAGTAGCGATTTTCGGTACGACGGCGATCATATCTGATTCTTTCAACAGTTGAGGAACCACGGCGAAGTGGTTAACTGTCACTGCGACACGACGTTTTAACCCGCGCTGGGATAAAGCAAGATCGATGATGCCGGTTGTATCTCCCGATAGGGACACCATCAAATGCTTTGCCTCCAGAAACTGTTCCATGGTAATGCCATTTTTGGCGAGGGGGTGGTCATTACGCATAGCCAGAGTATATTCGCTGTCAAACAGCCAAATACTACGCAAGCTGCTGTCGTGCCCTGTCAGCATACCAATGGCAAGATCGACATGGGCTTCTCTGAGTTGGTTGAAGGCCGTTGCCTGTGTATAGGGAACAGCATATAGATCAATGCCCGGCGCCGTGCGCTGCAGAGTGCAGGCCAGAGGCTGCCAGATCAGGTCCACCAGTACATCGGTCACGGCAATCCGAAACTTACGCTTGGATTCCTTCGGCTCAAACGCACTGGCATCCACAGCATTGGATAGTTCATGCATAGGCGCACGCACCTGATCCCAAAGGCTCAGTGCAAACGAGGTGGGTTCAATCGCCCTGCCCTTTTTAATAAATAAGGGATCTTTCCACACATGACGCATCCGGGACACCGCATTGGAAACAGCTGGCTGAGTCATAGCAAGCCGTTCCGCTGCGCGGGTGACAGAGCCCTCCGTCATAATTGCATCAAAAACATAGAGTAAAGTGAGTTCCTGGTTCTTCATTCGTGTCCCGCTTTTTGGATTTACATCACCTATGATGATGTTACTGCACTCAAATTTATTCCGTTTTTTATTAATCAGCAACTAAAATCTACAGCAACAGCCTTTCATGAGGGTTGACCAGACGGGATGTGCAGAAGATCCCACTTTGATCCAGCCCATCTGATAAAGTCTTACATCTGATTCGCCCTCCCTTTCCTTTTGGGCACCATCTACCAGCAGATAGATAAACCAGACCCAGGGTCCCTACTCATGACACAAATAATAAGAGTTTTTCTAAGCACTTTTATGATTCTGATATTCCTATCAGGTACAACCGGCTGCTTCCATTACGCTTCATTACCTCCCATGGTAAAGACAGATAACAAAGGCAGTCTGTTAATCACTAAAGCCCGGATCTTTGATGGCAATGCAGATCATCCAATTCAGGAAAATATGGATGTTCTTGTCACAGACGGGCAAATATCCCGTATCGCGCCGCATCCACTGGGCGTTAAGGCTGATACTGAAATTAACGCTGAAGGGATGTTGATTATGCCGGGATTGATCGATTTCCACACTCACGTAGGGGGTACTGATGCCCCTCCCTGGCGTAAGACATTTTATCCTCCCGAGAGAACTCTCTCCGCTTTTCTCGCCTTCGGAGTGACTTCCATTGTGGATCTCGGTGGTATTGCCGGTCAGTTGCAGGGCCTGCACGAGGAGCTGGAGTCCGGTGAGATTACCGGCCCCCGTCTGGCCTATGCTGGACCTCAGGTAACCGTCGCAGAAAGTCATCCCGGACCCTTAATCGAGGAAACGGTGAACTGGCCGGTTTCCAGCCTGGTAAAACACCTCATGATAGAAGAGATCGATGAAAATACTGATTTCGCAGAAATGGCACAAAATCGTATCGAAGAAGGAGCCTCACTGGTCAAAATCATGATTGACCGTATCCCCCTCGATACACCGTCCATGCCTCCGGAGCTGGCGAAACGAACTGTCGAGGCCGCCCATAAAGCGGGACTTCCTGTCGCAGCGCATATTGGCACCTCAAAAGATCTGGAAACCGCCCTGAACGCCGGCGTTGATCTGTTTGCCCACAGTGTCAACAGTTCTCAACTGAGTACCGCCAGTCTTGAAAGACTCAAAAGCTCCGGGACGCCTGTCATCAGTACGATGAGAATATTCCAGAACGTTGCCATGGTCAGTGAAGGCAAAAACCCGGTCACTGCAGCAGATGCTACAGTCATGGACAGCGGTGCATTTGAGGCTTTTAAAGAAAGCGCTGAAGTATCGCCCTCAATGCAGGAGTATGGAGAGAACATAGCCCGCCATACCAATGACAGGCTCGACGGATGCATCAAAATGCGAGAAGCAGACATTCCCATACTGATAGGAACCGATACGCCTTTACTGGGAGCTTCAGCAGGTGCATCGACTCATGAAGAGATCTTCCTTCTGGTCGAACGCTGTGGTTATTCCCCTGCAAAAACTCTGGCCATGGCCACCAGTCAACCTGGCGCTATTCTTGGTAACTGGTTGAATCTGCGAGGGCTGGGGACCATTTCAGAGGGCGCCCCGGCAGACCTTCTGATCATTGCCGGTGATCCGACAACAGACATCGGTGACTTGACTAAAATAGATCAGATCATCAGTCGCGGAAACCTGATTGAACCAGCTATCCCCGCCCAGGACTAGCCCACCTACACAACTTCCTCCCGGCGGTGATGAAATCAACAGGCTTCATCACCGCATCTTATTACACGATATATTGTTACATCATTTTATGTGATATTGACTATATCAACGCTCAATTAGTGTACAGCCTCATGCACAGGCAACATGACCTCAACAAAACATGTGGCTCAGGGCCATCCCCTCACAGCCGCAACAGATACAGAGTTGAGGTTTACCATGAGCGAATTTATCCAGCATATTTCCGAAGGCGAATTTGGCGACACCGTTATTAAGTCTGACAAACCTGTGTTAGTGGATTTCTGGGCGGACTGGTGTGGCCCCTGCCATGCCATTGCCCCGCTACTGGACGAGCTGGCAGAGGAAATGGCCGATGACATCAAGGTGGTCAAAGTCAATGTAGACGAGAACCGTGATATAGCTGGTGCTATGGGTATTCGCAGCATCCCGACACTGATTGTATTCAAAGACGGTAAAGCCGTTGCCAACCAAAGCGGTGTTTCCGGCTTTGCTCAACTGAAAAATTTTGTGGCTAAAGCGATCTAAAGCCCCCCGTTGGGAGCAGCACCCTGCTGCTCCATTTTTTTACCTGGAAAACTTTGCCATTTCATCTATTCGAGACGTTCAACAGATAGTTTCGGGGATATGCAGGTGTGGATGTAATCTCAGAAGCTATACTTCCTAACAGTGCCCCCGAATATTTATGGCAGAGAAGAATGCATAAAATATCACACGCATAGTTCTCAGCCACTTCATTTCATAAACCGGGCACCTGGAGTCGGTGGATGATATGAGATACGCGCTGCTAATTGTCATTCTGGTCAGTACATTCCATTCCGCCAAAGCATGGCCGGAACCAAAAGCGGTTTTGCTGGTCTCCAGCTACCACCAGGAATTCCCTTGGACCTATCAATGTGAGGTCGGTATCCGTGAATCCGTGTCTGCGATTGCCAATGTCGAGACGTTCTATATGGACACCAAAAGATTACCCGACAATGAGTTTCAGACCCGCGCAGATCTGGCATGGAAGAAAATCGAGGAATCAAACGCTGATCTTATTTTGCTCGGCGACGATAACGCGCTGAGATTTCTTGGCCCCAGGCTCGCCAGAAAAGATACCCCTGTTGTTTTTCTGGGGATCAATCACAACCCGAGAGTTTATTTTTCAGATGGTTTACTGCCACCTAACATGACTGGTGTTCTGGAAAGGACACCAATTTTCGGCACTATCAGATTTATCTCAAAGATTATGCCGGAGGCTAAGCGGGTGCTGGTCATTACAGGAGACAGTCAGACCTCCCGAGCAGAGTTGAAAAATACCCTGCTTGACCAAAAGACTCTCGCCACAACAGGCATCGTAGCTGATGTTAAAGTCGCGTCCAATTGGGCAGATTGGCTGCGGACACTCCACTCAGCCCATGAAACCTATGACGCTATAATTCCGATTGCTTACTTCAACATTAAGGACGAACACGGCAAATATCTGTCAGCCGAGGAAGCTATCACCGGTATGTCAGAAACCAGTCAGATTCCGATTTTCGCCAACCAGGATTATACCGTCAGTGATGCGGGCGCAATGGGAGCCCTGGTCATACATGGCCAGACACATGGCAAAAGAGCCGGCGCCATTGCTCTCAAAATTCTGGAGGGCACCTCCCCATTGGCCATTGCTCCAGAGATAGACCAATCAGGTGTTTTTTATTTCAACCGGAAACAGTTACAGCGATTCGATATTTCATTACCTGAACAAATAGAGAAAAAAGTCATTTTTAACTAGGGACTTCTGACCAACTCCTTCTTCATCAATGCAATTCCTTCCCCGATTTATCAGAATGCATTGCAGAGGCCTTACAAGCCAAGGTTTGCAAACAACAGGCCGGCCCATATTTCGCCCATTCCTGCCGCGCAAAATGGACGATATTTTCACGAAGCCAGTGCAGGCCGGCATCCCGGTCATGACGTGCGTGCCAGGAGACGGCCACCTGAGTGCTGGGGATTGCGACAGGAGGGACGGTGATATGTAGCTTTCCTGCCAGGGCTTCTTTCGCCACGACAGTATTGGCCACAACACCGATCAGGTCGGTTCCCAGCAGCATGGCCGGTACAGAAGCAAAGTGATTTACCGTCATCGCCACACGACGGGATTCACCCATCTGTTTCAATGCAGTATCAACAAATCCTTCCGGATCACCGGACAAAGACACCAATAAATGATCCGCCTGCAGGTATTTTTCCAGTGACAACTCCTGACCAGCCAATGGATGATCCTTCCGCATGGCACAGACATATTCTCCCTGAAATAACAGCTCTTTACGGTCTGAAGTACGCATATCCTCCAACACACCAATGACAAGATCAGCTTCAGCATTGGCCAGAATTGTCTGCGAATTCAGCCGTGAATAAGGCACCGCATGCAGATCAATATGTGGTGCTTCACGCTCAATCAGCCGACGCATGGGAAGCCACACCAGGTCCACCATAATATCGGCGCAGGCAACCCGGAAACGACGTTTTGCGGTCGCTGGGTCAAACTCCTGGGGATTCACCGCATCCTTGATCATTGTCAGGGGGCCGTTGGTTTGATTCCACAGACTCAGCGCAAAAGTAGTGGGTTTGATTCCCCTGCCATCTTTGATGAAAAGAGGGTCGTTCCACACCTGCCTCATTCGCGCCACAGCATTCGACACCGCCGGTTGTGTCATCGATAAGCGCTCAGCCGCCCCACTGATAGAACTTTCAGTCATCACAGCATCGAAGATCATCAGTAGGTTCAAGTCTATGTTTTTCATAAAATTTTCCAGATTGCGATCGACCATTCATTTTTATTTATGATGTGTTAAATACGAAATATAAATTAGACGATATACATACTCAAGTTCAAAATGGCACTTGTAATCGAACCGGTTTCTGACAGCCCTACTGACAGGTTGTTGTCAGTAGGTCAGTAGCACAATAGAGCTATCCATTTCGTTTTTTACCAGTGGTTAAAGTTATGCCGTCTCCTCCCATCCCCATTTCGGGGCACGATGACGGTCAATCCAAGGAGCTTGTAATGAAAACAGTCGAAGCTGATACCAGCCAGAGACTCAGTGGCAGATTCACCCTTGCCAGAAATACGTTTATTGGTCTGACAGGATTATTAATGCTATCCGCCTGCAGCGTTCCCGCAGAACCGCAGCAGACTTCACAGCCACCATTACCGGTCGTGGATGTGGCACCCGTCATCAACGAGACCATTACAGAATGGGATGAGTTCACCGGACGTCTGGAAGCCACCGAAACAGTCACCCTTCGCCCAAGAGTTTCCGGATATGTCGAGCATGTGGCTTTTGAAGAGGGTGCCTTGGTCAAGAAAGGCGATTTGTTGTTTGAAATTGACGCCCGTCCATATCAAGCAGAAGTTTCCCGCCTTCGTGCAGAACTGAAATCAGCACAATCGCGCCTGGCATTGGCCACGAATGATCTGGAAAGAGCCCAGTCGCTAGAAAGCCAGAATGCCATTTCCATCGAGCAGGTGGATAACCGAGCAGCAGACAAAGACCAGGCCGGTGCTCAAGTGGAAGCAACGGCTGCCGCTTTGGAATCAGCCCTGTTGAATCTCAGCTATACCAAGGTAAAAGCGCCCATCTCTGGCCGGGTTTCTCAGGCAGTAATCACAGAGGGCAACTATGTACAGGCAGGTCAGTCAGAACTGACCTCTCTGGTTTCCACTGACAAAGTACATGCCTACTTCGATGCTGACGAGCAGACCTATCTGGAATATCGCAGCATGCGTCAGGCACAGTCGGATTCCGGCGTAGAGACCAGTAAAACCCCGGTTTTCATGCGTCTTGCCAATGAAGATTCATATCCTCACCTGGGACATGTGGATTTCATCGATAACCAGATCAACCCCCAGACCGGCACTATTCGGGCACGAGCGGTTTTCGATAATACCGATAACCAATTCACCCCGGGTCTGTTTGTGAGGGTTAAGCTGGCCGCCAGTCCACAGTATGAAGCTGTGCTGATCAATGATCGTGCCGTTGGAACAGATCTTAATAACAAGTACGTTCTGGTGTTGACCGAAGATAACCGGGTGAACTACCGGGGCATTCAGTTAGGCCCGAAAATAGACGATATGAGAATCGTCCGTGCAGGCCTTAACGGCGATGAGAAAATCGTGGTAAACGGATTGCAACGGGTTCGCCCGGGAGCACAGGTTCAGACGGAAACCGTCTCCATGTTCTCTGATGAGTCACTGCAACACCTGTACAGCCAGCAAAAAATTATTGAGGCAAGCCTGCAACGACTGGATCCGCCTCTAACCGCTGAGCGTTCTCAGCCTGCTGATCAAACAGAAACGGATATCACTAAGCCGCGCGGTTAAGTGTCGATATCTGGAGATTTCGAATGAACTTTTCACAATACTTTATACAGCGCCCCATTTTAGCCGGAGTGCTGTCAATACTGATCTTTATTGCGGGTGCCATATCGGTATTTGAACTACCGATCACTGAATACCCAGAAGTAGTACCACCTACAGTTGTCGTTAGTGCGAATTATCCCGGGGCAAACCCCAAGGTTATCGCTCAGACGGTCGCCTCGCCACTTGAGCAGGCCATTAACGGAGTGGAGGATATGCTTTATATGTCCTCTCAATCCACTTCGGATGGCAGACTCAGTCTCACCGTCACGTTTGCCCTGGGCACGGATCTGGACAAAGCCCAGGTGCAGGTACAAAACCGCGTGGATCGTGCGTTGCCGCGTCTGCCTGAAGAAGTGCAGCGACTTGGTGTCGTGACCGAAAAGTCTTCACCTGACCTAACCATGGTGGTGCATATCACATCACCGGATAATCGCTACGACATGCTCTATCTGTCCAACTATGCCGTGCTGAACGTCAAAGATGAGCTGGCCAGGATCGAAGGAGTCGGAGATGTCAGGGTCTTTGGTGCGGGAGACTATTCTCTGCGTATTTGGCTTGATCCGGAAAAAGTTGCCAGCCTTAACCTGACAACGACCGATGTTATTCGGGCCATTCGTGAGCAGAACCGTCAGGCGGCTGCAGGTGCGATTGGTTCACCACCGGCAGCTGGTAACAGTGAATTTCAGCTACTGATCAACGTCAAAGGCCGACTACAGTCCGTAGATGAGTTTGCCAATATTATCGTCCGTGTCGGCGAGAAGGGTGAAATTACCCGACTGGAAGACATTGCCCGCATCGAGTTGGGTGCCAACTCATACGCCCTGCGTTCGCTGTTGAACAATCAACCGGCGGCGGCTCTTCCCATATTCCAGCGTCCGGGCTCCAATGCCATTGAGATCTCCGATAATGTCAGAGCCACCATGGCAGAGCTGAAAAAGACCTTCCCGGAAGGTGTCGATTACTCCATCGTTTATGACCCGACAGTGTTCGTCAAAGGTTCGATCAAGGCCGTTGTCAAAACGCTTCTGGAAGCAGTATTGCTAGTTGTGATTGTTGTGGTGTTGTTCCTTCAGACATGGCGTGCTTCGATCATTCCCCTGGTTGCCGTTCCGGTATCCCTGGTGGGCACCTTTGCTGTCATGCATCTATTCGGTTTCTCGCTCAACGCCCTGTCCCTGTTTGGTCTGGTACTGGCCATAGGAATCGTGGTGGATGACGCCATCGTGGTCGTGGAAAACGTTGAACGTAACATCGAGATGGGCAAGTCCCCGGTTGAAGCCACCAAGCAGGCCATGAAGGAGGTAACCGGCCCAATCATTGCCACATCGCTGGTTTTGAGCGCCGTATTCATTCCGACTGCATTTATCTCAGGCCTGACGGGACAGTTCTACAAACAGTTTGCCCTGACCATTGCCATTTCAACGATCATATCGACCTTTAACTCGTTGACACTGAGCCCTGCTCTGGCTGCGGTTCTGCTCAAAGGCCACAGCAGCAAGAAAGACCTGCTCACCCGGATCATCGATAAACTGTTCGGACGTTGGTTATTCGCACCTTTCAACCGCTTTTTCAATGGTCTTTCGAACACCTATACCATCGGTGTGAGACGTTTGATTCGCGGCAGTGCGATCGTGGTTGTGGTTTATGGAGGATTGCTGGCACTGACTTATGAACAGTTTTCCACCACTCCTACCGGTTTTGTTCCCGGACAGGACAAACAGTATCTGGTCTCTTTTGCCCAGTTACCGGATGCCGCCAACCTGGACAGAACGGAAGCGGTGATTCGCGAGATGTCACGCATCGCTATGGAGCACCCAGGGGTGGACTCTGCCGTTGCGTTTCCGGGTCTGTCTATTAACGGTTTCACCAACAGCCCGAATGCCGGTATCGTTTTTGTCACTCTGAAGCCATTCGAGGAGCGGCGGGACCCAAGTCTGTCAGCAGGCGCTATTGCAGGGCAGCTTAACCAGCAATTCGGCAGTATCAAGGAATCCTTTGTGGCAATATTCCCACCACCACCTGTACAGGGGCTTGGCACCATTGGAGGCTTTAAACTTCAAGTAGAGGATCGGGGTAGTCTCGGCTACGAAGAACTGTTTAGCCAGACCCAAAAGGTCATTCAAAAAGCCTGGGCAACGCCTGAACTAACCGGCATTTTCTCCAGCTTCCAGGTAAACGTGCCACAGATCGATGTGGATGTTGATCGGGAAAAAGCGAAAACCCATGGCATCCCGCTGAACGACATTTTTGACACCATGCAGGTATATCTGGGCTCGCTGTACGTTAACGACTTCAACATGTTCGGGCGGACCTATCAGGTCAACGTCCAGGCGGAACAGAACTTCCGCGAGGATGCCGATCAGATTGACAAGCTTAAAGTGCGTAACCAGTTTGGCGACATGGTGCCACTTGCATCATTTGTTGACGTCAGCCATACCGCAGGACCCGACAGGGTGATGCACTACAACGGTTATCCAACCGCGGAAATTAATGGTGCACCAGCTCCCGGATACAGTTCCGGTCAGGCCGAGGCTGCCATTACCAAAATACTGGAAAGTGAGTTGCCCAACGGAATGACCTTTGACTGGACAGACCTGACTTATCAGCAGATTCTGGCAGGAAATACCGCTGCCTACGTGGCCGCCCAGTACGAAAGCTGGTCGCTGCCGCTGGCCATTATCCTCATTGTGCCCATGACCCTGCTGTCAGCGATGACAGGCGTCATTCTCAAAGGAGGGGACAATAATATCTTTACCCAGATCGGGCTGATCGTTCTGGTGGGGCTTGCCACTAAAAACGCCATTCTGATTGTTGAGTTTGCCAAGGAGAAAGAAGACGAAGGTTTGCCTCTACTGGAAGCCATCATAGAGGCCAGTAAATTGCGTCTGAGACCGATCCTGATGACATCACTGGCCTTCATTATGGGAGTTGTGCCTTTGGTCGTGTCCACCGGTGCCGGTGCGGAAATGCGTCAGGCCATGGGGATCGCAGTATTCTCAGGTATGATCGGCGTCACTTTGTTCGGTCTGCTTCTGACGCCCGTATTTTACTATCTTGTGCGTCGTTTCCTGGCCAAGCGCAGTATGTCGCCCCAAACACCGTGGGAAAACATACAGGGGGAGGTCGTACATGGCTAGAAATAAATCGCTGAAAACAACCCAGACTTCAGGACGTATGAAGAACATCAAGTTAGCAATGACGTTTACTCTGGCCTCTACACTGGTTGGATGTATCACCGTGGGGCCTGACTATCAGGCTCCCTCAACCGGTGACCTGAGTATGGACGCTTCCCTGTTAACAACGGTGGACACGCAGCAACTGGAGGTAAACTGGTGGCGGCAGTTTAACGACCCGGACCTGGATAAACTGGTCCAGGCAGCACTGACCGGAAGCCCCAGCATCGCTGCCGCCCAGGCCAGAGTCACCGCCGCCAGAGCTGTCTTTGACGATACCCGGGACGATCTGTATCCAAAGGGGTCTGTGGGTTTGGGCTATGAAGCGGCCGAAGCTCCCGCTGCACCGGATTATGATCGCAGAGTAAAGTCAGATCACTTCAACACCGGCCTCAATGCGGGTTGGACACTGGATCTTTTTGGCCGTGTACAACGCTCTATTGAAGCGGCGGAAGCCAATGCCCAAAGCCAGGAAGCAGCGCTACGCAATGTTCAGGTGGAAATCGTTGCAGCAGTCGTGAAGTCCTATGGAGAGCTCAGAGCTGCTCAACATCGGGTACAGGTGGCTGAAGCTAATCTGGAAAACCTGCACGAAGTGCTCAAGCTGACCCAATTACGATTTGAAACCGGCGTAGGGTCTGAACTTGATGTGGCAAGAACCCAGGCAGAATATGCCGGTAACCAGGCCAGTATTCCGCCATTGCGTGCGCAGATCCAAAGAGCGATTCACCGTCTACAGGCATTAACCGGGCAAACTCCGCAACAACTCGATGGCTTGACCACGCCAAAACAGATTCCTGCCATTAATGTGGCATTACCGATTGGGAATCCCGCAGATCTGCTGCAGCGTCGCCCGGCTATCCAACAAGCAGAACGGGAACTGGCAAGTGCGACGGCGGAAATCGGTGTAGCCACTTCGGATCTGTTTCCTCAGGTGGAGGTGAGTGGCTTTCTGGGCTTTATCTCTGCTTCCGGTGCAGATCTGGGCACCTCGGCCTCCAAAGCCTGGTCAATCGCCCCTACCCTGAAATGGCAGGTACTCGATCTGGCTTCTCTCAAAGCCCGGGTACGGATATCGGAAGCCAGTGCCAAAGGCGCGCTGGCCAACTACCATCAGCAGGTTCTGACAGCATTAGAGGAAACCCGTAACGCACTGGTGACCTACGACCAGGACCAGCAGCGCTTCCGTTATCTACTGGCTAGAGAGAAAAGCAGCGCACGAGCCCAGGCATTGGCTCAGGCCCGATACAAAGCGGGCGTCATCGATCTGCTGGATGTGCTGGATACAGAACGGACACGACTGTCCGCTGAAGACGACGTTGCGCAGGCCGAGCTAAAAGTTTTCCAGGGAATAGCTGAAATATACCGTAGCCTGGGCGGAGGATGGAATCTCTCCCCGACTTTTGCCACTTTGGGAAATTCGGCAGTCAGCCGTTCTCACGCCCCTGAACAGGGGGCCAGTCCTACTGGAGCAGTCAATGAAAGCTAGATAGTGGTGTCATGATAGCCCTGCAGTCAACTCCTCGCCGACGTACCCATACAAGCTCCCGTTGGTGTCTGCAGAGTTGCAGGGCTATCACCCTTTTCCTAGCAGATTATACCGGGGGCTATTCCGGCTCCTCACCACCTGTTCAACAGGCTTTTCACCGGTATCAACACCACTTGGTTGCGCCACCTATTTCTGCCGTCATAGACCTATCTGCTAGCTCTTCCATGACAGATAAAATAGTAACTGTCACTGGTATCTATAGCCTGAGAGCCTTATCCTTAAAGCCCCCCGCAAATCCAAGCACAGTGATAGGTTTTTTATGTATAGCAAAGGATTGAAAGGAGCTTTGTTCCTCTTGGCTCTATCGTTGCTCACCGCTTGTAACGAATCAGTACCTCCCGCACAACAGCAGGGCGGACAAATGCCTGCGATGCCGGTCACCGTAGCCAAGGTTCTGCACGAACCCATCAGTGAATGGGACGAGTACACCGGGCGACTGGAAGCTCCCCAGACTGTGGAACTAAGACCCAGAGTTTCAGGCTACATCAACAAGGTTTTGTTCACTGAAGGCTCAATTGTGAAGCAGGGGGATCTGCTGTTTGAAATTGATGCTCGACAATATCAGGCTGAGGTCAATCGTTTGAAGGCAGACCTGAAAAGCGCTGAAGCCCGACTCAAACTGGCGAACAGCGATCTTAACCGCGCCCAGAGTCTGCGTAAGCAAAGTGCGATTGCCATTGAACAGGTAGAGTCCAGAAGTGCGGATCTGGATCAGGCACAGGCTAACGTCGAATCTATTAAGGCAGCCCTGGATGTGGCACAGCTTAATTTGAGTTTCACCCGTGTCACCGCGCCGATTAGCGGCAAGGTTTCCCGTGCCCAGGTGACCGCAGGAAACTATGTTTCTGACGGCGACACAGTATTGACCTCATTGGTTTCCATGGACAAGGTATACGCTTATTTCGACATCGATGAGCAGGCATATCTGCGCTTCCGAAGCCAGAACGGCAAAGCCAACCGCTCTGTCCAGATGCAGCTGACCAATGAACAGGGTTACCCTCATACAGGTACGCTCAACTTTGTAGACAATCAGGTCAATCCGCAAACCGGCACAATTCGGGTCCGGGCAGTATTCGATAACCCCGACAATCATTTTACGCCAGGATTATTCGCCCGGTTGAGGCTGGTCAGCAGCGAACAGTATCAGGCCATTCTGATCAATGATCGCGCCGTTGGAACCGACCTCAACAATAAATTCGTCCTGGTTCTTGGCGGCGACAATACCCTGGAATACAGAGCCATCCAGCTTGGTCCAAAAGTGAGTGGTTTGCGGGTGGTACGCTCAGGCCTTGCTCCTGAGGACAAAATTGTGATCAAGGGTCTGCAACGGGTGTATCCAGGCAGCCAGGTACAACCAGAGGAGGCGCCAATGGCAGAACCCGAAGTGCTAGAGGCTCTAAGGGCTGATAGTCATCTGGCCGAGTCTCCAGTGGCAGGACAGGGAACCGCAGAAGCAACCGAGAGTTAACGGATTATGAACTTCTCACAATTTTTTATCCAAAGGCCGATCTTTGCCAGCGTTTTATCATTCCTGATTCTGATCGCCGGTCTGATCTCCATGTTCCAACTACCCATCACCGAATATCCGGAGGTGGTACCACCAACTGTCGTGGTTCGTGCCAACTATCCCGGCGCCAGCCCTGAGGTCATTGCCGAGACGGTTGCCTCGCCACTGGAACAGGCGATCAATGGCGTTGAGAACATGCTCTATATGTCCTCGCAGTCGACCTCGGACGGTGCTTTGGGCATTACAGTGACCTTTGCTCTGGGCACAAACCTCGATGACGCCCAGGTATCCGTTCAGAACAGGGTCAGCCGCGCATTACCGCGACTTCCCGAGGAAGTACAGCGATTGGGAGTGGTGACCGAAAAGTCCTCACCCAACCTGTCAATGGTGGTCCACCTGTTGGCACCGGAAAATCGCTACGACATGCTCTACCTGTCCAACTATGCAGAACTTTACGTCAAGGATGAATTGGCCAGGGTCGAAGGAGTTGGTCAGGCTCGGGTATTCGGCGCCGGAGAGTACGCACTCCGTATCTGGCTTGACCCTGAAAAAGTCGCCGCTCTCAATCTGACAACAACAGATGTCATTTCGGCAATCCAGGAGCAGAACAGACAAGTAGCTGCAGGGACTATTGGTGCACCTCCCGCCACGACGGCCAGTGACTTTACACTGACGGTCAGCGTTAAAGGCAGGCTGGACAGCGTGGAGGAATTCGAGAATATCGTGATCCGAGTCAGCAATGACGGCGCGGTTACCCGCCTTAAGGATATCGCCCGCGTGGAACTGGGATCCAGCAGCTATGCGATGCGGTCACTACTGGATAACAAACCGGCGGCTGCCATTGCGATCTTCCAGAGCCCCGGCTCCAACGCCATCGAAATATCCGATAACATCCGGGCCAAGATGGAAGAACTGAAAGCCACCTTCCCTGAAGGAGTGGATTACAACATCGTCTATGACCCCACCATCTTCGTCCGGGGCTCAATTGAAGCCGTAGTGAAAACATTGCTGGAAGCGGTTCTGTTGGTGGTCATTGTCGTGGTCCTGTTCCTGCAGACCTGGCGCGCATCGATCATTCCTCTGGTCGCAGTACCCGTGTCATTGATCGGTACCTTTGCAGTCATGCAGCTATTCGGTTTTTCGCTGAACGCCTTATCATTATTCGGGCTTGTACTGGCAATCGGAATCGTCGTGGATGATGCCATCGTTGTAGTGGAGAACGTCGAACGAAATATCCAACTGGGCAAGCCGCCTATTGAGGCAACCAAACAGGCAATGCGGGAAGTTACCGGACCGATTATTGCGACTTCGCTGGTATTGAGTGCCGTGTTTATTCCCACCGCATTCATCTCTGGGCTAACAGGGCAATTCTATAAACAGTTCGCTCTGACCATTGCGATATCAACCATCATTTCAACGATCAATTCCTTAACGTTGAGCCCCGCACTGTCAGCTCTGCTTCTGAAACCACATGATTCGAAGAAGGACCTGCTGACCCGTGCACTCGATGGCCTGTTCGGATTCTGGCTGTTTCGTCCCTTTAACCGCTTTTTCAGCAAGCTTTCCCATGGCTACACCTGGTCTGTGCATAAGGTCATAAGGGGCAGCGCGATCATTCTGGTGATCTACGGTGGCTTGATCTACCTGGGTTATCATCAATTCACCACGACACCCACGGGCTTTGTGCCTCAGCAGGACAAGCAATATCTGATCTCCTTTGCCCAGTTGCCGGATGCCGCGACCCTCGACCGGACGGAAGAGGTCATCCGCCGAATGTCATCCACTATTCTGGAACATCCTGGCGTAGAATCTGCCGTCGCATTCCCCGGGCTGTCTATCAATGGCTTCGTTGCCGCCCCCAATGCAGGCATCGTGTTTGTCACACTGAAGCCATTCGATCAGCGTACCACCCCGGAACTATCCGCAGGGGCTATCGCGGGGGCTTTGAATCAACAGTTATTCGGAATACAGGAAGCCTTCGTTGCGATCTTCCCTCCTCCACCGGTGCTGGGCCTGGGAACCATTGGCGGATTCAAACTACAGATAGAAGATCGGGCAAACCAGGGTTATGAAGCCCTTTATGCTCAAACCCAGCGTGTGCTGCAGCGGGCCTGGCAAAGCCCGGAACTGGCTCAGGTATTTTCCGGGTATCAGGTGAAAGTCCCTCAGATTGAGGTCGATGTGGACCGGGAGAAAGCCAAGTCCCACGGGGTTTCACTAAATGATGCTTTTGCCACCATGCAGGTCTATCTTGGTTCCCTGTATGTTAATGACTTCAATGAATTCGGCCGGACCTATCAGGTAAAAATTCAGGCCGAAGCCCGCTTCCGGGAGGAAGCAGACCAGATCACCCGGCTGAAGGTGCGCAATGCTGATGGAGAAATGATTCCCCTGGGCAGCTTTGTCACCATTCGTTATACCGCCGGTCCCGACATGGTGCAGCACTATAACGGCTACACAGCTGCCGATATCAATGGCGGCCCGGCACCCGGCTACAGCTCCGGTCAGGCTGAAGCGGTTATTACCAAAATTCTGGATGAAGAATTGGGGAATGGCTTCGCCTTCGAGTGGACAGATCTGACTTATCAACAGATTCTGGCTGGCAATACCGCCATCTATATTTTCCCACTGGTGGTACTGCTGGTGTTCCTGGTCCTGGCCGCTCAATATGAAAGCTGGACATTGCCTCTGTCGATCATACTGATTGTACCGATGACTCTGATGTCAGCCATGACGGGTGTTATCCTGTGGGGCGGCGATAACAATATCTTTACTCAGATAGGGCTCATTGTTCTGGTCGGTTTGGCTACGAAGAACGCGATTCTGATCGTAGAGTTTGCCAAAGACAAAGAAGAGGAAGGCATGAGCCTGATTGAAGCGGTGAAGGAAGCCTGTCACCTCCGGCTACGCCCGATATTGATGACCTCTCTGGCCTTTATTATGGGCGTGGTTCCTCTGGTGTTATCCACAGGCGCAGGTGCGGAGATGCGTCAGGCTATGGGGATCGCGGTGTTCTCCGGTATGATCGGAGTCACTTTTTTCGGTCTGTTGCTGACACCGGTATTCTATTATCTGGTCCGTCACTTCATCGATCGTAAATCCACACGGCCGGAACCTCTAGAAGATGAGGTGCCCAGCCCTAACCTCTAAGGAGGCGAAAATGGCCACACGATTAAAAGCCAAAGAAGCTGATCTTGGTGAATTCTCGGTTCAACGAATATTGCCACATACTGAGAAAAAGATGGTGGGGCCGTTTATCTTTGTGGACTACATAGGTCCGGCGGACTTTCCCGCCGGCCATGGAGTGAACGTCAGACCGCATCCCCACATTGGTCTGGCGACCATCACCTACTTGTTTGAAGGGAGTATTCTGCACCGGGACAGCCTGGGTAACGTCCAGGAAATTTTTCCAGGTGATGTAAACTGGATGACTGCCGGTAAAGGGATTGTTCACTCCGAACGCGAAACACTGGAAGTTCGTGCCACCAACCACCAGCTTAACGGTCTACAATGCTGGGTCGCTCTGCCGGAAGACAAGACCGAGATTGAACCAAGCTTTACCCACATTAAAAAGGAAATCCTTCCCCATATCATTCGCGAAGGCCTTGTAATGAGGCTGATTGCAGGCAGTGCCTACGGCCAGAGTGCCCCGGTCAAAACCTATTCCAAAATGTTCTATTTGGATATTCTTGCTGACAAGGGATCTATATTTGAAATTCCAGACCCGGAGATGGAGACCGCTATCTATGTACAGCAGGGTGAAGTCAACATTGCAGGCGACTCATACTCTCCCGGAGATTTTATTCTGCTGGGGAATGAAACACGGGTTGAAGCTCTCAACTGCAGTCGCCTGATCATGTTAGGTGGGGAGAAGTTTGAAAGAACACCCTATATCCATTGGAATTTTGTCGCCTACAGCAGGGACGAAATCAATGATGCCAGACAACGCTGGGAAAACGGCGAATTTCCCGCGATTCCCGGAGATAACCTGGAATTCATCCCCTTGCCTTCACGCAAGCTGTAAACAGGATCTTCCGAGTCTTACGGGATAAAAAAGGAAACACCGAAGCTTCAGCTTTCCATCAATGTGTAGGTGTTGCGCCCTCGTTGCTTCGCCAGATAAAGATGTTGGTCTGCAAGATCGAGCAACTCCAGAGGCGATTCCAGGTGATGTGGATAACCGACAATGCCGCCGATACTGATCGTCACAACCGGATGATAAGCAGATTTGGCATGAGGGATCTTTTCTTTCTGAACCGCCGCCAGGCAACGTTTGGCGACCTCAGCCAGGTGGTCTTTTGTGTTGGGTAAGATTGCGACAAATTCTTCTCCGCCGAATCGTGCCAGAATATCCCCCGGACGACCTATCTGTTTGCTGAGAACATTGGCGACACGGCGCAAGCATTCATCACCAGCTGTATGGCCGAAGTTGTCGTTGAATAACTTGAACTGATCAACATCGATCAACAGGATAGCCAATGGTGATTTCTCTCTCCTGCACCGGCGCCATTCGATGTCGTATTGACGCTCAAAGAACCGACGATTTGCCACTTGAGTCAGGGCATCTGTAATCGCCATATCATTCAATTGTTCATTGATTGTTTTCAGCGCCTCGCTCTGCTTTTGTAGCATTTCCAAAGTGTCGCGCAGGCTACTGATCAGTGAATCGCGTTCCATTTCCCGCTGCTTCTGCTGAGTGATGTCCCGACACACGGCAAACACACCCTGGAAAACATTATGGGAATCAAATATCGGAATCTTCATGGAGTCCAGGAGGTACCTGCTCTGGCTCCTCCGTCTGGACAGCCAAACCTCAGAACGCACAGGTTTACCGGAGGAGAGAATTTCCTCGTCGCTTTCTTGAAAGCTTTGTGCTAAATCTGGCTCAAACAGCTCCGCTGCGGTCTTACCGATGACTTCCTGTCGAGGAATACCGGTTTTATCACAGAATGCCTGGTTCACCAGACGCATAGTAAAGTGCCTGTCTTTGATAAAGACCATATCTGGAATGTAATCCAGAGCAGTCTCCAGCGTCGTTTCCAAAGACGAAAGTGGAATGGCTAGCCCTGTTTTGCTTGCCGGTTGCAATAGTTCTATCAAGCTGTCTTTCACCATCGTTTGCAGGGTCTGATCATTTTCCCAACCCATTAACTTGCGGTGGAATGGCCCTGAAGGTTCTACAAGAAACTACATGAGCCCACATACTTAAATTAAGTAGTTCTTATTTTTTCCTTGCTTCAATCACTTAATGTGAAAGACCTTACATCAGCACCTTCTTTGAGTGCCTGTTTCAATAGGGGCAATTGAGCGATTTTATCACCTCCCTGGACAATAAAAATAACGATGTTGTCCTCTATGCCAAATAGCATAAGCCAATTAAGGATGAGAGGCCATGATCTATCGTGTTTTTTCTCGGGTATTGCCCACTATAGCTCGCGCATAAGCCGGGCTGGCGTGACTCCATACTCGCGTTTGAAATGGGCGGCAAAGTGACTCTGGTGGGAAAAACCGCAGGCGAGTGCGGTTTCAATCTGAGATGACCCTTCTTGAAGCATCCCCATCGCCTTACGTACCCGAATCTTGGTCACATATTGGTGTGGAGTCAGGCCGGTGCTTTGTTTAAACATGCGGGCAAAATGGAATGGGCTTAATCCGATGGCCTCGGCCAAACACTCCAGAGGAAGCTCCTGCCCGGCATGGACATCCACATAGTCCGCAATGATTTTCAGCTGGCGTCGACTCAATCCTCCTTTGGGGTAACCCGCTACTGAGCGACGACCGACAAACTCCTGAATCAGGCATCCCATTACGTCATAGAAAGCCTGCTGAAGTTGTAAACGCTCACTTACATCATGCCACGGGCTCTGGATGACAGAATGGCACAAGCGGGACAGCTCCGGATGATCAGCAAATGTCAGATCCGGCAAACTTACCAGACGGGAATCAATATCAAAGGATTCCAGTGCAAAAAACTTGAGGGCGGCATCAGAAATATAAAAGTGTATAAACTCCTGCGGTTCACCCACACCCCATTCAGAATCCTGAGTTGCAGGCATCAGACAGAGCTTGCCGGGACTGCCACAGCCGGCTGTGGGCAAATCCAGGCGCCGGGTATTGTGTCCACCGGAAAGGTACAAACTCAAAGTGTGATGGTCAACCTGGTGATATTTGACCCGGTCCTGTTGGTTCTTCCAGCGGGCCAGAGACAGGTCCTGGTTAAGGACGCAAAAATCCTGCTGAACGGCCTTGGATTCATTCAGGGTATCTCTGACGTTGGTGAAGTTGGATTTCCGCATGCCTCCAAAATATGTTGATTTATTACTTTACACAAGATCTGGCACTGTCCTGACAGGTAAAAAAGCGCAAGATTCTGCTATTTACCGCAATATTGTGCGCGCACTGTGCATAAATAACGGTATAGCATGATCAACTATTATTAGCTGTTACGGAGCGGTATACAGGTTATGAATCTTGCCTTATATGTTACGACTGTCCTGATCTGGGGGACGACCTGGCTGGCCATCCATCTGCAGATTGGAGATACCCCGGTGCTACTGTCGGTTTTTTATCGCTTTGCGCTGGCAGGTATGCTGTTTCTCCCCTTGCTGATGCTGCTGAAAAAAAGACAGGCCACGAATAGCCGGGATCACCTCTTCTTTGTGCTGCAGGGAGCTTGTCTGTTCTCTTTCAACTTTATCTGTTTTTACAACGCCAGCATATTTATCGTCAGCGGACTGATATCTGTGGTTTTCTCTCTGGCGACACTGTTCAATGCGTTCAACAGTCGTCTGATATGGAAACACTCGATTACCCCGGCCGTTATTGTGGCTACTCTGTTTGGATTGACCGGCCTGACCCTGTTGTTCTGGAACAATATTGTCGATAACGGTTTTAATGCTGAAACCCTCTACGGACTCGGTCTGTCCGCCCTGGGAACCTTTCTGTTTTCGATGGGGAATATGGTGTCTGTCCGCAACACCCGTCATGGAATCAAACCATGGACCAGTAACGCCTACGCCATGGTCTACGGCGCTATCATCCTATTCATCGGCATCCAGGTGACCGACACAACCTGGTCTATCAGCACCGATCCAGTATATCTGGGCAGCCTCCTGTACCTGGCAATCCCCGGTTCTATTATCGGCTTTACCACCTATCTGAGCCTGGTTGCACGCCTTGGCGCGAATCAGGCCGCCTACGCCACTGTAATGTTCCCGGTGGTGGCACTCACCATTTCAGCCTGGGTGGAGGATTATCAGTGGACTCTCATGAGCTTTCTGGGTCTGCTTCTGGTGCTGCTCGGTAACTCGATTGCATTAGGTGGCTGGCAATGGCTGCGGCGTTACCGCCTGCGCCTCACTGCCGCCAAAGCCAGCTAGCAATGTATAAGTCTAACCAAATTAGGTAAAAAAAGAAGGTTAAGAGGCAGATCATAAGAAAGACGAACAAAGGGAAATCAGCGGAAGGTGATATCCGCCAAACAATCGTGGTTTTTTGATTTTTCCTTTTCAAATCCAACCAAAACGAGTATTTGTAGCCATGATAGGCATCAGGGGCTGGTGAATACATGGAGCCCCCTTCAGTCCCTGAGCTATATCGTATAAAGATAATAATGAAAGGAGTCCAACGATGCTCAATCTGGCTACAATACTTGATGAAAGCGCCAAAAACCTTCCTGAAAAGGAAGCGGTTGTCTGCGGTGATATTCGCCTGACTTTTGCCCAGCTTCGTGACACCACCAATCAAATCGCCAATGGCTTGATTGCCGCCGGTATCCAACCCGGTGACCGAATTGCATTAAGCTGTCCCAACCTGCACTTTTTTCCCCTGGCATACTTCGGCATTGTGAAGGCCGGCGCAGTCGTCGTGCCTTTAAACATATTGCTCAGTTCCCAGGAAATTGCCTATCACCTGGCGGATTCTGAGGCGAAAGGCTTTATCTGTTTCGAAGGTAGCCAGGAGCTCCCTTTCGGCCCCAGAGGGTGGGAAGCCTTCAATAATTCCCCCCACTGCCAGCATTTCTGGCTGATCGACAGTGGCGCAGCTCTGGTCTCAGACACCACTGTTGAACACTTCTCGGGATTGCTTGAAAATCCTGCAACAACCACGGATGTTGCAACCCAGGCGGATGACACTGTGGTGGTTCTCTACACTTCCGGGACCACCGGAAAACCCAAGGGCGCGGAACTGACACACGCCAATATTTTCCTCAATGTAGTGCAGTTTGCCCGTCTCAGCCATGCACAGACAGAGGATAATCAATTGGTTGTCCTGCCTCTGTTCCACACTTTTGGCCAAACAGTACAGATGTGCGGCAGCCTCTATAACGGCAACAAAATGGTCTTGATCCCACGCTTCGAACCACAGGCGGTTGTAGACGCCATGCTGAAGGAAAAGATCACCGTATTCTGTGGCGTGCCCACGATGTATTGGGCTCTGCTACATAATGTAGATATCAGTGAAGATCAGGTAGAGCAAATACGCTCTACATTGCGTCTGTGTGGAGCCGGGGGATCGTCTCTGCCACTGGAAATCATCAAGGGATTCGAAGCCAAATTCCATGTGCCGATTCTGGAAGGTTATGGCCTGTCGGAAACGTCTCCGGTAGCGTCCTTTAATCTACTGGATAAACCACGTAAGCCAGGGTCTGTGGGAATGCCGATATGGGGTGTGGATATCAGAATCGTCGACACAGAAAACCAGGAATTACCGCGTGGTGAAAAAGGCGAGATTATTATACGCGGTCATAACGTTATGAAAGGTTATCTCAACCGCCCCGATGCGACCGCTGAGGCTATTCGAAATGGCTGGTTCCACAGTGGAGACATTGGTTATATGGATGAAGAGGGTTACATTTTCATCGTCGATCGCGTCAAAGATATGATCATTCGCGGAGGATATAACGTTTATCCAAGAGAGCTTGAAGAAACCATTCTGGAACATCCTGCCATTTCTCTTGCCGCTGTTGTCGGCATTCCTGATGATCAATACGGTGAAGAGGTCAAAGCCTTTGTCATTCTCAATGAAGGTTCGAACCTGACAGACGAGGAGTTGATCAGTTGGTGTAAAGAACGGATGGCGGCTTTTAAATACCCAAGACTTGTGGAAATCAGGGAATCACTTCCCATGACCGCCACCGGCAAAATTCTTAAACGCGAGTTAAAAAACCTATAGGCTCCACGCCTCTTAGAACTGACTCACATGCAATGGAAGGCTTTAATGCCTTCCTGTTCTACCACAGACGACCTGTGCTCATTCTTCAGGTACGGATGGCTGCCAGTCAAAATAATGCTCAAACAGTTCGGGATCGTCAAAATGGCGTCGGCTGGCAAAAGCAGTGGCGTGATGTCCCCACTGTCGCATGGAGCCGGCTGCCACCACCCCCATATTCCAGATAAACAATTGCTCCAGCCGCCCGGTGCCGGGAACAATACCGTCCGGACCAAATAGATAGTCCTCGCCAAGCGGCTTTTGCCGCAATTCATTATAGGAGGACAATTGGTAACTCTGTCCTGGTTTTATTTGCCCAGCTTTCTCAAACTCCAGGCCCACCACATAGTGCTGCTCACTATTTAAACGCACCACCGGTCGATATTCAGGACCCGGAGACAACACCGGCAAGACGGATAACGCCTCGCCCGTATTGGAGCTGCCTTCAAAGACGATGCCTTCCTGCGCCGGGAACCATTTGTTATAGCAGCCACATGGGTGCACTGAGTCGTAAAAAATCACATCTCCTTTCCAGTTCAGAGTCACACGCCACATCAGGCCATCCAGTTCACCACCCAGAATATCAAATGGATGCTTCTTCGGGCGACTGGCGTACCACCAGACATACACCAGTTGAGGTACCCATTCACCTTGCCACCGTGTCGTAGTCACCATGGTGAACAGTTCCGGCTGTTCATTGACACTCCAGTGACCATCCAGCCTGAAAGGCCTCCCTATCCGGTCATGCGGGTGGCCGTATTCCTGCTCTATCACCGGACTGTAATAGGCGAGAAGTTGATTCTCTTCAGGAATACTGAATTTTGGCAACCCCAACTCATCCTGATGAACACTTTCATCAAATAGTTTAATGATGTCGTCCCATTCAGGCCTTTGTGGAAATACATAGCGATGCCAGGTAGCACTATCATCTTTCTCATACTCCTGAAAAGTTGACGACACCTGTTCATTCAGAACATTCACTCTCCAGCTCACAATGGGCTGAAACAAAGGGTACAGCCCCACGCGTCTGCGAGCAGTCGAGTAAGCATCAGGCCGCGGATGTTGTCGAACGTAATTCCAGAAATCACGATTATCGATCAATGTAGGCAACACATGGCGAAGACAGGTCTCAAGAGACTCCAGTTCCATGGGCTGCTCAAGCTTTGCATTTTCAATTTCCCGAGCAAAGCGACCTCGTTCGTATGCTTGAAGGAGCCATCGATATTGTTGCTGAGAAGAGAGCCCCTGACGGGACAGGTAACTTGCGTTTCGGTCAACACGAAGAAAGGGATATTTGGGAAGTGGCCAGTCCTGCGCTTCAAACACACCCGCATCAATGACCTGAAGCTGAAACTCGCTCCATAGGTTGCTGCATTCGCTGGAAGCAACAAGTTCCGGATCCTGGTATCCCTGTCGCGCGCAGCCGGACAATACCAGGAGACACACAGTCAGAAGAGTACTGACCTTGATATTCATGATTAAACTCCTGCTGGGGTCTATTGACGTTTCATATGACACGCAGGAAGGCTAATCCAGATACAGCTACCTCAACATTTCCTGTTCATCTTACTATTCTGCCTGTCGCAGCAGGCAATGAATACTATACCAACTTACAATAGTAATAGTTTTTCATGTTTTCTGGTTTACTGTTTGTCCTGGCCGGGAGGAAAACGTTCAAATATTGCCTGAACGGATAATTTCACCATCTGATCCTTTTCTTCCGGGCTCATATAGCTGTCCACTCTCTCAACAGCTTCAGACTGCCAGATGACCCGATTACTGGCAGGCTCCACCATCTCCACGGAAAGAATGCCCACCTCGTAATCATGCGCCACGATTTCATGATCAAATGGATCGCGATGCCAAAATCCAAGAGAAGGATAACTACGATACTCAGTACGCTGTTCAATACGATAACGAGAAGACAGCAATATATCTGGATCAGGAGACTCCGTAATACCACGGGCGGCCATTTCACCAGTCACCGCTGCTTTGATTCTCTGGGTCTGCAACGGTACAGGTTGGGGGGTTAATCCCGCGACCGCGGAATCATTCCACTGATAGGTCTTCACTGTGGAAAAGTCATACCCCGGAGCATAGTCCTGTCGGACCTGAACGCCCGAACACGCAACTAATCCATAGCAAATCAGGCCAAAACAAATCACCTTGAGGGCACTTTGTTTTAATTGGTTCAACATCGCTATCTCCTTTTCCACATCATGTTTCTGTTCACCTCCCTCCCCCTCAGGAAGATGGTGGAAACTCTTGTAACATGTCGCCAACAATTCGCCGGATTTCTGCCTCTCTGGCGGAAGGAGTTTCATCCTCACTGAGTTGCTCTGTAGACTCGGCACTCCAGATAACTCTGGAGGTCACTGGATCCACCATTTCCAGCACCAGGCGCCCTCGTATCACCTCGGTTGCCGGTGGTTGGGTACGGAAAGAAATACCAATTCCGGTATGGCCGCTGGCAATTCCATATCCCAGACCATAGCTGATACCTTCCCGCCGAATTTCCTTATCCTGTTTGATATGCCAGCTGGCGAGTATTTCTGCATCAGCTGGCTCGACCAGGGAGTACCCCTTATTCCTCATAAACAACATGACGGCCTGCTTCACACGCTCATCCGTCAGGGACAGGGATTGAGACTCATCCGTGTCAATGCTCATGGCATATCGGTTCAACCCCTGGAAACTTGCCCCCGATTGATAATCCACCACGACCTTGGGACCGGCGCAACCTGTCATAACAGTAGATGTCGTGACGATGGCAGTCACCAGGAAAAAGCTTGTCAGTAACTTCATGAGACCTCCCATCGGCTTTTGGCAACAATTCATCCAGTTCGCCGTTGCGCTGGCACATCTTTATGCCACGTTATTAACGGAACTCCAGTGTTTTCAGCCTGACGTCAACTTCACCTACCACATCAATATCTCCGCGCATCAGGACGACCACTTGTCTGTCCGGATCAACAAATAACCTGACTGTTCCCTTGAACCCAAGGAAATCGAAGTTTTTTGCCTGGCCTTTTCCCTTCCACGGAGAGGCTTCCATCAGAATCTCCTGAGTGGTTGTACTCTCTTTGATACGTTGCGTTGAACTATCTGGTAACTTTTCTTCAAAATCTATATCGGTCTTCGTTGTTCCCAGGAATTTCAGGTTAAGCTCCACAATCCCATCAGGATCAAACAGGTAAAGCTTTTGTTCTTTTCCCGTTTTTGACCAGTCAACAACATTGAGGAAATAAAACAACCCTTCCGGCTCCATCAGAGTGTTCGATGGCAGATTGTCCGGAAGTGTATAAAAGTCTTCGCCGGTATCACTCCACTGTTCCCAGCTCTGACTTGATTCTCCGCTACTGGAAGGAAAACGTTTGATCGAGTAGACCTGATCCGGAAGATAACGATAACGTCGGTAACGCTCTTTATGACCGGTACGCAAAGAGCTCATTTGAAGTATCCCGCCATCCGGATTCATCCAGGTCTGAATGAGAGTATTTCTCCCCAGTACACTGCTTTCAATTTTCGTCAGAATCACTTGCTCTGCGGAAGGTAGCAGAGCTACCTGATCCGCAACAGGATAGAGCTGCAGACGTGCCTGGGTATGATCTGTGCTGGACAGCTGAACCCTGGTATTTGCCGTGATAAATAATTTTCTGGCCTGATACTGGAGATCAACCGGACGAAACGTTTCCGGTTGCAGAAGTGCGTCCCCGGCTGCATGTACCATGCCTGTCAGTGTCAACATCCACCCAAACAGCAACCATATGGCATATTTACCTGAAAGCAGCCTGTGACATAACTCTGACACGTTAAAATACCTCTGTTCCTGTCCATTTGCGGTTCCGAAAGCCCATTGATATACGTTATCAGCTTATCCATTCAACCTTAACCTGAGCTGAAGAGCGGCCATATCAAAACTCTTCCAGATTATTCAGTTGTATGCTCAATGCGGTTCCTGAAATATGGATTTCAATCAGACTGATAACCAAAGAGATAAACAACAGCAACAGACTGGCTCCCAACAACCAACCACCAATAATTTCCCACTCTAGCAGCAACACGCCCATACTCAGCGTACAGCTGATGAACGCCAGAACTCCCATGGACTGCATCCAGCGAATTAACCGTATGCGCTTACGCAGGTGAAGGATTTGCTCCTTCATATGATGTTCCTTGGTTTCATGCAGTTGTCGATAAAGGGTTCGAATCAATTGCGCCAAAACCAGAAAACG
Organism: Hahella ganghwensis DSM 17046; assembly: GCF_000376785.1. Lineage (GTDB taxonomy): Bacteria > Pseudomonadota > Gammaproteobacteria > Pseudomonadales > Oleiphilaceae > Hahella > Hahella ganghwensis. Next base: position 38,716 of record NZ_AQXX01000101.1, read on the forward strand.
GTTGGTATATGCCAGCAATAACAGGGAAATAGCCGGAAACAATAACGCCGGCGTTGTGATCTTCATCATGGAATGCTGATATCTCCTATTCGTCCGAAAGGCAAAAAAGCTTCCTGCTAAGTTTACCAGAAGTAGTCAATTTGCCTGAAAACACCAAATCGTGGCGCCGTCTGGGGCAGCCACCTGTATGCACCTCTCAGGCCCTGCCTGACGCGGCTTTCGGCTGCGCAGGTAAATCCTGGGGATACCCACATGCCGAAATCATAGCCATATGAAAAGGTCAGGACACATCCGACTTGTTTTTGAAAAGCTCTGGATCAATACCGTGTTTTTTTACGATTTTGAAGAAATCCGAACGATTCCGATCCGCCAATCTCGCCGCTTCCGGAATGCTTCCCCCTGCTTGATTCAGCAAACGCTCAACATAGTCTTTTTCAAATCTGCGCTTGGCTTCCGACAGGCTGACCTGAGTATCCTGAACTTTCTGCTTCTGCGGTAAAGTCTGAGATACGAGTTCTCGGGAAATAATCTGACTGGCGGACAGGGCATGGCATTTTTCGCTGAAGTTCATCAGTTCGCGAACATTTCCCGGCCATTGATAGGCGAGCAGGTATTCCAGAGCCTCGGGTGCCACACGTTTGGCCGTCTGGCTATAGCGCTCCCCCAACTGATCCAGAAAGTGGTTCAGCAAAACAGGTAGATCCTCGCGCCGCTCCCGTAATGGAGGAAGTTCAAAATTAACCACATTTAACCGGTAATAAAGATCTTCCCTGAAATTATTCTCTTCGATCATCTCCAACAGGTTTTTATGGGTCGCGGATATGATGCGTATATTGACGTTAACATACTCTGTGGACCCTACCGGTTTGATCTGACGCTCCTGTAATACCCGTAACAACTTTACCTGCAGGTGCAGGGGCATATCACCGATTTCATCCAGGAACAGCGTTCCTCCTTCTGCTGCGAGAAACAGGCCTTTATGATCTCTGCTGGCACCGGTAAAGGCCCCTTTTACATGTCCAAACAGTTCTGATTCCAGCAGCTCCTCCGGTATGGCTCCGCAATTAATAGCTATAAACGGGTGGCTTCGACGGGCACTGGATTCATGTATGGCGTTAGCCAATACTTCTTTTCCGGTTCCGCTCTCGCCCTGAATCATCACGTTGACGTCACTCTGCGCCACCAACCTCGCCTGCTCAAGTATCTGGAACATTTTGCTGCTGCGGGTGATAAATCCGGGTAGTCCATTCACGCTGGTTTCCGCACCTTTTTGCGAAGCTGCCGCTTTTTCCAGCGTGGCACGTAATTCTTCCCGATCAACGGGTTTGGTCAGAAAAGCGAATGCGCCTTTCTGTGTGGCGACTACCGCATCTTTGATGGAGCCATGGGCTGTCAGCATGATGACCGGCAAGCCTGGGTGTTGCTTCTGGATCTGATCCAGTAATCCCAGGCCATCCATTTCCTCCATACGCAGATCGGAAATTACCACTGCAGGTGGTCGACGGCGAATTTCCACCAGGGCTTCCTCTCCACTGCCTACCTGACGGCTTTGATAACCCAGCGCCTTTAACCTCATGGACATTAACTGCAACAACCCTGAGTCATCGTCCACAACCAGAATATCAGCGTGTTGTGAAGTATCTGTCATGGCTTTACCTCCTCCTTACGTTGACTGATGCCCTCTTCGATATCACTGATGGCTTCGATGGTTTCGTCGAGTTTTTTCTGCAGCTTTGTCAATTCGTTCAAATGAATCTGCTGGCTTTGGGAAAACTCAGCAATCATGGCAACCACGCGCCTGACAGAAGGCTCTTCCGTCGATGACTGCAGCAGGCTCTTTACTGCTATGGCGAGCTTGCCGGGATACAACTCCGGCTCACAACTGGCAATAAGTAACTGCTCAAAACGAAACGCGAGTGACTCCTGATCAAAGTTTTCCATTGCCTGATGACGTTCCTCCTCGCTTACGACACACCATCTTTCGCGGTGGCTCAGGATGGTATCACTATCAGGACTTTCCTCTGCGCCCAGTAATGGCGTCTCACCGATTTCTATCTCCGCCCGTTCTTCGATAAGGCTGCAGGCGCTCATGTTCATCACCAAACCTGCAGCGAGCGTCACCATCAGGAGAGCCCGGTATCTACGCAGGTTATTCAATAATCTTTCTTTCATGTAACTATGTTCCGCATTGATCCCCACCCTTAAGCAAAATATGTAAAAGCAGGGAGAACTATACATCCATCGAGTTGCTTAAATTTTCAACACCTCAAAATGGCTCATTTTCACTAAACTCTGAGGATTATCTACTACTAAAAAGTAATCTTTATCCTTGTGCCTCTGGGTTGGTTGTCCTGAATTTCAATCACACCACTCAATTGACTGACACATTCGCCGACAATTGCCAGACCCAATCCGCTACCTTTTGTAGAGCCTTCACGCTTATTGGTTCCCTGGTAGAAAGGAACAAATACCTTATCCCGTTCAGGCTCCGGAATTCCGGGTCCCTGATCGGCCACTTCAAACCACCAGCCCTGCGGCTCCGATCCCCAACTAACAACGACCCGGCTTCCGGTAGGTGAAAAATGCAGGGCATTGCTCAACAGGTTGGCAGCCACCATCTGCAATAGCATGGTGTCTGACTCCACATCCATATCCCCACCTTCCAGAGTGACTTCCAACTGCCTGGATCTGATCAGGCTGTCATAGTTTTCCCTGACCTGCTGCAACATAGGTCGCAGGGCGACTATTTCAGCGTTACTTCCTGCGGCCAGTCTGACACTGTTGAAATTCAGTAATTGATGGATCATTTCCTGAAGGCGGGCGGCATTATCCGACAAGATCGCGACCACACTGCGTTGTTCCGCCGTTAGAGGTCCGGGCACTTCCTCCTGCAACAGAGCGCTGGCTTCAAACATCGCAGCCAATGGAGTCTTCAGCTCATGGGTGACATGGCGAAGAAAAGTATTTTTCTGATTTTCAATGGTTTTCAGGGTTACCCGTAGCCAGTTCAATCTCTCCCCAAGCACTTTTAACTCCTGAGGACCTTCCAGTGCCGTAGACTGCTCCAAATCACCACGACCGATCAAACCAATGATGGTGGATAGGCGATTCATGGGTTTTGCCACCATATAGGTCCACCAGAATTGAAATCCAATCGACGCAGGAAGAGCCATAAATCCGAGGAAAGCCAGATACCACTGCGTGTTTTCAAACGCATCTTTCTGTTTTTGCAGCCCCTCACTGACCAGTGTATGAGTCAGGTCACTGATTCTGGATAAAATATCGGTGGCCTGGTTAAAGGTCTCCGTCAACTGACCTAAAGCCTTTGCCTGAGACGGTTCATTGGTTAAAGGCTCCAATGTGGCAGCACGCAACAATCGTAATAACCGGTCCAGACTCTGCTCCAGTTGAGCGGAGGCTGCAGCGCTTTTAAACGTCAGAACCAGTTGGCTCAGGCTGTCATATTTTTCCTGGTAGATCGTACCAAACCGCTCGTCCCGCAGAACCGCATACTGCCTGGCAGATCGTTCCAATTCTTTGACTTGGTCTTGTAATCCTACCAATTGACGATTCACCACAACCGCTGTTTCCACAAGCTCCTGTTGCTTACGGTTATGTTGCTCCATTGACCATATCGCATAAGCCACTGCCGCGATCAGTGGCAAGCTGGCCAGCAAAGTTCCCAAAGCCCACTGGCGGGCAAGGGGCATAGAGTTAAGAACGGACTTCATTGAAAACCTGATGATTCATTAACTGTTAAAAAACGTTCTTCACCTTACCCATTTCGGGTTCTCTCTACCATGGTTTCATTTTTGCAACACCATAACGTCATGATTATTAAAGAAATTTAAAATTGAGCATTTTTCACCCTGTTGCATAGTTGCAACAAACTACCAGACAGAACGATCAGACAGAAATCACGAAATTGATATAAATCATTGTTTATTAACAACTTAATCTAATTGGCACAAGAATTGATAGCTATTACTTCAGCGAAGCACGAAACACTCAATGAATTATGGATATGTCTTCGTTAAAAACGGGAGAACCCTTATGAAACCGACTCTCAGCTTCCTGCTCACAATACTGTCCTTGTTCGCTCTTGCACTGATTGCGACCCGCTCAGCGAAAAGACCGGGAATCAGCCGCAGCCCAATCCAAATTGGGAAAAAGCAGCATGACGTTATGCCAGGCAACAGGCAGCTGGAAGGTTTTCGTTAGGCGCATTACGAATGCCAATAACGAATTAGGTTATGGATACGGAGGATTACTATGAAAGCTGCCAATAGAAATCGCCATTTTAACTGGGTCCTGACAACGATTTTAATTGCTACGACCAGCATTGCCTGGCCAACCCGTGCAGACGACGGGAGTCAAAACAACCAGGCGTCAATGGAGCAGGCCGATTTAACAGCTTCAGCCAATAGCGATGACGACAATATTGAGGATCATTTCGTTGAGGGTTGGCGGGAAGGCGTGATTGAAACCCGCTATCTAATGTCCGAGTCCCTGTCAGCCATGGAGATTGAGGTTGTCGTGGATGGGGGCAAAGCCACATTGAGTGGAACGGTATCAAGCGAAATAGAAAAGCAGCTGGCGCAAGAAGTAGCTCTGTCCGTTTCCGGTATAGAAGAAGTAGATAACCAACTGACAGTGTCCCCTGATGAAGAAACGGAAAGTGCCGGATCAATAGATTCAGAGGCGGGGCATCAAGTGAATGACGCCATGATCACCGCAACGATTAAAGCACGTTATCTGGCAAGTCCACATCTGAACCCACTGGATATCAGCGTCACCACCGACAAGGGTGTCGTGGAGTTGGTCGGTGAGGTTGCTTCGGAAGCGGAAAGGGATCTTGCCTACTACATCGCTGAGAACACTAAAAACGTCAGAGAAGTCAATAACCGGGTTCAGCTTAACGCATCATCCAGCTAGCCCTTCATAAACACTAAAAACGAACAAAACAGTGAACTCCAAGGAGAAATAATCATGTTAACTTTGACACGTAACGTCGCAGTGCTGGCTTCCGTCATTCTGGTTTCCGCCTGTGCATCCAACCAGAATCCAGAGCCAGTTCCGGTTGAGCAAACCCCAGAGCCAGTCGTAACAGCACCAGTTGAACCGGAACCTGTTGTAGAAGAGGCGGAAGTATTCACTCCACCACCTGCACCTAACGCCAATATTGAGTTCGCTTTTGATTCCGCTGAGCTGACACCAGCCGAGAAAGCGGATCTGCAAGCCTGGGCTGACTACCTGAACGACCTCATGATTAATCGCGTTGAAATCCATGGCCATGCGGATGCGGTCGGAACAGAATCCTACAACCGTGACCTTTCTGCAAAACGTGCTTATGCCGCTTCTGAAGCTCTGAAAAGCATGGTAGATCACCCTATCGATATCTCTGAAGTGGCTCATGGTGAAACCGCTCCTGCGGCTGACAATGATACTGAGCAAGGGCGCCAGGTAAATCGTCGCGTTGAAGTTGTCATCCCGGAAGATAACAACAGTGTAGGCCTGTCAACCACACCAGAAACTGAAAATACTGAAAGCTAAGCAGCCTTCTTTACCTCAGTTTTCTGCTAGGCTTTATCAGGGAGTTATGTCTCCCTGAATCGCACCGGTCAAAATAGGCTTCAACGGTATTGCTGAAGCGGAGAGACACCCAAGGAGTCTGTTGACGTCTCATATGAAACGTCAACAGATTCCTGATCATGGAGCGAACACAAATCTTAAAATGTCATTTATAAAGAGGTAACTATCATGGAATTTACTCACAGATTGAAACGTCCAGTTTCAGTGGTTCTGGCCATATTCATTATGTTGCTGGGTTTACAGACGTCCGTCGTCCGGGCCGCCATGATCAGTACCGAATCCGAAATCCAAAGTGCACAGCACCAATATGACAGAGATCAGCTACTCCAGTTAACACAGTCAGACGAAGCACGGGATATTCTGTTATCCATGGGTGTGGCCCCAGAAGATGTAGAAGACCGGGTTAACAACATGACATCGGAGGAACTGGCCGAATTTAACCAACAGATTGACGAAATGCCGGCAGGTGCAGGTGTTTTAGGTCTCGTAGTTCTGATTTTTGTCATATTGATAGTGCTGGACCTGCTGGGAACCACCAACATCTTTCCAGTAATCAAACCCATTAACTAGCCGATATCCTGTTAATAACCCGATGCGTTACCCCGGAATTCTGCGGCTTGTGTCAATACTCACAATGTTGTGGGTTTCCGGGTGTGCTTTATATCCGCAATCCCGTGCCCTTTTGAGTAGCCCACCTTCAGACCTGCCAACAACCCACGAAATTACAGATATACCGTTTTTTCCTCAGGCCGAATATCAGTGTGGCCCCGCCGCATTGGCCATGATGCTGAATCATAGTGGTATCAGCATTCAGCCTGATTCCCTGACCAATCGCGTTTACGTACCGGGAAGAAAAGGAAGCTTCCAGCTTGAAATGACGGCAACCGCACGCAGCTTTGGGCGCGCAGTGTATCCTTTGAGACCGGATATAAAGAACATCTTGCTCGAAGTTGCACAAGGGCATCCGGTACTGGTTCTACAAAATCTGGGTCTATCCTGGGCACCAGTCTGGCACTACGCTGTTATTGTGGGTTACGACCTGAACGAGGCTGAAATATGGTTGCACTCAGGCACGGATGCGTATGTCCGTATGAACTTGGGTACGTTTGAGCGAAGCTGGCGTTATTCGTCTCCCTGGGCTGTCACCGTGCTGTCCCCAACACAATTACCTGCTACGGCCAGTGCGCTTGAATATGTAAAGAGCCTGCAGGATCTGGTAAAAACAGGACAGCTTACAGCGGCCAACAAAGGCTATCATGCTGCTGTCACACGTTGGCCGGATAGCGCACTGGTGAGATTCGGCCTCGGTAATCTGGCATACCAGCAGAAGGAATATGATCAGGCTGCTGCTGCATTTATTGATCTGGTAAAACAGCATCCGGATTACACCAGAGGCTGGAACAATCTTTCCTATGCGTTAGCCAGCATGGGTTGCAATCAGGCATTGGCCGCGGTTTCCTGTACGTTGAACCTGGCCAACAGAGCTAAAGAGAATAACGAGACTTCAGAACAGTTCCAGACGACTTCTCAGGATGTGCATTCCATACTCTCTGAAAGAAACATCACTTCAGCAATTTGCCCACAACTCCCAACCTGTCCCTGATGACCAGGCAACACTATTTTTTAAGCCATACCTCAACGTAGCTTCACCCGTTTATGACTTTACTGATTCAAAGCAATCTCTGAATCGCGGGGCATGAGTCACTTCCTGGAGGGTATCGGAAATAATATCGGCGAAGCGGCTGATTTGCGGAGCAGACACATGTACCAAATAAAAATCCGTCATTAACGCATGATAGCGTTCTTCCAAAACAGGCATTACCACACCATCCTGAAGCTCTGGAATCAGAACAAATTCCGGGAGTATTGCCAAACCCAATCCCTGCCTCACTCCTTCCGCCAGAGCAAAAGTATTTCCCAAACTGGTCTTATGCTCAATATCCTCCAGGGTCAGCTTTGACTGACCCAACAGTTGCTGCCAGCTGAACGATGTGTGTCTTCCCCTGACCAGTATTCGATGATTGGTCAGTTCTTCTATCGTGGCGGGGACGCCAAACTGATCCAGATATGATTGACTTGCAACAAGCTGCTTCCGTGACCTCAACAATCGTCGGTGACCGACCCCCTGCGGACCCGCCTGACTGCGAATGGCCAGATCAAACTGATTGGATACCAAATCCACCACATCATCACTGACATGCAAATTGATCCTCAGTAGAGGGGCCGTTTCCCCCAGACGAGCCATCACTGCTGGCATAACGACACTGCCAAAATCCACAGGAACGGTCATGTTCAATGTTCCCTTGAGTTCTTCACTGCCAAGACTTTCCAGCGTCAGCAGCAGCCTTTTTTCACACTCCAGGTATTCATCCACCAGCGCTTGTCCCGCTGCAGTGAGGTAAATGCGACTACCTGACTGACGAACCACCAGCAACAGATTGAGCTTCTGTTCCAGTTGCCGAATCTGATAGCTGACAGCAGCCTGAGATACATGAAGCCTTTCTGCAGCATGCGTGAAACTCCGGCAACGTGCCACTGCTGCCAGAAATGGTAAATGGCTGAACAGATGATGAGGTAAATTCATAAAATAATTTTATTTATTAAACGAAATAAACTCGTTTCACAAATGATGATGCTTTCAGCAATATAATCACGTCAACCTGTTTTCCCAAGACCTAACCACTAGCGTCAGAATCGAGAAGAACGGTCCTTTATAACTTATGAACGGAAACCAACTATGCGTGCGGTAATACTGGCCTTGGCCGGTTTTTTCAGTTTTACTCTCATGGACCTTTCCATCAAATGGCTATTGCAGGATTACTCCCTGGCTCAAGTCATTTTTTTCAATGGCCTTTTCGCACTCATTGGGCTGACATTCTGGATTCTTCCGCGTCCCAAAGTACTTCTAACAAGCCAACCGGCACTTCATCTGAGAAGAGCATTTCTGCTTTTACTGATCGATGCCCTGGCATTTTACAGCTATGGCCAGGTTCCGCTTGCTGAGGCTTACACGCTTATTCTGACCATGCCTTTGTTTACCGCCGCCCTGGCCATGATACTTCGTTACGAAGCATTTGACCTTCACCGTCTGAGCTTGGCAATACTCGGGTTTGCCGGTGTATGTGTTGTACTGTCGCCGGTATTCGGCAGTTTCCAGATTGCGCTTCTGGCGGCACTGGCCAGTGCCATCATTGAAGCCTTCACTTTTCTCATGGTCGTCAAACACAAGGAGCGGGAACATCCCCTCGCGTTTGCATTTTACGGCATGGCATTCATGGTCCTGGTCACAGGATTATGGCCCGGCTGGTCACTGGCGGGTTTTACCCTGGAGGCGTACCTGATTAGCGCGGGTGGCGGGCTATGCTACGCATTGGCAACGGCCTTTGTACTGTCCGCATTTCACTCCGGTTCGCCAAGTACAGTCAGCAGCATGCAGTATTCCCAACTGGTATGGGGAATACTGCTGGGTTTGTTGATATGGAATGAATGGCCGGCTGTAACCGCCGCTGTTGGCGGGTGCTTAATCGTATTCAGTGGCCTCCTGTTGATCAGGCGAGAGCATAAAACCAACCGGGAACTGGTAGATAATCTCTAATGAAGCAGGATAACCGGCGACCTGATACCTCTATACCTTTACAACTCTATATCTCTAACAGAGGACTATGTAGAGATATCAGGCTACCGGACTTATTTGGCAGACAACGAATCAGAAATGGTATGCCACTCCGACACTTAACACCGGCCAGTATTTGATATCCTCAAGGTCTTCCCGATTGATACGTTCCTCTTCCACCGCTATTTCTGAATCCAGTTGGGCTCTCAATGCAGGATTTGAATCAGCAACAGGACTATCCGCATCTAAAGATACGGTAGGGTTGTCCGTGAACATTACCCCCAAATCGGCACTGAACGACCAAGTTGAATCAGGCTTGACCGCGTTCCCCCAGCCGATGCCCACGTATGGAGCAAAGCTGCGGCTGTAGTCCAGCTCAGCATTCAAAGTGCCTACTTCCTCGGGGGTAAATGTCGAGTTACCAATCTCAACGTCCTCCGTCGGTTTTGCCGAGCCGCTGATATCATGCTGTAAGGAAAAGAAACCGCCACTGACCCGGAATCCACCATCCATAGGATGCCAATCCAGCAGAAATCCAAGTGACATCAGATCAAGGTCGATATCGTACTCTACGTCATCAAGCTTTTTATCGGTGTCATAGGGCAGCACAGAAGCCAACGTCCGGAAATTCAACCGCTCATTCCTGAGAGGAAAGGTAAGTGCCACACCTACACCGGTGGTCCCAACAAATGCCCCTGCTCCTACCCCTTGATTTTCCATGGTCTGGAACAGATTAAGTTCCTGGGAAGGCCCGCCAAACTCCATCCTGGCACCAAGTTGCCAGGTATCAAAGGAAACATCATCCTTCGACAGCATGGTGCCATAGCGAACAAAACCGGAAGTACCGTTTTTGAATACGCCAGTCACGGACAACCCTGCATTCACATAGGTGTCATCAGGTTCTTCGTTGATCAGCGTAAATGTCCCTGCTTGAGGCAAGAGCGCCAATTCGGCTTCGATAATGGGCGCCTCATTCTTGAAATCCTTGACCAGTTCCAGCTCAAACTGGGGTATCAATACACCAAAATCCAGACTGATCGCGTTGCTGGCACGACCACCAAATCTTCCCGTAAACGTATCTGTTGAGGTTTCATAGATATTCAGATCGAGTCCGGCATCATTACTTTCCCGATAACCATCGACAGTTCCTGAGCGATACTCAAAGTTGGTATATGCATCAAAAGTCCAGGACTGGTAGGCATGGGTATAACCGGTACCAAGCGCACCACTCAGACTATCGCCATCGGTGTCACCACTGGCATTCGTAGAAATGCCGCCAAAGCTGATGGTACGACGGGTATCGATGGACGACTGTCCATAGCCCAGTAACCAGTCGATATACCAATTCTGATTTGGGTAATAGTTTCCATAAAACGACAGGTTCCAACCATCAACATCCAACTCGGTCCCACCGCCATCTTCCTTGGTTTCAGAAGTGTTGTAACCCAGGGCAGTACCCATGACCAATTTATTGGTAAACCGATAATCGACCCCGGCCAGTATCTCCTGCCCATCCACATCAAAGCTGTTTTCTCGATTGCGAGACTCACCGTCGCCGTAGCTCAGGGTTCCTGTGATAAAGCCTCCCAGTCTTCCGGGGCTTCCCTCCTCACCTGCACTGCCTCCCTGTAGATAACCGTTTACCAGGTCACCAAGATGGACATTTTCGCCATTAATCTGAGCCTGTAATCCAGACAGACTGACACCGGGAATGCCTGTTCGCAATTCCTGCAGGCGAGCCCCGATAGTTTTGATCTGGCCGGCAGCAATTCCTTTCATTGAGTTGGCCTGCGCTCCAATCTGACGCAACAGGATTTCTTCAAGTGCAGCGTCCAGCTCTGATCCGCTAAGCCCTCTCAAAATACTGCAAGTCTGACTGAGTTCCGAATTTGTGGATCCGAAACTGGCATTATCATTTGCATCACAGGCCGACTGGAGAACTCCGGCCAGACTGTCTTGTGCGCTGTCATCACCTCCATTACCGATGGGATCAAGTGATGGTTCCAGCTGAATCGTGACGGTTGCGGAACCGCTCGTAGAGCCGCCATCCTGTACCAGACGGTAGTCAAAACTAGTAGTCCCCCCACCGCTAATATCCGCTGGCGGGGTATAGGTATACAGTCCTGTCACACCCGCTTCAGACAGCGTCCCCGAGTCCGGTTGGGAAAGAATTTCAATATTGACCCCGGAACTGGGACGAATGTCATTCTCCGCCGGAAACAGACTGATGGCGTCGCCACCGGTCACATAAGTGTCATCCACCGCTTCGAGGGTCGATGTACTGGAGACAATATTCAACGTCACAGTGGTGTCGTCACTGGTTCCCCTGATATCCCGGACCCTGTAGGTAAAAGTCACGACTCCGGAATATCCCGCACTAGGATTTACATTGATAGAGAATGAATCATCCGGATCTGCCTGTACAGTACCGGCACTGGAATCAGACAAACTACTAACGGACACAATACTGACATAGTCGATCGCCTCCTGGGTCGAAACCTCAAGACGGTCATTGGCCGTCACCACAATCGTTTCCGAGCCTTCAGTTGAATCAATCGTATATTTGTCCGGCACACCGGTAGCCGCCAGAGTTTCCGGCGATATCATGAATGAGAAGGCAACCAATAAAACAGCTGCCAGCAGAAAGGAATCCCGAAACTTCCTTGGGGAGCATGAGGTTTGTTGCATCATTTTTAGTCCGCCTTGTTGTTACAGAGAGTCACCGACGACTTACCAGGCTGGTACTGATAACAATGACGAATCGAGATTATTGTCAGAATAATGCTGTATAGATGTTCCAATTAGTGTAGAAAAGCTTTGCCGGATCGGAAAGAAATTAGCCGGTTTGATTCATATTTCGCAGTTTAATCTCCCCCACAACCACCTCCGCAGCCACTGTCACCACCGCAGCTGCTATCTCCTCCACAGCCGGAAGAACAGCCGATATGGCCAGCACAATACCCGCTACTGCCGGGTTGGCTGCAATTGAGTTCGTATTTAAATCCGTCAGCGATAGCGAGCTCAGAATCGATAGCAAACAGCAACGGAAGTCTGGAGGGCGACCTGCGGTCAATTTTCTCCCTGGCACAGGAAAGCCGCCAGGTCCGCTTAATTCCTTCCTGGGCCAGAATTGGAGAGGTCATGGCCTCAGCAGGAGTGTGGTGTAGAAACCGGCCCAAATAGCGACGACAAAACGTCTCATAAGCCCGGGTAAAAAGTATGAATTCATGCCAAGCCACATCCACTGCTTGAGAAGGCATACTCACCATGCGCCTTCCAGACTGGTTGCAAAGATGAAAATACTCTCTCAATCCTTCTATGACCTGATGACTCTGGTCTTCAGTAAGATGTGGATATTTTTGTCTGACTTTGCGGGACAGCACTTCCGGGAATTGAAATCGATCCAGCCTTAGCGCCCGATGTCTGCGGCGCAACATCTGCACAACGGCCATCAGGACAAGTACTGCAACAATGCCAATAAACCATTCCATCGTCTGATCTCTCGTACTCCAACTTCAAAAACAAATCGTTTATATGCTCCACCCACCCATATTGGATGCACGCTTATGCCCGGAAAGTATCATCAACTCCTGGCTGGATGGCTATAATAATAGAGCCATAGACTTAACCCTGCTTTGGCAGTTCAAGGGTTGATACCAGAGCCCGGAGGTGAACATCATGACTATTGCCTACCACGTCCGCACCTTTCTGAATGAACTTAATATCCGTTATGACATTGTCCACCATCCATACAGTGAAGGAGCAATACAGACAGCTATTTCTGCACAAATTCCGTTGGCCAACATGGCCAAAGCCATTATTCTCCAGGATCACGATGGCCATTGTCTGATGGCAGTGATTCCTTCCAATCACAAGTTAAAGGTCAGAGCACTGGAAAAACTGACCCAACGAGGACTTCACCTCGCGTCAGAGAGTCTGTTGTTTGATATCTTCGACGATTGCGAACCAGGTGCGATACCGGCCATAGGCCCCGCATACCGAATGGAAACCTATCTTGATGAGGAACTTCTGTCACATCCGGATATTTATCTGGAATGTGGGGACCATCAAAATGTGATGCACCTGGGAAAAGAGCAGTTTTCCCAGTTGATGGTCAATGCCAAAAAAGGTCAGATCAGTGCCTCCATGCAACCCGATTCTCCCTATCACGGCACTGATCCACGCTTTATCTGGACTCACTAGTTTTACTGAGCTCGCATTAAAGGCCTTAGACCTATCCTGAGTGACAGGGATGTCAGTTACAGCTCGTAGCGAACCCCCAGGTTGATCTGGTAAGCAGTGGTATTTTCATATCCCAGTATCTGGCTATAATCACCAAACAGTGACCAGCCTTGTGCGAGCACTGCAGAGCTCCCGACTCTTACCTGATAAAAGAGGTTTTCCTCACCTTCAGATCCCAGATCAAAAGTCTGTTGTGTCGGATCCTCAATGAAGACAAAGGAAACAGATCCGTAATTGTTACTTGTCTCATTGACTGCACTCACACCGGCATAGGGCACCAGTACCCCCCAGTCACGACTGATTGCATAGGAAGCATCAAGACCTACTTTAAACGTGTACTGCTTAAGGGTCTGTTTATCCACAGCCAGTTCATAACCCTGCCCTCCGGTTTCTTCAAAAGCATCGATATCCATACTGACGTAGTCTGCACGCACATAAGGCGTCAGGCTCAGTGCATCAATTGAGATCGGATAATCCGCCTGCAGACTGGTAAAATACTGGGTTGCATCGGTGTTTCCGTTGATATTGGCGTTAAAGGTTCCACCGGATTCCTGGTAGCGGATATTACGCTGTGTATCAAAGGAACCACGTTCGGTTCCTACCTGGACATCCAGGTTCAGACCACGCCAGTTGGTGGTGGAAAACAGGGTGACCGAATATAGGTCAGAGTTGGCAGAACCAGCAGCATCCAGGTAATCCAGATCATGTTTGGTCCAGCCGACGGCAATCCCTGCTACCAACGCTGGCGTAAAGCGGCGATCCACCCCCATGGTGACACCAGTGGCGGTATACTCGTATCCCGCCTCCAGGGAGGTGGCATCGCGCTCTACATCGGAATAGTGGGCACTGGCAAACACGCCATATTCCGGAAACGTGCTGTCGCCGGCTGCTCCACCATTAAAAGGCAATTCATATCCATTCAGGGAAAAGGCAACGGCTGATCCACCCGCTTTACGCTGCTGCATACGCTGGCCAATCTTGTCCATCTGCATACGTGTGGACTCAGAGGTTACCCTTTTCAACGCCAGCATTTCCTCCGGCGCTATCATGGTCATAATGTCATTGATCTGCTCCGGAGAGCTGTCTGCTATTTCCGCCAGAGCATTACAGCGGTCATTCAGACTGTTTGAAGAACCACCTAAAGCCAGTTCGTTACAGGCATTATCCAGGTTGGAGGCAACAGTCTTATTGGTCGTACCAGTAACTTCTGTTTCCAGGTCAGTCTCTTCTTCCACTGGAGTCTCATCCACCAGGGCATTTACGGTCACAGTCACTGTCGCAGTATCGGTCTCTCTTGCTTCAGTAAAACTGTCAACGGAGAAAATCGTATAGGTAAACGTATCCGTTCCACTAAAGCCCACATCAGGTTCGTAGGTCACTGTGGACGACTCACCGTCCCAGGTCACGGTACCGTTACCGGCATTTGATACGGAATCAACAAATATATCGTCGTTTTCCACGTCTGTATCATTGGCGACCAGATCAATAATGACGGCAGTATCTTCATCAGTTGCGACATTGTCATCCACGGCAACCGGCGCAGTTGCTCCAGCAACGGCGCTGAACATAATGATAGGCAGAATTGGGGAGACTCTTTTGAGTTTTTCCATCGTGATTCCTGTCTTCAATCCAATAACTTCATGAAATGAGCAACGACAACCATTGCTTCGACGATTTTTCAATTTCCGGCAATGCGTGTAGAGGGTCTGCTGATGTGTTCTGGCAACTGGGCTAGAGACTGCTGCCTAACTTCCCGACTCGATAAGACAGGTTTATACTTCAACAACGTTATCTACTGAACGAAATTTACGGACAAAAACAAATAATTTCAGCCTGCTAAACACCTGCGGCTGAACTTTCTAAACAACTTATCAGGCATAGCGCTGTTTTGGTCATTTACCCATCATCTACGGAGCGTGATTGTCCCTGCTTTTGCTTATCAGTTTCTCTCTCACCTGACTTTCGGGCACAAAAGGCTGATTGATATTTGATCAATATTTGCTATACCTAAGATCTAGAAGGTTCCGATCAATAGTACCTTAAATCCATCACAAAAGGTATCGTTATGCTGAGGATTTTAAACAAGGGACTAATCATCATAGGGATTCAATTTCTTTCCATACTTCTCATTAACCCTGCTGCAGCCAACCCGGTTAAAGTCTGTGACGACGGTGCAGAATGGCCTCCCTACATCTACTACGAACGGGAAAACAACCAGGTCAACAAGGACCAGTTAACAGGTGCCACCAAGGACCTGATGGACCGTATATTTTCTATTGCCGGCCTCGATTATTCCGTTGAGCTGATTCCCTGGAATCGGTGCCTGAATGAGGTGAAAAGCGGAACTCGCTATGAAATGTTGAGTAACGCCGGATCTAACCCTGAACGTATGGTCAACTACCACCGAAGCCTACCAATCTATTCGACAACTCCTGGCGTATTCTTCTCTAAAGCCAAGTTCCCCCAGGGGGTGAAGCTTTCTGGAGCCGGCGACCTCAACCAATATAAGTTATGCGGTATAAGGGGTTACAACTACGAAATGTATTTAAAAGCCGGCGTCAAGGATGAAATCGATATGGGTACGGACAGTGCACAGGCAACATTCTCCGAAGTTCTCAGTGGCCGTTGTGATATTTTCCTGAGCATTATTGAACCCATCTTTGGTGCCGTTGCTATTGGCCAGTATACATTGGACAGTGATCTTTCCCACGAGGCTGTGCCGGGCATTGAGCCAACTAAGTTTTACCTTTGGGTTTCCAGAAACTCACCTAGGGAGGCTCTGAATAACTCCCCAAATCAGTCATAATACGGCCAACTTCACTCATCAGGAATACTATCCATGGATCAGATGACTTTCTCCGAAGCT
>NZ_AQXX01000102.1 GCF_000376785.1 Hahella ganghwensis DSM 17046
GATAAAAGCCCATGGCTTTGTTGGCAGCATGAGTCGAAAGGGGAACTGCTGGGATAACGCGGTAGTGGAGAGCTTCTTCGGTAGCCTGAAGCAAGAACGGATTCAATGGCACCACTACCAGACTCGACGAGAAGCACAGCAAGATGTGTTGCATTACATCACGATGTTCTACAACAGCTTTCGGCTACATTCATATTTGGATTACCAAAGCCCGAATCAATATGAAACGGCCTGGAAAGAATTACGAGAAGTTGCTTAACTGGGTTGTCACAAATCAGTTGACCACGTCAACGGCTTTTACCTGTAACTACATTACAGCCAGAATATCTAACACTAACCAGTTCAAAAACCACGATTCTTAGTACTTGCATTATAAGATTATATTTGCCCATCGTATCTCTCCTTTATGCTCAAATTCGAGATACATCCCCCTGATTGGGGACGTATCCCCAGGGGGTGGACTGGCTCCGATTTCAGCTACGGATCGCTCTTTACGATTCCATAATACTGATCATATCCATAGGTTCAACCCCTATGGTGTAGGAGAGATATAAAGACTCTATCCCTGGGGTGATTGGTCCACCCCTTTATTACCTCCCAACATATGGAGCTTTTGATGCGTCGTAAAGGTCTTTGTGGCTGATTAACTAAGGAATCGTTGCCGACCCTCTCTTTGATTGAGTTTGTAATGTCCAGTAGTGGCGCATAAAATAAATATTGTTATACCTGGTCGTTAGGTTAAAACGACAACGTGCTTGCTGCGATTCAGCAAGACCTTTTACCAACCCTGTAGGGCTACCACCTACAGGGGGATAGCTCTACGTTTTTAACAGGAGCTATCATGGTACGCTGGCTAATTAACTTTTTGGTTGAAGTCAGAAGCCGTTTTCTAATTGATACAAGTGCGTTGCGTGAAGATACGCGGAAAATCGCAGTATCGATGATAATAACCTCCCTAGTCGGAGCTATTATCGTCACCGATAAAGTGTCAAGTAGAGACGCCTTTGTACTTGGTATAGTTGGCATAATTTTTTGGGTAGTGTCTTTGCTGAAGAAGCGAGATACTTAATAGAGGTGATGAAATGGTGAATTGGCACCTGTATACAATATTGGCACTCATTGGTCTCATTGTGATTACAGGATTGTGGTGGAATGGGCCTACTCATAAAAGAAGGCGCAATTCAAAACATAAGGCTAGTAACCCTTAATTTCTTCGTCCAATATGCTGACTTTTACTGGACCCAAAATGCTCTCCTATGGAGAGCATTTTTTATGATGGCAAAGTTAGTTAATCTTAATAGGGTTCATCAGTATCTATTAAATCCAGTGTAATCAGCTCCAAATTATCACCGGCTAGAATATCAATACTCGCTCTTTCTTCTGTCACACGCCCAGGAACAGTCCCAAACTCATTCGACGGTATAAAATAACCATAGGATCCATTTGTAAGGCCAAGTACAAGTTTGTAGTCTGACTTCATTGCATTCTGATACCTACGTCCAATCGTCGTTAGAAGCTCCCCAGGAACAGTAATAGCCGATACTTTATCGCCAAAAGTAAGCAGCGAAATTGGTGCATGAATCATTTGGGAGCTATCAAGCTTTACATCAAGTAATCCAGCATCAACCAATTCGAGAAGCCCAGAGTTCGTGACTTGATGGCTGAATTGCCTCCCGGAGATAGATAAATCACCTCTTACTGGCGTAGCATCCAGGATCCTATCCAAAATTCTATCCGCAACTTGATTACCAAAAAGTTCAGCCGCCTCAAATGACTCAACACTACTATTGTTGGATGGGTCGCGTGGCGCAGCATCTCCCAGTATCCCGTTGACAAAAATCGCATTACCACCAAGATTGGTCTCCAACCTTCTCCGCAAATAGCCAACATAATCACTGCTGAATTCTCGATTTCCCTCACCAATTATCGTTGGGTGGGCACTCATATTTACGAGTACTGCGTTCGGCTTTCCAGTGCGCAAATTATTGAAAAGCAGAGTTGTTACAGTGCTATCGACATCTTCAAGGCCACGGCGATTGACTACATTTGCCTGAGTTTCTAACGCAAAAAGTTCAGAAGGTTCAGACAAGTATTTGGCTTCAATCGAAGCATATACTGCATTAAAGGCAATTCGAGCTTTATAAAACTCATTGACGCCCCCCCAAAGCCCTTGAAGGTCTGGTCCGCTATGAGTGTGAGTTGCAGAGATAAAAACCTGTTGAGGTGAAATATCTAGCCATAAAGCCGTACTTTCTCTTATGTCCGCAGTAAATTGGTCACCCAAACCCACTGAATCGATGCTAATGATAACAATCTCTGAATCAGAATCAGCGATGTAAAGAGATCGGACTGATAGTGGATCATGCACCTTGGTATTACCGCACCTCGAATAGGGACCTCCAAACCCGCCCATACAGCTCGTTAATCCTTCAAATACAGAGGGCGAAATATCCCTAGTAAATAATCCGACATTATAGTCTGCGATAGCTGAAGATGCATAAAATAGAAATGCAGCAACCACTGCAGAAAATACCTTTGATTTCATAAAAAATTCCCTGTTGATAATTATGTTCTTTATATATTGAAACCAGGTTCAACCAACAGACTTTAGAGTAATCGATCTAATGATTTCCCTAACTTCAATTCTTGTTATTCCTTTACTGATAATTCTGTCACCCAAGGTCATAATTTCACTCTTAATCGTGTCCGGAATATTTGCATCAGCCGTCAGAATAATCTTATAAGAATGCTTACATTGATTATCGTAGGTATTTATAAACCGTAGAAACTGTAAACCATCAATATCAGGCATATGATAGTCAATAAACAGTAGATCAAAATTACACTCTTCAACATATCCAATCGCGTCAGAAGAAACCGAGCAACAAGTAACCTCAACATCGTCTCTTCTAAGAAACTCAGGCGATAATAACTCCTGCATTTGTAGAAGGTGTTGTGGATCATTATCTACAACCAGAACCCTGACCCCGTCTGCACCAATGGTTGTGGAATGCCCTGAGTAAACTGATTTCGGCTTAGGATGTTCCTCAGGCTCACTACAGCTAACAAAACTATCGACAGGTACCTCATATTTTCGATACTCGATGGGTATACGAATTTTCACTTTAGTACCAAATTCCTTCTTGCTCTCGATATCAATTTGCCCACCGAGGAAATTTGCGAACCGATACATGGTAGCCAAGCCGATTCCCCATCCATCTCGCTTACGCCTAATTGTATTTTGCAATTGGTCTGGTCGATCAGTTAGTTCGTTTAATTCTTCTTCAGAAATTCCCTCACCGCTATCATGCACAGAAATAAAGAGCTCGCCATCATTAACCCCATAGGAAACCTGAACAAAGCCAATTTTTGTGTACTTAACCGCATTGTCTATTGCATTCGAAACGATAATGGATACCAGGTCCAAATCCAAAAATGCCATTCCATCGACACTCCCTATCGAATTACACGACCAAGTAACACCTGGCTTTGAGTTGCATTTGACAATGAACTGCTTTTCTAGCTCTGAGAAAATCGACCCAACAGCTACCCAGTCATCGTTCCTAGTCAGTGAATTACTCTCCAATGCTGATAGGCACAATATTGAGGTAATATGCCGATCCAAAGCTTCGATATCCGAAAAGCACCGCTTTAGGATGGACAGGGTATTCTTATGACGACCTTCGCTATTATGATGTATTGCAATGTCTAAACATGTCTTCAAACTACCCAGTGGAGATCTAAGCTCATGCGCTGCGATCTGCAAAATATTGTGCTTTAGCTCATATACTTTTTCTCTATCATCATCATACTTCTCCAGAACAGAGCCAGTATGATTCACCAATTCAATTAAGCCCCCAAGTTCATCATTTCTACTTAGCCCAATCCTATACTTATAGTTACCACTCTGAATTTCCCTGATCGCTTTTGAAATTGCATAGATCGGAAAAGAAATAAATTTCTCTGATACATAAACACATGCAAAACCGATAATTATAATGAATACAACTAATAAAAATGTATTCATTAGTAACTCATGCGCCTGCCTATCATAGATAGACTGATCGTAGAAAACGACTAATGTCCCAACCTTTCTTGGGTCACTGGAGGTACGACTATTGATTTCAATATCAAGCAGCGAGGATTCTGAAGATGCGAATATATCGAGGGTCTCGACAATACCGGTATACTTAGGGTTATCAGGCAATACAATAATTGACCGATTAGTGGAATCCCTTAGCTCCACAGAGTTTATATAGAACCTCTTAGAAAGATTTTTCGCTTTTTCTTTGAATATCCCATACAAGCCCGTTTCAAGGCTTTCTCTTGCGTCATAGGATAGATATTCAATCATCGCCTTACGATTCTGACTAAAGTGTTCTGTAAGCATCTTGTCCCTTTGATAGTAATCGATGTAAACCAAAGGAATACTAATCACGGCAATCGAAACCGAAACAAAGATGAAGAACTTTACCCGCAGAGACGAAATCTTCATGTTTCCTCTCCGACGCGAAGGTAATTATTTATAGTTTCCTCTATAAATTTAACATCAATTGAATGAAGGCCTAGGGTCTTGGCCAACACCTTATTTATTGCCACTCTATACTTTTTGGAGTGTGTAGGTTTTGGTAGCTTACTGTATTTCTCAGTATATTTAATCACTTCAAATAGACTATCAAAGAGATCATCACGAGTAACGTATAAACTCGCAATTGCACCGACATCTATCATTTTTTCAGAGTAGCCAATTAACCCAATTCGCCTTCTATATAAGGATAGAGCAATCGGAACTATATTCGACTGGCTAAAAATATCGTCATCTGGAGTAGCAATCACAACATCTGTATTCCCTATGTTGCGTAACCAACTTTTTGGTTTTTTCACAGGCATAAGGTACTGACGAATTTCTTCATGATAGAGGCTATTATCTAGCTCATCGAAGGTAGGAATTTTTATTTTTGCATCAACACCAAAAAGCGTCTTTCCAAGAAAAACCTGGGCCTCTATAGCTGGCTCAGAATAAATTGCAGTGATATTGCTTTTAAATTTATTGCCTTTCTGAAATTTATCAAACTCTCGCTTTGTTAGTAGCAAAACGATAAAGTGAGTATCAGCATGGTGTATTTTTTCACTTAGTAGATTTGAGAGGGCCTGAATACCCAGGACTATAACAATATCTTCCTTGGTATCGCCATGCTCAGCTACCAGCCTGTTCAAATTTGAATATATCTCGCTGTTCCTGTCATCTGCATTAGCGTATATTCCAATTTCTGCACACGTCGAAAAACTTATCGAAGCAGTGAGTATCGAAATTATTATGCATTTGGTTATAGAGAGTACAGACATAAATTACTCTATAGTAGTAACTAACGTATAACCAATGGATACTCAAATAGACTAAAGTGAATAATATTTACTGTGAAGTGGCAAACTAAGGCCATACTAAACCTATTAGTCACCCGATAGACCGTTGCGTACACAGCCCCTGCTATGAAAAATGTTAGAAATGCAAGTGACGGCTTCGGTACGTGCGCAAATGCAAATATTGTACTAGCCACTAGTATCGAAACCACTGTGCCAGTCATTTCGCGTTGAAATAGCTCAGAAACTTTCTTTTGAATCAATAGTCTAAAAAAAGCCTCCTCAGCAACTACAGTGGTAAAAAGATTCACTATTGCAAAAAGTATTATTCCGCCAGGAAGCTTTGGTAAGAATGCCACCCCATTTATAGCGGCTAAGGATAGTATTACAAGTACTGCAGAGCACACAGACAATGTGAAGGCGGAATGCAAGGAAAGCCTGAATTTACTCGCACTTTGCAGAAACCAAATTAAGATCAAATAACCGCATATGGTCTTGGCAGTATTAATATGTAGTTGAAATTCAATGCCGGAGCCAGTGAAATCCCACACTAGAGGATAACTAAAATCACTAGGGCGATAAGTTGCAGTAAAAAAACCTAAAAGAATAGTGAATATCCATGCTAAATGTTTAATCAAGGGCTTTTCTTGCCAAGCAAGGTAATAGCAGATTATCAGTAGCCCAAATCCACATACTAGTACGGAATTGCTTAATGGGATTGCCCCTATCAATACAAGGATACCACTTAAAGCCATTAAGCCTAATGATGAAGAAACCTTATAGTTCATAGTCACTTTACATCCTTCTAAAAGACTATTGAAGCTCCAATGCGTATATTGTATTCATCAGAATATGAGTAACGCTCAAACTCATACAAGTATTCAACGTCACTTGGCTGATATTCAATGGAGCTGCTTACAGTTATGTGTGAATTTTTCGAAAAATCAAACTTCTTTAGATACGTTAAGTTCCAAATATCAAGTGATCCCCCGGACATTTTACTGTTTCCAATATAGCCAAAGGATACACTTTCATTCTTCATCTTATAAATTATTGCTGCATTGCCACTATGAGTGGCATTTAGTCCATTTTCGTTTTGTGAGCTAAAATCATGATCTTGGTAACTATAACCAAAGTTCAGTACTAGCATCGGTGTAACACTGAATACTCCATCGATTTCAACTCCTTTAATATGGCCATTGCCATTATTGGTAAGGTGATATATTTCAAAAGCCGGCTCTTCAGATATGAGGTTCGACAGATTTTCATAGAACACTCGTCCATTAAAAACTAACCGGTGTTCCCAAGTACGATAAAGCGCACCAAGCTCAACTGCTTCGACTTTCTCTGCTTCTAGATCAAAATCTTCGCTGAAGGCAGTATAGGTAAATATTCCCTTTGAACTTCCGCCAAGCCTGGGTTGGATGTTCGTTAATTGATAGTTCCAGAATCGATTAGTCTCCAATAAATCAGGAGACCGGTAACTTGTGTTGTAGACGATCCTATAAGTCAGTGACTTAGATTGATGCCAATTGACGGAAACTCTAGGGCTAATTAATGTCTTCCCAATGTTCTTGGGACTTTCAGCCATCATACCAACGTTATAGGTAAAGTCTTCAGTCGGTTTCCACTCCAGATTGCCAAAAATACTGTAAGTTTCAGTCCGCTCAGTCCCGTTAAAATAGCTTCTACTATATCCGTCAATTTGGTCATAAGAGAATCCCGAGAACAACCGTAAGTTGTTCGATAGAAAACGGTAGTGCTCCGTGGATAGATGTGTGCGCTTGTCCACATAATCCTGATTCGTGGTCGCACACACAGATTGGGATACGGTTGGACCCAAGCTTGCTATTTTTGTTAGTAATGCCATTAGTAAAACATCATCCCGCTCACTCCCTCCTGTTGGCATCCCACCATTTAATAGGGTCTCAAAGTAGTACGGGTTTGAAGCATTTAAATCGAAGGACTCTTGTAACGACAATATTGCAGGAATACAGGCCCGAAAATCTTGCTCAAGCTCGCTTCGCTTAAAATATGCCTTTAAGCTAGTCTCAGATCGATTTGAATGAATAACCTTTAAATGGCCATTTACGAATGCATCGTTATTTGCAATGTCTGGATAAACATCCTCTACTTGTCCGTCAAAAACGAACTCTGTTTGATAGTCAGCTTCCACATACCCTGCCTGCAACATAAGTTCAGTATTTTGGTCAATGTAACCATCATATCTTGCAAGGAATCTGTCTACCTTAGCATCGTCTCTGCTTCCTGTTGCAGTATCCCTATCTGGGTTTGATACCTCAAGGTCATCGTATCCATCGTCCCTTGTTGTTGAAGCACCGAAGCTAAGGCTCGAATCACCGAAGCTGAATGCTCCTTTATAATAGAGGGCTTCGCCACGCTTGCTAACATTAGCGTTTAGCTCGTTATTTGGTACATCGATAGAGTGCCGTGTGATGATGTTAATCGTGGCCTGAAAGGCATTGGCACCATATGATGCAGCTGAGGGATTTCTGAGTACCTCTATACGTTCTATATCGTCAATTGTTACCGGTAGCTGTGACCAGTCTATTTTGGAGAGTGCGCCCAAGTATACCGACATCGAATCGATCTGAACCTGCAGCCTTCTTGGAAGTAAGGCGGATCCTCCGTGATAGCCTACCCTATAGTCATGACCAGTAAGCTGAGAGTTGGCAGTAATCTCTAACACAGACATTCCAGGAACCAACCGTAGAGCTTCGGGGATGTTCTCTATTCCTCGTACTTTGACATCATCTCGTGTGATCACGGTAACAGTCCCAGGAATGTCTTCTATGAGCTGTCCCATTCTGGTTGGCGTTAGAAAAATTAGGTTTCCCTGATCATCGTGCCCCTGGCCACTCCAAACGTCCACGCTGTCGGCTGCAGAGGCTGCATCGAAGAATAGAAATAGAGGAAAAATAGATTTGAGAATAATACTAAGACTTCTAAAGCGTACATCCATTACAATACCTACTCCTAGATCCCTTTAAATCATGAACAGATCAAAAGGGCATTACGAACGCTAACTCTATTGATTCGTTAGCATTTTTTACTTTTATTCAAAATTGAAGACAGCTCTTCTTTTATTGCCATCCGAATATATCTCTCAGGGCAATTGGTTTTAAACGGGTCAGAAAAATCTTTAGCGAATTCTATAGCTTTGTCTTTTATTTTTACCAATTCACTTCCAGGTAAGGAGTGAAAGTGGGTGCCAGTTTCCTCTGTTATTAGAGACATTACAATAAAAATGAGTTTTTCTTCGTTTTCCTTTGAAGACTGCTGCAGTTCACTAACGCTTGGTGTCGATTCATCGTGCTCCACTGAAAATGGATAAAACCCACCCACCTTCCACCAAGTTTTAATTTGGGAAATATTGTGGTTGAACTTAAATTCTGTCTGTAGAGACTGAATGGCAGCGTTAATTTTCCGCATTGGTGGGGCATGATCTCCGAACCAAGATCTCACCGTTGTGTACTTTAAGTCCGAGAAGGCTTCAGGAGATGTTTCAGAGAGAAAAGAATGAAACTCTGTGACACGCCCCCTCCCCTGCTTGAAACCTATCTGGTCAAGTATGTGATTGAGTCGCTCGCCAGGTGTTCCAAAAGCTTCAATGTTAATGTTGGTTATTGTGTTAGTACCCATTCAGCGACCCTCCTTCAGCTTCAGCTTCCGGAGGAACTCTCCTTCCGTATTTGTAATTAATGCCATTTCAATGACAATAGCCGGCAACACGGCCAACCTACAGCAATTCTGTGCAAAGAAAAACCAAATTTCTGCCGAAGTTTAATAAATATTGCGGTATCTATCTAGTCAATTTATACCAAAGAATCCTGATTCCTCGTAGAACGCTATCCTAACAAGGAAGCCAAAGCCTTTTGTAGCAAGAAATCTCAGGCACATACAGATAGTGAGAGAGAGTAATCTGTGTCAGAACAGTAGGTCAATTTTAGTTATCCTAAATTTTTTTTTGGGATTTACGTCACATTTAATTGACACTCGAAATGAAAAACTATAGTTTCCGCAATATTAGTTGATATAACGCTGCCAATAACGGACCCCATCAGACAATCAGGGGCGTTTCACGACATCGTTCTAACCAGTTTTTAAAGCAATCCTTGCGAGAGGATTGAAAACAGAGTTGGCATGCAGGGCCACAAAGCAAGAACAAATAGATGGTAGTCATTTGTTCTGCACCCTATTAAATGAAGCGCCCAGGAATTTGGGCACTTCCATTCACTGTAGTTCTCGCCATGACTCTATGATTGATTGCGAGTAATATACAGATTAGACAAAATGCGGTGATGACAAGTTAAAAAAATACCCACACAGCCGCTTCAAAGCAGCAATGCAGGTATGGAGACTCAAGACTATGTTGATATCAGGAGATAGAATTAGGCTTAGTTCAAGGGAGTTGAACCAACTAAGTCAGTTGACTCAATGTTCGGTTTCCCATTTACGGACAAAAACTCAGCTCAATTCCTTTGTTCGCGAGCAATTGGCCAACCAACCCGACTCAACTCCTGAAGAGAAGTTAATCCACAAAATGTTGGAATCATTTCTTACGTGATGCTTCAACGGTTCGTAACGCTCTAACATAAATATGCGATAGCTCTTCCCTAAGTTCGCGATCCTCGTTAAGAACATCAACTATCAAGACAGCCATGTCTGGATCCTCTGCCATTTCTCTTAATTGAGTGTGACAGGTTTTTAACCACTTCAAATCAAGTACATTTACCATACGCTTCTCCTTTTGTCCCCAGAAGAAGCTCCCCATTAGGAGAAGCTTCCCAATGGGGTGAAAATGTAGTCAGACCCAATTCTTATTTAGAATCGTGCATCATTTCAGGTCTACGGATGCTTTCCTTTCGCCCATCATAGGCAACAAAGACTGGTAATTATTTCAATAATACAGGCAACTAGCTGAGTCAGTCTATCTAATGGAAGACCGGCAAAAACTTTACTGAACGCAATTGAGATGCCCTATGCAATAGGATGTCGCTAGTAAATCGACCAAAGGACTCAATCTCATGACTCAGACCATAATCCGTATTCTTGTTGTGCTATATCTACTGGTTCCCGGAACAGTATATGGCTCAGATAATCCGGCTACGCCAGAAATACTCAGCTACAAAGCAGAAGAGAAGATAGCGATATTGAAACTTATCGATGCCAACCTGTACAAAACTCTGACGGCTATTGGCGTAGCTGGGGGAATTCAGAATCAAGCTGAAGTATACAAACGCCTCTCATTTGTATTGTCGGGCCTATCGTCATTGTCGTATAGAGCTGGCTTTATCGAGCTCTCAAAATGCTATGGCTCTATGGCGACCCAGTATAATAGCCAAGCAATTTCTCAAAACACAGGAAGCTGCAGAGACAAAGCGTATGCCAAATACCAGGATGAGATTTCAGCAGCACTCTCTAGGCCTGGGCATGAACTAATTCTGCTGAATGAACTGGCCAATGATTGGCTTAGTGAAGAATTTCAAACCAATCCACACTCTGTTTTATTTTAACAACTGACACTCCTAAGCTGAAAATGAAGCGCCCATATCTTGGGCGCTTTAACTCATGCAGCATGACTTAACAGCTGTTTGGCTAAGGCAACTTCCACACTACCTTCACCAGGGTTTAATGCATCCAGGCCACAGTCCGGAACTTCGCCAGAAGCACTCTGCGACACTTGAATTTTTTGCCCCAAGAGGGCCATGCACTCAATTTGAGCCGTTCCCCGGTAGCCTAAAAACTTTACGCTAACAGGGTATTTTTGCCCAATTCTCCAGCTACGTTTGGATGACTGCTCCACAATCGTTGGTTTGATGCCCGTTTGCATAAATATGAGCTGATTAAACGCAAGCAAATCCAGTCCAGTTTCAACACAAGCGGGGTTACATATCACTCCATCAACCCCCAGATCCAACTGGTTATCAATCCACTCTTCTCGACGATCTGCCGGAACAGTCGACCTTAGAACAGCAAACCTAAGGCCTTCTGCTTCCAACAGTTTTTTAAGTCGAGCCATAGTGTCTCTTTTTCCAGTATAGATCGTATACACCAAAGTCTTTATCCCATCTGCTTTAGCCCTTTTACATAACGAGAGTAGTTTCTGCTCCTTAGGAGTAGGAGCTTCATCCGCTATTGCCGGGACAAACGCGATAGTATCCCTGGACCCTGGACGCTTCACTACCTCAGGACGGAAGCATGTCTCTGGCCATGCCAATAAGCAATTTATTACAACACCTAGCAAACTTGTATCACCTCTTGCCAGTGCTTTGCGCATTTCCAGTGTCAAACGATTGCTTAAGTTTTCATAGCATTCAGACATGTCATCAGTCATCTCAACTTCGAGATACTCTTCCGTATAAGGAGGTAGATTGTCCGAGATATCACCTAGCTTCACAAAAACTGTATTAGGCAGCAGGTACCTGGTAATACAGCTTGGCGATATCCCCGGAGCTCGGCTAACAGAGACAGAGGTTTTATTCCCCCTTGCCGTTTTATGACTCCCTTCAAGAGTTTCTTTAAATACCTCCTTTAAAACCCCGTGAGACCTCATGAACGACATTTCAGCACCTGCAACACTACCAGAGGCATTTGCTATATAACCATCAGATCTGAGTTTCCCTCCCATGGACCGCCACAGCAGATAAAATAGGTCATTTGCATACCCTTTTATCAATGTTCCAGTACAAAGTAGAACTTTTTGCACTTGAGATGCGATAACAGCCATGGCTTGACCCTGAGCACTGCTAGGGGCTGAGTATTCATGAGCTTCATCAACTATAGCCAAGTCAAAAAAGTTTCTTGGGAAATATCTTTTGATGAATTCACTGGCCTGGTAACAACTCTCAGAAAGTGAGAATTCCAACCTACCAAGAGCTTTCTCTATTCGACCAGATTGCCGGTCTGAGAATACGAAATCCCCGGTTTCATCCATCAGATTGACAAGATCATACACATTGTCTGCCAAGGTACTTCCTATCGACTCTGCACCAAATGTTCCACAAAGTGCTTCCGCAGTTTTTGGTCCAATGGTGGGAAGCTTGCACAGAAATCGACTCACCTGCTCATCATAGTCTTTAGGCTTTTTTGGATTGTATAGCGTCCAAAGAGGCTCATTACAGACACGATCATCATTTTCCTTGTTGGAACAGAACAATCGACTCTTAGCAGAGAGAGACTCAAACTCCTCTTGTGTTAGGGGTTCTCCATCTTCATTCGTGATTGGGGCGAAGCACTTGGGACACGCTGCAACCGTTGTGGAGTATAAGAATGTCCTTCCCTTCTCATTGTTATTCTCCATTGATTCCAGGGAATGAATTTTCCTTGCAGCTGCAGCTGGCTTCCAGTGATATCCCATTCTCATCCTCACGCGGCCGAGGATGTAGTAGCATGGTTTATCACGCTTGAAGCCCTCAGACCTCATCTTGACCAGTGTCGACAGCGTCGCTGGACCATTCAGAACGATAACATCTGCACCAGGTACAGTTTCCCTCACCTCTCTGGCCCACTTGTATACAAGATGGGGTGGACATAAAACTAGAAATCGTTGATATCCAAAGCTGTTGGCGATGTAGCTAACAGCTAATGACATGAACGTTTTCCCGGTTCCCATCTTGCCATTCAGGATTGCTGTTCTCTCGTTCTGCTCAAACAAGAGAGTACACATAGCATGAATGGCTGATTTTTGAGCCTCGAAGGGGGTTCTATGTAGGTCTTCAAGGAGTATGTCCCAAATCGGGTTGGGCTGGGAATATAGAGGCGGGCAACTACGCTCCACTTGGTCAAGTAGTTCACTGCCCCAGTCACTGATAAAATCAGCGAGAGAGATTTCGTTGGTCATAAGAGTCTCCTTGTAAATCATTTGCACCAAAGGAGACTCCACCAGGGAGTTTCCCTGGCGGGTTGTGTGAAGGATCCACTGGTAATATTTACCAGCCTACGCTTATGGATCCGCGAGCGTAGAACCTCTATCGCTATAAAAGCGATTGTGAGATTTCAGGAAGACTACTTACTAGGCCCCACACCAAATAGGTCTGCAGCCTTCAAATTAGCAAGTTCAGGCAATGAATCTAAGCAAAAAGCTATAAAATCTAAGTTTGGATTAGATCGCTCAGGATAAAACCGGTTTTGCAACTTTTGTATTTCTTTGCGCGAGCCCTCTCTACCATAGAGCCTTTCATATAGTACTGCCCACCCACCAAGCTGGTCTTTGACACGTAAAATATGGGCAAAGAAAACCCTACGATGATGAAGTTGATTTGCCTTTAGCATTCGCGCTTTTACCGTTTTTGGCAAAGCTTAATTAAATCAACTAAATAATTCAGCAATTGGCTTGAAAATAAATCATATTTGATTTATATATATCATTAATGATTTATAGGCGGCAGGGCCATTCAGAGCAAATAGTTTGAGGTTATTTGCTCTTTTTTTGTCTCGAAGTAAAGGAGGCCGAAGCCCCCTATTCACCCTAACGAGTATATGTTCATGCAGAAAGGCGGTTAAACGCTCTACCTGCTTTCAAGAATGTAGTTACGACATCTTCCACAACGTTCTCATCAAGCTTAAAGCATATTCCGTTCACTCCAATACCGTCTTCCAGGAATTCGAGCAGACCAGAGTCCAAAAATCGCTCTATAAGCTCATCCTTCCATTCATCCAATAAAGGAACATGGACATACTTCTTCAACATTCCCCAAATATCAGGATTTCCAAGATGTAAGTGCAAAGCGACTCGTGTTGCCACATCAAACCCAGAAGTCCGCTTATCAACAACAAAGGCATGTACTAAATCACCAAAAATTGGACTGACAATTTTACTGGTGTGCTTTTCAAGCATCTTAGCACTGGGAACATATGCAGTACGGTTTGCGCCTGCTGGGGGATTCACGAGGGTAATTTTATCAATTCCAGTCTCATGATCGCTTGCCTGCATCCTTGCGATAAATTCGAGTAGCGATGTTTCTCTGCCCCACGCGGATAGAAACACTAGGCCGCTATTCCAGGTGAGTATAGAGTCAATAAAAATATCATCTTGTTCTAAGATTTTGAAAATCATTGCCGCCTCCAAAAAATCAGAGGGCATTGCTGCAGAGGCAGCTAATGACCTCTACAGGTAAAAGACACTGGTCGTTGATACGAGCCAGTTAGAAGTTTGAATTCAACGTTTACTTAATAGTTAGAATTTCACCATAAGTATCCGAGTTCTCGGTCAGGTCTATAGCCCTAATTACAGGAACGAACTGATCTGTTAGGACACGGGTAGTAGTTTGCTTTCCAGTTTCTTCGTCTACAGAAGACGTGACTCTTTCTTTGGAAACTTTAAATGTATCGCCTTTGATCAACAATTTTTCACCGGTTGACTTACAAACTAGACCGTTAATTTCTCCAGCTGCCAAGCTAATGGCTAAATGCCATTTAGATAGCCGGCACAAAGGTCGAAATTCAGACTTCACTACTGGCCTATAGAGCATGTCAAACTGCCGCCACAATCCCTTATGGGCGTCTATTTGCTCGATAAGTTGGTGTTGATCGAGAGTCAATTTCATAAACTTCTTCGAGTTGCTGGTAACCGTTGGGACTTCATAGAAATACTCAGGTTGCTCCGGCAGCTCATCAGCATTAACAATGTTCTCCCCAACTTTCAGGAGTTGCTTCTGAACTTCTTTACAAATCGTGCCAGGTCTAGAGCGGTATCCAACAACAACAACTTGTTTGAATTGCTGTTCAGGTAGCCTGAAAATACCTACCTTCTGGTACGATTTCGCAATTAAGTTACAGATAGTTTTACTCTTGAGAGAATAATGCGGAACTACATAAATCAAAACACCGCCATACATCAATAGCGATTGACATCGGTTAAGAAAGTACTCCTCCAATCTTGATGCCTCGTTTTTTCGAATATCTTTGTTATGGTGATCACTGGTGCGATCTCCATAAGGCGGATTCAAAAAAAGAAGCGAAAATGAGCGCGGTGAAACCAAAGTATCTTGAAGATCTGCGTGAAGACAAACGCTAACTCTCGTTTTTGCCTGCCAAGCACGCTCTTCATCAATTTCAATACCATACGATTCCACTTTCCGGCCATCTCGTTCAAGAACACCGGTTAGGTGTTGAAGAGCAACACCCTCACCACAACATGGATCTAACAGATGTACAGACCCTTCTGAACGGCTATTAACCATTCTTCCAAGTCTTAAAAGGGATTCGTCATCAGTTGGGTAGAATCCATTTTTGATATAGTTATGAACTACTCGGGGATGCATTAAAGCCATAAAGCCTCCTAATCATCAATAAATCAATAGGAAGCACCCACATGGGTACTCCCCATGATGGGTTTTGTAAAAACTTAATCTCAGCGTTGTTTCCGGAAAACCTGTTCTTTTAGGTCAATTGACCAACCGTTATCTTGTAAATACTTAATCTGAGCACGCAGGGTATTTCTATCAACAGTTGAATCGAGCTTAACAACACTTCCAAGTGGCCAGAGATGGCCAAAAAGTGATTCACCAGCAGGATCTGCATAAGAATCTCTTGAAGAAGTAGCCGCCTTTCTTTTTGTAGCAACTTTCTTCTCCGATTTCGCATTTTGAACATCGCATGCCTGGTCTGTTCCAGGATCGATGACGGGATCCGGAAGTTCTTCATGACCGAGCTCAGCTCCAGTGATTCTAATAGCATCAATCTGGGCAACAGCTTCAATCAGAATTTTTCCGGTATTACCAAGTTGAAAGGACGCCGCACGTATTTGAGATACGTCAAACTCCCCTTCATATTTTCCCTGTTCAAACTGGTCTAACAACGAATATCTGACAGAAAACTTACCAATGCTGGTATGAATTTTTGCCACATTAAAATCGCCATTTCTACCAGAGCGTTTTTCTACTACAAGATCGCCTTGTAACGTGATCATATAACTCCCCTAACCAGAAGATTTTGTCTCATGTGATTTGGGGAGCCCACTTGGTCTCCCCAAGCGGGTACGGCTTAAATGCTGCTTTTCAGCCACGAGCAGCTCTCTGGTCGATCAGGACGATCGATACAGAACCATCTATCCAATAACTCCTCAAGGAGGACATTGGGTAGATGGCTGTTTGGGATATAATTGAAATTGGATAGAGTAAAACGGTTGTCGAAACAACCGTTTTAGATACAAGAAACCGCAGTAGTTAGACAGTAACGCTCTAATCAGGTTTAAGCAGCGTGCGTATTCTGCATCAACCAATATGGCCACACGAGAGCTGTTGGCCATCACACCTAGTGCATCCTGGAAACCAGAATACAAAAGGCCGCGTGAATTTATGAACCGGCCACGGAGCCGACGAAGACACATCGTAAGAGCACTGCGGGGCTCTATTAAAGCGACTTTTCAATCGGCTTAATAGAGCCCCGCAGTGAAGACTCAGAACAGGACAGTAGAGAGACTGTTGCAGGGCCACTCTTTTTCCGTTCTCGGGTTGCAGAGGGTGGTATTTCACAACCCACGACCACCTAGCCACGTCACAAGGACGGACAGTGAAATGAGGAGAGGCAAGCCTCTCCTTAATCTAAATCAGGCCACTTTGATGAAGCCATCAACGCTCTCATCATAAGTGTAACCTTCGTTAACTAGCTGAGAAGCATGCATGAAACAGTTTGGATCAGACTTATCAAGTCTAACTACACGATCCTCTAATGTTTCTTCATGAACCTCCGGTACCGGTAAAGCTTCTTCAACCGGAGGTGCTTCTTCAGTGTTC
Organism: Hahella ganghwensis DSM 17046; assembly: GCF_000376785.1. GTDB lineage: Bacteria > Pseudomonadota > Gammaproteobacteria > Pseudomonadales > Oleiphilaceae > Hahella > Hahella ganghwensis. Next base: position 17,121 of record NZ_AQXX01000102.1, read on the forward strand.
GAATCACCAAAATGAAAGTCCACTGGATCTGAATCCTTAGTGAACCGAATTTTGGCAGTTCGGATTTTAAGTATTCTACCTTTAATCGTTGGGACTGGTTCCTGCTTACCATCCACATTCCGGTAGAACATATCAGATCTAAGATCTCCAATTGAGAAGCTAATAAACACTCCTCCAGGAATATCATATTGACCTTGTTTTTGTCCCAAAGTGAAGGCGCCTGATGAAATCAGTTCTTCAATCCGGTATACAGCTTGCTCACCAACAATAGAGCAGTCTATGAATGTGGTTTGCTTCGAGTCTTTCAACCCGTGAAAAGCACAAACAGTGACAGCGTAGTATGGTTTACCTTTGCTTGGTTTGACATAACGAAGACGATGAAGTGTACCAACACCGTTAACGATAAGATCATAAGCATCAGACATGATGTTTCTCCTTGTTGCTATGCATAGCGGGGAAACATCAATCCCATCCTGGGAAATTAGTTTCCCCAGGTGGGTTATAAACAGCCATTTTAACAGCGCTATAGGCTACGAGCGCTTAACCGACTGCCGAAGCAGGGTCTCCTTATCGGTGAGAGACCTATATTGAACTTAGAATGTAGCAAACGGAATGTCATGCGTCAATTAACCTGGTTCTTTGCCCTCGCCGGCCAAATCAGAAATAGCCTTGCCGCATTGGTTTATTAGATCCATATTGTTAGACCCCAGTGCCTGCGCTAATGTTTTTCGCAACAGTCCTAACGCCAAATCGCATTGCTCACTCTCGAGAAGTATTCGAAAAGCTTTGAGTGCTTCAATCCGAGACAGCACCCTGGAGTATTGCGTGATGCGATCATTTATCCCAATAAAACTGATGTTTGTTTTCAGATCGCTTAACTCTTGAGCATCCTGTAGCAGTAGCTGCTCTTCCTCAAACATTAAGTCTTCAAAAAGCTTTGCAATAAGCCCGACGAACTCAATGCAGGTTCTTCTGTTGAAGTGGAGTGAGATTTCGTTACTCGCTTCGGTTGCTAAGTCCTGGGAAAACATTTTCAACGTCCAATGTGGTAAATCGCTTTTCAGGACAACTCCTTTTACCTGACCAAATTCAATATTTTCGTATAAATACCCATTAGGGATTCTGACAAAGTCCTGCAGTTTCATCATGATTCTCGAAACCATTTTGACAAAATTTTGTTAGGGTTGTTGAGACTGCGGAGCCATAGTTTCTCGGAAGATCTGTCAAGCCACCCTATCCTATTTGAAAACCAACAAACCCATGCAATATGCAAAGGCTTGTTGGTTGATGAGTTTTATCAAATAACTGCTAACTAAAATTCCTGGTTATCAAAACTGCTGTCATCTGCAGATGCATCATCACTTGGAGCGGAGCTTTCCTGCGAGGACTTTCGAGGTTTGTACTGCAGTTGTTGGAGATCTGGTGTGAAGGGTAGAACGAGCCTTGCGTCAACAACCATGGTTGCTTGCTGCTCACCATCTTTCTCCCAACGATCTTGATAATGGGCACCAATCACTACGATTCTGTCGCCAACGCTAAATAGCTTTGCTGTCCCTTCTGCAGATGCCCCCCAGCAATGGACTGTGGCCCAGTATGATCTATCAATATACTCCTCCCCTTTCTTTCGAACATTGAGCAAATTCACCCGGAATTCAGCTACTTTCTTGTCCCTGTCTTCACCAACAAGTTTAAGTTCTGGCTTAGTCCCAACACGCGCAATTGATACAATTTCAGGCATATTATCCCCCTGGTTCAGTTGTGTGATTACACTCGAAGGTTACTGAATTCAAGAGGGGGATTGGTGAAAGTAAAGAACTAAATCGCTTTGCTATTCAGGTAGGCATTCCAAGTCATCAAGATGTTTACGAAGACTAGATGTAGATTTCAAAATTATCGAATACGTTGTATTTAGATCAAGCCTCGACAATTCCACAGACTGCAACATCTTCTGCGTGTGGACAGGTATCGACTTGAGATACTGCTTGCCGGAATCCGATTGCCACAATCTGACGAACGGTTGATCTCCGCGAATACCAGGCATTCTCCAATACAGACTTTTGCTGTTTTTGTTTGAGAGCAGCCTCAAATGAATTATTCGAGGCGGCGAATATATCTGGTCATAATATTTTACCAATCGCTCCATCTCATCCAGAACAGATAACCGATACCCCTCCAGATAGGTTAACTGTTTCCGGACTTGCCGCAGGCACCTTCCACGATCTGCCGCATCCCCACCCTTACCCTTAAACCTTTTTAAAAGGATCACTTGATTATCGTGTAGTGAATTACTGGTAGCTACCATGTTGACTATCTACCCTCTGCCGCATTCCCATTAAGTTGCCTTATTCATACGCTTCGCTTCCGGGGCCATTCGAGGCCGTCTTTTACCCTGGAGAATATCCGGATCCAATTGACCATACTTTTCAACTGCATCCCGAGCTCTTTGGTTGTTGGCGGCAAAATCATTGCGGCATGATCCTGAGAACCTAAAGTCTGATAGCGCAAATGCATGCCGTATTTTACGGGAAGGGAAAGTTACCAGTTGTTGCCAATCATTGTTGAAAATCATTGCCGCATGCCTAGCTGCTAGGGCATTTTGGACCATCCCATCAAACGTTGAGAGCAACTTGAGTGCAAGGAAGCCATACGGAGTTTTGAACTCAACATCTACAGTTTCTGGCCTGATTGTTTCAGCAGGAAAGATCTCAATATTTGTGTCAGAACCGAGAAGGCCTTCCAGTGTCTCTTTCGACGCCTCGACTAGTTTTTGTGCATGGTCCAGAGCTTCCTCAATTGCTAATAATTTGCTATCAGCGTATGGGTCATCAAGCTCGGAAGCTTGCCAAATGGCATTAACACGGCTGCTGAATTGTACCAAACCGATGATTGGCTCCACACCGGGAGCTTTTTTGCGACCATAGAACAACCTATGTGCTGCTTTGGTGTGAATGGTGTATTTGCCTTTGGTGCGATAGGCTCCAGGTCCTGGTTTGGACTTGGGTTGTTCGGTAACATCATCCTCCATGTCCGATATATCATCGTAAAAAGCGGGGTTTGAGGCATGTTTAGGGGTTGGTAAAGGCTTTTTGGTTGTACTGGCCATAATTGACTCCTTAGAAGTGTTGCAGCCTGCAACACTTTTCTGATTCTTATTTGACTTCGATACGTAAACGAACGGCTTCCCAAATTTGGCTTAAGCTGCATGATGTGGCGTCTGCCACAGCAATAAACCTCTCAGCCACAGTCGGTAGCTTTGCGTAGTAATCCCACTTTGAAATTACACGTTCACGGTCAGACTCGCTCAGAATCCAAGAATTTACTTCTTGAGACCTAAAACCCAACTGGTGCCTTCGAAGCACGATCTCGTATCGCTCCCATTGATAGCACTCCTCTATCAAGGGTATCGGGGCATTCTTCAAAATAAGTTTGTCCGTGAGCAAAAGCTCTTTAATCAGATACCAGGAGCGTCTTAGAGGTATACCTGTTTCAATGGCAAGATCCAGGCACTTCTCAGGGACTTTTGACTTCGAAGATTGTTGCCAAACCAACTTAATCTGTTCTCTCTCAGAAAGAGTGAGTCTCTGATCCCGACCACGCCAAACCCCCATTCCCAAAAGCTCACGTCGCTTTGCAAGCTCTGCAGCATTGAAATCAAAAAAGAATTGGATGAGACTGTTTGGGGCTTGGTGTTTGATTAATTGGTCAACTAGCTCAAGATATTCCGGTTTACCGTTGAGCTTGATAGATCTGACAACGTGCTGGACCATTTTATCATTCCAGCTAAGCTCAAATAGAGCTGCTCCAGACTTGGCAAGTTGAGCAGCCTCACAAACAGTAAGGGACGTTAGCTCTCTAGCCGTATCGATACTGAGACCAAATTTGTTCAGTAAATCTATATCAGCGTTAATGTATGCATTTATCACGCAATCGAGAGCGACCTTGTTTATTTCACTTGCATGTAACGCTGCATCATGCTTTGGCATGTGGCGTGTAGTTTGAAACTCTGACATGAGACACTCTCCATAGTTTACTCGTTACAAAGCTCAAGAATCCGATCTTCAACTTCCCTAAATTGGGTTAAAAATTGTTTTAATCTGGAGTCTTGACTCATGAGACGGATCGTCTCGTTGTAGACAGTAAACAGAGAAAGCTCTGAGCCGAATGTAGATTTTATGGCGGATAGAGCGTCTGCTTCGGTTAAGGTATCATCCACGTTGTTGATGATGGTGTATAAGGACCACCAAACAGCGGCTACAGGATCACCGACTTCAAAGGTTGCATCCTCAGGGGGGGTTACTTGAATCCCTAATGCGCTCTCACACTGAACGATTAAATGGCTTAGTCCCCAAGGTTCCAAAATTGAATTCACTAGGAAAATAAGCGCGTCAGACTTTGATGTCTGGTGGGATGGCGACTCTGCCGCATCCCCATCGTTAGTTGTTTCAAAAGTGTTGCAGGCTGCAACAGTTTGATCGTCGTTGCTGCCTTCGGCAGAGTTAGCAGCATCAATACTAGGTTCATTGGAAATGGCGTCAGGGATCGAGTCAGAAGTGTTGCAGCCTGCAACACTTTTATCATTGTCGATTGATACGCCTGCAAGGATGGATTGGAACTCACTAGCAATTACATCAGAATCTTGATGCACGTAATCTGCCAGTAGAGTAACTAAATGATTTTGAATTCCATTCCAGTCCAATACAGGAGCATCGTGGGATGAAAGTGCATCAGACCAGAAAGCTGAATGAATTTCGTTGCACTGCTCCTCTCCAATGTAGTGTTTCAGGAGCGTTTTGAAATCAGCACCAAGTTTTCTCAGTTTAATTACTGAGTCGTGACCAATTCCCTCCCAGAGTGCTGTAGGGATTAAGTGTATTAGTTCGTTTGCGGCATATAAAAATCTTGTTAGATTGGGGGCCTGCATCGGCCAGCCTTCAGCAGTGATCAAGTCTGCTAGTTTCCTTGCGCTAATAGATTGTCCTTCTTCCAAACGTTTCTTAATGCCGAATTTTTTATACTGCTCCCATTCATCACCACGGCACTTTTGTTCGAAAAGCACTTGTAGTTCTTGTGCGGCAAGTGCCTTTTCAATAAATGCGGTATCTCCACGCAACTCATTTTCGACCATATGACCAATAATTCCACCAATTGGTCCGGTCCAGGGAACTGGTCGCGCTTTAAATTTATAGTAACTCTTAGCACGCTCTTCGTACTCAATTTTCGTTGGAATGTCGTCTGTTTCTTTAGCCAACTGACGATATTCCCGGTACAACTCATTTAGAATTTTTAAGCGAGTGTTGCCCCCATCAGCAATTTGCCACTGAGGGTCAGAAGGGTCTTCTTTCGTAATGTTGGGTACATGATCTAGCCCCTTATTACGAATGGACTCTTTAATTTCCTCGTATAAAGGATTTTCCTTTTTTCGAGGGTTTAAACGAGAGGGGATGACTTCATCAAGAGTAACCTCAACAAGGTCAACAGGTTCTGCGTCTAATTGAACGGAATTACTGAAAGATACAACATCATCAGTAAGAATGGCAGCCGCCTCTGATTCATCGAATTTGCGTCGACTCATAAAAAATCTCCATATGCGTATAAAAGTCTTTTCCGGGAATTACCCGTAACACAAACAACTAAGCTGTTTGAGCTTCTATCGCTGGCATTCCTTCCCAGCTCGGCCACTCGTCTTCAAGATGCGGTAGCAGCTCTCTGACAAGGCTAAGTTGTAGCTCTAATGCTGAAGGAGTTGGAGAGTTTCTTTTTGGGCGGTTTGGCTCAATCCTGTGTACTGGAAGCCTTTTGCCGCAAGCGACATTGTAGGCTTCTTTATCATAAATTACGGTGTCCAGGATTCGAACTTTCGTACCTTCCTGTTGGAAGGCGATTTTCCGTAACTGAGTAACGATGCTGCGGGAAGTCGCTACGTTTGACTTTAACCTGGAAATCACGACATTGAGGGGTGGCAGCTTGAATAACTCAATGTTATCAGGGCCACGCAGGCGGCTAAGCATTCTCAATGTACCTCTGGAAAACTCCTTGGCAGCCATAAACTCAGGGGTTATTGGTGCAATAAGTTCATCAACAGCCCGAATAACAGATTCCTGGAAAGGGCCGTCACTTTCTCCTTTGGTATCAATCAGTATGTAGTCGTATTCATAAAGCTTATCGACTTGCGCAAGGCCAAATTTCAGGTATTCAAAATGGCTGCCAGCCTGCTGAAACCAGTTCCGGAGTTTATTATCTGGGTCGTCATTCAGAATAACATCAAAGTTTTTGATATTAGTTTTTGAGATACAGCCTTCAGGATTTGCCTTTGTAATAAAGTGAAGCAAACCATGTGGCGCGCGTTCGGCAATTTGAAAATATGCACTCAGTGATTGTTGGCCATCACCGTCAATTGCGAGTACTTTGTGTCCGAGGTCAGCTATTAAGCCGCCCAGGTTAGCAACGGTACTCGTCTTTGTAGTACCGCCCTTCGTGCCAATAATCCCGAAAGATCTAGCCATGAGGTATAACTCCATTAACAAATGTGAAAATTTGCCACGGAGGAGTGCGATCACTCCCTACTGGTCCGTAGCCCTGCAACACGGGTATAACTACACGACATAAAAAACAAAATCAATAGGGGTAAACATCTGTCATCAAAAAAAGTGTTGCAGCCTGCAACGTTTTTCTTAAGAAAGACAGAATGAATGCCAAGCAATCTAGCTTTAAAGATTTATATAATTTACATATTTAATAGCTTTCCTGTCCTGTAAGTAACTGATATATAACATAAAATTCAGCATAAAGAAGACGGATTGAATGTTGCGAAGGACAAATGGAATGTGATGGGAGACATTTCGAATGTGAGTGAGGACAAATCGAATGTCTTGAAAGACATTATGAATGGGATCTTTGTTATTGCGACAAATCGAATGCTGAAGCACAAGATGTTGTGCCATGCCTGGCGGTCCGGAGTTCCTGAACAAGTTAAGACAAATCGAATGCCTGTCGGCGTTTTCTAATAAGACAAATCGAATGCTTCGCCTATTGAGTGATTTCATCGATAAGGGTTAGAAAGGTCATCACTAGTTTGTGCGGCATATTAAAAAAGACAAATTGAATGTTGATGCAGGTTTAAGGTCTACATTCCAAAAAAGACAAACTGAATGTCCTAAGTTTTAAGGACTATCCTATTCTAAAAAGACAAAATGAATGTTGTTCTCTGCCTTAATTATGACAAACCGGATGTTTGCCACAAGCCAAGAATCTTTGTTCAAAAGACAAATTGAATGTGTTTATCATGGCTCCACACTAATCAAAAAAGACAGATTGAATGCCTTACTCCCTTCACTCGTTAAAATAAGACAAATTGAATGTCTTTATAAATGAGTGGGTTACTGTGATTCTTTGCTTGAACTAAAAAGACAGGCGTGCAAATATGTCTTTGTTAAAAAGACATTGGGGGATATATGTCGTCGAACGAAGCTGATGGATTGGATTTCTTGAACAGCCCTATTGTTCAAAAGAGTAATTACCTGATTGAGGCAAATGACGATTATACCGCGAATGAGCACAAGTTTCTCGACCAGCTAATAGCTGATCACAGAGAAGATGATCCGGAAGACAAGGATTATTTCTTTGAGGTAAGGAAGCTACTTAAGGCCTTTGGGATTGGTTCTGAAAATCATCATAAACTGAAGCAGATGACGAACAAGATCCAGTCGAAGGTCATACCCATCTTCTATGAAGGTAAGGAGCGGCGAGTGAACATCCTTTATCACTGCACTTACCATCACAATGAAGGCTTAATCAGTACTCGGTTTCATCCCGATATCCTGCCGCATATCAAGGGACTGGCTAAAAAAGGGCATTACACTAAATACTATTTGGCAAATGTGCATAGATTGTCTGTTAAGTATTCAATTAAAACCTACACGCTTCTGCAGCAATATCGAAAAATAGGGTACCGGTATTTTGAATATGAAGATTTCCGGGAAAAGTTAGGGATACCTTTGACCGGGAAGAAGGCTAAATACTCTCAGTACGGTGATTTTAAGAAGAGAGTACTAATTCCAGTAGTTTCTGAGATTAATAATGAGACTGATCTTAGCGTTGATTTTGAAGAACGAAAAATTGGTAAACGGGTTATCGGTTTAAAATTTCTCATTAATCCGAACGAGGAAAACTCTGAACGTATAAGAAAGGTTGTTGAGCAGGAGTATGGATCCGTTTCGTATGAAGTCATAGATGCTGAAGTCCTGGACGAGGAATTAGGACTTGCGGAGGAACTCACTGATTTGCTGAGGTGCAAGAAGTTTACAGCCTCTAAAATCATTGACCAGTATCCTGAAGAGCAGGTTAGGGCAGCTATTTCTGTTTACAAACAACGTTGCAAAGGCACAGAGATAAAAGCGAAAAGTGCTTATTTTAAAAAGCTCTTGCAAGAGGGGGTTAGCGCTCCTTCCGCATCGGGTCAAGTGCCAAAGCGGGCTCTCAAGGATGCCGATAGTTCAAATGAGAACCTTCAGGCCAAAAAAAGTGTGGAACAAATCATTAAAGAGTTGGAAGCTGAACTGAAAGAACAAAATAGAGAGGCCGTTCAATCGTTTTTAGATAATCGAGAAAACGATCCAGTTATTGAGGTACTGCTCGGAAACTGGATGGATGTCTCCCTGTTTGATGACAAACTGAGGAAGCATAAAAAAGAGCTACTCAATCCGGAAGTCTCGATAATAGACAAGTTGAGCATCTTGAAACAGTATAAGGCATGCTGGGCTGCCTTCATGGGGCATATGAAAGAAGCGGTAGTCCCGGCAACCAAAAAAGATTTGGTCGTTTTTGCTAAGACGAAAGGGATTAACATCAAGCGTCAGCCTGATGAATCTTACGTTCTGTTGTGATCACTTTAAAAAGTGTTGCAGCCTGCAACACTTTTTACTTACTTGCTGTATATCCCGGTAGTATTTTCCAGAATTTCGTTTGGCTGAGGCCGTGTATCAACATCTGGGAATATCAGGTCAGATGAGACTAGAAATCCTTTAATCTTCGACTTCTTATTCTGACCGTTAATTGCATAGATGTGGATGTTCATCCTGTTAGCGGCTTTTATATTAAGTCTTGATTTTTCGAGTCGTTTTTGAACGATGGTATAAGCTCTTTTCGTTAAGTCTTCCTGGCTTGTTTTTTCCCCATCCTTTATATCAAGAGTCTGGTCAAGTTGATATTCATCAACGTACCTTGAGAACAGTCTTGGGGATACAAGTAAGGTTCCCTCTTTGACAACATGAATCATTGCGCTCTTCTGATTGACTAGCATTTTTCCGGTACGTAATTTTTCCCTGATCCACGATAGAAAGTGGTTTAACAAGTTCCCATCATAAATTGAGGGTAGGGGAGGAGGGTTCACTTTGCTGGTTACGTCCTCTTTCTCTTCATTGTCTCCGGTGGAGGCTGGTATTGGTTCACTCGCAGTTGTGTCGGAATTTGCGGCAACTCTCGTTGATTGTTCTTCTGAATTTGGAACAACTTCATTGGTTTCGGTAATGGGATTTGAATCATCCTGATGAGCTACCCCCATAGCCTCTTCGTTTTGGAGCAATTGTGCTCTTCTGAATTCTGTTTCATCCAATTCCTCAATTGTTCCATCGAAGTCCATTGGTCTGCGACTTGGATGGAACAACTTTCTTACCTCAAATTTTAGAACAGTCAGAAAGTGGCTGTATGTTTCAGTTTCATCCCGGCTTTTGTTCGCAACTTTTACAAACCAGATTGCATTTCCATTTGATGTGGACAGGGCGTATCCATGCTCTTGCCAGGTATCAAAAAGTCGAGAATTGTCGTGTGGGATGTCGGTAATCCCGATATCGTTGCATTGTGTAATTACTTTTTTTGCGACCACTCCGCAGACTGTGTAGGCATACTCACCTTTGATCCATATTGCAGCCCCGTTTCGGTTTACTCGAAGCTGGTCTGTTTCAATTAGCTGGCGAAGTGCAGTCATAAGCTTTTCTATCAATGGTATGGACGGAGCATTTGATAAGCGTTTACCAGAGGCTCCGAGGTTTCGAGCAACACTTGTCATATCGGCTTCCCGAACAATGTCCCCAATTACCCCATACTCATAAACATGGCCGTATAGCCAATTGATCAATTGATGCATCAAATCACTGTTGCTCGAAATCCAATGGAGGCCTGCAGCAGGAAGAATATTTGTGGTAAATAGAGTGGAAGATCTTTGCTGCAAAGAATAGTTCGGCCGGTGGAAATGAACGCTGTACGACGATGCACCGGTTTCTTGAATGGGGTGATGAAGTGGGTTCCAAAGAACACCTGTGTCAAGTTTAAGGGAAGTGCTTGAGATAGTTTTCCCCATATCATGAAGTAATGCGGCAGCAAAAATACCATAGGTCCATTGATGCTCTTCGTCTGCTATTTGCTCAGGATCGGCCTGTAACGGAAGTTGTTTTCCTCTTCTCATACGTAGGGCCAGCTCCACCACTTCGAGCGTATGAATAACTAACCCTCCAAGACCACAATGGTGATGTGTAGCCGATGCTGGTACTAACTGGCACTGAGAGGCAAATGCTTCGATAGCTGGTTGGTACAGGAGCTGATAATGTGCGTCACTGATACCGGTTAACGCCCGTATCGCTGACAACCTTGTTGCTGCCCCAACCAACTGAAAGATCGCGTGTGGCCCAAGTACAGGAATCTTTTTTTCATTGATTGCATCAATTCTGAGGTTGTCTGTCTGGGATTGCCGCAAATTTGCTCTTCTAAAAAGCTTGATCATATTGAGCCTATACTGAAAATTTCTGCGTATGATATACGCCAAAACAACAGAGAAGCCCAAAGTAAAATCCTTTTCCCATTTCCGTTACTTCATTTAATTTAACCTTTTTACCATTAAACCTTTTCCGTTAACCGTTTCTTCCCTTTAGGTAGGCCCCTTCCCGTTTTTTAATGCTTTAACGCGAAATTCTTTACTTTCACCAAATTGCCTCGCAATAGAACTAAATTACCCAGAACCTTACATTTTTGGAGCTGCCAGATGAAAGTAATTGGGTATGTGCTGTTGTTTTTATGCAGCGCCTTGTCGGTGTATACACAAGCAGAGGTTGGATCGACAGGTCAGAACTTCGTTAAAAATCGTTATGCCCCAGTAGAGCCACTAGAGCAAAAAATTGAACTCCTTGCCGTTCGCACAACAATTCAATTCCCCCAATCCATAAAAACCGTGGGCGAAGCCATAGACACCCTGTTGCTTCGTTCTGGCTATCGATTAGCGAGCCTAGAATCTTCTGATCCGATGTTACGGGTTCTATTAGCTAGCCCATTGCCAGCAGTCCACAGAGAGTTTCACGAACAACCAATAGAAACCATTTTGAGAGTTTTGGCTTCTGAGGCATGGGTTTTGGTAGAGGATCCAGTGCGCAGACTTATTTCGTTCGAGTTAAACCATCTTTACGAATCACATAGATATGTAGGCAGCTTCAATGATCTGCAAGAACAGGACGAAGAATTATGAGCGACCAGGTAGAAACTGAAAAAAATGTCTTAAGTGACCCAGATAAGGCAGTCACAACCCTAAAAAGTGAGCAATCTGAGAACGACTTCCTGGATGAAGATCTTCCGTTCCTGGATGAGACATTTTACGGCGATGAAGAGCCTCAACAGCCCGCAGATGATGATCTGGAAGATTTTATAGAGCAAGAAGAGGTTTCATTGCACCAGGACTCTGAGGAACAGATCACGGACCAAGAAATGGATGATTTGGCAGAGCAAGACGAAAACCCTAGCAGTAGTGAAGGATCGTTACCAGACTTGGAAGACCTTCGTGCGCCAATACCAGACGAGGACGTGCCAAATTCACCTATCCCTAATTATATTAAATTTGGCTTGCCGGCTCTGGCAATTATCTTGATTGTGGTTGTTGCGGTACTTTTTACATGGCTAAAGGGCGCTATCGATGGAGATAGACCTGAAATTGCGGCAGTCGAAGACGGCCCTAAGGCGGTGGCAACATTCAAAGACAATCGGCACAAGAATGAACCTGAAGTTGTTGAGCCAGACAATGAATTTGTTCCTGCATCTGCTCAGGAGCCGCCTGATAACCTAAAGGTCTCTAGATCCAATGTTGCAGGGAGCACTGTCAAACTTGATTTAACAAAATTAGGCTCAAATCTAAATGATTTTGAGAGTCGCATTTCATCTCTAGATGAAACTACTAGCGGATTGGCTGCACGCTCAACAGAGATAGAGCAAAAAATTGCCATCCTACAAAAAGCTGCGGGTACGGCTGTTATGGCTGAACTCAACGCCAGAATAGAAACCCTGACCAAAGAAAACCAGAGCTTTCGCAATAAATTACTAGCGCTCAGAAACCTGCTGGAAACTCAGCAGACCAAAGTAAAATTGACCCCTCCTTTCAAAGTTCTCTCTGTAGATATTTGGGGCGGAGATTATAGTGCAGCTGTGATGCTCAACGGTCAGAAACAGTACCTCAGAAATGGCGACATTATCCAGAATTGGACCATTGATATATCTACAACTCGTGGCGTTACCGGGTGCATTGACCAAGATGGTAAGCCCTTCTGCAAATTCATCCCCATTGATATAGCGGGGTGAGGGGAAATGAGGCAAGCAATATTTCCAGTCATCCTTTTATTATCTGGTTGTGTCATTAATCAAGCTCCAAAGGAATCAAAGGATTTGGTAGCTGCACCTACAATGTCACAAGAACCGCTCGTTAAAGAGGTTGTACCGGCGGTATGTAAAAGAACAAAACGGAACCTGGCAGTTTCCTGGCGGGATAGAACATATTATTGTGGCCCATTAGTAAGGTCGTTAGATTATTCGTCTTCGAAACCTGCATCAGTTGTAGCAAGTAGTGATGGCAGGCGAATTATCAGAAGCCTTCAGTACGCATCTCCTGTTGTAAAAGCTTCTGCAGCGGTTCAACCCGTAGTTAAAGCCGCGTATACAACCAGTTCTAAGAATGCCCGAGTCGAGCCGTCAGAATTCAGTACAGACCAGGTAACTGATCTAAAGAACAATGCCACCCCTTCAGATCAAAAAGAGCTTCCCGGGTACAACTTCACGGTGGTTTACAAGTTTCCAATAAAACCACCACGTGAGGAACTTTGGGACACCTTGGAGCGGCTCTCTGAAAGTGATAAGTGGAAGGGAGGGAATTCAGGCAATTTTTTTATCTATGTCGGGGCCTACTTTGATCTCCCTCACGCGCAACGTCGTCAAAAGAACCTGGCGTCTTTGACCGGTGTGACTCCAGTAATTAAACAGAGATTGACGGAGTAGGCGACTATGAACCTTAAGTGCCTAATTGCTATCCCCCTAATACTGATGCCTGGTCTAACTTTGGCTGTTGATATTCAACAAACAGAGATATCAAAAACTGCGACTGATACTTTTGCCATTGAGCATTCTGAAGCTGAACGGATCCACTGGGGGTTAAGCGAGAAAGAGTGGAGCAGATACCAGGTATTAATGGAGACCGATGCAAAGTACCAATTTGCCAATCTGCCGCCAGTTTTTGTTCTGGGTATCTATGCGGATAACGTGACAGATAGAGAGCGATATGCACGGTTATTGATACTCCAGGACAAGAAGAGAATGGATGGCTTTAAAGCCTTTGAGGCAGTTCATGACCGTGTTGGAAGGGAGATTTTTGCCGGGATTCCATTTATTGACTATAGGCAAATAGCACAAACCTACAACCTCCCAGACAATCAGAAATCACAAGCATCAAACCTTCCGAAGCTAGGTGATACGTTGGTTATGTTTGTAAATTCTAGCGATCAAGAAAGCATTTCGAAGTTTGAGACTGCCAGACAGATTTCTTTGAAAACGGCCGTGGCTCTGGAGGTGTATTTCATGCAGGCCACTACGGATAAGCAAATCCAAGCTTGGGCAAAAGCGGCCAAGATCGATCCGGAAGATGTAGAAAAAGGAGCGATAACGCTCAATTACGATAATGGTGAGTCTAAGGTTTTTGGTCTCGATGAGATTCAAACAAAACTATTTAACGTCAGAGGCAACGAAGCTGTACCGCTTCAGTTTTAAATAATAGGCATCGATCCCTGGTATGAATTATCGCTCGACTCTCTTTTTCATCATATGGACTTTGCTGCCATTTAAGGCCCTTGGAGACCAGGTTCCGTTTCTCTATTGGGAAGCGGCGGTGAAGCATGGCGTTAGCCCGCATCTGATTTATGCCATTGCATTAACTGAAAGCGGTCGCCCCGTTGCTGGTAAACGCATTCCATGGCCTTGGACACTTAATGTTTCCGAGAGGCCATATTACTTCAGTTCAAGAGAAGCTGCGTTCAACAAGCTCCAAGCAGAACTGGAGAAAGGTAATGAAAATATTGCCATAGGTTTGATGCAGGTTTATTGGAAGTATAACCATTCATATTTCTCCTCACCCTGGGAAGCTTTAGATCCAAAAAAGAACATAGATGTTGGAATTCAGGTGCTTCAATTCTTTTACAAAAACAGGGGGAGCTATGAGGCCGCTGTCGGTGCCTATTACAGCCCAAACAAACCACTTCCTGCTGAGGAGTATAAAGCTAGGGTTAGATCAAACCTGAGAGCATTTTTAGAGGCTTCAAAATGAAAAAACTCACACTCATTTTTTTGATGGCAATGATTACTGGTCCTGCATTTTCAGAACCCAAAATTCTGCATTCAAACACAGAGAATACACATTCTCTCAAACATTATGACGGCGCATTTTTTAGAAAAAAAAGATCAAAGGAAAATATGGATCAGCAGTACGCACAATTGGCAATAAACTTAAAAAATATGCTTGGATCATATCTGCCTGTTCACACACCTGAGCTTACATTTGGTGAAGTAGAGCCAAGAGAAGGGTACTTCTCCAATGTAAGTCGTCCCATATGTGTCATTGGATCAGATCTCAATAGTTTGAAGTGGGTCCAAATACAGTTGGACTATCTAAAAACCATTAACGCTTTTTGTTGGTTGGTTGAAGCTGAAACTGTCGATGATTTGAAACGAGTAAAAGCACACACAGACGGACTTCAGGTCATCCCTGTTAAAGGAAGCGTTCTTGTCGAGATGTTCGATTTGCAGCACTACCCAGTGCTAATCACTCAAAGACAAATCGTTCAATACTGATACAGATAGATGGCTAATCAATACCCAATTGAAAGCTTGCTTAGACCAGTCGTGGAATTCTATTCCGTGGCTTGCTTGTCGCTATTGGCAATCCTTGCGCTGTTGGGGCAATGGCTATTCTTTTTCACACCTGATGTTTCAATACTTGCCTTTTGCATACTAACTGGCCGGGCATACATAAGATTTGCCCAGGGATGGCGGATCTATCGTTATCAGAAAGGCCTACTAAAGTTGAAAATTCCGGTCATGTCCTCCGCTGACCTTCCAGTTAGCAAGCGCACTCTATACATGGGAATTGGTTTTCCATGGGATCAACGACATACACAACGACTATTTGATCTGAGCTTGAAATCTGGATCCAAATACTTGAGGCAGTCCTGGTCATATCGAATAGCCAGGCGGATTGAGCGTTATTTCGATGCTACACGGTTCGAGTTCCTATCTAGAGCCCTTGCTTCTCAAATCTTTTGGAATCCTTTGAAACCTCTCCCGGCAAGTGAAGGGCAGCCTGCAATACATGCTGTTGGCCTTCTTGAGGGTGAGTACAAAATTGAAATTGATTTAGGCGTAAGGCCTGGGCACACGAGAGTTTTGGGAACTACTCGGGTTGGAAAAACCAGACTGGCTGAATTACTAATTGCTCAGGACATCCGAAGGGGCGAAGTGGTCATCGTCATTGATCCTAAGGGCGATCCAGACTTATTTAAGAGGATGTATGTTGAAGCAAGAGCGGCTGGCCGGCTGGACAAGCTCTATTTCTTCCATCTCGGATATCCCAACATATCGGCACGATATAATCCGGTTTCGGATTATTTACGAGTTACTGAAGTTGCTGCAAGAGTTGCTGGGCAAATGCCTGGAGAAGGGCCCTCACAAGCGTTCCGTGAGTTTGTTTGGAGGTACGTTAATGTCATCTCCAAGTGCCTAAATGCTCTTGGCAAAAAAATCGATTACGAACAAATTAAATATTACGGAGAAGACATTGATCCCCTGGTTGTTGAGTACGTTGAGTTCTTGATGACAAGAGGGCTACAGAAAGGCGAGGTACCGAAAGATTGGAAAGTCCAGCTTGATGAGTATGAAAAGAGTTACCGAAGTCATGACTCTGGATTTAAGCGCACTCGTAATAATGAGGACCGTACAGACAGAGCGTTGGCTGCTGCCAGATTATATAAAGAGCTTGGTCTAAAAGATAACGTAGCACACTCTTTGATCAAGACCTTTGAGTACGATAAAAAGCATTTTGATAACCTGGTCGCTTCACTTCTCCCTCTTATGGAAAAGCTTTGCACAGGTAAATGTTCAGAGCTAATTAGCCCCGATTATCTGGATCTCGATGACCCACGTCCCATCTTTAACTGGCAAGAGATAATTGCAACCGGCGGAATCGTCTATGTCGGCCTTGACGCCCTTTCAGACCCAGAAGTTGCATCCGCAGTTGGCAATTCCATGTTTGCAGACCTTACAGCCAGGTCTGGTCGCCTATATAAGCAGGGAGCTTATGCAGGCCTGCCTGATGCTGGGGTCACGCAGTCAAAAATAAACGTTCATGCTGATGAGTTTAATGAGTTAATCGGCGATGAGTTTATTCCCTTGCTTAACAAGGCTGGCGGGAGCGGAATCCAGGTCACCGCGTACACGCAAACCTGGAGTGATGTCGAGGCAAGAGTAAATAGCGAGGCAAAGGCTGGTCAAATTGGCGGTAACTTCAATACCAGTGTCTATTTTCGTGTAATTGAACCAAAAACAGCAAAACTCCTAACCGAGTCGTTAAAGCAAGTACCAATAGACCTCTTAACAACTGTCTCGGCCGCCTCGGATTCATCCGATCCCTCTTCCAGTGTGGACTTTACTTCTCGTACTGAAGATCGGGCATCATCTCAATTGTTCGATTTGATTCACGTAAATGATATTTACTCGTTACCGAAAGGTCACTGTTTCATTCAGTCTGAAGGAGGAAAGTTATGGAAATCGCGATTACCTCTGCCCGATAAGAGTGATTTTGTAAACATCCCGCAGAACATCGTTGATCTTACTGAAGACATGGCGGCCAAGTATCACTCTTGTTCAAGGGATTGGTACAAATTTACTCCATCTTGGGAGCAAAGCCATGTCTAAACCGGTTCAACAAGTGAAAGTTCCTGAAAAAAGTAAAGCTTCAGCGATTCAAACTTTACTTGGGCTGCCATCGATTTTGTTCAGTGTACTATTTATCTCGTTATTAACTTCAATAGTAATTGAGCTTGTCGGAATGACTTTTATTTGGAGCGACCAAGGCGTTAATCACAGCAAGGAGATGCTGGAACTTGAAATGAGCTACTTGGCGGATAACGGCCAAGAAACGCTTTATGGTCTCTCGCCATTACATGTTGGAGATAAGGTTAGCCAACAGGTGAATGAATTATATGAAGGTATAGGACTTATCCAATTATTGGAAAAATTAGAATCCCCATTGAATGGTCAAAGCTCACTTATGGACAATTTTAAAGTGCTCTATTGGTCGATAAGGGATTATGTCATCGCCAGCCTGACCATTACAAAACTGTTCTTCATCAAATTGGTTGTTGTTTTATTCAGCCTCCCCGTTTTTCTTCTTTCTGGCGTAGGGGCTTTGGTTGACGGCTTAGTTCAGCGCGATCTCCGTAAGTTTGGCGGTGGGAACGAGTCGGCATTTATCTATCACAAAATCAAACCAGTAATATTTCCATGTGTATCACTCGCTATCGCAGTCTATCTGGGGCTTCCAGTCAGTTTACACCCGAATTTTGTATTCGTACCCGCTGCAAGCTTTAGTGCGTTGGCTATTTATCTAACTGCAACGACATTCAAGAAGCATCTATGAAACTGATAAAAGTATTTTTCATTTGCGTTTTTCTGGTTACTTCTGGCTTGGCACATACAGAACAAATGTATGGCGAAGAGCGTGATAAATCGATCCACCTGGAAAAATTAGCTCTCATTACAAATCAAGTGCATTACCTAAAACTCCAAGTGCAGAAGCTCCGGAGCGAGGGGTTTAAGCTATTGAATTACAGGCAGCTGGAGGCTGATTTGTCTGCAATACAAACCGGGCTGGATAACCAGTTGAGAAATTCCAACCTTGGCGTCCGCGAGCAAATCAGCATCAACGGTGATTATTCGAATAAGGAGGCTTGGGGTGAATGAAGAATTTGAAGCAGGAGCTGGATTCAGCTTGGAAGCATCTCAGGTTGGTTTAGGCACTTTCTTAGCAGCTTTTCTTGTTGTTTGGGCTGCTTGGAATGTCTGGGTTTCATTTAAAAATATGAGGGAGGAAAAGAAGGAAGACATCAATATTGTTGCACTATGTTCAAACATCATTTTTTCAATTTGTTTAGCAGTAATTGGAATTGTATTCATTTTATTTTAAGAGTAATTTTTTGGAGGAAGGACAGTGAACAACCTCAAAAATCAACTTCTGAGCTTAAAGCTCTTCACGGCAACTTTTTCAACAGCTACGGCAGTCCAAAAAGCTGGCAGTCATTTGCTTCTACGCTCCTGGGTGGCCATGGCAGCACTTTTCTCAGTTGTATCGCCTGTATCGTTGGCCGACCTGCCAGATGCTTCCGATATCGTTCCTGATGGAATTGATTCCGATGATCCAATCGGGTTTGGAACGAAATTATTCTTCATTGGCCTGCAGGTACTGTGTGTAGTGATAGGGGCTGTCGCAACATTTGGTACCGGTGCTCACGTCTATGGTGCATTTTCAGAAGCACGGTCGCAAAAAGACGGATGGAGTGAATTCGCAAAAGTCGCCGCGATTGGTGTATTTGTGGTGGTCATTGCAGATGCTTTGTGCATTCTTGGCTACACCTATCTGAGTGAGTTTTCACCCCTGAGTTAATAAGGATCTGGTGGGATGGAGAGCATTACTGAGAATGATGAACCATTGGCAAATTTGCTTGACTACGAACAAGAAATCTTTCTTGGCGCGACAGGTGGTGAAATTATGACAGTGGTAGTCGTTTCTGGATGTTTTTGGTTTGTATTTCTGGGAATTTTGTTTTCAACGATTGCATATTTGGTCGGGGCCGGAATTATTGTCATGGCGACACTTCCAATGAGCATCGTGATGCTCTTCATTACCACTGTTATCGCTCTGAAAAGATTGCAGCTTGCTAAATTGAATCGGCCCGAGGGCTACTTTCAAATCGTGATGTATCTACGTTTTCAGAAGTATTTAAAGTTTCTGGGTAAGGCAAATCAATTTGAGGATCACGTTGGTACATGGGGTATAGAACGAAATGGGTGACTATAAATCCAAAACCGATAATTTAGCCCGGGATATTCGATACAGAGACAGAATTATAGTCGGGCTATTCATTCTATTAACAATTTGTCTTTGGGGGTGGAAAGATGCGCCAAAAGACATAGATCTCCACTATCCACCTGACCTGAGAAGTGGGGCAATTTCCAAGATAGGTGAGATTCCTCCTGAGAATATATATTCGTTCTCCCACTACATTTTCCAGCATCTACAAAACTGGGAGACAAATGGAGCTCAGGATTACATGGACAATCGGAAGAAGTTCCGTGCTTTCCTTACGCCGCAATATCAGCAGTTTATTACAGATGATGCAGAAAGCCGAAAAGCAGATTTGCTGTATAGGAGAAGAGAGTTGCACCCAATACCAGGGAGCTCTTTTGAAAGCAAATCGGTCAAGGTGTTAGGGCCAAATAGTTGGGTGGTCTTTCTGGATTTTCAGGTCAAGGAATACATAAAAGGCTCACCAGTAAAAGACGTCTATATCAGATATCCAATGAAGGTCGTTCGGTATGAGGTAGCTCGTGAGGCAAACCCATGGCAGTTAGCTCTAGCAGGGTACGTGACTCCTCCTATTCAGCTCTCAAAAAAAGGTGGTGGTTAATGAACGCTAAGATGCTTGTTACGACATTTCTACTGGCTGCCTTGTTTTTTTCTCGAAGTGCATTGGCTTTTCAAGAAAGTGAGGTCGAAAAAATCGTTTGGAAAAATACTGCCATTCAGATCGTCATTCCTGTTGGGCACGAGCGGGTAATAAAATTCCCTGAAATGGTTGAAGTCAATTTGACAAAGCGACTAGTGAATCGCTCTTCCATCGAGGTACTGGGGGATGGTGTTGTTTTCTGGCGGGCTAATTCGCCTTTTGAAGCAGAACGAGTGGCAGTAACAACAGCTTCTGGGTACACCTATCTATTGGACATTATGGCGATAGAGAAAGGGGGGCCTACTCATCCTGTGACTATAATTGATACTCGATATCCCAACCCAATTGCAGATGGAAACCAGGCAATTATTGGAGCGCCAGAGCAAGGTTACCATTATGTGGATATTATGAGGCTTGCCGCTCAAGATACCCTGAAGCAGGTGCCGCGGCGCTTAGTTGGAAATCTTCCCGGAGTCACCTCTGTACCTGTGTCCGGCGAATCAATTCAACTGTATCTATCTGGCGAGCTGCTAGCCTTCCCGCTTAAACAGTATAAAGCTCCTCCACCTCATAGTTTCTATGTGACATCAGTTAAGCTGGTAAACAAAATGAGCTATGAAGTCGAGTTTGATCCAACATTGATCATTGGTGATTTTATTGGATCTAGCCCGTTATTTCCTGGTGTAGCCCCGGCAGGAACGCCCTCTGATACCATGGTGGTTTTACTAGTCTCAAATCGCTCCTTCCAGGAGGCAGTCAATGGCCAATAAATTTGTACCAGTTGTCGTTTTGGCACTTTTCCTTTTATGTGCCTATATGATTGCTGGCTATGCAAGTAAGGGCGAAAGGAAGGATGACCCCGACTCTGCGCCCCCCGTTTCGACTGTGTTAGATACCCAACCCAGTAAACCTGAAGACCTGACCTATGATGTTAAGGAAATAGCAGAAGCTGAACAAAGTAACTATTTAGAAACAATTCAAACAGTCGCTGCAAGGCAAGAAACCTTAGAAGATCGTATGAAGACCATCGACGAATCGATGAGTCAAACACTAATGAATGATCTCACTGGGAAAGTTCAGAAGGAAACTAATCAGGGCATTGATCTAATGCAGAAGCAGTTTGAAGCATTTAAGAATCAAGTCATGACTCAGATTGACGGCAAGATTAAAAATGCCCCTGCTAAGCAGATTGTTCTTGATGAAAAGGGCAATGTATTGGCAACAGATATGCCTAATGGATTGGGTTTCGATGATTTGCCGAAACCCTCATCAGGTATTTCTGAAAAGGGAACTTCCAGTTCAGGCAATGAATTTGAATCTGAGGCTATTCGCAGGCTGATTCAAAATAAAAAGGAAGGCGAAAGGGTTACTCTAAAGCCAAGTCATGGTGGATTATTTGACTATGAGGGAGTTCCTTTAGAGCAGCAGGAACAGAAAGGTAAAGGCAGTGGACTTAGAAAAGTCAATTTCGATGAGCCTGAATCACCAAATGGTCACGAAAAAACGAAGCACAAAGCAGAAGAGAATAAACCTTATTACACCATTCCGGCGAATGGCACCCTGTTTTCTAACACTACTATGACTTCCTTAATAGGAATAGTCCCCAAAAAAGGCAAGGTAAAAGATCCGTTTCGGTTCAAGGTGATTACAGGTGGAAATAATATTGCTACAAACGGTTATTTCCTTCCGAACGTGCGAGATATAGTTTGGTCTGGAGTAGTAATAGGGAATAGGGAGTTGAGTTGTGCAAAAGGCATTGTTGACAAAGTGACCTTTACTTTTGCTGACGGAACTATTCGAACTGTAACTGCGAAAGATAAAGAGGTAGGTCTTGGCTATATATCAGACAAATGGGGCCAACCTTGTTTGCCAGGTATCCTAATTGATAATGCTCATGAGTATATCGGCAACAGAGTCTTGGTTGGCGGTTCAAGTGCTTTATCAAAGGCTGCGGCAGAGACGAATAAAACAACGATAAACAATGTCGAAAAAGGCCTGATTACGACTATTGTCGATGGAGATTCAACCAAGTTTCTTGCCGGCGAAACTTTGTCAGCTTCCCTGGGTGAGTTGGCCAAATGGCTGGAAGAACGCCAAGTTGATGCGATTGATCTGGTTTATCTTCAAACAGGCCAGGATGTGACGATCCATGTTGAACAGCAAATAGAAATTGATTATGAAACCAATGGCCGGAGACTGATTCATTATGACTCAATTGCCAAGACATCTATTCCTGGTCAGTACATTGATTAGTGCAGCAGGGTGCTCCACTTCAATGGAACTACCAGCTACCGGACCTACTACACTAGAGGTCTACCAGCAACATATTGGCCAACGGCCAAGTGGTGTTAAGGATCAACTACCCAACAAAAGGGATGGGGAAAATAAGACGGACGAAGAAGCCGAATCAAATCCTGGCAAAGTTGAAAAAATAGTTGCAGATCGAGAGCGCACAAACTTACCGTTGCAACGAACTGCTTTACAGAAAGCTACTGATTACCGTTTATATACCAGTGCCACGGACGCAGGAGTTTTGCGGACAAAGTATGCAAAGTTACCAAATCCAGAGTTCGTTTTTTATGTGTACCCTCATCTTACGAGAGTAGGGGGATTGCCCATTCCAATGTATGCCACTCAATGGCCACTTTTTGAGAAAACCCACTATGCCCTTCCCGGGGAATTGGTCCCCGATAGGTCTGTGGAAAAAAAAGAAAGCTTTGTTACCAACTGATTGGATGGAATATAAATCCGGCGAGTTATAACTCGCCGGTTTATGTTTGTTCTAGCATAATTGGTATTAATCACCTGTCATTTTTAATGCTTTACATCTAAATTCTTTACTTTCGCCTAAGTTCTCCCCCCTCAATGTAGAGTTTCGATAATGAAATCCAAACGGATGAATATCGATGACACTCTACAACAAATGTTCTACAGCAATCCGGAAGTTGTCCGGATCATTGCCATTTAAAGGTGAGGAGCCTCTTACTGCTCACGATTTTGACTCTTTATTCCGGGCTGAGCGGTCATTTACGGGGTATCTTCCATGGCGGCAATACGAAGACGGAGTTTTTCTATTTGATGATGATGTGTCTGTCGGAGCGGCATTTGAAATCTTTCCTGCAGATGTTGATGGAAAACCCGAAACTGTAAAAAAAATGCTAGAGGCGTCCTTGGACTCTGCATTAGGGCGGATTCCGGAGAGAACTGATAATCCGTGGATACTCCAGGTCTATTTGAACGATGAACCAATCATTTCTCTGATCGATCAACTTCGAGCCTATGCATCCCCCGATGCCAAAAAGACAAAGCTTCATGAAGTTTTCATGAAAGAGCTGGAAGAACATATCTACCACTTAGCTAACCCTGAAGGGCTATTTTTTGATGACAGTTCTGGTGTTCCTTGGAGAGGAATAATCCGGAGAGTCAGGTGTTGCCTGTATCGAATTGCAAACGAAAAAAGCCATTACAAGAATGGTAAGCCGGTACCTGGCGTAATGACTCCGACCGCAGAGAATCATCAGGTTGTCCGGAGTTTTTGTAGAGCATTGGAACAGGCTGGGATTCGACATTTGAAGTACGATGATTCAGATCTCAGGACTTGGATGTTTCCCTGGTTTTCTCCCCACCCTGTTGGATTTAAGGATGCCTATGAATATATGGCAAAACACCCATTTAAGAAGAATCAAGATGATCCAGCATATTTTGATTTAGCCCAATCGACGTTGATTAAGCGTCCATCATGTGATGAAAAGGGGGTTTTCAAGTTTTGTGGCCAGTACCAACGGTTTATGGCGTTACAGCCGTTAGATTCACCGCCTTCGCCTGGAATAATAACGTCCGAAAGAAGTAGTGGAGCGAAAACAACAAGTGTTTCCACCTGGGATCAAATGCCTCAGGGCTCCATTTTCGTCATGACCATAGTTATTGAGTCCCAATTGCAAATAAAGAATCACTTACATGTGATGGGAGAAAAGGGTGGGGCGGTAAGCCCAAAAGCAGCAGAGGCTCAGAAACAAATTGAAGAAGCAAAAAGGCAGTTAGCCCGCAATAAGAAACTATATCGCCTATATGCCGGAGTGTATCTGCGTGCTGATTCTGAGGAAGCATTGCAGGCTAAATGCCTGGATGCTGCCAATATTTTGAGCGACGCGGGCTTAAAGCCTATTGAACCTGAAGATGAGCCAATTGGTAGGGACTCATATTTAAGAAACTTGCCGATGGTTTATCGGCCTGATAAAGATAAAGTTTCAAAACGTGCTCGAATGACTTATAGCCATCATGTCGCACGTTTACTCCCCTTATTTGGTCGGTCTACAGGCACCGGAAATCCAGGGATTTTGTATTTCAACAAAATCGGCCAGCCCCTTATGTACGATAAATTCAATAAGCGAGATCGTACTAAAACGGCTCATGGGTTAATTTTTGGTTCAACCGGGGCAGGTAAGTCTGCCTCAATTAATTATAAGAGTCTTTATTACGCAGCGATGTTTAATCATCGACAATTCATAATCGAAAAAGGCCAATCTTTTAAACTTCTAGCAAAGTATTTCAAGCGACAAGGTAAAACGGTTAGCTATCTGCGATTCACAGCCAAGAAAGAGTTATGCCCATCACTTCCGCCATTTGTTGAAACACGCAAAGCATTGGAGCAACTAGAGGAGGACGATAATTACATCACAATGGATGTTACGGATTGGCTTGATGCAGAGATAGACGAAGAAGACGAAGAGCGTTTTTATCTCGGTGAGATGGAACAGGCCACGTTGATAATGATATCCAATGCAAACAAGGATGAATTATCTGCGATTAAGTCTGATGAACGCCAACTTATCAGGGAATGCATAGTTAAAGCCCTTGAGAAGGCCGTTCGAGAAGGGAATCCCCATGCCAGAGTCACAGACTTGGTTGAGGTTATGGAAGACCTAGTGACAAACCCACCGAAGAGTGCAGAAGGAAAGCCACTCTATGATCAGCTGGAACTCCAAAGAATTCGCAAGTTTTCCAGATCCCTGAAAGGATGGACCAGTGGTCTTAAGGGGATGATTTTTAATCGCTACGGTGAGAGTTGGAAAGATGTTGACCTTACCGTTATAGACATGGGCATCCTGGCCAAGCCAGAGAACAATGACATGCTTACCCTGGCGATGATCACACTTGTAAACACGATCACTGGAATCGGGGAAAAGTATCAATATACAGACAATAGAGAGACCGTTGTTTGGACTGATGAAGGTCACGTTTTGACAACAAACCCCACTATCGTGGGTCCGTTCGTATTTGGTGTTAAAACCTGGAGGAAGCTTGCTATCTGGTTGATTCAGGCGACTCAAAACCTCGATGACTACCCCAACGAAGCCAAAAAAATGCTTAACCTGGCAGAGTGGTGGTATTGCCTCAACATGGCACCAAATGAAATCAACGAAATGAAAACCCGGTTTCGTACTCAGATGACAGATGAACAGGTTCATTTGTGCATGACGACTCAGAAACAACCTGGTGCCTATGTTGAAGGGGTGGTTATGAGCGATAAGCTCACTATGCAATATCGTTCGGTTATTCCTGCCCTTCCTCTATGCCTTGCTATGACGGATGGAGATGAAAAGAAGAAAATTCAGCAGATTAAGAAAGACCTTCAAGCAAATGATCCCAAAGCTGACGATCTAGATGCTGCACTGGCAATTGCAGATAGGATCAAGGAACAGAGGGAGTGGAGGTATGCCTAAAATTCTAATTTGCTTGCTACTCCTCTTAACAAGTTTATTTGGCGTGGCTGAAGTGTTACCTAGTTCCATTGATTTCATCTCAAATGACTCGCTCAAGTTAGAACCGTCAGAGATTAAATACTGGCAATCAAAAGGCGTGCAAGTCAACGAGTATAGCTTGGATGCCCCTGCTGCTTTGGAAAGAAAGATTGGTGCAGGATTCGAGTCAGTTCCTCATTCAGTATCAAAAGAAGATAAGGACGTTATTACTCATAAAATAAAAGCCAGGCTCAAAAAATATGAAGCCAACGGTGAGCTCCAACAAGTGTTTCACGGTTTAATACTCGCAAAGAAATACAAGCTGACTAGCTATCCTGCTGCCGTATTTAATAATGGCGAATCTGTAGTATATGGCGTTTTAGATTTAGATCGAGTCATCCAAATCTGGCAAGAAGACCTGCGGGGTGACAAATGAATAGCAGGATGGTTGTTTGTCTCTTTCTGTTGTTCATTTTTCCACTACAAGGGCACGCTGCCAATGAAAACAACAACTTTTCATTGGAAAGCCTTGATATGCCCGATATCCAAGCAACTGATAGTAAAGTGGGTAGTATTGATGGCTTGCCGACTAGTGATCAATTTACAACTTTTGATATTGTAGAAATTACAGGTCAACAGATACCAGACTGCATGGACTATTGTTTTGTTGGGGTATGCGTCCACTGGCAGTTTGCCTTTCCTGCCGGCATTAACATCATCCTGAGTCCAAAAATAAGGCATTACCTTCCGGAGTATATTGTTCAAACCCATCCTGAAGTTGGAGAAGAGCCTTGGTGGGAATGGTCAAAGGTATTTGCTCCTGCAGAAAAAGAAGCTCAGAGCTTGCTAGTTTCCTTGATGGGTGTTGACTTCTCAGGCGGGCATGAAGTTGTAGATGTTGAATACGACTCCCAGGATAGAGAAACGCTTTTTAAAGAAGCATCGGTTATTGGTCATCCCTTGTCCTTACTGCCAAAAATTCTGACGACCAATGGTGAATTTCGACCTGTGTCTAGCCTGTCTGGAGAGCTAGGAGACGTTGGGTTACAAGGCTCAAACAATTCTGATGACAGTGGTGACATTTGGTGTAACTGGGAGGAAGAATACTGTGATGATGGTCCAGACACCGGCACTGATCAGGATCTGACGCTTGAGGAGGCTTTCGATAAAGGTTCTGATGCTGCTATTGAGTATATCCAAAATTTTGGTGTTCAGCAGCTAATAGCAGACCCACGCATAACCAGGTTGTTCAATGTAGTTGATGCTGCGAATTCAACCAGGGATCAATTCGAGTCAATAATAGAACTGGCTGACCTTCTGGAAGACATACAGTCTGTGGCTGATAGCGTTACTGTAGGGGTTGGCATAAATGGTGAGTTGAAGACTGAACGGTTACTGTGTGATACCCCAATCTACCCATTCGTTCCCTACTATCTTTCTACCATGGATAGCTTCTTTTGGCGAAACGGCTGGCCAATCACAGATATCGAACATGCTGTGGATGTTCTAAATCCGTTCACATCAGAAGCTGTTAAAAAGGATTCCCATGAATGGGGGCCTTTATTCCCCCGTCATGGATTTCTACAAACATACCACGACTACAAAACTGCAGGTGTAATGGCTGCACGAGCTGTTGATGTCGCTGTGGAAGAGGGTGGATATAGGATTAGGATTCCACCATCTGAGCTCCCATCAAGCGATGAATATCGGGCGCTTTTCTCGCCTCGCTGGACAGGTGGGAAATGGTCTGAGGTTTACCCTGATCCAAGCGATCAGTGTTACTCATCAGTTGCCTATAAGGGAGATGTTATTGATAGCGGTGGAACAATTGGTGATGGGAAAAATGCATGGACATTCTGGAGACAGTATGAGTGTTGCATGAATTTTGAAGGTAATTATGTAGAGACGGTGAATATCGATGATATATGCCTACTGTAATGTGAAATTTGCTCGACTGATGATCAAAATTGCTTTGATCATCTTCTGTCTATTTGTGAGCACTGCTCGGTCTGAGTCTGTGCCGTCATCTATCGGTCCAATTTATTATAAGATCGGAGGAGGGCGAGCTGTAGGGAGCCCCCTGACCGGTTTCGACACTATTAAGTTGACGGTTGGTTTTACTTCTTCGTTTGGGTATAGCTGTGGGCAATTTAACCCGCATGAAACAGTTACCCAGATGATCAACCAAATTAAAGATAGTCTCAGAGAGCTACCTTCGCAGCTGACTGCTGCATTTACTTCGGCAATGGTCAGCCTGCCTGGTTACCTGCTAAAACGCGCCTACCCAGGCCTCTACGGGATAATCACCCAAACTCTGGATAAGTCCTTCGAGCTATTTCAAATCTCCGTGAAGAATTGCCGCCAAATTGAAAAGGAAATGAATTCGATGGGGGAAGACTTCAATCCATATCAGAACTTGATTCAAGCCAGTGTTGCAGAGCGATATGAATTTGAAATTGGACTGGATGACGGGCGGACTTTGGATCAGATAGAAGAGGAAGTTTCAGTTGAAGTTGGAAACAATGGGGTTAGATGGTTGGATGGTGTTCGTTATGCCGGGCTGGACCAGGATCCGATACGGTTTAACCGAGACCTGGTTGTAGCTGGTTATAACACGCTGATTGGACGAGCTCCTACCAGTGAAACAGATCCTCCTGATTCCCCATTGGACAACGAGTACATTGTCAAAGTCTGGGGAACTCCTTTAGACGCTGCAGAGTTTCTCGTTGATATTGTGGGTGAGTCAGAATTAAAAACAGATAACTCTGGGACCACGACCACTAAAGCAGGCCGTGGTGTGAGGCCTTTTGTTGACTTGATGACAGAAAATATTCAGTCGTATCTGCAGGCCGCAGTAGAGGAAAATGATTGGGCCGAGCTAAGAGACGTCGATGCTATGGGGGTGGCCGTACCTGTTGTAGAGGCAATCCGTAAAGAGCCGCCATATTTGAGAGCCTTAATGATCTCGAAGGTTGCCTCCGAAATGGCTGTAGCAGAAACCCAGGAACGAATCACCCTAATTAAACAACTGCTGAACGCAGGACTAAAGAATGCTGACATAACAGCCTCAAAAGCCTCATCAATTGCTTCTACACATGTTCGTAAAACCACAATTCCTGAATTAGATAACCAGGTAGAAGACATGTTGAAAGCTTATGAATTCAAATCAAAGGCTTTGCATTCGACCGCTCTTGTGATCCTGGAGTATGGGCATAAACAATCTATATCAGCTGCTGGAAAAGAGCCGCCTGCCACCGTAAATCCGAATACAGTTCGTCAAGACGGAGGAGTAGACAGTGACTAATGATGCGGTACCGAAGTCAGTAGGGTTAGGCATCTTTAGGAAGTGCCGTCGATTCCTATTTTTCCTGTTATTACTTGCGGTTCTCCTTAATGTTGCATTGGCCCTATATATCGCGATTGGGGCAAACAATGTGGTGGTTGCCCAAGAGTTTGTTGCTACTCATAAGTACGCTTTTTTTATCGGGAGAATGCTCATACTTTCAGTTGTTGTTTTGTACTGGAAACAGATTGTGCGATGGATCGCCCGCCGGAACAAATGGGAGGAGCAGCTTGAAAGAAACCTGGTTGATCAGAAGTGGATGCTTCTATCCTTGATCCTTTTTTTTGAAGTTTGTTTTGTACTGAGGTTGCCTCAGTATTTTCTAAATTGAGAGGTTACTACTAGATGACTGTCGGCTCTCTATTAGAAATATATACCACCTTTTTTGGTTGGGCATTTTATGAACTGCTCTGGGAACTATTATCGGCTACAGGGCTTTTATACATTCCTTTCATCATTGCTGTTTACTCGACCTGGAAGCAAATAGCTTTATCGGGACATAGGAAATCCGCTGCTGACGCCAATGTGGCTATGGGGTGGGCGCTTATTCCCATGTTTGTTGTCGTCATGTTTGCTGGGGTGCCACTTGTCCAGTTGGATCTGGACAATTTGAACTACCCAAAACTGGTCTGTGCCGACGGTTCAGATGAGAGTGAGATTGAGGAGGTGCCAGGTGGCAATACTAATACTACCTACGATTCGATTGATGATTTTATCGCTAATGATGCGACTGTTGACGTGCCTCTAATTTTCTATTTAAGCATGGCGATTAATAATGGGTCCTCAAGAGCCTTGATAGCTGGCATGTCATGCTTCGAAGACGTCGTTGAATTGGATTATAAGCTCAGAAATTTAACACTTAAGAATCGATCTCTGCAGGAGGAATTTAACCGATTTGCCAATGAGTGTTTTGTACCGGTTAAGAGTCGGTTTGTTACTGCCATGGGTGATGGAGCAATGGCTGACTATATTCAAGCTAAATTCACTGACGGTGTTGATGATGATCAATGGGATGAAGGTGATCCATATTATATCGGATCAAAGTTCTACATGGATACTGAAGGGTTATATGTCCCTTGTGTAGATCCAGCTGAATGTGGGTTGCATAGGTTCAGGGCCAAGGCTCCTGTGGAGGGTTTTGGGTATGATGCGACAAGAGATGCTGATTATACAGCCGAGGAAATTGTGGCAGGGATCGGTCGTCCCTATTGCGATGAGTGGTGGGAAAGTGCAGATGGTAGTGGATTAAAAGCACGCTTGGTAAATGCGGCTGAAGAGGTTGAGCCAACTGTCGGTGAAAGTATAAGAGATCGTGTTGCAAAAGCATTAGCTTGGTCTGCTGATAAACTTGGAGTGAGTGGATGGGATGACGATGATGTGGACCAAATCATCATCGAACGGCTCATTACCAGTAACGGCGTAGATTTTACAGGGATGGATGACCTTGTAGAGACTAGTTCGACAGTTACCTACACCGATTCCTTTGGTGGAGGTGTTGCCTCAGGCGCCCTGAGTGCGGCGGTTGTATCCACAGTCGGCCTAAAAGCTACAGCCGTTGCCGGCGTTTTCACTGGCATAACAATGGCCAAGGAAGCCGCTTCGTTTTATGCCTCGATGTATCTGGCACGAAAAGCTGCCCCGATGGTTCAATCAATTATCTTCATGCTCATCTATATGTTTTTGCCGCTTTACTTACTGGTAAGTTGCTTCAGCGTGCGAGCTGTATTCATGATGTTAGCAGCACTTTTTGTCATTCGACTTTTTACCCCATTATGGGTAGCCGCGGAGCTATTGGATGCCCAATTATTTGTAGCCATGTTTCCAGATACTTCCATCGTAGGAAGTGTACTCACTTTAAACATAAACCGTTTGCTGCTCGACATCGTGATGAGTGTGTTCTACGTTGTTGGCCCACTCATACTACTAAGTATCATTTCGTTTGCTGGCGTCAATGTAGCGTTTGCTGGTGGGCAGTCTCTTATGGGGCCGGTTCGAAGCATGGGTGCTAGATTTGGAGGCAGTGCGAAGATTCCCATGAAAGGGAAGAAGTAGGTGTATTCCACTAGAGATATGGAAAATGTTTGAAAATATGGAGCGCTCCATATATATTTAGGTTAAATATTGATCTCTATTGAGCTATTCATTGAGGATTTCATGAAATTTCTAACATTGATAACCGCATTATTGCTACTTGCAGGATGCGGTTCTGACCTGGTTGAGAAAGATCCCACTCCTGTCATAGAGAGGTTTGGCCTCGAAGATAGTTACGGGAAGAGTTTTGAGATGAAGGACCAGGATCTGATCAAGGGGATTAATGCTTCTATCCAAAATGGTCGTTTTGTAGCGACATGGAGCGTAGATCGTGATGCATATTACGCTGCTTTGAGTCTGAGTTATGATGCAAAAGCATCGGCTTCTATGCAGTTCTGGGACGACTTCTGTGCAGCGGACAAGGCATGTGGCGACACTACGCAGATAGAATGCCGGTTTTCAATGGCTCTTTATATGTCTTGTGGGCTGACCGGTGAGGAGTTCCCTGACAACCCAGAAGTTTATGTAAGCGATATGATCAGCGAGTTACCAAAACGCTTATATCTTGTTTTAGAAACGTGTACGCGAGATTTTGAGCATTGTGACTTGGAATACCATTTGGTGGAATTACAGTGACTCTTAAAGGGTAGATTCAATGGATAACAACCAAGCCTCCATAGGGAGTACAGCTTACGATGACGAAACCATATTGTGGCAGGGGAGTCCCTCTCAATGGTTGAATTTTGGGAAATATTTCTTCTATCTCTTGTGGTGGGTGGTTGCAACGGGCATCGTAATTGTTTGGCACGGCAGAGGATATTATTTCTCTTATGAAGAGTATCATCGTTACTACCTGACTGTGGTTTATACTCTCTTTGCTGTGCCGCCAGTGATGGCTTTAGTCCACTATTTACGTATAAGATCAGAGCGGATTGTTATCACAAGAAACAAAATTACTGAAAAGCGTGGCCTGACCTCTGTATTTCGACATGAACGTTATTGTGAAATCTCTGATATTACGGATATACACTCTCCACCTGCGGGACTGTTAGGATTGGTAGGTCGGGCTACGTTAATATTGAAAACTAACGATGTTGATCAACCGGTAATCTCGATTCGTGCTACGAAAGATCGAGAAAAACTACGAAAAATCTTGCAGCCACTGACCAGGCAGCTAAGGCAAGAAAGAAAAACGTATTTTTCCCAGAGGGGATAGGGAGGCCTTATGAGGCAGTTAGCATTAATTCTTACATTGGCTTTGCTTCAGGGCTGTGCAGTTAATGAGCAGTTGAAGGATTTGACAGGGCTTTCTGTATCAATGTCTTCTAAGGAAGAGGGAAAACTGGAGTCATCGATCCAAGATCCTCTGGGAACAAATCAAAATATAAATGAGTTCCCAGTCGTTAGTCGATTGACTGTCAAGAAGGTCGGAGCTGATTCATTCACGGTAAATAACCAGGAGCATAAGCTGGAAATCCCCATCAATGAGCTTTCGAAAAGCTCTGCAACCGGGGCGGTCACTTTGCTTACATTTAGGGATTTTGCTGGAGATGGATATATCAAGTTATACGATTTGCATACTTTGCATTTCAAGAGTGATGGGCAGATCACCAGGCGTTCCAAATGGGGAACAATTGAGCGGAATGCCAGCTTTTACCATTTTGTTGGTGAGGATGGGCAGCGCATCCAGGGGGGGACTGGAATTATTCTCGGCTCTAAAGGCGTGTTGTTTAACAATCAGGACTCGGTTGTAACTTATATCGAGCAAGGTCGTAGTAATCGCTTTACGTTACCAGAGGGGGCCAGAGTTATACCGAGGCAGAACTCAGATATTTCCGCGAGCAGGCACATAGGATTACTAAAGCCATTAAGAGATAATGCTTTGTTGGGTTTGGCTTCGAAGGATAGCCACAAATATGCACTAATGCTATTTAGCCTGGATACAGGCCAAGTGACTACTGCGTTAGAGGTTTCCCTGGAAGGAAAATCTTACGATAGGCAGTTAGATAAACTGTCATCAATGTGGCAAGTCCATTCAGTGTCATCTGGACCGATATTAGTCTCCCTGGAGACGTCCGGCACTCAGGTTGTGGCGAGAAACTTGAAAACTCAGAAGAAACGTATTCTTGAAGAGAAGACCTTTGGAATATCCTATTTTCACTCAGGTGTTGAAAGCGGTGGACAAGACGTCTGGGTAAATATTGCCAATGGACTCTCAGAATCGAAAGTAAATTCAGTACAGGATCTCCTCTAATTGAGATTCAAAAGGTGATGATATGTTTACACTACTGAAAAAACTATTAACTGAAATAATTGAAGGGATTGTTGAAGGTGTGCGGCTGGGTCTTGTTGGTGATGCACAAGACGATGACCAAAGTGTCCGTTTGTCTACCGAAGGATTCCAGTACCATCGCCGGACTGTTTTCGATGATCCGTTCGACGATCCGTTTGATTACGACAGGTAATCTCTTTAAATCGGATATAATTTATCCTATATTAACTGAGTAGTTCGCTGCTTTGTCAGCAAAACTTAGGTGTCCAAGCTGGTGAAAGACACCACTAGAAAATAGTCCAGTGTAAAGCCAACCCCGTGGGAAGTATCTTCCCACAGGGATGATGGTTCCTGCGCCTACTTACGGAAAATTAGCAAGAGGAACTATTATGGCTATGAGTCAATCTTTATCACACATCAATTTCAGCCAAGGATCGGCGATGCAGTACCACTATCAGCATATTTGTGATGATTCGCCATCGCTCTATATCGGTGAGAAGGGCAAAGCCCTAATATTGCTTCTCTCAAGTGGAGAAGCATATCGTGTATATGGCGGTGTCTTTGATCGTTACGAATCTGCCAGGAAGATGATTTCCCAATTCTATTCTCCATGGCTTTCGAATCTTTCGATTGACCAGAACCTCTACCATGCAGGGTATGAAAAAGTCGACCTGCAGTCAGACGTAGAAGTGACCAAATTATTGGCAAAGTATCAATGGCCTAAAGAAGTACTCCGATCCATAAACTATATCACTAGGGATCGTTGTACTCATGAAGGTACGATAATTGATGTCGATGAACATGAAGGTGATACCAATTATTTGGTCCGACCATCAGCCAATCCGTGCAATGTCCACTATGTCCCTGCAAACAGGGTGATCTTTAGCTGATCAGCCTTCCTTTGCGACTATAGCCGCTTGGTTTAGAACTGTAGTGTAAGTTCTTTATCGAACATGCAATAAGCCCATGAGGTATTCACTTATGGGTGAATGCCTCTGTTCATGAGGATAGAAAATGAAAGCTGTGTTGATGATAAGTCACACCTACCGATCTAGTGATGATGTCGAGTTAGCTCTAGATGCCTGCCGAGAAGTACCTGGTTATCTAACGGCCTATGCCACTAACAGCAAATCTGTTAACTCTGGTGAGCCTGACAAGGTCATTAGTTTTTATGACTACAAGATCTCAACGGATGAAACCTTACCAAAGGGCACACGGATCTCTTGGATAAGTGAAGCCGAATATCAGCACTTTGTTGAAAGGCAGTAGGCAAAATGGAGCGTGAAGAGTTAGAAGCTAAGGTAAAAGCAAGTTGTCCTGCTGATATCCTGCCTGATTTGCTCGCAGCCATTGATGATATTCCTGATCAGTGCTTATTCGAATTGATCGAGACCTACCAGGAAGAATCAGATCAAGATTTGTAGGGATGTATGACTGCGTACCTGGTCACGCTACCCGATAGCCAGCAATATTATGTTGCTGATCCAGATCTTGCTTTTAGGAAACTATCTGCTTTCTATGATGTTGATGCGGATGATGTAATCCCATCTTTGAGAAATGGTAATCATATTTCCTTTGATACCCCACAAGGTTCTTGTCATGTCACAGTGTTTGAGGGAGCCTTTGCACTCTTAGGAGGAGAAGTCATTGCCCGGGCACGAGATTCACGTGCATTTGGCATCGCCTCTTGTATCCTGTGTGATGTGTGGTTCAACGGAAAACTTTACTTTGTCGATGATGACCCCATTGGTGGAGTAGGGTGCGGATATGATTCACTCAGTTCTTTAGAAGAACAGTGGATATTGACTTGAAACTACAGGCCTCTTTATGAGGCCTTCTATTGTGAATTGGCTAAATGAGCGAAAGAAAACCGTCTACAAAGCGAGCAGAGCGCGGGTATTACGAACGTAATAGAAAGGGTAAACCCAGGCTGACCGGTTATTACCTCAACGAAGACGAAGCGGAGCTTATCAAGGCGCTCGAAGGTTACTATAGCAACCTGAAAGAGGGGATTTTTATTGCTATAGCAGAGCATCTTGATAATCTGAAAAAGAATAAAAAATGAACTAGATTCATTTGAAAATATGGAGCGCTCCATATATGCTTAATGAAAGCAGTATATACGGAGACTAATACCACTCACTTGCTGGAGGGCTCCATGAAAGCAAATACCGCTAGTTGTCTGAAACAGATTCATACGCTTGTAGATCGTTCGTGCTCAATCAAAGGCCTTCAAATAGATTTATCAAGGCCAGCCTCTGAAACGTTGCGTTATAGCATCCGATACCTCAGCAGTTATGGTTATCGTAATTCAGGCGGCACAATTAACATGTCTGACCCATCAGCTGATGTCAGGGTTTCAAGGCTTCTAAGAGATGTTAAAGAAGCGATTTCTGACAGTTCAGAAGACTATGGAGTGCTATGTCGTGCTTCATAATGTCAATCTCCCACCGGACTATGAAGCAATCTTTGCTCAACCGATCTCACCCGGTAATGCCTTTAGCTTGGGCCAGGACTACAGTCGTTCTGGTCCTAATCAATGGAATACCCATCCTTTAATCTTTTGTTCTCTGCTTAATGAGAAAGAGTGGTTAATTGGAGCTAAAACACAGACCGGATTAAAGGAGATATCCAATGACTCAAATAACCACTGCCCTTAATAGTTCGCTGTATATTCCAAGCGAAACGTTCATCACTTTGTTATCCAATTCACTTCCTGAAACCCCTGCAGTTTGTATCGGGTGTGGTTGTGATGATTATCACGCATGCATTGATTTAGAGCTTCATCGGCCGTGCCATTGGTTGGTTGTAGACCGAAAAATAGGGAAGGGGGTGTGCTCATCTTGCCCCGAAGAACTTGAACGCTGGAGAGAAAGTTATAAATCTGCAAGGACTATCGGATAGGCCGAACATATGAAATTGATGATTGTAGAGAGTCCAGCCAAGGGGAAACAAATTCGAAAGTATCTTGGCGAAGGCTGGCAAGTGGCGGCGAGTGTTGGACACATTCGTGATCTACCGGATGATGAGATGGGAGTAGAGCCCCCCTCATTCAAGCCGAAATATGTGATTTATAAAAACAAGCAGAAAGTGGTTTCCAACTTACGATCACTTGTCGCCAAAGCCAGTGAGGTTTACCTGGCAACTGACCGAGATCGAGAGGGCGAAGCCATAGCGTTTCATCTTAAATCCTGCTTGAACTTGCATGATCCAATCCGTTTGACATTCGATGAAGTAACCAAGGCTGGTTTACAAAAGAGCCTCCAAAACCCACGTAAGATCGATTACCGGCTTGTCGGAGCCCAGGAAACCAGGCGGGTTCTGGATCGAATTGTGGGTTACTACATATCCCCAATCATTTCAGAGCAATCTGGTTTAAAGCTTAGTGCCGGCCGTGTTCAATCCCCTGCAGTCTTATTAGCAGTATTGCGTGAGCAGGAAATTAGATCTTTTACCAAACAGAATTTTTATCTGGTAGCTGTCACCTGCCCGAACGGACTAACGGCATTTCTGGATCCAAAAGGATGGTGTAAAGATGGCAAACACATCTTTGATAAGCAGGTTGCTGATGCGATTGCGCGTGAAGTTAACCAGGTTTCTGTCACCTCCGTTTCCATCGATGACAAGCGATCAAACCCTCGGCCACCCTTTACCACTTCCACCATGCAACAAGCGGCCTCTTCTGCAATTAAGTTGTCGCCTCGCAAAACTATGCAGGCCGCTCAGTCGTTATTTGAGCAGGGAGTGATTACCTATCACCGGACAGACAAACCCAATTTGTCTAATGAAGGTTTTCGACTGGCAACAAAACAATTAACTGAAATGGGGTTTGACTACCAGGAACAGCAAATTATCAGAGAGTCAAAAGCCGGAGCCCAGGAGGCCCATGAAGCTATCCGACCAACTGACTTCACATTGGAGGAGGCGGGTGAAGATTCAGACCAGCAAAAGCTTTATGCCCTCATCCGAGAACGATCTTTATCCAGTGCTATGCGACCTGCGATTGATAGTGTCACTACGATCGTCATGACAGCACACGAACAGGTGAACGTGGTGGAGTATTCTGGATACCCGGTTTTTACAGTGTCAGGGAAAGTCGAAAAGTACAAAGGATGGCGAGCAATCTGTTCAATTGAAAAACCTAGTAAGAAGGCGACAGACAAAGAATTACCGGCATTGGTGAATGAAGGAGAGAGCCTGGCAGTTTCAACTGAATTGGTGACAAAAACGACAGAACCACCTCCCCGGTATACTGAAGCATCATTAGTCGCAGCGTTGGAAAAACAGGGAATTGGCCGGCCATCGACATATGATCAGATTATTGAAACCATCGTGAAGCGGGCTTATATCAAAATCGAGAAAGGACGGATCTATTCAGAAGAATTGGCTGAGCGGTTGGTTGAAGGGTTGCGTGCAATGTCATTTCTCAAACTCGACTACACAAAACAAGTCGAGGACCGGCTGGATGACATCGCCCAGGGAACAGCCAAATACCTGCAAGTTGTAACTGATGTTTACGAAACCATTGTGGCTGAGTCTAGCCACATTTCAATGTCCAAGCTTGTTACCACAGCGCCTTGTCCATTGTGTCAAAAAGACCTCAAACAATTGCCGTCAAAAAAACGGGGCGGTAGTCCTTTTTGGGTCCACTTGGAGGACTCCGACTGTGAGCGTTATTTGAGCGATCAAGACGGCGTGCCGGTTTATCGGGAAAAGCAGGAATATGAAACTGCAGCATGTCCAGGATGTCAGAAGGAAATTAAGCGGATTGTTAAAGGTGAGAAAATTTTCTGGGCACACTCCCAGGAAAAAGATGCGAAGGGCTGCGTGAAATTCCTCAATGATAACGAGGGAACGCCTGTTATCCAGGGCGGACAGACTTCGGATTGCCCAGCATGCTCTAAAAAAATCATTCGTAAGTATTCGAAGAATAAGGATTCCTATTTCTGGATGCACAAGGCTGACTCGCATGCAAAGAAATGTCGGAAGTTCATTCGAGACCAAGATGGGATTCCTACAGTCTGATAGCTGAAATTTTTAATTAGTAACAGGACGATCAAAAATGACAGTACAACTATCAGACTTGACTCAAGTAGCTCTCAATTGCGGCTCTACACCTAAGTGGATTCCGGAATCTCATGAGATCAGAGATCTGCAAATTAGTGTCAGGCTTGAGGAGCCGGAAGCCAGTTCATTCGTTGGAAAACTACGAAAAAATGCATTCGGTCGAGAAGACCTGGCTGAATGTTACCGGACTGCTAAAGATATCATCATCAGGCATAACTTATTCAGAATTTGCCAATATGAAGAACATGATGAGACGAGAATCCTAACAATATGCAATCTTTGGCGAATTGAGCGAATGCCAGATAGCTCGCTTTTAACTTTTGAATATTGTCTGAAGTCGGGTCTATGGCTGGAAGTGGAAAAGTTAGAAGGATGGCCGAGGGTACCCTTCTACCCCATCAAGAATACTCAATCACTTGACTGGTGGCGGTCTATCGTCAGACAAGTGATATGGAAAGCCTTATCTGCAGCAGGGTTTTTCTCCCTTAAGAACTATCCTGAGGAGAAAACATGGACTCTCGATTCAGCAGGAAACCCAATCCCTGCTCCAAGATCTAGAAAAACAATGAGCCCAAACAAAATGGCTTACTTCCTGATAAAACATTACATAGGAGAACAAGGTGCATTCAATAAAAAGAAGAAAGAATTTGATTGGATACCTGGATGGCTAGATCCTGAGTCTGCGAAAAACGGGGCTCGTTCATTGCGCGGGGCCTTTTTTAACTACATTCTTGATCATGAAGTGTTGTCAGCCATGCTGGCCATCGACTATCGAGATACTTGTTTCCTGAGCTATCTTCGCTACGCACGGTTTCGATCTGGTTTGCTTAAAGTATCAACAGAACGCCGAAATCTACTTCCGCTTCTGCCTGGTATTAACCCTGAACAGTGGGGGCGTAATGACCTGTTATCTAGAAATTTGTGGGTTAAAGATGGGAGGAAAACTACACCTCTGGATAGGTCACCTGTACGGATCCAGAACGGTAAGGGCGCTAATCGTAGAATACCTACTCACTATCAAAGTTTTGAGGTAGCTGCAGCCTGGCGATGGTTATCAAATGCTTCCTCGGTTATCGTCAGAGAATGGGCGGGGCGCAAAGATAATACCATCATCACAAATATAGCCCTTGCGAATATCTGTTCTAAAGCACCGGTTTATGCTTATGTGCAGATTATTCGGCTAGCCCGAAGGCTTCAACGATACGGGGTCTCGGAAAGAATGCAGTTGTTACTAAGGCTATTTTTTGATTACAGCGCAAAGTTATGGAAAAAGAAGGGCTATACCGCAGTGCGAATTTGGCTACGCGATAGCTCTCATTCGACTTTTAGAGATTTATTAGATTACCTGGAGGCTGAGGGCTTTGAGGAAGGAGTCCTTAATAAGCGTTCAACATGGAAAGCATTAATACGCAGGTCTGATGATTGGCATCAACGTATAGCCATACAACGAATGGAAGATGCACTAAGTGGTTTGACGGTTTTGAAATGGGGATCATTAATCAACGAAACAATGATAGATAAGGTCCTTTTCGTGCCGTTAAATTGCTCGAAATCGCTTGCTGTAGAGGGATACGAATTAGACCATTGTGTTGGAGATTATGCTGAGCTTTGTTATCAAGGGAGATACCGAGTGTTTTCTGTTCAAGAGCCTGATGGTAAGCGGTCAACTTTGGGAATTGAAATAGAGCAATCAAAGGCTTCCTGGGATCAACATGAATGCAAATATCGAGAACAACCTTCTGTAAAAGCCCTGCAGGCAGGATATAAATTGGTAGAAGCATATCAAAATGCTTTAAACAAAAAGGTGAGGTAGCAGCCCATCTTTGATCTTTGATCACTTAAGAACACTAAGGGGCTCTGCCCCTGGCGCAGATCAACCGTTCGCTACGCCAAAAAACGGTATCCCCAACCTTCCGCATTCGTTCCTCATTTGTGCAGGCCGGGAGATCCCCCTCCGATTTTTGCAATTGCTCTTTGCCTCCCCGCGCTTCGCCAGCGGGTCAGGCGCAGGGCGCAGCGCAGCGCTTTATCGACCAAAAGGGGTAGTGACCGGGTAGCTGCGATAACCGCCAACTTTTACGCGGCCACTTCAATGGGCAGTCTCGTGTTCATATCCAGCTCAAATATCCCATAGGGATTCACATGTGCGTATATCAACGGCGTCAACGCCCTGAAGTCCTCCAGTTTCATCCGTGACAACCAGTTTGGCTCGTTAAGCACCTGCTGGATCATCAAGGTATTCACGTAAACCAAAGAGATCTGCAACAAGTGCAGTGCCAGCACCGATAACTCCTGGTCTTCCAGCCGA
>NZ_AQXX01000103.1 GCF_000376785.1 Hahella ganghwensis DSM 17046
AGAGCCGAGTTTCTTCGCGTCGCTGATCCAGCGTCGAACCAGATTGGCATTGAGCCCGTTATCCAGAGCGATGGCAGAAACAGAGACCCCCGGCTGTTGGCAGGCAGCAATAATCTTAGCTTTAAATTCTGCGGAATATTGGCGACGTTTTCTGGAGGAGCGAGGTGCGCTTATGACAATCATAACAAGTGTCCACTAAAAAATAAGTGGACACTATCCAGTCAGTTGGTAGCGCGCTCAAGATGGGGTTACCGGACGCTTACATCGATTGTTCTATCGAGGAAGGTTGGTGGAACACCTGAAAGCGAGTGAGAGAATAATCCCACATCAAAAGGTCTTTCTAGTGCTAGAGAGTCAAAGGACAACAGGACCACTTCTATGCCAGGGATAGCCTGCAGCTTATTGGCAAAAAGGGGTTTCTTATCGACGGCTGTGATGTGGCGAAACCAAGGTACAAGCATTCGTGTGAGTCGACCATCGCCCGCACCAAGATCCAGCAAATGCAATTTACCGGGGTCACTCAATTGCTTCAGGAGATACTCGGCTGTCTTTCCTTTACCGTTGGTTCTGGCAGAATACCTTTTAAAAAGACACTCGAAGCTCTGTTGCTGGCGAATAGGCCGATTCCCCCAAATATCCCTATGGGTAAGAATGTATCAATACACATTATCGCCTGATCAAAAATTAGAAAAGGCCGGCTTTATTCGAACTGATCTATTCATCACCGGGATTTGCATCCACCATGGCAACGATTACTTGGCCCGATAGATGATTCCCGGATTGCAGTGCACCATTTCATACTTATCCGGCAGACCACTGAGCGACTCAGACGCGCCCAACACCAGATAACCACCCGGCTTCAATGCGGCATGCATGCGTTTGAGAATATCCAGCTTTGATTCTGCGGAGAAGTATATCAGCACATTACGGCAGAAGATGATGTCGAATTTCCCCAAAAGGCTGTAAGAATCCATCAGATTTAATGAGCGAAACTCCACCCCCCGGCAGATTTCCGGTTTCACTTTCCATGAACCATCCGGTGTTTTGGTGAAATAGGTATTCATCCTCTCTTTTGAGAGCCCGCGACCAATAGCGAGCATTTCATACTCGGCTTTTCGGGCCGTGGCCAGCACGCTTGCTGAAATATCAGTGGCCACGATACTTAAGGGAACTCTGGCCGCGCCCAGATTGCGGCGCTT
Source organism: Hahella ganghwensis DSM 17046 (assembly GCF_000376785.1). Lineage (GTDB taxonomy): Bacteria > Pseudomonadota > Gammaproteobacteria > Pseudomonadales > Oleiphilaceae > Hahella > Hahella ganghwensis. The sequence goes on from NZ_AQXX01000103.1 coordinate 1,200, forward strand.
GAATTCGTCGTAAACCATCGAAATGGAGTATGGCTCCTGGCCTGTGGAGCATGCCGCAGACCAGAGCCTGATCTGAGACATTCCTTTATTACTCAGCAGCTCAGGCAGGATCTTTTCTTCCAGTATCCGGAACGGGTGGACATCACGAAACCAGAGCGTTTCGTTCGTTGTCATGGCGTCAACAACGGCCTCCCTCAGAGGATTCCGAATCGACCGGTTCATCTTGTCGACCAACTCTCCGACGGTGGCGATACTTTCATCGGCCATGATGCGACGCAGGCGGCTTTGCACCAGGTATTGCTTATTGTCGCCCAGTACAATGCCGCAAGCTTTTCTCAGAAAGTCCCGAAATTTATCGTAATCGGTATTATTAAGCAGAGCGAATACTTCCTTTACCGGAATAAAAACACACAGATGATCGATCAACCGCCACTACGGGCTGCATCAACATCCTTCAAAATGGTTGATATTCTTTGCGCCAGTTCGTCAGGATTGAACTTGGCCATAAAATCATCCGCCCCGACCTTGGCGACCATGGCTTTGTTAAACACACCACTCAAGGAAGTGTGCAGCATGATATAGAGATCCTTCAGGTCAGGGTCATTCTTGCATTGAGAGGTCAGCGTATAACCATCCATTTCCGGCATTTCCACATCAGAGATCATCAAACTGATGTGGTCTCTGATCCGGCTGCCGTCAGCGACAAGGGATTTTAGATATTCATGCGCCTGCTTGCCATCATTTTTCGTTACAACATCCACACCGATCGCTTCCATACAATGCACAATCTGGCGTCGGGCGACAGTGGAATCATCCACTACCAGCACCCGATATTCCTGCGCTCTTGAATGTACTTCCGGATCGATGTACTCAGAGTCCACGGTGTCTCTTGAGGGAGCAACTTCCGCCAGAATTTTCTCCACATCGATCACCTCGATCATCCGATCTTCCAACCGGGTCACCGCTGTCAGATAGTTATCCTTTCCTGCCCCCTTGGGTGGCGGGTGCATCTCTTCCCAGTTCAGATTCACAATGCGCTCCACCCCGCTGACCAGGAATCCCTGAGTCTTGCGGTTGTACTCGGTGATTATCACAAAGGAATTATTAATTTCATTCTCGGGAACAGGTTTTTGTCCGGTCGCGAGCCCCATATCCATGATGGGGATAGTTTCGCCCCGAATATGTGCCACACCCCGCACCACTGGATGCCGCTGCGGCATCATCGTGAGTTTGGGGCACTGCAAGACCTCTTTCACCTTGAATACATTGATACCGTATACCTGGTCGCCCTGTAAGCGAAATAAGAGCAATTCCAGACGGTTTTGGCCGACCAGCTGTGTGCGTTGATTAACGCTATCTAAAACCCCGGACATAAAGATGCTCCACCTTCAATGAAAATTCTACGGCACGCGTATTGCATTCATTCTTGTAAAACAGCATTTGAATGCCAAAAAACGCCAAAAATTTGACCCCGGTTGCGGGCTCCGAAGCTTTACTAAGCATAGGACAAAAAATGAAATTTCGCATAGCCACTATTTTTTCGGTGACCATTTTTTTCGGCTCAGTACAGGTGCAGGCTTCAGGAATACCTAAAACCCAATCTTTTCCGGTCTGGCAGCAGCAGATTTCAGTGGCTGTGGACGAATTTATGTCCTCCTGGTCAACCCAGGCCAGAATAAGCCAGCAAACCGACATTGAATACAGCATAGGCTCACTGGATTCACGGCTCAACTTCCCTCCGTGCCAGCAAACACCGACCGTGGAAAGCAACAGAGAGGCACGAGCAGGCAAACTGACGGTGAAAGTCTCCTGCGAGACGGGAAAACGCTGGAGCCTTTACGTCCCTTTAGAAATCAGGCGGATGCATCCGGTGGTCTTTCTCAGTAACACATTACCTCGGATGGCAAGCATCAGTCAGGGTGACCTGACATTGAAAAAGGCCAATATCGATGAGCTGGGATATGGCTACTTCACTACCCTTGAAGATGCCGCTGGAATGATTGCCCGACGCACTCTCAATGCCGGCGAGCCGCTAGCCCCCAATCAGGTGTCCCCCCCGAAGCTGGTAAATAAAGGGGATGCCGTATTGATAGAAGCAAGTAACGACTCAATCAGTGTTAAAATGCCGGGGCTGGCGATGGCAGACGGACGCAAGGGCCAGCAGATTCCGGTCAAGAATACGCAGTCACAGCGCCTGATCAGAGCCAAAGTGGTGGCTAACGGACTGGTCAAGGTTCCCCTGTAGTCGCCCGGATGAGCGCTTTAGCCCACCGAGTGAGACAATGAGCGTTTAAAGCAAAAAAATGCTAAAGTTTTATCTGAACGGGCCGATAAAATTATCAAGCAGATTTATAAATTCATGATTTAAGAGTGCAAGTCCATGAATATCAAAGGAGTAGGCTCTCCCCCGGTCAACGATCTCAAGGCCAGGGAAAGTTTAAAAAATACAGAGAAGCCTGCGGAGAATCCGCAACAGGCGAAAGCTGATGCCCCCGCGACAAGCAAGAGCGGTGAAACTGTGCAATTAAGCTCAGAAGCCCAGGGTATCCGCAAAATCGAGCAAGAGCTGGCCAAGCTTCCTGAAGTGGATAATGAACGCGTTGCTAAAATCAAGCAGGCACTGGAAGACGGCAGTTATAGTGTAAACTCACGCAGTGTGGCAGAGAAATTGCTTGGTTTAGACCAGGAATTCTGAAAAGCACTGCGAGGGCGATATGTCCGCTGACCTGAAAATATTCTCTGACTTGTTGAGAAAAAATCTCGATACACTCATCCAACTTGACGACCTTCTTGCGCAAGAACGTGCTTCACTGGAACGCAACCAGATGGAGGAGTTGGATGAGCTGCTTGAAAAGAAAAAACCCCTTCTCCTGCAAATCCAGAACAACGCCCGCGAGCGGACTGACTGGATCAAAAACACCAAACTTCCCAAAAAACGCCTGTTCAAGCTTCTCGAAGAAAAAGCCCCTCCAGTAATGATGCTGTTTAGGGACTGCGAACAGCGGTTGCTGGATATCAAACAAAAGAATGAAGTCAACGGCCAGATCATTGCTCGCTCCCAGCAACGAGTCGTCCGTCTGATGCAGATTATTCGGGGACAAAGCCAACAAGCACAGCTTTATGGTAAGAACGGTGCAGCAGATGCCTACGGTGGCAAACAGTCGTTGGCGCAAGCGTAAACGGTCAAATATTCGTTCTTTTGAGGCGGCATTCAAATGCCGCCTACGCGACAATTCTCACCGTATAGCGGAAATAATTTACCTGTTAATATCCTCTTTCATTACCCCAACCCTCCTCTGAATCTCTCCCAATATCCCTAACTTCGATAAGAATTCTTGATCATAACGACTCACGAGCGCTCACCGATGAGCACAATTCTCCTTTGCATCCGACATGAGGTTTATCAAAGTTGAGAGCGGCAAAATGAGAATACGGGAAGGGAGTAAAGGTCAGGCAACAGAAAAGTAAAAGGAGAGGTAAACCTCTCCTTTTCATTAGGATCAGAGGACAGCCAGCTTTAGTCGGTCGCCCGATTGTGAATCAGGTCATCCACCACCGACGGATCAGCCAGGGTTGAAGTATCTCCCAGGGCATCCGTTTCGTTCGCGGCAATTTTTCTCAAAATCCTGCGCATGATCTTACCGGACCGGGTTTTCGGCAGACCGGGAGCAAACTGGATCACGTCCGGGGTGGCAATGGGTCCAATCTCATTGCGCACCGTCTGCTTAAGCTCGGTCAGCAGCTCATCTGAGCCATCATAACCAACGGTCAGAGTGACATAGGCATAGATCCCCTGTCCTTTCACATCATGCGGAAAACCAACCACAGCGGCTTCAGCGACGGCATCATGCTCAACCAGCGCACTTTCCACTTCGGCTGTACCCAGACGATGTCCGGAGACATTCAATACGTCATCGACCCTTCCGGTAATCCAGTAATAGCCGTCTTCGTCCCGACGCGCACCATCTCCGGTAAAATAGGTTCCGGGATAAGTGGAGAAATAGGTCTGGATAAACCGCTCATGATCTCCATAGACGGTTCTCATCTGCCCAGGCCAGCTATCCAGCATCACCAGATTGCCTTCAGTCGCACCTTCCAGACGATTGCCTTCGTTATCGACCAGCGCTGGCTTCACACCGAAAAACGGTCGAGTGGCAGATCCTGGCTTCAATTCAGTCGCGCCGGGAAGCGGTGTAATCAGAATGCCCCCGGTTTCCGTTTGCCACCAGGTATCAACGATGGGACAACGCTTATCACCGACCACATCGTAGTACCAATCCCAGGCCTCCGGATTTATGGGTTCACCCACAGTGCCTAACAGTTTCAAGGTAGACCGGGAAGATTTCTTCACCGGATCGTCACCCAATCTCATCAGAGCACGAATGACAGTCGGCGCGGTATAGAAAATATTAACCTTGTGCTTATCGACCACTTGCCAGCAGCGGGACGCATCAGGGTAATTGGGCACCCCTTCAAACATCAGTGTGATCGCACCATTGGCCAGCGGACCGTACACAATATAGCTGTGGCCGGTTATCCAGCCCACATCCGCCGTACACCAGTATATATCGCCTTCTTTGTAGTCAAAGACATACTGATGAGTCATGGAAGCGTAAACCATGTACCCGCCGGTGGTGTGCAATACCCCCTTGGGCTTTCCGGTAGAACCTGAAGTGTAAAGGATAAACAGAGGATCCTCGGCAGACATTTCTTCCGGCACACACTCTGCTGGCATATTTGCCACTGCCTCGTGATACCAGAGATCGCGACCGTATTCCCAGTTCACATCATTACCGGTACGCTTGACCACTAACACCTTATCTACAGCTTCACCGACACCTTCCACAATCTTGACCGCAGCATCGACATTTTTCTTCAGAGGTACGATTCTGCCACCCCTGACACCTTCATCAGCCGTAATTACAAAGCGGGATTTACAATCTTCAATCCTGCCTGCCAGGGCTTCAGGAGAGAAACCTCCAAACACAACTGAATGAGGAGCACCTATTCGAGTACAGGCCAGCATCGCCACGGCTGCTTCGGGCACCATGGGCATGTAAATTGTGACCACATCACCTTTTCTCACACCCATCTCTTTCAGGGCGTTGGCGCATTTGCATACCTGATCATAAAGCTGCTGATAAGTGATGGTGGCATCCTGATCCGGCTCATCGCCTTCCCAGATGATGGCCGTCTGGTCTGCACGGTGAGGCAGATGGCGATCGAGGCAGTTATAACTGGCGTTCAAGGTGCCGTCATGGAACCATTTGATATGCAGGTCATTCTGATCGTAGCTGACATCTTTGACCTGGGTATAAGGTTTTATCCAGTCAATTCTGGTGCCATGCTGACGCCAGAAATTCTCCGGATCTTCCACGGACTCCTGATACATCCGCTGATAAGTGGCATCGTCTGCCCAAGCCTGATTAGCAATATCTTGAGGTACGGGGTGTTTTGCGTGTGTACTCATCTCTCCCTCTCTCTTTGTTGTGATTCTTATACGTATTTATAACTATTTTTCGTCCTAGTGTAGCCCGCGAAACACATAAATGGTTGCATATAATACTAAGGGAGAAGTCGGACCATTGTCAGCAGGCGTAGGTTAATCTTCCTCAATGTCCTTTGTGGGCCGAGTTTAAACTCTTCCAAAGACCACCCTGATCCCCCATAATGCCAGCCCTTTACCATCCTGTACCGGCATGGACCGGGTTAGCAGGAACTATACCTGTTCAATTTTCTAATCAGGACCAATCACTTACAGATGTTATTCAAAAACGCCATTATTTACCGGTTTACCAAAGCCATACCCTGGCCCGAGGATGATCTTGCCGCCGCCCTGGAAGAGCACAGTTTTACTCCCTGTCAGGCTAATGATACCTATCGTCTGGGCTGGGTTGCCCCCGCACCACTGATCAGTGACGAACTGGTGTATAAAAACGGCCGTTATCTGCTGCTGACGCTGAAAAAGGAAGAGAAAATCCTTCCGGCCAGTGTCATCAAGGAAGAGATTGAAGAAAGAGCGCAGGAAATCGAAGCGCGTGAACAACGCAAGCTGCGCAAGAAGGAAAAGCAGGAACTCAAGGAGCAGGTGGTCGCTGTACTGCTGCCCAAGGCTTTCACCCGATCCAAGCGAGTGTCAGCCTATATTGACCTGGAAGACGGCGTATTGGTCGTCGATACCTCATCCGGGACCAAAGCAGATGAATTCACCTCCTTCCTGCGCCAGACTATGGGCACACTGCCGATTCGTTTCATCGCACTGAACGAAGCACCGGCTGTTCACTTCTCCAACTGGGTGCAGACGGACAATTCGCCTACCCCATTTGTGATGGGTGATCATTGCGAGTTACGCTCTGGCGACGGCACTGATACCGTGATCCGCTGCAAAGGTACAGAATCTTTGACAGACGTGATTTCCAGCCACATTGACGCCGGTATGCAGGTCACTCAACTTTCCCTTGAATGGGATGAAAAAATCAGTCTGGTGGCCGTTGATGATTTCCAGCTCAAGCGCATCAAGTATCTTGACACTTTCCAGGAAAAACTGAGCGAAGGTGGTGAAGAGGAAGCCGCAGCACGGTTTGAAGCGGACTTCAGCCTGATGACTATGGAGTTTTCCAAACTGATTACGGACCTAACCTCAGCCCTGGGTGGCGAGGATATGTCCGCGGTTGTTCAGGACTGAGCAATCATTACACGGGGCGCACTATTTGCGCCCCGTTAACACTCTCAAACGTTCAGCCTGCCATTCATCAGGCGTATTCAGTGGCAGCCTTAATGCCATCACTTCTTCCTCATCATCATACCGAATAGCAAATCCCAATTTCTGAGCCAATGCCAGCATAGGCCGGTTTTCCGGCAGCACACTACCGATCATTTCAATTGTGCCCCGCTCGGTGCAGTACTCAATAATTTTTCTCATCATGACCCAACCAAGCCGCTCACCTTTTAAATCGTCTCGAACAATAATGGCAAACTCAGAGAACAGGTTGTCCGGATCAGTCCAGGCCCTGACAATCCCCAAAGCCTCCTCAGAGCCATCATCATTCTGCGCCATTGCAACGAAAGCCATTTCCCGGTCGTAATCTATCTGCAGCATCTGCACCATTTCATCGTGGCTGAAGCTCTTGCGGTAGTGAAAATAACGATAGCGAATTGATTCCGGCGATAATCGGGAGTGGAAATCAATCTGATTAGGCTCGTCTTCTCCTCGGACTGGCCGTAACTCCACCTTACGCTTGGATTTGGGCAGCAGTATCCATTCCCTCAATTCCTGTGGATAAGGGAGAATCGCCGGTTTCATGGGCTCACCCAATTCCGCGGTGGCATTCACCGCCACCGCACCAGACCGGTCAAAATACAGCGGCAGAATCTCAAGTGTCTTGATTTCCGGGATATCCATGGTGATCTGAGACAACAGGACCAGGGTTTCACATACCTTGTTGATATCCTGCTCCGGGCGATAACTGAAATCCAGCAGGAGCTTGTACATATAGGTCTGACTGAGAAGATCTCTTGCCAAAACCATGTTCAATGGCGGCAAGGCCACGCGCCGGTCCGCCACAACATTAATTGTCGCCCCACTGGCTCCACAGAACATCAGCGGCCCAAACACCGGGCCACGTGTTACACCCAGACTGAACCCGACACCGCCCACAGACTGAAAACTCGGGTGGACTGCAAATCCCATATAACCGCTCTCAGGAAAATGCTCCCGATAGCTCTTCAGTAGAAACTGACAGGATTCGCGAATCGATTTTTCCTCCACGAGCCCTTTCACTCTGCCACGAATCCGTCCCCTTCCGGTATTTTCCATCGCAAAAGGTTTGCAGGCCTCTTCGTGAAGAATCCGGACATCCACGGGGACATTCAATTCCCCGGCGATTTCCACTACCTGCTCCTCAGTATCGCAATAATGGGCTTCCAGCATAGGGACACCATATGCCTGCAGCAGGTCGCGAACTTCTTCGTTCGTCAGGATTCTCCTGCCTGAACCATAAATAGCCTGAATTGGCTTCCTGGCCCTGGTTCGGTCAATTTGTGGATCCGTATAGGACTCAGGAGTTTCTCGCAAAACACGCTGGCTGCGCTGGTGGTTCACCCTATGCATGAAAGATTTCACCGCCTTGTCCGGCGTTGAGAATGTCGGTACGCCTCGATCAAAAAAAGCGTCTCTGGCATCCTGCACAGTGCTGTGCCCCAGCCAGCAAGTAAAAATATTCAAGTGAGTCCTGGCCGAAAATTGGATGATCGCGTCCGCCACCTGAAGACTATCCTCGGTCAGCGATGGTGCGAACAGCACCAGCACATTGGAGACATGAGGGTCACGACTGAGGATTCCCAATACCTGCTCATACAGCAGTGGTCCGGCATCATAATTGAGATCTATCGGGTTTTTGCGTGTCCAGTAAGGCGGCAGCAGTTGGGCCAATTCACTGACGGTCTCTGGGGACAGTGTCCCCAGTTCGCCTTTCAGTGACGCCAGCCTATCCACCGCCAGCACACCCGGCCCAGTGCCATTGGTAATGATATGCAGAGGTTCACCCCGAACGGTTTTCATGCGAGTCAGAGTTTCCAGAGCATCAAACATCTCGTCACTGCCGTTAACCCTGAGCACACCGGCCCGCCTTAGCACCGCATCATAGATTTTGTCGCCATCCACAATGCCCGGCGGCAATGCCATAGGCGTCCACTGTGATGCAGGAGTGCGACCACTTTTAACCGCAATCACCGGTTTACCCCGTGACACTGCCCGTACCGCCGAGATAAAGCGGCGTAGCGAAGTGATATTCTCGATGTGCAACAAAATTGCCTTCGTTTTGCGGTCCTGCGCCAGATAATCGCTCAGATCATCCAGATCGATATCTATACTGTCCCCCAGCGTGGTGAGATAAGAAAACCCAATACCACGGCTAAAGGCCCAGTCAATAATACCGCTGGCAAGAGTCCCCGATTGACCGATATAGGCAATTTTCCCAGGCAGAATACCCATGTGCATGTATGTGGCGTTGATGTTGTTGTGCGGCACCATAATACCAATGGTTTCCGGCCCGAGTACGCGGATACCGGTTTCCTTTGCCACTTCCTGCACCGAATACATTAACGGCCGACCGCTACGGCTATGGGTTCTGGAAAGACCACCTGTCAGAATCATCGCTGTCTTCACACGCTTCTGCGCCAGTTGCCTGACCAGCATGGGGACGGTTTCCGGCGGCGTACAGATGATGGCCAGATCAGGCCTGAAAGGAAGCTGGCCGACTTTCTTTACGCAGCGAATCCCATGAATATCGTGGTAACCTCGTTCATTCACCACCACCAGTTGCCCGTCATAATCCGTTGACATCAGATTACGCAGCACCATTCCTCCCAAACTATCGGATCGCTCCGAAGCGCCGAGAATAGCAATGGATTTTGGCTTTAAAAGCGCTTCAAGATGCCTGGTACTCAAGCGTATTCTCCTATTCGGAAGAATCTTTTAATTCTCCCGTATTCTTTGTAATTGGTGTTAACTGCCGTCATTACCTAAATTTATAACGCTAGAATGAACAAACTACTGACCGAAGTCAGCCCATCATGGTATTTATGTGATGATTTTGGTGTTTTTCTAACGGGCCACGATCAATTAGACTAGTCCTATAGACAAGGATTATAACAACGATGAGTACAGCATTTTTCTACCATCAGGACTGCACCCTTCATGACATGGGGAGTGGTCACCCGGAAAGCCCAGCCCGGATAGAAGCGATTCGCGAACGCCTGGAACACGCGGGAATGCTGAGTGAAATGCAGCAGTTCCAACCCAGTGAAGCTGATCGCAAATACATTACCAACGTCCATCCGGACCTCTACGTCAGACAGTTGGAAGAAATGGATCCCGGTAAAGGCCGGATCATGGTGGACCCGGACACGGCACTGATGAAAGATTCCATTCGTGCTGCTTATCTGGCTGCCGGAGCCGCCGTCGAATCCACTGACGCGGTCATGTCCGGTCAGGTGGATACAGCCTTCTGTGCCGTTCGACCACCAGGTCATCATGCCGAGCGCAGTAAAACCATGGGCTTCTGCTTTTTCAATAACATTGCTATTGCCGCCCATCATGCGATGAGCTTTCATGACCTTGAGCGAATAGCGATCATTGATTTCGACGTCCACCAGGGCAACGGAACCATCGATATTTTCCAGGATGATCCCAGAGTCCTGGTGTGCTCAAGTTTTGAATATCCACTTTATCCCTACAGCCATCACAATGTGGACCGTCCCAATATTATCAACTCCCCGCTGGAAGCCCACTCAAAAGGCCTGCAATTCCGAAGAACGGTGGAAAGAGACTGGTTTGCCAGACTGCAGGAACACAGACCTCAGTTGATACTGATCTCCGCCGGATTTGATGCCCATAAGGACGACCCATTGGCCCATCTGGAGTTTGAGGAAAAAGACTACCGCTGGGTCACCCGCATGATCATGGATGTTGCCCGCATGTACAGTAACGGCAGAGTGGTTTCGATGCTGGAGGGAGGGTATAACCTGAAAGCGTTGGCCGCCAGTGTTGAATCACACCTGGAAGGATTGACCGGAAACTGAGTACCGCAGGGCACCTCCCCTGCGGCCTCATTGCGTTGATGCAGTATGTCGGCAGTTAACAGTAACTAAACTGCCCGAGATCTCAGACGAGAGATTTTTCCAGCACTTCATCCCTGATGCCATCCCAACCGCCTTTGACTTCTTTAAGAAGACCGGCAACCTCGTCAAGAATAGCAACGTCATTTTTCAGATTGGCTTCAAATAAGCGACGTTCGATATATTCATACAGCGAGGACAGACTTTCAGCCAGCTCCCCTCCCTGCTCCATATCCAGAAACTCGCGAAGACCACCGACAATTTCGACAGCCTTGTTGATCAGGCGATTCTTGCCCTCATAATTCTTGGCCTGAATCTGCCCTTTCGCGGTGGAAATACGCTCCAGAGCTCCCTCAAACAGTAACTGGATCAAGCGATGATTATCCGCATCGACAATACTTGTCTGGCGATTAACGCTCTGATATTGGTGAAGTGCGTTCATTTGCATCAACCTCGTGTACTTCAGGGACTTTTATAAAAGCCCGATTAATTATCAGAATTACTTGTACCAGCCAACGAAGCCAGCTGGGCCGTGATAAAATCCTGGGTGTTATTAAGCTGCGAAATAATAATATCGGCAGCCGTAAACTGCTTCGCCAGCCTTTCGGTCAGACTGTTGATTCTCGCATCGAGCTTGTCTCTTTCTTCCTGAATATTGGTCAGCTCAGTATTCAACCGGTTTTCAGTCGATGTCAGTATTCCGTTGACGCCGATGAACCCGGTAATCACATCCACCAGTTGATCACCAACACCTTCAATATAGGTGACCGTGCCTCTATCGCCAGTTGCTGATCCGGATACTTTTACTACGATTCCGTCAGCACTACCGCCCTCATCAGCCGTCAACAGCTGCCCTGAGCCAGTGGCCGCTTCACCATTGATGGTGCCTTCAACATCCAGGCCGTCAGTACCAGTGGCAACATCAATTCCCAGGGTGGCCGCACTGTTGGTATCAGCAGAAGTGATCTCAATCGTTGAATCGCTGCCATAGGTGGAAGAATTGAAAACCAGCTGATTGCTGGCATCCAGCGATACCACCACAGAAACACCAGCTGCCGACAATGCAGAATCTGCATTAAGCTGCGCCTGAATTTCTGTTACCAGGTCTTCATTACTATACCCGATAGCATCCTGGGTCAGCGTGATGGTACCAGACTCAACACCGTCCACTTTGATGACAAACTCATCATTGTTCGCATCAACCACCGTACTGCCACCCAAGGCAACACTGCCGACCAATTCTGCCTGGGTCGCCGCCTGGGTAATGTTGATATCGTAGCTTCCGACCTCGGTATTGATACCGGCCCGGATATAATCCACCTGCGAATCACTGGTACGGCCCTGATCAGCAAACAATGCCGCCACATCATCACTGTAGTCCTTCAGCTTGGACTGAAATACAGAAGAATCAAAAAGAAGCTGACCGTTATCTTCGTCAGTACTGATCCCAACTTCGGCAAGGCTACGGACATTGGCGTTTTCAAGACCCGGAATGATCGAATACAGCACGTTTCTTAGTTGTGAAGAAACAGTCCTGACAGAAGACTCGCCCAACAAAACGCCCGCGACCTGAGTCTCGGTATCATAGGCGGTGGTTTCTTTAATAATCTCTTGTAGTGCGTTGTACTTATCAACCAGATCCTGAACTTTTTCAGTAATGGCCTCAAAGTCCCTTTCCACTTTTACCGTCGCCAGACTTCCGCCGGTTTCGGCTGTAAAATCGAAAGTAACCCCGTCCAGGACATCATCGACGGAATTCGTGGAGCGGGTAATGCTGATACCGTTAAGCGTAAACGCCAGGTCTTCCGCAGCAATGTCTTCCGACAGATTCTGGGTCGTGCCGTTGAATACCAGTTGTGATAATCCAGAGGTATCGGTGTCATTGCCGTCATCGTCAGTGACATTGATTTCAATACTGTTATCAGCGCCAGTCTCGTCAGAACTCAGACTCAGCTGATATCCGCTACCTGTATTGATCACCGTAGCCGTCACACCAAGCGAGGACTGGCTGTTGATCTCATCCGCAATTCCCTGCAGGGCGCTGTTACTACTATCAATTGTGATATCTTTGGTGACACCGGCCACCGTGATAGATAAAGTCCCGGTACCGACAGCTGTGGTGTCATCATCGGCAAATACACCTGAATTCAACGTGTGTGCCGTTGCCAGGTTGGTGACATCGATCTGATAATTGCCTAGCTTGGCGCTGCCACCTGCCGTCGCCGTGACCGCCGAGTTTGACGAAGTCACTTTGGCAGATGTCATCAGACTTGAGTTGGCAAGAAATCGTGCTGACAACCGTAAATCAGTAACCGCACTTTTAAGACGGGAAATTTCAGAAAGCTTGGCGCTTGCAACTTCTTCCTTGGCGTCAAGGCGCTTCTCTGTGGGTTCACGCTCGGCATTGGCAAGCTTATCGATAAGATCGCTTGTCAAAACCCCTGAACCGATACCAATAGAAGAAACATTTGCCATAAACTTTCGCCTCGCAGCGCTCGCAGTGTTTATTTCCGACTAATTGATCGTCTCTCCAGAAACAAACGCCAACATTATTGTACGATCACATGTTCTTTATATCGGCAAAAAGGGGCAAAACTTTGCCCCTTTTTTTGTTACAGATCGTAAATTCTTGCCGAACCGTTGATCCTTGATGCCAGGGCCTAAGCCTTGGCATCGAAGAGACTGATTGGTTCGTCTTGCAGCAAGTTTCGAGCCAGCTTAAGTGCGACCTCATCCGGAATTTGTCTGACCACTTCCTGGGTCTGACGGTCCAAAACCCTGACTACGGTTTTGCCGGAATCATCGTCAAGTTCAAATTGAAGGTCCCGTTGAACAGATTGAATATAATCATTCAATTTCGACACAGCTTCCTTCAATTGCTCTTGTCCCTGCTTGTTCTCGCCCTTCTGTGATTCCTTCTGGGAAACACCTTCAGCAGCAGATACAGAGTCACTCTTAACAGCCTGTTTCGGTGACGTTGCGACAGGTGATGCCGCCCCACCTCCAGACTTTGCGCCAGGCTCGGTCAGAGGTGATGACGTCCCGGACCGAACAACCGGTACGGCAGCTTTTGCCGCACCGGCAACGTTCAGGTCATTTACTTTCAGGTCATTCATCTTCCACCTCTCCGCTAGATCCAACGTTTGCCGACCTTGGCTAATCACCATGGTCGGCAACATCACGTCGGGTCACTCCATTACTGCAGGAGCGACAATACCTGCTGCGGTCTCGCGTTGGCCTGAGCCAGGATCGAGATACCAGCCTGTTGCAGCACCTGGGCACGAGACAGTGATGCGGTCTCTGCAGCAAAGTCTGCGTCCAGTATACGTGAATTTGCAGCACTTAGGTTCTCATTCAGAGATTCCAGATTCGCAATGGTGTTCTGGAAACGGTTCTGAATCGCACCAAGTTCCGCCTGCTTGGAGGTAATGGCTTGCAACGCATTATCCACCGCCGTCACTGCTGCATTGGCTCCAGCCACTGTGGAGATGTCGAGATCGTCCAGCTTGGTTCCGGTCTCAGCCCCACCAAACTCCCCGATACGGAAGCCTGAACGGGCAATATTACCGGTATCTGAACTCAACTCAAATGCACCACCAGACTCAAGAGTCACTGCAGAAATGTAGGTATCTGCTGTCAGACCAACAGTCGAACCACCAGTCAGCACGATGTTACGGCCGTCGGCAGCAGTCAGCGTGTACTGATCCGAGTCAAGGGCTGTTGCCGTGACACCAGTTTGGCCTGATTTGGCGTTGATCGCATCGATCACACCTTCCAGGTCAGTCGCTGTGTCACCAGTTGCGGCGTAACTGAAAGAGACGCCGTTGATGGTCAAGCTGGAAGTGGAGCCTGCAGCAGCCGTAATAGCGGCTGAGTAGACATTGTTTTCGTTAACCGTTGCAGAGACACCGGTTTCATCAGCTACACGGTTGATCGCTGCCGCCAGAGCAATACCACTGGCACTTTCACTTAAAGTGGAAGCCGTGTCATCTTCTGCCTGAGTTGCACCGATACTGACACCGTTAATGACCAGGTCACCATTGGTCAGTGCGGCACGGGTGGTATCAGTGTTGGCATCACCAACCACACCACCGTTGATGCCGCTGTAAACACCTTCCTCGAAACCGGCGTTATCAATGTTTCCGGTATCAGTGGTGATATTGATGTCACTACCGTCGTCGCTGACCAGTGTAAAGGTACCAACATAAGCGTTACCGTTACTGGTGCGGCTGTCTGCCAGACCGAAGTCGTCAGCAGAGTTGGTAGAACCACCGGCAGTGGATGTGGTCAGTACGATGTTACGACCGTCAGCGGCAGTCAGGGATACACCCTGAGTGGTGCTCACGAAAGTTGCAGTTACGCCAGTGGCGTCAGACTTCAGGTTAATTGCATCAGCAACTGCCTGCAGGTTGAGGCTGGCGCTCAGGGTCGAGCTGTTTTGCAGGTTAACATCAACACCGTTGATGTTGATGGTACCGGAAGCGGTGCTGTCGTAGTTCGCGATGGTACCTGCTGCTGTGTTCTCATCAACAACCGCAGTAACACCGGTCTGATCAGACACTTCATTAATCGCAGCTGCCTTGGCAATTGCGGAAGAAGCGGCCTGATAGGTGGAAGAATCATCATCTGAACCAACAGATGCACCAACGGAAATACCGTTGATAACCAAATCACCTGCAGCCAACTCAGAAGTTGCAGAGCTGGTCACAGCGCTGACAGTGGTACGTGAAGAAATACCGGCTGTTTCGGCACTCCCCAGGGTCTCTGCATCCAATTGGCTAATGCTGACATTGATGGTGTCACCAACATTGGCCCCTGTCTGGAAGACTGAGTTCTGGAATGAACCATCCAACAGTTTCTTACCGTTGAAGTTGGTGGTATCTGCAACGTTTCTGATTTCATCAACCAGCTGCTCAACCTCCTGTTGGAGGGCTGCACGGTCAACGTCAGAGTTAGTATCGTTGGCAGACTGCAGTGCCAGTTCCCGGATTCGGGAAAGACTGTCAGTGATAGAAGAAAGAGCACTCTCACCGGTTTGCGCCAGGGAGATACCATCACCTGCGTTACGGATAGCTACCTGGGTACCGCTGATCTGGACTCCGAAACGGGTTGAGATCGCAAGACCTGCAGCGTCATCTTTTGCACTATTGATCCGCAGACCGGAAGACAGACGCTCCAACGCGGTGTCGCCTGCCCGCTGCGAAGAGTTCAAGTTACGCTGCGCGTTTAACGACGCAATGTTGGTATTAATTATTTGTGGCATATCGTTGCTCCTGTGAAGCCAGTCTACAGACTATTGCACCAGAGGTCGTACGCAACGCACTTGCAGTGTCTTTTTGGATGCGCAAACCCTGTTAATCTGGTTAACGACCACTTCTTAGAGTTCTTTAATGAAGAAAAGCAACGAAATGTAACCGATTGTAAACCCTCCCTGGCGCCTCATCGGCTGTAATATCAATGGTCAGGCAGGAAAAGCCTGACCATTCCTGAGGAAAGCTCAGAAGTCCTGTAACAGATCAGTCCTCAGGATCATTGATGGACTGCTCCATCCAGGGATCGTTGTCCAGACGGTATTCCTTACGGGTAATCGACCGGAAATGCTCAGGAAGTTTTTCCAGTAATGCCAGAAAATCGGCTTTCCAGTCCTCAAACCATTGAGCCCTCTGCTGATGATCTTCCAGCACCAGCATGTGAGAATAACCAGCGTAAAGGAAATGTCGAATCGTCCCCCTGACGAGGAAGTAAAAGCCCAGATTTTTCTTTTCCATCTGGCTTTCAACATAGTAGGAAATTCTCATGCACAGAACCGTCATATCCATGCCGTTCTTGAGCCTCATGCTGTCCATAAAGCCTTTTACATCCTGATAGGTCTTCCGTAGGTCACGGTCTACCTTGTCCAGAGATTTTTCAATCATGGCCAGATCTACCGTACGCGGATTTTCCTGAAAGATTCTTAACAGCGCCTCATCGTTTGATTGGACATCTCCCAGATTGGTAAAACGCTGTTCAAAATCATCCTGACTCAACCATTCCGAGTGCTCAATTTCCGCCGTATCGGAACAGGAGTAGACATTGAGTCCTCCCCAGGCATGGCGTTGGTCTCGAATTTCCTGCTCCAGTTTACGTTTCGCGGTATACAGCAGCGGGGTCGTGCGAACAGTTTCGCCATTATAGGCTTTTGCCGTAATGACACTGTTGGGCTTGACCTTATAGCTTGATCCAAGTCCTTTGTGATCCGGACTGTTATAGATCGTCCCTGCGGCATGGTGGTTTTCAATGTCCCAATAACCGAAATCCATACCAAACAGATAGATATTCTTGAATCCACAGTGTGTCAGAATGGCAAAAGCCGCATTGGTACAGGTCGGCGTGGCATCAGCAATCGTCTCGTCCCGCGTACCGAACATGTGTGCGATGGTATTTTCTTTCTTGAAATACAGACGGCTGTCTTTAAATAGAGGGTAAATCAACGGGCAAATGTGAGACGCCCCTACAATCCTGATCTTCGCCAGGGTTTCAGGCTCATAGCTCTCCATCAGAACCCGGTATACCTTGGCATCGGATTCCAGCTCCACATGAAAGTCCGGTGTTAAACCATGCTTCAACAGCACTCTCAACGCCGTACCACAGCTGACGACCAGTGCCTGGTCGCGGTATTGTTTGACCTGCTCAATCCGCTTATCCAGAGAGGGCCCACTACCGAAAACAAAGACCGGTTTCTCAGTCTGTTGCACTGCTCTGGGGGTAATAACCGGAACATGTTCATGAAAGTTATGCAGTGCATTATTGATTTGCCTGACTTCGTCATCATAGTGCCCCCAGGAGCTCAGGAAAACGTGCATCTCCTGATTGACCCGGTTAGCCACTTTATTCATGAAAGCGTCACCACGATGAACGTAGAAGGTTGTCATTAACGGAAAAACCGGTGGACGCTTCACCAGTTCATTCCATAATGCCCCCCATACCATGAATTCCTCACGGGCAACGCCGAGCAGAAAATGAATTCTGCGACCGTTCTTGATATCAAAGGAGCGGCAAATATTTTCCCAGTCTATGGAGTACAGGGTGGCAGCAAAAGCATCCAGATCCGGTTCAAGCACCAAGGCATTCTGCACGCTGTATTTGTCTACCATCTCTTCAATGTGGTAACCGACGCCACATCCCATAAACACCATGAGTGGATAATAGTTTTCCACTTTATAGCCCTTGAACCCCTGCCAACGGAATGGGGACTTTTTAATCAGGCTATCAACGGCACGATGTGCAAAGCGGGGATGGTGATAGTCGCCTTCCAACGGAGGGTCAATGGTTCTCAGAGAAGTGTCCGGGCCGATGATGCCACGAAACTCCTGCACCTCCTCCCGACAGAATTTTTTGGCTCCCCCGGGATAAATCGACCGGCCTTCATGCCATAAATCGACTTCTCCGGTATCCGGGAGAATATTCAGCTTAAGCTTTTTCAGCTGATAACTTTTGAAGTGCTGATAGATAGAAGGGTAATGGAGTCTGAAATATTCGAGATTCTTCTGCCTTCTCTCAAGGAACTCTTCCGCGGGATTTTTTGAAGCGCCGGTTTGTCGCATACTTTGACTTCGCTTTATCTGATGATGTGAATCCATGCCTGGTAGGAGCATCAATAAGCGCTGCAATATTTACACCTAAGCAAGTACACCACCCTGAAAACGGTCTTGAGACAATTTCTGCATCAGGCAGTACACCCTAAAGCACTCAGTTATTGTGCGCCAGGAATACGGCTCGTTTAGAACCTTAGCCTGTAACACAACATAAGTAAAACCTTCAAACCTCTGCACCGGAAAAGGCGGCAATCACGGGCGGCAAATGACTGCCAAATTGCCGTCACTCTTCCCTCCCCGACAAACCTTGCCGCTATATCCATTACAAAGTAAGAAATATTTATTCTTATTTTTCATGTATTTATAAAAACCGATCATTTTTGGCACAGACTTCGCATCTGCAACGGAAAAATGCGTGGAACGGCAAAAAAGCGTTTCATCATTTTAATGTCAGTGCCGGCTTTTAGCACTGCAACCTGTAAAAGGTGCGTCCGGCAGGTTAAGAGTATTAGGAGAGTGTTATGCCTCAAATTATTAATACAAATATCGCTTCGATAAATGCGCAGCGAAATTTGAATAATTCGCAATCTGCGAATCAGACGGCACTGCAACGGCTTTCTTCTGGTTTACGGATTAACAGCGCTAAAGACGACGCAGCCGGCCTTGCAATTTCCACCCGTTTCACCTCACAGGTACGCGGTCTGAATGTCGCCATACGTAACGCTGGTGACGGTGTATCTCTGGCCCAGACAGCCGAGGGTGCACTTGGGGCAATGACTGAAAACCTGCTGCGTATCCGTGACCTGGCATTGCAATCAGCCAACGCGACTAACAGCGATGTAGACCGGCAGGCACTCAATGAAGAGGTCCAACAGCTCAAGGAAGAAATCCAGAGGCTGGCAGATCAAACTAACTTTAACGGCACCAAGCTCCTGGACGGCACATTTCAGGATGTGACTTTTCAGATCGGTGCCAATAAAGGTGAAAGCATTACCTTCGGTATTGCTGGCGCGACTGTAGATGAGTTAGGTACCGCTCAGACTGACGGTATCAGCTCAGAACCCTCTACGGCAGATATGGAAGCCGGCGACCTGGTCATTAATGGCATTGCCGTTCCAGCATCAACAGGTGTGGACGATATTTTCTCAGCGGAGGACAATTCCTCCAGTGCTATCGCAAAAGTCGCAGCCATCAACAAGGTGACAGACCAGACCGGGATCAAGGCATTTGCCAACTCCAACTCTCTGGGCGGATCATTCTTTAGCGCAACCACGGCAACGTCCTCATCCGGCACAATCGTGATCAACAACGTGTCGATCAACCTGTCGATATCGACCACGCTGTCTGAACAGGTCAACCTGCAGAATATTGCCACTTCGATCAATGAGAAGTCTGGTGAGACTGGCGTAAGAGCCGTTTATGACGGCAATCCTGACAAAGGCATCACGCTGGTCGCTGATGACGGCCGTAACATCACAATTGATTCCACCAGTGGCGATTCGACCATCACCGCCTCCAACTATGGTTTGGCAAGTGCTACCGGGGTCGGCGCCTCTACCGGCTCAATTACCTATAGTGGCTCATTTACCCTGGTGTCGGATGACGGATCGGATATCGATCTGGACACGACCACCGGCAATATCGAAAACGCAGGCCTACAGGTTGGCACCTTTAGCGGTAACAACAGTGGTGCGGTCAGTGAAACGGTGAATGATCTTGCCATGGTCACTGGTGACTTGGTGATTAACGGTGTTCCCATCGGCCCATCCCAGGCCTCTGACGACACTGCATCAAGCACTGGTAAAGAATCAAGTGCCATCGCAAAAGCGGCTGCAATCAATAAGGTTTCTGAACAGACTGGCGTCACGGCACAGGTGAATTCCAGCATCTTGGTGGCCGATACTATATCGACATCCACCACTGCGGATGAGTCCGGTTCATTCACCCTGAATGGTGTGGAAATCAATGTTTCCTGGAACGCCTCTGACTCCCTCGCCGATCGCCAGAGAGCAATCGCCACGGCAGTCAACAACAAGGCGGGTCAAACCGGTATCACAGCGGAAGCATTCGGCGACACTTATCGTCTGATCGCTGAGGATGGCAGAAACATCGTCCTGACCACCTCCACCACCACAGGCGGCAGCATTATCGCCTCAGATATCGGTCAGGGTACGACGGCTTCCGCCACGATTACTCAACGCGGTTCCGTGACCCTACTCTCCGCCGGTGAGATTGAACTGGATACCATCACTGGTGACATTGAAAACTCCGGTTTCGAAGTGGGGACCTACGGTTCTTCGGAGGATGGCCAGTTAATCAGAGACGTTGACATCTCTACTGTAGACGGTGCACTGGAAGCGCTGGCAGCCGTGGACAATGCTCTGAACCTGATCAACCTCCAGCGGGCTGAACTTGGTGCCATCCAGAACCGGTTTGAGTCCACCATTGATAACCAGCGTGTTGCCTCAGAGAACCTTACGGCAGCCAACTCAAGGATAAGAGACGCGGACTTTGCCGCTGAGACAGCTGAACTTTCCCGCTCGCAGGTGCTGCAGAGCGCAGGTTTGTCCATCCTGTCCCAGGCCAACGCGCAACCGCAGCAGGTTCTGCAGCTTCTCCAAGGCTAATTCTCGATAAGCGTGCCCTCACCGGCACGCTTTTTTCTCCCGGACACACACATTCTCTGACTTGCGGCTACTGAGGTGACACCCATGTTGAACGCAAAACAAGCCTCTCCAAACAACACACTTGTTGTCGATTACAGCCAGATAGAAAATCTGCTGGAAGAAGCTCAATCCGCCCTGTTCTCCTCCGTTCAGAAAAATGTTTCGCCCTCTGACAAAAACTCTTTACTGAATCATGTCAAAGTGTTTGCAGAGGACGTACTGTCTTTGGACGCGGATAATAAGGACGCCCATCACATGCTGGCGTTGAGCCACACCTTGCTGGGTGAATCCTCCAGGGCGAAAAAGCATATGATGTTGGCACTGGAAGAAGACACCGCCAGTATTGCCCTGAGGCTACAAAAAGCGCACATAGATCTGGCTGCGGGTCACTACAACAAGGCCGAGCAGGCGTTCACCGCCATTCTCCAGGAGTCGAAAAGCAATGCCGAAGCCTTCCTGGGTCTGGCGATAATCAAACAACGCAGAAAAGACTACGGCGGAGCATTTCTTCACTACAGCTCTCTGATCAATAAAGGTTACGTGAATCAGACCGTAATCACTGGTCTGTCCTCAGTGGCTCCCTATGTTTGCTGCGATCGCTGGTCAGCGGAATTCGAGAACACTGTGGTCATGGCACTGACCTGGCCGAATACTGATCCCGCACCTTTTGCCAAACTCATCAACTCGTTGTTGATCAGCAAATATGCCCTGGATCACCAGGATTCCAAACTGGACTTTGCGCTTCTACTGAACGACTCCCTTCTCCAGGCAGTGGTCGACGAACGTCTGCTTTGCAGTGTGGAAGTGGAGCAACTCCTGACCCTGATTCGCGAGACATTACTACTGCAGATTGCCGAGTCCGGCGCCATTATGGATGAGCTTCAGCAGTGGATTATCAGCCTGGGTGAAGCCGCTGCACACTACGGTTATTGCTGGCCATACAATCACAATGAACTGCAGGTTCTTCAGCAACTGGAAGAAGCCATCAAGCAGTCATGCCGTAACAAAGCTTCCTGTGAAGATCTTGTTGGCGCCATGATGCTTTACGGTATGTATGAAGATTTTTACAGTGCCTCCTTCAGCTCACGGGTTCTCGCTTTCGATCTCCAGGACTGGCCGTCACGCCTGCAGCCTCTAATGGCGATTTCGTTGTATGAGCCCAGCCGGCTACATATGACGGAAGTCGAACTGAAGCAGGTGATCTACGCGTCCCAGAGCCTGCAGACTTTTGAAAGGTCTCTTTCCACGGTGTACCCGAAATGGACGCATCTGGGGGACTCGGAAGAACAATCAGCCAATCATTTGCTTACAGAGACCTTTGGCGATGCTATTCCTTTTAAAGCAGGTAAAAAACGCCCTCTGAGCTTGCTAGTCACCAGCTGTAAGACCGGTCAGGCGGCGCTGCAGGAGGCATCCCAGTTCAATGATGTGCTGGTGACCGGTGCCGACCACGATATTGCCAAACTGGCATTTGCCGAGTACCAAGCCAGAAATCACGACATCGACAGCGTTCGCTGGGTTCAGTGCGCAGAAGATAAACTCACTTGCCTGAATCAGCGTTTTGATATTGTGGAATGGACTTCCCCACTTAACAACAGCAGCAATCTTCAGGAAACGTTAGCGTATATCAAAAAGCTCATGGCCCCCCACGGACTATGCAAGGTACGCATTGAAATCAATCGCGAAAGAAATGCAGAGAACACGCTGAAGCAATTGGTGCAGGCCAACAATCTTGAATTCAACAAATCCACTATCCGCCAGTTGCGAAAAGTCATCATGGATGATGCCAATGAAAATGACTGGACAGAAATTCTTGCTCAGGATGACTTTTATCATGCAGGCGGCTGCGAAGAGCTTTTCTTTGGTGCCACCAAACGTCCATTGAATGCCATTGAGATTGATGAGGCATTTGCCAATACCGGAATAGAATTGTTCGGTATCGTAGATCATGAAGATGGCAAGATCAGTCAGCTTAATCGACTGACCACCTGGGAAATGGCGCAGCCATTAGTGAAAGAACCTCCACGGGCTCTTACGCTTTTCTGCAAGGTAGCTTAAGGCGAAAGTAGGTCAAATCAACAGCCACTTCACTTGAGCTGGCAGACAGCAGATAGAGAGTAAGTAAAGCTTGTGTAGCGGGGCCTACGTCTTCCAAGGCCCCATTTTTCCCTATCACGCAATCCGATTTCACCTCACCAAAAGCAAGTTTTAGCTATACTTCGGGAAAACATTCCAGACAGTACCGGCCCGGACCCAGAACATGAACGCAGCAGACCACCAATTTGCCAAATCTCATCTCCTGCAGAAAATCCGGAATGCAGATATTCTGACCTCTCCTTTTCCTCACTTCATCATCGATCAGGTTTTTCCTGAGGACTATTTTGAAGCCATGCTCCACTATCTGCCTGATGACTCCTTCTATCGCAAGTGGACAGAAGTGGGAAAAGTGAAGCTGGAGCAATACAGCAAGCGGGATCAGGGATACCTGGAAGATTCCTGGCTGCAGCAATTGCCATCAGAGCAGAAAATCTTCTGGCAGGATTTTACCACCTGGTTTTTGAGCGACGAGTTTGCTCAGGAAAGTATGCAGATTTTTTCGGATACGCTGGCAAAAAGGTTTCATTCAGATCGCTCCGGATGGCCGCAGGTTTATCCCCAGGCCATCTTTCTTCGTCACCGGGCGGATTACTTTATCGGTCCGCATACGGATATTCCTTCAAAGGTAGTGAATATTCTGTTCTATCTGGCAGAAAATGACGACCACGAAGAGTTGGGGACAGCATTGTATGAACATGAGAGCGGCCTCGAATGCGAGGGTAACCGGCATCATGAATTCGATGGCTTCAGAAAGATCAAAGTTGCCCCTTACCGTCGCAACAGTGCCTTGGGGTTTGTCAAAACCAGCAATTCCTGGCATGGCGTCGAACCCATACAGGAGAATGTGGCCGAAAAGACCCGCCGGAATGTCATTCAGTATATGGTCTACGATAATCCTATGAGAGCGCCCCGCAAGGAGCATCAGGAAAAACAATATGATTCCGAAAACTACACTGGGTAATACCGATCTTCATATCTCCCGTCTGGGTTATGGGGCAATGGAGCTGCGTGATCTGGAAGGAGAAAAAAGTCATCCTTCCAGCGCTGTCCCGGGTAAACTCAAGGACCCAAAACAAGCCGAACAGGCACTTAACGCTGCGCTGGACGCGGGGATCAGTTTTATCGATACCGCCTGGGCCTACGGCCGCAGTGAAGAATTCATCGGGCGCTTTATCAGTCATCGCCGCGAGGAATACACACTTGCCACAAAAGCCGGCCATTTGTATCGAGGCGTATCAGACCAATCCAGCTGGACAGTAGAAGCCGTTACCACCTGCCTGGAGCAAAGCTTGAAGCGACTGAATACAGATCATGTGGACCTGCTTCAGTTACACAACCCCCGTCCAGAAGAGGTTGACTGGGAGGCAATGACCAACGCCCTTGAACGTTTTCGTTCCAGAGGAATGCTTCGCTATATCGGCTTGTCCAGCGGCGTTCCCCATATCGACAAGTTTCTGGATCTGGGTATTTTTGACAGCATCCAGGTCCCCTACTCCGCTTTAATGCCGGAGAATGCCCGGGCGATTCAACGTGCCAAAACCATGGGTGTGGGGGTCATAACCCGAGGAACCCTCGGTGAAGGAGCACCGATCGCCGGTGATCCCAGCCGGGCGTTATACAAAAAATTGAAAAGTCGATGGGACAACAGTTGCCTTCCGGCAATGGCAGACAATATCACCGAGTTTCTGATCCGGTATTCTCTGACCAATCCCAATGTCGATGTAGCGCTGTTTGGTTCTGCCAATCCTGACCATATCACTGCAAATGCCGCATCTGCAGAGCAGTCCCTGCTTCAGGGAGATGTCGTGGAACAAGTACAAAGCAGCGTTGCCGAGCTTATGAAGTAACTTTTCGGGGCATTTTTGAATCATTATGGAAGCAGTCAATTGCGATATCTGCCACAGCCGGCAGTTTGATGTGGTCCGACAGGACCGCTGGGTGTCCCCGAACCTCTCTCAATGGTATCCGGTGTTGACCTGTGTCTGTCAGGATTGTGGTCATGTCTATAACAATCCCAGTCTGACAGCCGACGAAATCCGTGAATTTTATCGAGGCCAGAAACGGGAATCCTTTCAGGTATCACGGGGAGAAAGCAAAGGACTGAACGCCGCCGATGCTGCCCTGCTTACTTCACATGCGGGTAAAGGCGATGGGAAAAGAGCACTTGAGGTTGGGTGCTATACGGGTTACATGTCCCATCGCTTAAAAGAAGAAGGCTGGGATGTGGAAGGCCTGGAACCCAACCCGGATTCAGCACAGGTTGCACGAGAACTATTCGGTTTCCATGTCCATGAATGCATGCTGGAAGATTACGAGACCGACCAGCGCTACGATCTGTTATTCATGGGAGGAGTACTTGAACATGTCAGAAGCCCTACCGAGTTTCTACTACGGGTAAACCAGTTGCTCAATATCGGGGGATATCTTTATGTCCGAGTCCCCAATCTGGACGACTTGGAGTACGACACCGCCGCCGATCTGTTTATTTTAGAGCACCTGCATAATTTCTCTTCCGTCGCTCTGCGAATGCTGTTTGAGAAGACCGGCTTTGAAACGCTGACTACCACGGCTCATGAAAAATTTCCCCGGTCGTTTATTTCGATAGGCCGGAAAATTCAACACCAGGATTCAACCGCCCCTTTTCACCTGAAAAACCAGAAAGACCAAGTCAAAGCCAGCATTCTGGAATACAACCGGCGGATTGAATCGGAGCGGGGAAAAATCAATCAGAAACTGAAACCGCTTTTGAGAGACCCGAAACCCAGAGTGGTGATCTACGGCGCAGGCAGCCATACTGAAATACTATTAAGAAACACTTTGCTCAGCGACCTGAATCTGGTCGCACTGGTCGATTCCAATCCCAAAAAGTGGGGTGACACAGCCTTCGGTTTTAAAGTCCAGAATCCTGAGGATTACGATAAAGGACAGGCAGATGCCGTGGTGATTTCCAGCCGGGCTTTTCAGGAAGAAATATATCAGCGTATACAACACTGGGAAGACGAATCCGTCCAGATCATCAGACTATACGACCTGGAAAGCTCAAGATTCGCCCATGAATAAACGACGACAGCGCGCTTTTTCAACAGCCCGCTAGAACAATCCGGCCGCCCAATTTTTACGCTCGCTACTTTCCTGTTCCAGTAATTTCAGCGCCCGTTGTGAATACTCAGAACTGGTTTTTCTGATCTCTGCCACCTTGGTAAGTAACGACTGGGAAAGGGCATCACGGCGCTGGAGAAAAGATTCCAGTAGAGTACTGATATCGTTGGCAGAACTTTCCAGCCCCAGCATGCACTCCGGATGTTCAATCCGTGAAAAGAAGCCACGGGTTTTATCCATAAAGGTCAACATCACCGGCGGCGTGCCTTGTTTGCAGGAAAATACAGAACCATGCAATCTGGTGCTCAGCGTGACATCACACTGGCCATAAATGGCTTCTATGGCTGCCGCCTCATGCTTACCCTGCACCCTGTACACACGAGACTTCAGAGATTCCGGCAATAATGCGCAGGTCAGTTCCGCTTCCAGCCGGTCATCATCCCGCCGTCCGTCAACGTCATATACATTCTGGGGAATCATCACGACGTCCCGATCTTCCTGAGCCAGCCAGTCCGCCAACACCTCGGCAACCTTTTGCCGGTGTGCATCCTGATCAATTCCCAGCCAATAGATATTTCTTAGTGCGACCGCCAGACGCGGCCCTTTTCTTTCGGGAATCCTCTCTTCTGAAAATAATGCCAGGGCCTTGTCAGCATCAGCGGGCTGCCCGGCCAGAGCCAGATCTCCCAGCACCGCATGCTCAGGAATCGCGATACCAGCATCATTCAGGTTCTTGGGTGACTTAGGGTCCCTGAATGTCAGACTGGACAATGCCGGAAGCAGACGCTGAACAACCAGTTTGGCCCAGGGAGACTTCAGGTCTTCACAGGCCAGCGCCAAACCATAGACCGGGGTATGGGTCAACAGACAGGCAGATACAACCGCCAAAGCCTGACCCAAAGCGCCTTTTAACATCCCGGCCGTTCCTGTTTCCACCAAAAACTGCCCAGGCCCAAGGACAACCAGATCCGATGAAGCCACTTCTTTCACAAACGCCAGATACTCCCCAGAATCGTCCGGATTAAGGCTCCGCAGCCAGCGACCGGCCGCCAACTCCCGGTTGGAGTGCTCGAAATTGGGAATGGTTCGAACCCCGTAAGTCTTGTCATAGTTGGCATTGGGGTGCCTGGAAGCCACCACAAACTCCACTTGATCATTCCCCAAAGCGGTGCGTATAGGCTCGCAAAATGCTTTCAGCATGGCCTCATTACCGGCGTTTTCAATGCCGAAGAATCCATAAATCAAAATCTTTTTCATCATACGGGTCTCTATCACGCCTGTTCTGCATGGGATTTTCTGGTGTATACAATCGCCTGGCGCCCCACACCTGTTGCCGCCAGAGCTTGATACATACTGGCAAGAATCACGGCCTGTCCGGAATCGACCAGGGATTTTTCAAATCGCATGCGTTTCTTGTGAACCTGTCTGCCCAGAGCATCGTCACCGACATAGTTGTCTCCGAACAGCAGAAAGCTTTCCAGAGGAAACTGAGTGGAACGCTGTACCGGTTCGCAGCCTTCGGCACGGCAAAGATTTTCCAGAGATTCAAAATCAAAGTAGTTTATGTGCAGCCGGTTGATCCACCACATTTGCAGTTTATTACTCTGGACTGCCGCCATCTGCATGGGATTAAAATCATTGGGGCATTCCACCGAGAGAATTCCACCGGGTTTAAGCGCTCTCACCACCTGATGAACAACCGCCTGCGGATCCAGTACATGTTCCAGAAACATCGACATGTTGATAACATCAAACTCGCCGATACGACGCCACTCATCTTCAGTGATATCCTCAATCATCGATGGGATGATACTAATCTGCCTTTGCCGCAGATCCTCATGAAATGCACGACTGGGCTCCACCCCCCAGGCGTCCCATCCGCGTTCCCTGAAATAAGCAGGAAAATCACCGACACCACTGCCCACATCAAGAATACGGGGGTTTTCCAGTCCTGGTAACAGGTCTGCATAATCCGCTTCGCGACGGGCAAATACGCGCTGCCAGTGTTCTACATCCTCAGCTTTTCGCTGACGAAAATAGGACCTGACCTCACCGCCGAATTTTTTTTCGTAGGTTTCCTTGATTTCCGCTTCTGTGGGTAAAGGCCAAAGATGCTTAAAGGCACAGTCTCTGCAGTCAATGACCTTCAGATCACCGTGCTGAAAACTTTCACTGAATGTATGCTGCATGCTCTCTGCCAATCCTGTCCCCTTACACGGTTAATCGATTTCTTTTTTGCGATAACGGTCGATGACCTCGTGATTCAGTTCAATGCCCAGCCCTGGCTGATCCGATGGAGATATTGCGCCAGCCGTAATGTTGAACGGCGAGGAAATAATGTCCTCTTCCAATCCGTGGTAAGTCGTATCACTGGCGAGACTAAATCCGGGAAGCGCCGACACCAGATGAGCCATCGCAGCCGTTTTCACCCCCAGATCGTGCCAGCAGTGAAAGGCACAGGGAATATCAGCCGCATCTGCCACAGCCGCCAACCGACATACCTCCATAATACCGCCAGCATCCGGAATGTCTGCGACCAGTGCATCCGCGGCATTAGCCCTGATGATTCCCGTCACTGAACGGGCATCACCGACACTTTCATTCAGGGCGATCGGAATTCCGGCTGGCTCCCTCATAGATGCGTAAGAATCCAGAAAATCCTGATGCACAGGCTGCTCAAAATATTCAATATTCACCTGGCGATAGACTTTGGCGAGTTCCAGGACATCCGCAGGAGAATAGTTCTGGTTGGCGTCAAAACGCAGTTTAACCCTGTTCCCTACTCGCTCATGCATCGCCAATGCTATGGCTGCATCTTCTTCAATGGCTCTCCCAGCTTTGGTCTTGATACTGGTAAATCCCCAGGTGTCATAATAGAGTTCGGCTGTATCTGCCGCCTCTTCCGGAGGCTTTACTCCCATCAGACCGCAAAGATTGACTCTGTCCCGGCACTTTCCACCCAGTAGCTGATAGAGAGGCATTCCTGATGCTTTTCCAAGAATATCCCACATTGCCATTTCCAGGCCGGAAATCGCAGCAGGCCTCTCGCCTCTTGCTCGCAACAGCGCAAGGTTTTCATTAATGGCCAGCGGATTACGTCCCTCCAGTCCCTCTGCACAACGGGCGTGAAACTCAACGGTTTCTCTCCCGGCAGTTTCACCGATACCAACGATTCCCGTATCTGTCAGCATTTCGATGATTACCGCATGGGCACCGTAGCAGGGAGCATTCCATCCCCAATAAGGAGCAACGGGCGCCTTATAAGGAACGTAGATGTAATGTCGACGGATTTCGGTAATCTTCATTTGCTCTCCAGACTATTCAGCCAGGCGGCATAATCCTTGATTCCCGCTTCAAGATCATAAGCCGGAACCACCCCAAGTTCCTTTTTTAACCGGCCATTATCCAAAGGATAGTTCCATCCGCCGCGGCTACAATCTTTCAGGACAACCTCATTGCCGGGATACAGCTTGTCCAGCGCATCTTTGATATCGTATATCCCCATACATTGGCCGTAGGTGACATTGTAGGCGAATCCGGGCACCTCGTCGGACATCAATAACGTGGTGGCCGCCTGAGCCACATCTTTACCATATACCCAGTCAAGCCGATGTTCGGGATGGCCTTCCAAGGTAAATGGACGCCCCTGTATGGCCGCATCAAACATGGACTTCCAATAAATTTCCGTATCTCCGGGACGACTGAATACAGGACCGTAAATCTCGCCAGGCCGCAGAACACGGCCGTTAATCCGACCGGCCAGAGTCAATTCCTTCAGCAGGTATTCTACTGTTGCTTTTGAGTTGCCATAAGAATTGTGAACACTCAACCCTGTCGGGTAATCCTCGTTGACCGGACCGCTAACACCGTGTTCCCGGAACTGATAAACCCCGTTGGTACTGAACATCACGAAGTTTTCCACCCCTTGTCTGAGGGCGGCAAAAATCACACCAGCAGTCCCGTGTACATTCACTTCGAAAAAGCCCGGGTGCGGGTCATGTCCCACACGCATGGGAAGCACCGCAGCACTATGGGAAATGTGCCGAATTTGATACTTGCGGAGAGTTTCTTCCACCAACTCAGTATCCAGGATGGAGCCTTCCACCGGAATAAACCAGTCCCGTTCAACCAGTGTATCCAGGTATTCCCAGTTAAACTGGATGTCCATCACCACCGGAGTCACTCCATAGTGCTGATGTAACAGCTTGATCATCTGAGCACCGACCTGTCCGGCACCGGTTAGCAGTACATGTTGCATGGTTAATTCTGCCTCGCCTCTAGGCTTTGTTGACGTTTCATGTAACGCACACGCAGGAGTTTCATTTTGAGAATACTATTGATTCAAATGCTTTGAGTATGTCTTTATGCCTGGACCCCACTTTCGGAATATCCTGTTGTTCTACCATCCAGGTAACCTGACCTGTCTGCACCTCCCGGAAGCGATGGGCAATATCCTGTTCAGTGACCTGATTCCAGGGACCGATCAGACTCGCAATGGGATAACGATGACAATATTCCCTGGCAACCTCAGCGTTAAACTCCGAGTTCGCCACAATCAGTGCCGGCAATCCCAAAGCCGCCATTTCGTATGTCGTCAGGCCAACCGCTGTAACCCCGAGATCCGCCCGACACATTCTTTCTGGTAAATCACTGACATTGACACTGACTTCGCCGTCTAACCCGGTGGCAGTGAGCGTTTCTTTCACCTGCTCCACATTCGGGCAGGCAGCCCCCAGCACAATATCCACACGTCCAGAGAAGCCAGCCTGTGCCAGACCTCTAAGAACCAATGAAGACACATCAGGCTCATCAGCACCTCCCATCGCAATCAGGATGTTCTTAATCGGGGCAGGTTTTGACGAAGCAGGCAATGAAGAAACAGACGGCGAAGAGATAAGCGACGACAGGTACTCACCGGGTAGAAAGTATTCCAGCCCGTCCAGACAATGGGCATGTTCTTCAGGACAATAACCGGGATAATCGGGATGTGGGAGAGCGTTAATCAACAGATCGCCACTGCGCCATCCTGGTGGCAACGGGTTATCCATAAATACCAATCGTAATCCATCAGATTTTAATCGTTCGAAATAAATTTGATAGCGCTCCAAATCCCGTTTGCATAAGTTCATCACCAATGCCGACCAGTCGGACTCTTTGGCTTTTGCCAATAGGCGCTCAATGTCTGCTTCCGGTGAAATATCTTCAGGTAAGATCTCAACCGAGTAACCGCACTTCTGCACCAGCCTTTTTACTGACGACTCTTCCCGACAGACAAATTCAATCCCCCAGGCCAGGTTCTGCGACAACAGCTGCGCCATCCGCAAACACCCCACCACGTGTCCCATTCCTATAGTGGCACCGCCATCACATCGGAATCCCACTCGGACTCGTTCATGCATGGTGCTCTTTCGCCCGGCGCCGGTGTTGATATCCACAATATCCGGGTGCTGGTCGAGAAAGTTCACCACCTGTTTCAGCGCCATCTGATCAGGAGAGGTTTGCATTGCTTCTGACAATGCCTGAAAAAACGCCAGATCTTCCGGGGCATCCACAGTGATACGCAGATCCCCTCTCCTCAACCAGGGTTCACTGTCTATATAGTTGACTGGGTAGTCTTCTGGATGCTGATAGAACATGGTGGTCACGTGCTCCCGATCTCTCTTCGTGACACGCTTATCCGCCGAAAGCTGTTTTAGCGAACTGACAGATACGACCTCCAGCCCTTTATCGACGTACTCATAGCCGGGTCGATAGTTGGTAACGGCTGCACCAGAATGGATATGCGATTCAATCATCCGGGGCAGAACATCGGCATTGACCAGTGGACAGTCGCCAGTGGCCCGCACAATGACGTCTGCTCCGGTTTCATCCGCAGCCATCACAAAGCGGCTCAACACATCCTCTTCGGCACCTCTGATCACCCTCACCGATGGCCAGTGATCTTTGACATGGGCAGCCAGCAAATCATCTGCCGGTTGCTGGCTGGTAGCCAGGACTAGATGATCTGCCAGACCTTCAGGCTTCAGACAATGGCTTAATCGTGCAAGCACCAGGTCGACCATAGGTTTGCCGGCAATGGGAAGCAGCATCTTGCCCGGCAAACGACTGGACCCCATTCTGGCCTGGACCACGATAGCAATACCTGTCATGGATTTATTATGGGTCATAGCAAAGTGGTCATAACAAATTAGTCATAGCAATGGACCATCCTTGTTATCCCCTGACTCTTCCTCCTGGGCCGGGCTTTCACTCAATGGGTCAAGATAACGCGTTTGAATGGCCAGACAGTAATGGGTCAGCCCCCACCAGTGATTCGGGTGCACCCCTTCCAGGGCCATGCCGCACTTTTCATAAAATCGCTTGGCATTTTCCGTTTCGGTGTACAGTAAAATTTTGTGAGCTCCCACGGCTGCATATTCATGGAAGCAGAATCGCATCAATTTCTGACCAAGTCCCTGCCCCTGATAATCCGGCGCCACCACCACCCAATCAAGCGAGGCGACACCACCATTGGGCGCACCTCCGATGACCAATCCAATCAATTTGTCATCATCAAATAGTCCGGCAATGACGACGTTCGACTGAGCAATTCGCTCAGACATATTGGATTCGGAATATTTACGGCGATAGGAATCCAACGCCTGGGCGGTAAATGTGGAAGAAAACTGTTGGTCGAGCATCTGAAGGAAAAAACGACAGACCATCTCCGCATCTTCCGCATGACGGAATCTTCTGAAACTGAAGTGTCTGCTGTCCGCAACCATGGATTAATCCTCAGACGTTTCGCCGCCAAGCTGTTCTAAGGGAATTGGATACCCGGCTTTGATAAAGCTTTTTGCTTTGGTTCCCACAACACTATCAAGCGCATTAACCGGCAATCCTTGGGCTGGGCGTACACACTGCAAGTGAGCTCTGAGAATAACTTCTCCCGCTCGAATATCTTTGGCCGCCCATAACCCGCGACGCACCCAGTAACGTTCTATTTCTTCACTTGCGGCCCAGCTCTTCTCACCACTTCCAAGAGCTTTTTCTGCATTGCGGATATCTTCAACCAGCACCTTAAATTCTGGCACCTCCAGCGCGAAGTGATGATCCAGACCTTCCTGTCTTCGATCAAGGGTGACATGCTTCTCCAGAACACAACACCCCATCGACAGCGAAGCAACCGGCAACGTAGAACCTGGTGTATGATCAGATAACCCTACCGGTACGCCAAACCTTTCTGCCAATGTCCTGATTGCCAGAAGGTTCGCATCCTCCCATTTAGGTGGATAATTGGACACGCAATGCAGCAGGACCAATTGCTCACAACCAGCCTGTGTTGCTGCCGAGATCGCTGCTTCCACGTCATGAATATCTGAGGCGCCGGTGGAGAGAATCAAAGGGATTCCCGTGGCCGCTATTTTTCGGATCAGTTCCAGCCAGGTGATGTCGCCCGATGCCACCTTAAACGCCGGTACCGGAATCGAAGCCAAACGGTCAACGGCATCCAGACTAAACGGGGAACACAGAAAATCTACCCCCAGTTCTTTACACTGCTCCGCTAATATCGGCCACCAATCCGGATCGGCACTATAAAACGGCAGAATATCCCAGCGCTTTTCCAGTAGAGATTCCCGTTGCCCCCAATCTGGCGTAGCATCCTCCGGCAACCGGGGAATAAACAGATCCTCACGGGAAAAATCCTGAAATTTGACCGCATCCACCCCAGCCTCAGCACAGGCTTTCACCATTTTTATTGCCGTATCGAGCTGACCGTTATGATTGGAGCCTATTTCCGCTATCACGTAACAGGGCTTCCCGGTGCCGACCCTACGCTGTCCAATGTCAAACTGGGATTTATACACTCAACTCCCCTTTATACTGCCACTTCATAATGCAACTCCAGGTGGTGGTCTCACAGGCTCCGTGCTTTCCGTCTCACAAGACTTGGCTACCGCTTCCGCCATGGCAGATGCCCACCAGGCATCCTCCAGAGAAGGCAGTAACACAGAGCACTGATAGTTTTCGTCAACGATCGACATGATCGCTTCCTCAAGAAACTCGGCGCCATACCCAGCCCAACCACCAGGGGTTTGACGCATAAAATAAGGGTTTACATAGCGATAGACATCCGCCCCATGCTCCGTGAATCCTCTGCGTGTGCCGTCGAGATCCAACTCTCCATACTGAAAGTGTAGCAACATGGATTGTTTAGTCATTGATGGTGCCTGTTCAGGCAGATTCCATGACAACAGAAATGACACCGACGCCTCTTCCCCATCCGCTCTCCTGAACATGAAATCGGCTTTGTAGGCATCCACTGTGCTCAGGCCTTTTCCAGCCAGAGTGCCCTCATAGCGTCTGGCATTGACCGCCACAGGGTTCAAACCGGAGATATAACGAATCAGGTCGTAAAAATGCGATCCCAGAAACCAGTTGGGGTCACTGTGGTTGGCAAAATCGGAGGCAAAATATCCTCCTGCCGGTATAGTCACAGGGTTCTGGATTGTTGCGAACCCCGCCTGCAGCTCACCATAAACGCCTTCCTGCACTCTGCGGGCAGCTTCCTGCCATAATGGGTCAGATCGTTTGTGATACAGCGTAATCACCCGACGGTTAGCCTTGCCAGCCGCCTCCAGTATCTTTTGGCAATCTTCAAGGGATGTCGCCAATGGCTTTTCCACAACCACATGGCATCCGGCGTTCAGAGCTTTCACCACAAATTCCGTATGAGCGTAATCCGGTGTGGTCACTGCCAGAATATCAGGCCTGGATTGTTCCAGTAACTTGTCAAAATCATCAAAGGCATGGGCGATATGGAAACGTTTTGCCCACTGGCTAGCCTTGTCTTTATCACGACTGCACAGTGCGATGACATCCAGTTGACCTGAAAGTTTTTTGCCGGCATATACCGGAAGGTGGCCAGCCTCCGCCCAGGTTCCCAGCCCCACCAGCGCCAGCTTCATGAGGTTACTCCGTCACTGTTTGATGTACCTTCGCCAGCAGAATCCATGATCGGCAAATCGGGTGACAATATGGCATGCACAGCAATCACCGCAGCCTCTAGAATTTCATCCACCAGCATGGTTTCCCGGGGACTATGGGCTACTTCCAGAGCGCCCGGTCCAAAAGTCACTACATCCCGGCTCTGACGGGCAAATATACGGGCATCACAACTGGCCTTCCAGCCTTTCAATTCCGGCGGTTCCGAATCATTCAGAATACCGATGGCCCTGGCCAGCTTGATACCGCCCTGGGCATCATCGGCACTGCAAAATGCAGCGTTGTGTAATTTATCGAAAGTGATCTGCCCCTGAATATCATCCTGGCTCAAATCATATTTATTTAATGCTGAGGATACCCCCTCGGAAAACGCCTGCCTCAAAAGCTCCTGAACATTGTCCAAACGATTATCGGGAAGGAACCCCTGCCCCCCTTCAAACGAGATGCTACTGTGAGATTCCGGCCATTTGGGGAGACCAAATCCTTCGTCATAAAGGGCGTCGATAAATTCTGCGGCTTTCGCCAATGCGTCACTATCTCTCTCATGAGACCCCATATGACCACCCAGGGCATGGATGGTCAGAACCAGAGTTTGCGTCTGAGGATCCGTTCCAGACTCAAGAGACCACTCGGGGTCCTGGGCCAAGTGAGTCAACCTTCCTTCGGCCACAGCCTCATCCAGCCGTTTCTGAGCCGTTTCCTGCGCCTTTTTCAACCATCTTTGTGCATCTGCCCCTGATACTGGCCAGGACAAGCTCACGAGATCACAGGCCGACGAAGGATGCCGACCAAATTCGCCCAACACTCCGAAGCAGGTTTGTGCATCTTTCTGGGCATGATAGAGAGGATGGTGACTACTGCTTCTCAGTCTGCGGCCAGCATCAGCGAGCGATCGTGCAATGTCAGCATATAAGCCGTAGTACTGGCGCCTGGCTTTGCTGGAGTTCGCATTCAGGGTCACCTCAAACCAGACAGCTCCCCGATTCGAGGGGTATGGCAATTGATTGGAAGGCTCCATCACCACGACCCGACTGTCTTCCAGGTTCAGATGGGTCACCGCTCCCAGTGTACCGTTGCCCCCCATCTCTTCATCAATCGACACCATGTACCTGACCGGAACCTGGGGCTCCTGACCGGTTTCCCTTTGCCATTGATGTAACATGCGTGCGACCAGACCTGCCGCCACTACACCGTTTTTGTTGTCTGCAGACCCGCGCCCGGAAATTCTTCCCGGCTCAGGCCGGCTGGGTTCAATGTGAGGGGGGACGGTATCGATATGTGCATTAAGCAACCAGTTGGCTCCCTCTTGCCCGGGGCAAGGGTCGATCAACAGGTTTGCCCGTCCCTCATAAACCTTTTCCGGTTCGCCGCTCAACTCACCGGCATAGTAGGGAATCGTGTAATAGTCGTCATCGGCAATAGACGCCGGAACAGACAAATCCCGTATCAGAACCTCTTCAGGAAGATAAGGCCTGACGGCCTCTTCAAAAATTCTGTAGCACTCCCGTTCCCCCGCTTTCAGGCGATCCAGGTCGCTACCCAACGAGGTATCCACCAGACACAGTTCCCACAACAGGCCTTCTGCCCATTGTTTCAATTCATCGCTGTGCCTGCGTTCTTTTAACCAGTCTTCAAGACTTGACGTCATAGCGTCGCCTTATGCTTTGTGTTTACAGTCATTGTCATACAGGTGCCGTCATATACAGATTTTTCTGTCACGAACTGCCAGGGCAAGCGACCCAACGTTGCAGCACCAGCGCTTCCGCAGCATCCAATCCAGCCAGGCGCCCCCAATGTCTGGCCCTGGCCTCAATCGCCTCTTTCGACCGGGGATGAGGGTCGTTCCGGATTTCCGAGGCGTAGGCCTCAACCAGCTTCAGCTTCTCTGACAGCACCTCATCCACATCTTCAAACCAGTTGGGCGAAAATGATCCATGCCCCAGCCCGGCCCCCCAATCGGAAGACGAAGGCACTTCAATACTGTACAAAGCCTTCACACTGCTCTCGACAGTTGGCCGCGCCGCTGTATAGGTGGCTTCATAAGTACGTCGATGATCAATATTCAGGTCTGCCGGATGATGGGTATAAACGGCTGAAGGTTGGTGCCGCTCAATAACCCGTTCCACCACTTTCACCAGATCAAGCAGGTCGTGTCGGTCAAAACGGTTGTCTTCAAAACGGTAGTAATACCAGACACTGACCTTCAGAGATTCCATAACTTTCTGCAGTGTACTTTTGATCTGCTGCTGGGCGCCCAGTTTCTCGCCTTCATTCTCCTCACCGGACCACCGACTTTCTGTGCCTTCTCCCAGCACCACCACACCTACTTTTTTTCCGGCTTTGATTTGTTTTAATAGTATTCCACCACATCCAAACAATTCATCGCCGGGATGCGCGACAACAAACAAACTGTCGAGCTGGCGTAAAGAAGCTTCCTCAGCATAGGATTGCAATAACTCAGTCACTCTTTCTGCCCCTTTTCCATCCACCACTTCCGGGCCGATTTCGGCCATGATCTTGCGTTGTTGACTGTCCGCCAGAAAGGTTCCAGCAACCGCAGTCAGCGTTTGTCTGTCCGGCATTTCCTGCGCACACCCGAGATAGGACATTGCCCCCAACTCAGTAAACAGTAGTGCCGAGGATTCCTGCCATTGATAATGGGTAAAACACAACACCGGTTTACCCAGTACCATCATTTCATAAGCTGTCGTTCCAAAGGCCACAATCCCCGCCTGACACTGATCCATCATGGAACAGATTTCCGAGGCATCCAACTCGCCATGAAACACGACATTCAGAGCTGATAAGCGGGCTTCCTCTTCCAGTTCAACCCGATTCCCCGAATAAGCGCCCCCGAGCAGCAGTTGAATTTGTCCCCGAAAACGGATATCTCCCAGCATTCGCAATGTGGTTCGGGTAAGGTTAAATGGATCTGTTCCTCCCATGGACACGAACAGGTGGTCAACTTTCTCCAGAGCATTGCTGTGAGATTCTGTTTTCTTCTCTCGAAAATGCGGCCGGATAATCAGATACTCCGGTCCGGCCAGGTAATTGATGGAATGAACTCTCTGTGCCGGATACAGGTCAATCATGGCGCGAACATAATAGTTATTGACCGCCCCATGTCCCAGACACACCACAGAAACACCTTGCCGGTCCAGTGACGCCATCAGCCTGACAGCCGTTGGACTCTGCAATACTTCCCGCTGACTGAGAGGGGCGTCGATCACCAGAAGAGAAGGAATCGCGGCTCCATCTTCAAGCAGAATATCCGGAGACAGGAAGCGGACCGGGATATCATTCTGCAGACCAGCGATTAATCTGGCACAGGGTTGCTCATCCGTCACCACTGACACCTGGATCCCCTGATCCATCATAAGCCTGGCCAGAGTGAAACATCGCCTTAAATGCCCGCTGCCAATCTTCTCTGAACAGGAAGCTCGAAATACAACCAGGACAGACGTGTTATCGCTTGCTTGATGATTGGCCTGCTTCTGTTTTGTCTGATTGGGAGCCATGATGATCCAGCTTTATTCAGATATCCTGGTGTCAGGCTGATCGATGCCGTCAGTCTGAATCAGGATCGTGGAGACCGCTTTTTCCACCCGGGCAATGGCCTGCTGGCGATTTTCACCAACAGCCATCACAGACATTACTCGTTCGCCCATTGATTTCATCGGTGGTAACAGGGTGCCGATACTGAGGTCTTTCCAGCGAGGTTCAAGCCTGACAAAGTGAACACCCTCCTGAGCAGAAGCCGCTTCAACACCACTGATCTGCGTCACCTGTCCAGGTTTCGGCCAGACATAGCGCAAAGCAACACCACGATTCATCGACGGCTTCATCTGATCAGGTGACACCGACTCGCCGACAGAGAGATCCATGACCACTTCCAGCAAGTTAATCCCGTTATGCAGAGGAATGGTTTCATAGCAGAAATAGTCGCCCGACAGACGAGCCGCCATTTCCAGGATCCTGGCACCGTTATCGCTGATCAGAATATCGCCTTTCACGGGACCCCATTCAATCCCCAAAGCTTTCACCGCCTGTGTGGAATAGGTTTCAACCTCATGTTTGAGTTCTTCTGATAGTGACGACGGCAAGGTATCTCCATCTTCCAGAAAATAAGGCGGATAAATTTCCTTTTTATCGTAATTGCGGTCTGAAATGGCGGCCCAATACACAACCCCATCCATGACCACGCCTTCAATGCTGTGCTCTGTTCCAGTCAGGAACTCCTCCACCAGAATTTCAGGTTGCCTGGAAATCTCTCTGATTTCCCGGATGGCATCCGCCATTTCATCCGCATTGTTGATTTTCTGAACGCCCCGGGAGCCCGCGCTGTCCACTGGCTTGACCACCACAGGCCAGCCCAGTTCCTGTGCCGCCGCTAGCGCCTGCTCCAGATCATGAGCCTCAATAAAACGTGGAGCGGGGACACCTGCGGCCCTGAAAGCTTTCTGTCTTTCAACCTTATGCGTCGCCAACCAGGCCGCTTCCACAGAAACGCCGGGAAGCCCGAGTGCAGCAGCCACTTTAGACACTGCCATCGCACTTTCTGAGGCCATGGTCATAACACCATCCAGTGGATGCGTCTCGTGCAACTGCCGCGCAAATTCCACGTTACTTTCCGCGTCACGAGTACTGATCACTCCGTAAGTATCCGCCAGTGCAAAACCTTCGGCCTGGGGGTTGTAATCGGTCGCAGTGACACGATAGCCACGCTCTCTGGCCATTTTAATCGCAGGGAGTTGATTGGGCCCTGCACCGATAATCATCACATGTTTGGTCATTCAACTTGCCTGTTATGCATTCTAATTTCAGGCACTGTTTATTGAGGATGAAGTTGTCTCCAGAGCCTGGATAACACTATCTGCAACCTGCTGAAGTTCCCCCTCTGATAAACTGGTATACAAAGGAATCGTGAGTGCCTGCTGATAAAAAAGTTCTGCTTGCGGACAATAACCAGACCTGAACCCTAATTGCTGGTAAAAGGGTTGAAGATAAATTGGAATATAATGAACATTCACCCCAATTCCGGATTCTCTTAGCAGATCAAACATGGCACGCCGACAATCCTCGGGTACCTGAATGACAAAAATATGCCAGCTACTGGAGCGCTCCGCTTTCTGAGTCAGCACCTGAACGTCCGAATCAGTAAAGGCCTTCTGGTATGCTGCCGCCAGAACTTGCCGCCGGGATACAAATCCCGGCAGACTCGCAGACTGAGATCGGCCCAGTGCCGCCTGCAGATCCGTCATACGATAATTAAAACCAAGCGACTGCTGCTCATACACCCAGGGATCATTTTTCAGAGCCTTGAACTGTGAATCATCCCGGGTAATGCCATGGCTGCGTAACTGCGACAGTTTTTCCGCCAGCGCAGGCTGATTGGTCGAGACAGCGCCCCCCTCACCGGTCGTTATCATTTTGACCGGATGAAAACTGAACACGGTCATGTCACTCCACCGACAACTTCCCACAGGCTCATCAAAATAGCGGGCTCCCAGCCCATGGGAGGCATCTTCAATCACGCGAAAACCATAGCGGGAGGCCAGCTCAGAGATTTCTTTCATATCGCAGGGCTGCCCTGCGAAATGGACAGGAATCACCACCTTCGGCAGTTTTCCTGAGACCTCAGCATCCTCCAGCCTGGCCTTCAGCGCCGCAACAGACATGTTGCCGGTATCGGGCTCCACATCAACAAAGTCCACAGATGCTCCACAATACAGAGCACAGTTGGAAGAAGCGACAAAGGAGATGGGGCTGGTCCAGACATAGTCACCAGGCCCTACATCCAGTGCCAGACAGGCAATATGCAAGGCTGAAGTACCGCTGTTCACCGCCACGACATGGCGCGCCTTGACCAGATTTCCCAAGACTTGTTCAAACAGGGGGACTTCCGGTCCCTGGGTCAGATAGTCAGACTTGAGGACCCGGCAGACTGCCTCAATATCCTGCTCAGACAGGTCCTGTCGACCATAAGGAATCATAAACCAGCCTCAAGATGTAACTTTCGAATTTCCTCTACAGTAAGAAAGTGCGGATTTCTTCCCGAGTTATAGGCAAACCCCTGCTCTACTGATTGACCTTTTTCTCCCAAAGGGTTCTTGGCGTAATCCACTTTCACCCCAAAAAATTTAATCGTGGGTTTGATAACAAAATGGTCATCAAATTCAACGGTAATATGGCTGTCATCCCGAGGACACATGGTCTCGTGCATTTTCTCCCCAGGGCGAATACCAACCACTTTATGGGGCAATTCCGGCGCCATGGCCGCGGCCACATCGACAATTCGCACACTGGGAATTTTGGGTACGAAAATCTCACCGCCTCGCATCCGGGAAAAATTCTTCAGTACAAAATCCACGCCCTGCTGAAGCGTTATCCAAAACCGGGTCATTTCCTCATGCGTAATAGGCAAATGGTCAGAGCCTTCATCAATCAGCTTTCTGAATAAGGGCACGACAGACCCGCGCGACCCTACCACATTGCCATAGCGGACCACAGAAAACCGGGTGTTCTTGGTCCCCGCCATGTTATTACCAGCCACAAACAGCTTATCTGAGGCCAGCTTGGTGGCGCCATACAAGTTGACCGGATTCGCCGCTTTATCAGTAGACAACGCGATGACTTTGGAAACTTCGTTGGCCAGGCAGGCATGCACCACGTTCTCCGCACCATGGATATTGGTCTTGATACATTCCATCGGGTTATATTCAGCCGCCGGCACCTGTTTCAGAGCAGCAGCGTGAATCACAAAATCCACATCCCGCATGGCAAAGGTCAGCCGGTCACGATCCCGAACATCGCCAATAAAATACCGCATACAGCCGAATCCGAATTTCTGCTGCATTTCGTATTGTTTAAGCTCATCCCGGGAATAAATAATCAGACGCTTGGGCTTATATCGCTGGAGCAACGTCTGGGTGTATAAATGGCCGAAGGACCCCGTACCGCCGGTAATTAAAATCGATTTGCCATCAAACATGATGGAAACTCCCCCAGAAAGTAGCGCGATGGTTTACAGCTATCCAAACATAGCGGATAAATTCAATATAGCAAAATACCCGCCATTCACCATAACATATTGATGTATATTGAATAATTTGTAGGAATAAACAGAGATAGGGATATATGGCAACCTAAGCGCTGAAATTTTGACGTTGAGCGCAGGTGATTGATTTTGCAGCCAACCCTGGCAGGTGCTGCTGATAAAGCCATTTCACAGGGGATTGAAAGAGCAGGTTATCCTCCCATCAGCTTCAGATCAGGCCTGGGATTTCCATCGACGATAGTCGTCGCCGACATCAACATCCCAAAGTGCGTTCAGCAGAGCCACCTTGAGTCCGCTGGAATTGATGTTTGCTACGGTCGCCTCGAGTACCGATTCAGTTCCCCACTGAACATTTTCGAGACACCCGGGCGCTATTTCCGTTGTCCCGATCAGGACATACCCACCATCATCGGAGGGACCTAATACCATGTCTGCCGAATCAAGCCGGTCAGTCGCCAAACACAAATAATCTGGCGACAATACAGGACAGTCACTTCCTACCAGAATCACTTTCTCAAACTGCTCTAATTGTGAGGAAAGAGCATGATACATCCGCTCGCCCAAGTCTTTTCCATGCTGAGCGAATACTTTGATTTTTCCTGTCATGTCCAATTGATGCAGATAAGCCTCATCATCCCACGCCTTATCCCACCATAGCTGCACTTCACCCAGACCAGAATCAACCAGCGTCTCCAGCGTTTTTTTCAACAGAGTTTCGTGGACCCTGGTCGCCTCAGCCTCCCCCAACTCTGGAATCAAGCGGGTTTTAACCAGACCTGATACTGGCCGTTTGGCAAACTGAATTAGAGCAATATTTTCGCCTTTTGATGCATCCTTATCGATCATTGTCATTTCTCGCCCTTCGTTCTTATATGCATCATATGCATCCATTCCTGTGTTTTATCCATTTGGAGTTTACCCATAATATTCTTTCACCAGTACTTCCGGCGACACGCCACGAGCAAATTTCCAACGCAGCTTCCACATCAGGAATATCGTACGCCAGGTACCATGAACCTCCCAGCGACGACTGGAGGTAATGACAGGGTCTCTGACACAAAAGGGCTTGGAGATTCTCAGCAGTTTCCGGGATAGGTCGACATCCTCCATGAGTGGAATGTCTGTAAATCTACCGGCCAAATGAAATGTAGAGCGCCTGACAAATATGGCTTGATCCCCTGTCGCAATTCCAGAAATTCTGGAACGCCAGTTAATCATGAAGCTGATTACAGAGAACATCCACTTGCTGCCACTTAACGACACATTGAAGCGCCCCCACTGATATCCTGTCTTCTCAAATCTGTTCAGGACATCCAGAAAGCTGACCGGCAACAATGTATCCGCATGAAGAAATACAAGTAGATCGCCACTGGCGACTTCTGCACCGGCGTTCTGCTGTCGGGCTCGTCCTTTGTCACTATCGATGATGCGGTCACAATAGGGTTCAGCCACCTTCTTTGTTTGATCCTGGCTTCCTCCGTCAACGAGAATGACCTCAACCTGCTTATCCCGCAACGGCTGCAGCAAACGTAAAAAAGAGGCGATGGTCGCCTCTTCATTCAGTACGGGTACCACTATGGATATCAACGTCTCAGTCAAGCGCTCCCCCACAACTGCTCCCCTGCCCGGCAGTACAGCCGTAACAGTGATCCGCCACGGCGATAGGTTTGCCATTGAGATCCAGGTCAAACAATTCATGCAGCCGGACTTTAGGCTTGTCTGAGGCAATCAGTGGAATATGCAGCATCTGATTAAAATCACAATCATAGACATAGCCTTCCCAGTCAATGCTGATCAGCGATTTACACATGAGCGCATCCAGGTTGTGCTCTGAATAGGAGTCCTTGAGCACTCCCATATACTCGTTAAACTGCCCCTTGGACATCAGAAAACTGCCAAACCGGCTGATCGGCATATTGGTCAAAGCAAACAATTGATTAAAAACGATACCGTGCTGCTGGAATAGCTCGCGCTTGTAATCGTTCTCCAGGGCTTCCTGGGGAGGAGGTAAAAAAGGACCACCCGGGTTATACACCAGATTGAGCGTTAATCCGCTGCCCTCTTTGCCATATCCGAGTATATTCAGTTTTTTCAGAGCTTCGATACTCTCATGATAAACCCCTTTACCCCGTTGCTTATCCACATTTTGCTCAGCGTAACAAGGTAAGGACGCGACGATTTCCACCTGATGCTCGGCCAGGAATTCCGCCATATCCTCATACCCTTCTTCCAGCAGAATGGTCAGGTTACAACGGTCAATCACCTTGGCCCCGAGCTTACGGGCTTCTCTAACCAAATACTTAAAATGAGGATTCATTTCCGGCGCACCGCCGGTCAGATCTATGATGCCGACGGACTTTAACTGCATATACTGCAGAATCTCGTCCACCACTTCCTTCGACATCAGCTCTTTACGATTGGGGCCAGCGGCAACGTGGCAATGAGTGCAGCTCAGGTTACATTTATAACCCAGATTAATCTGAAGGGTATCCAGCGTTTTCCGGTGAATTTCCGGAAAATCTGACACCATGAGCAACGGGCGAGTATCAAGCATGAACAGTCCTATTGATAGTTGAGATGATTCAAGACCTAAGAGCTATGGACATCCAATCCTCCATATAGTTCCCGAACACTCTCTCTGTTTAACAATCACTGTTCACCATTTCCGCAAAATGATCAAGTCATCGCAAAATTTGAGCACAGTTTAAACAATACGTTAAAAACCAGGGCAACGATTGAAAACAAAGGGTTATATTGAGCAAAAGCTT
Source organism: Hahella ganghwensis DSM 17046 (assembly GCF_000376785.1). GTDB lineage: Bacteria > Pseudomonadota > Gammaproteobacteria > Pseudomonadales > Oleiphilaceae > Hahella > Hahella ganghwensis. The sequence goes on from NZ_AQXX01000103.1 coordinate 46,063, forward strand.
TCGCTATAATCCCGACCTCAACCTTGCCGGTAGTCTGTTCACACTACCATCTCCAGCGCCCCCGTAGCTCAGCTGGATAGAGCGTCCCCCTCCTAAGGGGAAGGTCACACGTTCGAATCGTGTCGGGGGCACCATTTTACTTACTCAGGCGACCTCCGAGTGCTCTGGGAGGGTTTTACTATTCTCCACTGATGAACCAGGACTTTTCACCATAACGGTTCATCAAAGGCTTCTGAGGCATATGACAATGCAAGTAGAGCCCATACCTGGGCATTACCTCCTTGTTAAGCTCACCAAGCCTGTTCGGCGGATATCCAACAGCGCATTTTTGAGCCAGCTCATGTGTCCAAGCATCCGGATGACTGGCCAAATACTTTAAGAGCCTAGATTTCTGTGGCGATAAACACTCTTCAATAAAGAGTAATTGCATCCTCTCCTCTATACTTTCGGGAAGGTTAAGCATTTACAGCCTCCTTTCTCCCGTATACAGCTATGTGGCCAGCACAAATCCAACAATGTTTAGTTTGCTCATAGTCGAGTAATACACGGCCACAACCGCCACAGCGGGGCACTATATAGCGATAGCGGTGTTGGCGTTGTGTTCGAGGTTTCTGTTCATATGATTGACGCATGTCTAATAACCTCCACTGCAGTTGTTTCAGACATGCTTAGAATATGGATATAAATTTTGGACAGTGGCCGGACTGTCCACACCTTATTTTGTTTTTTTGGGATTGGTGCAGTGACGCTGAATTGTTTTAACGCTAACTCCAAAGTTTTGAGCAGTTATTCTCTTAATATCACTCCAACTTAACGATTTATTCTGACTATGTAGCCGATCAACCTCTTGCTGGTATTTGCTCCATTTAGCAGCTTTCTCTTCCTGTGTACCATGAATAACTTCATGTCTTTTTTTGCTGCCAATGCCACCTTTTTTCCTCGAATAGCATCTGGAGCTAAATCGTTGAATTCCAACTGAAGCAAAGAAGAATAACTATTCATTAAATCCTTAATTCTGCCAATGTGATGCTCATACAGTATCGCTATGGCGAGCAGGATTTTGTCGCCATATTTGACAAACAGATCATCGACCCTTCGCATCACTTCAGTAGAAGTACGTTTATCACCAGGTGAGCGAAGGTAGAAGAACAGATCTGAATCTTTGGCTAACTCAAAAATAAAGGTTTGACCTGCAAATACTTTGGGCACAAATGGTAGTAACTGCTGCCCCTCTTTAACCTCTATGTTGGCCTCAATTCTCCATTGTTGGCAAATATCCTCGATCTCTAACCAAATATTCTTTATCGACACATCATCGATATGGTTAGAGTTTTTCTTGATAAGTGATCTTGCGTCCCTTACAGCGCTAATAACCGAGGAATCAATGTATTGAGTGGAGGTAAGCCAGTTTCTGGCGTAAAGAATGCCAGTACTTTTTTCGTGACTTATTAGCCCTATTGCAGGTTTATCTAATTTGAAGTCAAACTCGTGGAGAGTACCCTCACTATTAATCATAAATGCACCTCTAGACACCTTTGTAAAGAAGCCTGATGCTGCGAGGTAATCACTATTTGGGAGCGCCTCCACCCCCTCTTGCCCACCGCGCTAGACGCTATCTACCTTTTGAACAGTAACTTCAAATGTATATTTACGTTTATTAATAATCAAATCAGTCGTTAGAGCCCATTCCCTATGAGAAACATCCATTCGTTGAGAGAATGTGCAAAAGAATGCACGACTCTTTCAATGAATGGATATATAAGAAACAGTTTCGGAAGGGTTACCAAACCATTCAACAACCGTTGAGGTATCGTTGAACGACATAACAACGACCGGCACATAAGTCCAATTTTATGAACTTTGTCCCAGGTAAATATGTAGTGAATTTAAGGATGACAATGGAACAGTTCTTGCCGCTCCGTCAGTAGGAGATTATTTTTTCTTTGAATGAACCAAACGTGGCTTACGCTCTTCCGACGTGTATTCTTCCAACTCTCCGGGAAAGAATTCCGCATCGGACTTGCCTAGCAAATCTTCACTCCCAGATGCCATTCCCCTTTCATCCCAATCATCGTCAGTTAGAGGTTTAAAAAAACCATCCATCGTTTTTCGAGCATATTTTCTTAGTCTCTCTCTGACCTGCTCAATGGTCTCGTTGTCAGAGCCTGTTGGCTTTGCCATACATTAAATATCCCGATAACAAAAATTGCCTTCTGAATTGAATAAGAAGAGACTCTCCGGATCGGCTTCCATAAAATCCAGACGTAACTTGCCGCCTCCTGAGGAAAAAATGTGGAGGAGATACTATCAACGGGCCTTCAAACAACCTATCGGTTAAATGACTTAACCAGAACGCCCAAACTACTTTTGGCTATAGCCTTTCATTTCCCGACCAAATACTTCTCCAATGCCTCATCCTGGGTCTGCTGTTTATAGAATTCTTCCAGTGTGTGTTTCCACTTCTCCGCAAAGCGCGAATAATTCTCCGTGCTTCTGCCGAAGGCAATAAATACGGGCGTTTCCCTCTTTACTGAATAGATTTCCCGAAATTTTAGATGGCCATATTGCGGAAATTCTTTTTCATGTTTGGCCAACAGACTGGGCAACGTCTCCTTGATTGAGAAGAAGTAATCAAACCGGCCGATACCAACCAACTGAAACAGCTGGTTCATCGAACTGACTTCCTGTATTTGGGTTTCAGGCTCCAGACTTTTGATAAAAGGATCCAATTTGGGGCCAAAAGTATTGCCACGCAGCATGACCATACGATATTGACGCAGTTCTTCTAAAGAAGACACCGGCCTAAGTGAGCTGTTATCGGCTACATAAGCGCCAACAGTGGTCCAGTTGATAAAGCTGGGGCGTTCCAGAAATATCAGGCTTTGCTCCCTCGCCGGCGTTCGATTGGCCCCCAGAATCATACTGACGTTGCCTCTGGCGACTTCCACCTGACAACGCTTCCAGTTGTCCACAAAGATTGGTTGAACGTCCACGTCGGGATGCAGTTTCTTAAAAAGCGAAAGCTGGTCGATCAGTAGACCGGAGTATTGATTATCGGCAGGATATATCCAGGGATGCCAATCATAAAAGGCACACCAAGTCATGACTTCTGCGCGCACTATGCCACATACCAGTAAGAGCAGAGCACTCAGGCAGTACTTCCTCATAGATATTTTAAAGCCCGTGTAAAAAAGCCAATTTATCACCAAAGCGTTCCTGCAGCGAGACGACACCGTCTCAAAACTGACAAGGTCTCAAGCCTCACAATTAGTCAGGATAGCGTAAAGTAGATAAACCAGCTTCTTCACCCCCAACCTGTCTTTCAAGACAGATTGGATTTCTACGACACTATTGATTCTCTATGACATCGAAAATCAGTCCGGAGTTGGCGACCAAGCGTTTCATCAGCTTGTCACCCATAACGGTTGAGGGCGTCCAGAAACCACCTTTCTTATCAATCTTCGCGACGTCTTTGGCCAGACAGACAGCGGCTTGTCCCAGCATCTTAGCGGTTGAACCGTATCCGGGATCTTCGTCACCGGTCACCTTGCAACGAATGGATTGTCCACTGGCGGTTTCCCCATAAAAGCGCAGGTCATACATGCCTTTTTTCTGGGATTCAGGGCTTGGCCCCTCACCGGGCTTGGGAACCACATAACGCTCCAATACCCATCGGGTGGGTTTGAGAGCCGCCGCCAGCATAAAGCCTCCCATAAAGCCCATCATACCGAAAGCTCCGGCACCGCCCTTTACTCCCTTGCCAGTCAGAACGGCCTCATCATAACGGAAAGCATCGCCGTAGGAGTTACCGGATAGCGCATTGGAACGATGTACTACCCGGGTATTGATGCCAGCCATGACGAAAGGGGCCATCCAGGATTGAAAATCAGGGTCGAACTTCGCGCTGTTGATATTGTCCTGACGGGCCGAGAAGCCATGCCCCTCCGGGCAGATCGAATAAGGGTTTGCCAACTCCTTGCGTAATGCAGGGTTTTCCCTGACTTCTTTCACCACATTCAGAAGGCTGGCAACGGTACCGCCCGAAAACTCTCCACGGATTTTCCTGACCCGCATTTTCACATGCTCACAGGGCTCACCAAACTTTTCCTTTGCCTGCTGTTGCAGGAAATACACACCCAGATCAGAAGGAATAGAATCAAACCCACAGCAATGTACGATTTTGGCACCTGAAGCTTCGGCCTGCTTTTCATATTTAGAGACCATCCGCTTGATCCACGGGACCTCGCCGGTAAGATCACAATAGTCAGTGCCGGACTCAACGCAGGCTTTTACCATGGGCTCACCATATAACGCATATGGCCCCACGGTGGAGACGATCACTCTGGTCTGTCGGCATAAGTCCAGCAACGCCTTTTCATCCCGAGCATCGGCGATCAGTAACGGCAGCCCCCTTGCAGCCGGGCCCAACGAATCTTTCACCATATCCAACTTGGAGCCAGAACGGCCTGCTGCCGCCCATTTCACCTCGCCGTCGACCCCAAACTGCTCTGTCAGGTACTTTGCGAGTATCTGCCCGACAAAGCTGGTCGCGCCGAACAGGATCACATCATATTTCTTGTCTTCCATTGCAGCTTCCTTCCCCATGTGCACATTTATTTTTTATATAAAAAGTCTTCGTTCTTATCATTCAACGTGGGCTCATAATGACGCGAATACCAGAGCGATGAAAGGGCTTTATCAGACAACTCCTGGGTCGGTTTTACGCCTGTTCACATCTGTGAATCGGCGCACATAAATCTGTATAAACTAAAAAATACAGGCACAAGAACCTCTTATTTTTCGCTTTAACCTGTCACATGCCTTTTGACAAAAATACTGTTTATTTATACAGTATACATTCAAGCAGAGACCAACATCACATGGCAGAAATCCTCACATGGCAGATAATATTCTGGACAACCCTGCAATCTGGCGTGCCAGCGCCCTGCACCAGGAACAATCGCTGAACTCCGGCAGATATATGCTCCAGGGAATTGATACCGGTTTCCCTTTACTGAATGAAAAGCTGGCTGATAACGGCTGGCCGGTCGATGGCGTTATTGAAATACTCCATGACCGTCAAGGGACAGGTGAGATCAGTATACTTTTGCCAGCGCTGCAGCAACTCAGTGAAAGGGATAAATGGCTAGCCTGGATTGCTCCGCCTCATATACTTCATGCACCCGCATTAGCAGCTGCAGGTATTCATCCACATCGACTGCTGATTGTGACCCCAAAACCCGGTTCTCATGCAACCCAGGACTGCCTATGGTGTACAGAAGAAGCGATCAAGAGCGGTGCCGCCAGCGCCGTTCTGGCCTGGCCACAACAGATCAAACCAGAGCAGGTACGCAGACTGCAGATTATCGCCGCCCAGTACCGGACTCCCTGCTTCCTGTTCCGGGAAAACGGGGCTACGGCCACTCCTTGCGCTCTTCGTATCCATATCCGGGCACAAGATCATGAATGGATTGATGTCAGGATACTGAAACGCAAACGAGGCTGGCCGACTGAACCGTTCAGATTACAGATACGCTCCTGCCCTCGTTACAGATATCAGAAAACGCCTCTACCGCCAGCGCTACATGCTAGCGCTGGCTTCTGATGGTACGGATGGATCAATCATGCAGTGGTTTTATATGCACTTCCCTCATCTGTATGGGGAAACCTGGCACTCACCTTTTGAGCGGGAACATCCGGTCATTCTGGCCAGAGAGCAGGACAACTGCGTTGCTGACGCCAATGACTCTGCCCGTGCTAAAGGTATTGAGCGCAACATGCTTGTTAATACAGCCTTCTGTCTGGTTCCGGAAATGGATATCCATATCATGCTCCCACATAAGGAAATCCAGGCACTGAAACGGGTTGCCAGATTTGCCTACCGCTTTTCCGGCTGGGTGGGCCTGGATGAACCCGACGGGCTTTATCTGGAAGTCGCTTCAATGCGCAGGTTTTTTGGCGGGCTACCGCAATTGAAAGCCGGTATTGAAGAATTGTTTCGGGAACTTGGGTATGACTTTCATATTGCGGCCGCCCCCACACCAAAAGCCGCCCGTATACTGGCCAGGAGCGGCATTGAACTTTGTGCCGATAAACAACGTTTCAGACAGGCACTGAAACAAATGCCCGTAGATTGCCTCGAATTGCCCGCGCCTATTCTGATACGTCTACAGAAATTAGGCATGAGATCAGTACAGGATGTAGCCAATCTACCCCCGGGTGATCTCAGCTATCGTGTGGACAAAGAGCTTGCCACCAACCTGGCTCAGGCATTGGGGCAATCCGACTGGAAACCGGAACCTTTTCATCTTCCTGAGAGTTTTCGCCTTAAAATCGACGTGGAACAGGAATTTGAATCACTCAACCCCCTCCTGTTCCCAATGGCCTCTGCCGTTAAGAGGTTTTGTCGTTTTATGCAAAACCGTTGTCTTGTCAGTCAGCAACTGATTTTAAGACTGATTCACCGGACTCACCCGGCAACCACTTTCTCAATCCATCTGGCCACAGCCGACAACCGAGTGGATAGCTGGGTGTACATGCTGAGCATGCAGATAGACAGAGTGGTATTGCCTGCTCCGGTGACCGGATTTGAGCTCAAAGCCTCAGATTTTGAGGACATCCCTCCCACATCTTTCGTCCTGTTCCAGGATTCAGCCAATACCCATGAAGATAAAAAAGCCTACCTTCTTAATCGGCTTGCGGCCCGCGTTGGTGCCGATCAGATTCACTTTATCGGTCTGAGCGATGACTACCGCCCGGAACGTCAAACCCTGTTCAGTTCACAGCCACTACCACCAGAAGCACTTCCCGATAACCTGACAGCCCAGAGCCCACTATGGTTGCTACAGGTCCCGCTGCAAATCAATATTCGTCGATACCAAGTCATTCGCGGTCCTTTACGTATGAATTCTGGCTGGTGGGACAGTGTAACGGCTTCACGGGATTATTATATTGCAGCAACATCCGGGCAGAACCCAGCAGCCCTGCACTGGTTGTTCAAGACCCCGCCAAGCCAGTGGTTCCTACATGGCATTTTTGCCTGAACCTAATACCAGATCTGGTGACAGGAATCATCCCATGAGTTTTGCCGAACTCCACTGCATCAGCAACTTCAGCTTTCTACGTGGCGCCTCCCATCCCGAAGAACTGGTACAACAAGCCATCAAAGAGGGGTACCGCGGAATTGCCATTACCGATGAATGCTCCGTGGCCGGCGTGGTCAAAGCATGGAATGAGATACAAAAGCATCGTCTGAAACATTTCAAACTGATCATTGGAAGTGAGTTTCAAAGCAATGGCCATTGCTTTGTCGTTCTTTGCCAAAACAGAAAGGGATACGGGGAACTCTGCCGTCTGATCACCGGCTGCCGCAGACGCGCAGAAAAAGGTCAATATATTTTCAAGCCAGAAGACTTACTGGAGCTTCAGCATTGTCTGCTACTGTGGCATCCGAAGCCGGACACCCCGTCACAGATACCTGATGAGCTGACCGCTCTGATTAAGCATTTTTCGCAACGACTCTGGTTATTGCTGGAACAACATTTGGTCGAACAGGACTTTGCCCAACTCTGTCTGGTGGAATCGCTCTCACAAAAACTCAAACTCCCCATTGTGGCCAGCAACTATGCCCACATGCACCACCCTGATCGGAAAATGTTACATGATGCAGTGACGGCAATACGCCTCAACTCCCCCGTCAGTCAGATCGCGTCTCACCTCAAACCCAATGCGGAACACCATCTGAGATCATTGCAAAAACTCAAGGCACTCCACAAACCGGAACACCTTTCCGAGTCGCTGAACATTATTGACCAGTGCTCATTTGAATTAAGCGAACTCCACTACCAGTATCCAGAGGAATCCGTTCCCCAAGGATTTACCGCCAAATCTTACTTGCGCAAAGTCACCTACGAGGGAGCTCACACTCGTTACCCGGATGCTATCCCGGATAGTGTAAAAGCTCTGATAGAAAAAGAATTACGCATCATTGACGAGCTTAATTACGAATACTACTTCCTGACCATTTATGACATCGTCAAATATGCACGCTCAATCGGTATTTTGTGCCAGGGACGCGGCTCTGCAGCGAACTCAGTCGTATGTTATTGCCTGAGAATTACCGAAGTGGATCCCACCAAGGCCAGCCTGTTGTTTGAGCGCTTTATTTCCAAACGGCGTAATGAACCACCAGATATAGACGTTGATTTCGAAAATGCCCGCCGGGAAGAAGTAATTCAGTACATCTATGAACGCTACGGACGGGATCGGTGCGCTATTGCGGCCACTGTGATCACCTATAGAGCCAAAAGTGCTGTCCGGGATTTAGGAAAGGCGCTTGGGGTCGACCTGATGCAACTGGAAAATGTCATTGCCAACTATGGCTGGCGTTATCGTGGCAAGGACTGGATAGATGAAGTGATTACGCCACAGATTTCCCAGAACAATCACACATTGAGCTGTATGCGTACCTTGCTTCCCCAGTTGCTTGGCTTTCCCCGTCATCTGTCTCAGCACGTGGGAGGCTTTGTGATTTCCCAGGGACCGCTGATTGAACTTGTTCCGATTGAAAATGCCGCCATGGAAAACCGCACGGTGATCCAGTGGGACAAAGAAGACCTGGAGTCGCTGCAACTGATGAAAGTGGATGTTTTGGCTCTGGGGATGCTAACCGCCATTCGTAAGACTCTGGAATACATTTCTGAGCGGAAAGGATATGACTTTACCATGGCCGACATCCCAAAAGATGGTGACGATAAAGTCTACGGAATGCTGCAGAAAGCAGATACCGTGGGACTTTTCCAGGTGGAATCACGCGCCCAGATGAACATGCTTCCGCGTCTGAGACCAGAGAAATACTATGACCTGGTTGTACAGGTCGCCATCGTACGTCCAGGCCCTATTCATGGCGATATGGTCCACCCCTATCTTAAGGGAAAAAACGAAGGAAAAAAGCAGGAGGTTCCGCTTAAGGAGCTCACCCCTATTCTCGCAAGGACCTTTGGCGTGCCCATATTCCAGGAACAAGTGATTGCCATTGCTATGGTAGGTGCGGATTTTACCGCCGACGAGGCAGAGGACCTGCGTCGTTCCATGGCCAGTTGGAAAAAACAAGGGCACATGAATCAACTGCGTACAAAATTAACAGAGAGACTACTCGGCAAAGGGGTGAATCAGGATTATATCGACAGACTCTGCCGGCAAATTGAAGGCTTCGGAGAGTATGGATTTCCTGAATCCCATGCAGCGAGCTTTGCCCTGCTGGCTTATATCTCGGCCTGGCTTAAATACTATTATCCTGCAGCATTTCTCTGCGGGTTGCTCAACAGCCAGCCAATGGGCTTTTATCGTCCCTGGCAATTGGTACAGGACGCCCAACGCCATGGCGTCATTGTGATGCCGGTAGATATCAATCACAGCCATTGGGATCATCAATTACAGCCTCACCAGAACTCCCCGGAGGAAGGAGCTCTACGCCTCGGGTTCCGCTCAGTGAAAGGCTTAAGCCAACATTCTGCCAATACTCTGACTTACAACCGTCCCGAACAGGGTTATCAGACAATGAATGAGGTAATGAACCTGCCGGGAATCAGTCGCGAAGACCTGGAAGCACTTGCATCGGCCAATGCCTTTCAAGGACTGGGAAAGCATCGCTACCAACAGCGCTGGGAGGCATCTGCTCATCACTTTTATAATCAGTTATTCATGAATCTTGAGCCACCAAGCCAGCCTCTCTCTGCTCCAAACAGATTGGACGAAATCATCGAGGAGCATAGCAGTACCGGAGTCATCCTGAATGACCATCCCATGGCCTATTTACGCGAGCATTCTATTCTGGAGGACTGTGTATCAGCAGAGGATCTCTACCATATTGCCCCTGAAAAGGAGATCTATGTTGCCGGCGTCGTGATCAACCGACAACGGCCCGGAACTTCCGCTGGAGTCACGTTTGTCACACTGGAGGATGAAACCGGTTCCATTAATGTCATTGTCTGGCTACAGACAGCTCTGAACCAAATGAAAGACCTGGTAAAAGCCCGGTTACTGAAAGTCTACGGAAAAGTTGATAAAGATGCCGGTGGCGAAGTTATTCATGTGGTCGCCTATAAGCTTTTCGACTTAACACATCAGCTTATGCGTCTTGAATCAAGATCGAGGGATTTTCACTAAAAACTTACCCAACACTCTTGGGCAGTGTTGGGTAAGGATCGATCAATAAGCTTGTAAAGATATCAATAAAGAAATGCTATTTGGGCTGAGGAACTATTCTCAGATAGGGTTTTACTGTCGTCCAACCTTCCGGATACTTCTTGGCAGCCTCTTCGTCACTTACTGCCGGAACGATGATAACATCCTCCCCACTCTTCCAATTAACAGGCGTCGCAACCTGATGCTTGGCCGTAAGTTGCATCGAATCCAAGGCCCGTAAAATTTCGTCGAAATTACGTCCGGTTGTCATCGGATAAGTCATCATCAGTTTAATTTTCTTATCCGGCCCGATCACAAACACCGAACGAACAGTGGCATTGGTTGCTGCTGTCCGTCCTTCGGAGGTTCCGGCTTCATCTTCAGGCAGCATATTGTAGAGTTTGGCGACCGCAAGATCTGTATCACCAATCATGGGATACTTAACTGCATGCCCCTGAGTTTCTTCGATATCTTTTTCCCAGTCCTTATGGCTATCTACAGGATCAACACTTAAACCGATAATCTTGCAGTTACGCTTGGTAAACTCATCTTCAAGTCCTGCCATATAGCCCAATTCAGTCGTACAGACTGGGGTAAAATCTTTTGGATGAGAAAACAGAATGGCCCAGCCGTCACCAATCCATTCATGAAAATTAATCCGTCCCTGCGTTGTTTCGGCTGTAAAGTTAGGGGCCTCGGAATTAATACGCAAAGTCATAAAGTCATCTCCAGTTTCAAATCTTTGATAAAGACTGGTCTGCGGTACGACAACTGCTTTGCAGTCAACAGTCAAGATCCATCATGCTAGACCCTGTCTCGACAACCTACAAGCGCTTCATCAGGTTAAAAGAAATTAATGATATATTCGAAATGACTAACGCCCTCCAGAAACATCCAGAATAGCCCCAGTGACATAACTAGCTTCTTCAGAGGCTAGCCACATGATCGACTGAGCAACTTCCTCTGGGTTTCCCGGACGCTTCATTGGAATACCCTGGCTGAGTTTGTCTGGTCGATTGATATCTCCCGAATCCCTATGAATCTCTGTATAGATAATTCCTGGTCTGACAGCATTGACCCTAATATTTTCCTCTGCCACCTCCTTGGCCAACCCAACAGTTAAACTATCTATGGCTCCTTTCGATGCAGCATAATCAATATACTCACCTGGGGACCCATGTTTAGAGGCCACCGAGGAAACATTGATGATCACACCGCCACTACCACCAAACTTTTTGGACATTTGTCGAACCGCGCACTGACAGCAATAAATAGAGCCATAAACATTCGTGGCAAAGACTTTCTCAATTCTTTCGGGTGTAAAACTGTCAAGGCGGCTTGAAGGTGCAACGATTCCAGCGTTATTCACTAACGCATTAATCTGGCCAAACTGTTCCGCGACTTCTTGAAAGCACTTTTCAACTGCATCAGGGTCAGTCACATCAAGCTGTTTTAAAACGACTGTCGCACCTAGTTTTTCAAGTAAGTCAGCATGCTTTATGGCCTCTTCCCGATTCGTTCGATACGTCAAACAGAGTTTGTATCCCTGTTTTGCTGCCAGTTTACTAAGAGCCGCACCAATCCCCCGCGTTCCCCCGGTAATTAACATCACTCTGGACATAATTCCCCTCATTTCAAATGACTCAAGTCATTGAGTATACACGGTGACTTGAAGGCAATAATGACAAATTGGAATAGATAGTCAGAAGGACTAGGGCATTCGCTCCTCAGTGCTCTTCCAGACAATAAAAAGCCCCATCCGTGTATCCGGACAGGGCCTGGGGAAGAGGTTGGGGGTTTCATCCCACCAATAAAAAAGGCCCATCCGCTAGGATGAGCCTTCTTTATGTATTAGAAGCCTGACGACGACCTACTCTTGCATGGACGAACCACACTACCATCGGCGCTGAACTGTTTCACTTCTGAGTTCGGAAAGGGATCAGGTGGTTCCAGCTCGCTATGATCATCAGGCGAAACTGCTAAGCCTTGGCTTGTTCGTTTCGCAACCCTGCTTTCTTACCTTCGCAAGGCCACTGATAAAATCGGCATTCGATCACTCGTAACAATCGGATAAGCAAGTTGATTAT
>NZ_AQXX01000104.1 GCF_000376785.1 Hahella ganghwensis DSM 17046
CACCCGTTCAGATACATCAAGCAGGTGTTTGGTTACGACAAAGTCCGCTATCGAGGCTTGGCCAAGAACAAGAGCCGGCTCTATCTGTTGGCGGCCTTCAGCAATCTGCTGATGGCAAGGAAAGAGCTGCAGGTATAGGGGCAGTGAGCCCAGATGACGCCCCACAGGGGGGGAAGATCCAAAATGGCCGGAAAAACACTCTGAATATTCGGCCATATATCGTCGAGAGTTTGAATTACCTCAGAACCTTGGGGTTATTCAGACTCTCCTTAGCATAGTTGATATAGACTAAAATAGGGTTGAACTGTGTTGCAGTCAGCACTCATTTACCCGAAAGTGAAAATGACTTTTGAGCGTTAGGCAGAACCTGAATGGATCAGCATAATTTTTTATATTTGAGGCGTGTTTATATCGATACGCTGCAGGAGCCGGTTGTATACATGCGGCAGGACTGTCACGTGTGTCGCTCTGAAGGTTTTAATGCCATGTCGCGGGTGCGGGTGAGCACCGGCAATAAGAGCATTATTGCCACCGTCAATAAAGTCACCGATGGTTGGCTGAGTCACCAGCAGGCAGGGTTGTCCGAGGCTGCCTGGCGGCTATTGGGAGCCAGTGAAGGTGAGGTGGCCTATTTCAGCCATACCAAACCTGTGGAATCAATGAGCTTTGTCCGTGGCAAGCTATACGGCACCAGTCTTACCGATGAAACAGCTCAGGCGATCATCAGTGATATCAGTGCCGGTCTGTATTCGGACGTGCAACTGGCGGCTTTCGTGACTGCCTGTTCCGGAAGTCGTCTGGATCGCGATGAGGTGGCTGCACTGACTCAAGCGATGGTGCAGGTGGGTGAAAGACTCGAGTGGGATGATGACCGTATTATGGATAAGCATTGTGTCGGCGGGCTACCCGGTAATCGAACGACGCCCATCGTCGTGGCGATTGTGGCTGCGTCGGGTCTGAAAATGCCCAAGACATCATCCAGAGCGATTACGTCTCCTGCGGGAACTGCTGATACCATGGAAACCATGGCGCCAGTTAATCTTTCGTTAGAGCGTATGAAAGACGTGGTAAAAGAGCAGGGAGCCTGTATCGCCTGGGGAGGTTCGGTTAGTCTGAGCCCGGCTGATGATGTCCTGATTCGGGTCGAAAGAGCGCTCGATCTGGATAGTGAAGGTCAGTTAGTGGCTTCTGTTTTGTCCAAAAAAGTGGCCGCCGGATCCACACATGTATTGATCGATATTCCTATTGGCCCCACTGCCAAGGTACGTAGCGAAGCTTATGCCCAACGTTTGGCTGATCAATTGAAATACACCGGAGAAAAGCTGGGGATATGTGTTGAAACCTGTTTCAGTGACGGCAGTCAGCCGGTTGGCAGAGGGGTCGGTCCGGCGCTGGAAGCCAGAGATGTGCTGGCGGTTTTGCGTAACCAGACAGATGCTCCGATGGACTTGAAAGACCGTGCCTTGACGTTGGCCGGCCGACTTCTGGAAATGGGAGGGAAGGCTGCGCCGGGCAGCGGAAGGGAACAGGCCAGGGCTTATATTGAGAATGGCGAAGCGCTGGCGCGTTTCATGGCCATCTGCGAGGCTCAGGGTGGTTTTCGAGAGCCCATACTGGGAGGCCATACCAAGGTAGTGAAAGCTGTACGCAGTGGATTGTTGACCTTCATGAATAATCGCTTTATGGCCAAGCTGGCCAAGCTGCTCGGAGCGCCGACAGACTCTGGTGCGGGTTTGGATATGCATGTTCGCCTGGGAGAAAAAATCTCTATTGGACAGCCACTCTATACGTTATATGCCGAGTCTCATGGAGAATTGGCCTACGCCTTGGATTTTCTGAAAGAACACAGGGAAGAATTCCGTATTGAAGAGGAAATTCTGTAATGGAGTTGTTTAATTTGAGTCCGGCTCATCCTATCGTCGGGCAAATACTGGCTCAGCCCGGAATAAATGCCGGAGAGTTTGAGCTTCGACACTTTCCCGATGGTGAAAGCTACATTCGGGTTGATAGTGATATTAATGCGAATGATGGTGCGGAGGCTGCCATATTCTGCGAGTTGTCCTCTCCCGATGACAAGCTATTGTCGCTGCTGTTTCTGGCAGACACTCTCAGGGATCTCGGATGGCGTAACATCCGGTTATTGACGCCGTATCTTCCGTATATGCGTCAGGATATCCGGTTTAAACCCGGTGAAGGTATTACATCCCGTTATTTTGCCAGAATACTTTCCGCCAGTTTCGATCATCTGATTACCATTGACCCCCATTTACATCGTTATAATTCCCTGGATGAAATTTACACTTTGTCGAGCCAGGTATTGACTGCTTCTGAATCCATAGCTCACTGGATCAGAAGCGAGGTACCGGGAGGGGTGATTGTCGGGCCTGACAGTGAAAGTGACCAGTGGGTGTCCAGCGTCGCGAGGATGGCGGGCTGCGAACAGCTGGTATTCAATAAGACCCGGGCCGGAGATAAGGATGTGTCCATTGACGCTGGTGATCTCAGCCAATTCAAAGGCCGCACACCGATTATGGTGGATGATATTATTTCCACCGGGCGTACCATGATTGAAGCGGCTGAACAGATGGTATCCATGGGATTGAATCCCCCTGTCTGCATCGGTGTTCATGCTCTGTTTGCTGATGATGCCTGGCAGGCCATGCAGCAGGCACCAATCGAGAGAATCGTCAGTTGCAATACCATTCCCCATCCCTCCAACGCCATTGATATCACCGGCGTGATGTTAAAAGGGCTGCTGGAAAGCTGATCGAGGTAGTTGAGCTTCCATACAGCGCGACAGAAATGGATGAGAAGCTCAGCTGTCCAAAGAGAACTGAACAGCATTGCCACCTTGATTGCGTGCCGTTTCAATCGCAGATCTGGCCCGGCGGATTATGCCTTCCATGCTATCGGAAATATCCGGGATCTCGTTACTGATACCAATACTGAGGGTCACTGTAAACCGATGTCCTTCAACCACCATCAACTTGGCCTCACTATAGCTGCGAACATGCTCGGCGACCTGTAAGGCATTCTCAATCGCGCTGTGGGGCAGCAGCAGAGCAAACTCGTCCTCACTTAGCCGGTAAGCCCTGTCGCCAGCTCTTTCCGTGAGATCTTCAAGTTTTTTTCCCAGTTCTTTGAGATAGGACTTAATGGCGACCTGACCATAGTTTTTGTTGACCTGCTCAAAATTATCCACTTTGATCAGGACCAGTGACAGTGACGAGACAGACCTTGCACAGCGGCTCCATTCTTCCTGTAAATGAAGCCTGAACTGATCCATGGAATACAGTTGTGTCAGTTCATTGCGAACGGCCAGTTCCCGAAGCTGTGAGTTGACCCGGGAAAGGGTGGACAGAGCGGTTTTCAGCTCTTCGGTGCGCAGTGCTACCCGCCGCTCGAGTTCTTCGTTGGTCTGCTGTTGTACCTCTAGCGTTTCTTGCTGTGCCTCACGTGCTTCTCTTTCCAATTGCAGAGCTCGTTCCTGCATTAGAAGTCGTTGTTTACGTTCCTGGTTGATACGCTGGGCCAATGCCAGAGAGAATAGAAATACTTCAGCCGTGGAGCCAATCTGAGGTCCGTACTCAATAATATGCAAATTGGGAAGTACGGCTATTTTTGTCAGAACAATTGAAATGTTGCCTATCAGGAATATTCCCCAGCCAATGGTAAAAATAGGGGCATTGCTAGTGCCAAGCCACCACAGAAAAGCTCCACTGCCTAAAAGGATAATGGACAGCAAAAATACAGTGAACATTGCCAGCTTCAAGGCCATGACATAAGGTGCCGACAACGCCATGATAGAAGAGGCCACCCCGAGTACTACGCCAGAAAGTATCAAGTAGCCGAGTCCTTTGTGCTGGGTGTGGAGGTCGAGATAGCGATAGGAAAACAGACTGGCGAAAATCATGCTGGTGCCGATGAAAAAGATCAGTTGGTGCTGGTTCCATCCTGGTGAATCCGGCCAGAAAAACTGATAAGAGGTTCCGTGCAGGCTAAGCTGGACAATTGCAATGGACACGACATAAGCCACGTACAGGCCGTATATCGAATCACGTATCAATATCCAGAGAATCAGGTTATACCCTGCCATTGCCAGCATAATGCCGGTGAACAGGAGTTGAGCCGCCAGTAACCATTGATCCTCGTCCAGAAATAATTGCGGTTCCCAAAGCACCGCTGGTAATTGCATGGAACCTTCAGTTTTGACTCTGATAAATATCTCGTAGCTTTGCTGAGGTCCAAACTTTAACGGAAATACGAAATGCCGGTTGGCCACCGGTCGGTGGCTGAAGGGCAAGGCATCCCCGGTGCGGTAACTGGCCAGTACGTAACCATCCGTCAGCAGATAGACTTCCACCGTATCAAGAACCGGATATTGTATTTCCAGCCATCTTTCAAATTCACGGGTTGTCGGATTGGTAACATTCAGACGAAACCAATAGGGTGGTGTGTTCAGCCCGAAGTTCGGGTTTTCACTGGTACCTTTACGCCAGGTCAGCGCAACTCTTTGATAAACGATGTCTTCCAGGAGTATGCTTGCTTCTTTATCCTGGCTCCACCAAAGATAAGGCGCAATATTGACTTCTTTGGTATCCGGTGAGAGGACGATGCTTTCGTAGTTGGCTTCTGCTCTGGCATTGTCGCCGGTGATGGCAACACTGAGTAATGTCAGCCCAAGTAGTGCCACCAGACAATGCAGGTAGAGAAATTGAACATTATGTTTCTCGCTTCTGACCATTTCTAGTCCACGTACAATGACGGTGGTGGGACAAACTGGAACAGGGGTTGCCGCGCAAATTTGGGTATCAGCAAAGCTGCACTTCATTCCATTGTAGTGCGCATATTGCCAGTTTTCATAATATGAGAACTATAAATGCCGATTGGGTATTCGTAAGTCCGGGTTAGATTTTAGGTTACACGTTACTGGGAGATGTTTAATGAAAGCGGTTATTTTGGATGCCGACAGTTTGGGTTCTGAAATCACTTTGCAGTCGATTGAGCAAAGTGTTCCTGAGTTTACGCAGCATAATCACACATCGCCAGAGCAGGTAGATGAACGCATACAGGGGTATGACGTGGTCATCGTTAACAAGGTCGTACTGAATGAACGTCATATGATCGAGAACCCCCAGCTCAAGCTGATTGCGGTGACGGCGACGGGGACCAATAACATTGATATGGCCGCTGCAGAAAAGCACGGGATCGAGGTCAGGAATGTGGCCCACTACGGGACAGCGACGATTGTCCAGCATGTATATTCTTTGTTGCTGGCATTGTCGAATAACCTGCTTTCCTATGTGGATGCAGTCGAGGATGGACACTGGCATCAGAGTCAGACTTTCTGCCTGATGGATTTTCCGATCCGCGAGCTGGCAGGTAGGAAAATGGGTATTATCGGCTTCGGTGAGCTAGGCAAGGCGGTTGCGAAGGTGGCACCTGCTTTCGGGATGGATGTTCTGGTTGGCGCCAGACCGGGAGGGAAAACGGGGCACCATGACGGTGTGGAATATCTTCCACTGGATGAACTGCTGCCACAGGTAGATGTGCTGAGCCTGCACTGTTTGCTGTCTGATGAAACCCATAACATGCTGAATGCCGAAACCCTGTCGATGATGAAGCCGGATGCGATATTGATTAATACCGCACGGGGTGGCCTCGTGAATGAACAGGCGCTGGCTGAGGCGTTAAAAGAGGGGAGGCTGGGCGGTGCCGGCTTTGATGTTCTGACCACAGAACCGCCGGTGGAGGGAAACCCATTGTTACAGGGCGATATTCCCAATCTGATCGTTACGCCGCACTGCGCCTGGGCCAGTCGTGAGGCCAGGCAGAGACTGATAGATATGACAGCAGACAATATTCGTCGTTTTGTCGAACACCAACAGACACGAGTGCCGCTTTAATGCGGCACGGTCCAGGCCTGAATTGGGGCTGGCCCAAATTGACTTGTCGCAGGAAAGTTTCAGGCGTAGCTGACATTACCTTCAGCCATGAGTTCTCTAACCGGCCTGACTTCCACTGAACCATAGCGGGCCGGTGGAATTCTCTCAGCCAGCTGAATAGCCTCGTTCAGATCCTTTGCTTCCAGCAGGTAGTAGCCTGCCAACTGCTCTTTGGTTTCCGCAAAGGGGCCGTCCATAGTACTGACCTGATTATTCCTGATTCGAATGGTTGTCGCACTGGCGACGGGATGAAGGGGCGCTCCGTCCAAAAAGTGTCCCTGGTTCTGAAGACCTTCCACACAGGACATACATTCCCTGTTCAACGCATCCCACTCTTGTTGACTCAATTGTGCCATTTGGGTTTCGTCATAATATACCAGGCATAAGTATTTCATTAATCTCTCCTTATTGGGTTAGGGTATAACCTGGTCGAATGGTGAACGGCCTATTCGACAGTGGTGATTCCGTTTCAGAATGCTTTATGCATTTATCGGGGGAGCTCGTTTATTCGTTCCTGAAGATAGCGACGTTCTGGCTCCTGTTGTGCAAGTTCAAGGGCATCTAGATAAGAGCGCCTGGCTTCTTCATTTCTGTCCAGGCGGCGGTAAAGATCGGCCTTTGCCGCATAGGCCAGATGATATTGAGTCAGTTCCCCCCGCTGCAGAATCTCATTGATTAATTTGATCCCATCTTCGGGACCGTCTCGCATGGCAATAGCAACGGCTCGATTCAATTCAACCACTGGTGAGGGAGTTGCCTGTAGCAGGAACGTATATAGTCCGCAGATTTCGTTCCAGTTCGTGTCCCTATAAGTCCGGGCATTCGCGTGAGCAGCGGCAATGGCTGCCTGCAGAGTATAAGTACCGACCGATTCTGCGGTCAGAGCCTGCCGGACCAGGGAAGTCCCTTCCTCAATAGCGTTTCTGTCCCATAGGTTTCTGTCCTGATCCTCCAGGAGTATCAGGTCGCCTGCTTCATTTGTGCGGGCGTCTCTTCTGGCATTGTGCAGTAACATCATGGCCAGCAGCCCCTTGACCTCCGCATCATCAATCAGTTGATTCAACAACTGACCGAGGCGGATGGCCTCGTCTGTAAAATCCGGGCGCAGGAGGTCATTCCCGGTTGACGCGGCATAGCCTTCGTTGAAAATCAGGTAAACCACCTGCAGTACCGACTCCAGTCGCGCGGGAAGCTCCGATGCAGGAGGCCCCTCGTAGGGGATCCCGGCATTCTTGATTTTGGCTTTGGCCCTGACAATGCGCTGCGCAACGGTTGTAGGCTTGATCAGAAAAGCGCTGGCAATTTCCTCTGTGCTCAGGTCGCAAATCTCCCGTAGTGTCATGGCGACCTGGGCTTCCTGGGCAAGACTGGGATGACAGCAGATGAAAATCAGCCTGAGGCGATCATCGTCAATCTGGTCATCTGTCTGATCTGCCGGGTCGATTGATTCCTGTTCCAACTGGGCCGCAATGTCATTCTGGGCGGCATCGAATCTGGCATCCCGTCTGAGCCGGTCGATAATCTTAAAGCGTCCGGTCGACACCAGCCAGGCCCTTGGGTTAGATGGGATACCTTCCTCCGGCCATTGTTTGACCGCTGCTGCAAAGGCCTCATGCAGAGCCTCTTCGGCAAGCTCAAATTGGCCCAGTACCCGGATAAGAGTGGCCAACACCCGGCGGGATTCTGCCCGGTACAGATAGTCGATGGCAGCTTTCACGTTAGGGGGAGAATTCTGCAAAGGGTTTCCTTTCCTTGTCGGTTGCCTGAAATGTCACGTGGAGTGTCGAGCGCAATAGCGCTAATATGCCAGAATTTCGGTGGGACAGTCACCTGGGGCTGCGAATGTTGTTACAAGACACAACGTTCATGTTCATCCAGGGCTGAGTGGTTGAGCATGCTAGTGTTTAAGTCCATTGAGACTGTATTTAACTCAATGAAAACTGTGTTGGTTGGGCTCAAAGAAGGCACCTTCTGATTCAGAAAAGAATGTGGATACCAAAAGAATGTGGATACAAAAAGAGATTCGCTTAAAGCCAAAAACCAGAGGGTTTCATCTGGTTACTCGAGAGGTGTGTCAGAATCTGCCGGAAATTGAATCGATAAAAGTGGGGGTTATGCATTTGTTTATCCAGCATACCAGTGCCTCCCTGACCATTAACGAGAATGCTGATCCCACGGTAAGGGACGACATGGAATCGCATTTCAACCAGACAGTTCCGGAAAATGCTCCATACTATAAGCATACTCTGGAAGGTGCAGATGATATGCCAGCCCATATTAAAACCGTTACAGTTGGCCATAGTATCAGTGTTCCTGTGACCGATGGACGCCTGGCATTGGGAACATGGCAGGGAATTTACCTTGGGGAGCACCGCAATCATGGTGGCTCGCGGAGATTGGTGGCGACCCTTTGGGGCGAATAAATAGAGGAAGATATGTCGGAAACGAGCACAGGAAACTGGATAACACGGTTTGACAGATGGTTGTGGCAGCGCGAATCAGCCAATGATTCTAAATGGCTGAATGTCGGCTGGCATATTGCCAGAGTGCTGTTTGCGGTGGTGCGGGATCTGGTTAATGGTCACATCACCCTGCATGCCATGAGCCTTGTTTATACGACATTGCTGTCTATTGTTCCGTTCCTGGCTCTCAGTTTTTCGGTACTCAAGGGGTTTAATGTTCATCACAGCCAGTTACAACCCATGTTATTGGAACTGCTTGCCCCATTGGGGGATAAAGGGATTGAAGTCGTAGATAATGTGCTGTCCTTTGTCGACAATATCAAGGTTGGGGTGTTGGGATCTGTTGGTCTGGGTCTGCTGATTTATACGGTTATATCCCTGGTTCAGAAAGTTGAACGCTCCTTCAATGAGATCTGGCGGGTGACACATATCCGATCGCTTGCACAGAGGTTCAGTAATTACCTGAGTGTGATACTGGTTGGTCCTCTATTGGTGTTTTCGGCTTTGGGGGCCACGGCCACGGTTGTAGGGTCGGATGTAGTGGTTCAGCTTCGTAGCGTGGAACCTTTTGGCTGGTTGTTTTCGTTCTTCAGTCGCATGACGCCATACCTCATGATCATCGGTCTGTTTACTTTTCTCTATGTCTTTATTCCCAACACTAAAGTCCGCTTGAAGTATGCATTTTTCGGTGGTTTGGTGGCGGGGGTGATCTGGCAGAGTGCTGGATTTGCCTTTACCAAAATTGTCGCCGGTTCAACCAATTATGCGGCTATTTATTCAGGGTTTGCTGTTGGCATTATTCTGTTGATCTGGATATATCTGGCCTGGCTGATACTGCTGATTGGAGCCTCCGTGGCTTTCTATGCCCAGCATTCCATGCAGATCACGCGGGATGCAAGGCAGAAGCCCAGTGCAGAAGTTGATGAGCGCACCGGGCTTTCAATCCTGTATCGGGTGTGTCGGCACTTTGATCAGCTGGGGGGAGGAATTTCAATTTCTGATATGGAGTCTGATCTGTCGGTTGGACCAGAGGTGATACAGCGGATGATCAACAAGTTGACCCGCTCGGGTCTGCTGGCACTCTCCGGCACTGATAAGGATGAGCTGTTACCTGCAAAGTCCCTGGATAGAATGTTGATGAGAGAAGTCCTGACAGTTCTGCGCTCAGCTGAATCACCGCTGCCTCCGTCACTCAAGCGAGATCATGAGGTCACGGTGATGTATGACAGGCTACAGAAGTCGCTAAACGACACTCTGGAAGACATGACACTCGCCGAGTGGGTTCGTTCTTCGTGAGATAGCCAGAACCGTTCCAGCTATAGATCAAACTCCATTCTTGGCTGGGCATCTGCTTCCTGATCAATACCGGGAGCACACAGCAATACTCTGGAGGAATTGATGTCTCTGTCTATCAGGAAATCCTTCACCGCCTCGCCGCGGGCAGTCGAAGTTTCTTTGAGGGATTTGAGTTGCTCCTCTGAGAGTGCCTCCGGAATCTGCTCAAGGTTAAGGTCAGCGACAGTTGCGTAAGGACAGGCTTTGAGCTGGGCATCCTCTTTGTCCTTGAGGAGTTTGGCCAGCTCTTCAAGAAATGCCTCCTGATCTTCAGCAATGGTGGTTTGCATTGGGGGGAACGCCAGGGGCTCGACTCTGACTTTCAGCATTTGTTCGCCGGCAATCTGGGCAATGCTGACCACATTGGCATAGGGGACGAAGGTCTGCATGACATAAGTCGTCGTGGCCTTAAACAGTGCTTTTTTGAATATGATACTCAGGAAGCTACCCCAGCCGAACTCCGGGTCGTCAATGTTTCCAGTCATGGGGACTTCCAGATCGATATTGTCCTGCCCATCCTTCAACATTCCCACAGCAACGTTCAGGGGGATTGCTCCTGCATCAGCGGTTGTGCTTTGCTGGACTTTACTGCCACTCAAATCGAATTCCCGCATGGTCAACAGAGTTTTTCCGTCAAGGATTCCCTGATCGATCGTCATGACCACATTCATGTCCAATTGCCCGCTTTCAATGTCATAGCCCAGAGCGTTGGATACATAGGGTGAGAATGGCGGAAGTTCGGCTTCAGTAATTTCAGTACGGGTGTCCAGGCTGAGCTTTTCCGCAAATGGATATAAGCGTGTATCTGTTTTAATAGCAGAATATTTGCTGGTTCTGCCGTCCAGTACAACGTGTATCGCCTGCTGGGGATCGCGGGTATTAACGCCTTCGACCAGCAGGGAATTGATGAACAGCGTCTGTTCCAATGAAGGAGTGACTCCGGCATCAGTCACATGGACGCTGGATTCGCCGTCCACTGATAGCTGCTGAAGTATCACGAAGAAAGGTGAAGAAGCTGTCTCTGGTTCTATTGACTCGGAGGGAACCTCTTGAGGTTGTTCACCCTCTGTCTGCCCGTCAGTTGTTTGTTCCTCAGCTTCTTGGCTGGTCGCTGTTTCCGGTTTCGGGTCGAAGGTCACCAGAGTGGTTACCCGGCGTTCCTGGTCGAGCAAAATCTGGGAATTAAGATCGCTCAGTCGAATCTGGTTGATTTCCGCACCTTCTCCTGAGACATCTATTTTCTCAACGATCAGACTGCCAATTTGCAACAGAGCCGGCAACTGGCCACTCTCATGACTGGTTTGTGAGACTGTGAGCCCACTGCTGCTGACCTGACCGATGGACAGGTTAAAGTCTGACCCGAATGCGGAGGTTTGTAGCGGTGATATTTCAAGTGAATCCCAGGAAGCCAGCAGATTCTTACCGGACAGGTCACTTATGCGGCTATTAAGACTATTCAGGCTGCCCTCGAGTACCAGAGCAATGTCACCCTCGTTGGGCACTTTCAGTTGAAGAGAATTAAGTCCAAGTTGAGTTCGTTCACTTTCGATGGCAAGGTCCGCGGCTGGGAGAGATAAACGGTCAAGGTCAAACTGTTTGGTTGTTGCCGTCACAACCAGGTTGTCAGGTTTTTGATTGACGACCACCTCACCTACCAATGTCAGGTTCACATTGCCCTGATTCATAGGGGAAGGGACATAATGGGAGAATTGTTCAAGACTGGCGGTCAGGAGTTTTATATCCAGCCAGATCAGTAACTGTTCCGGTTCGTAGCGAAAAGATGAGCCCAGGTCCAGGGTGGCGCCATTCACAATCGCTGATAAAGACGCATTCCCTTTCCAGTTAAGTCCCTGACCCTCGATGTTATTCACTCTGACTTCATTAAGTGTCAGTTCGTCATGCAATTGCGTATCGCTTGCATCTGCTCCCAGCCGGGTAATATTGATCTGGCTGTCGGTGAAAAGGATAGAAGGCAGAAGAATATTCCAGGGCTCTGCCTCAGAATTATCCGGAGCGCTTTCCTCTTCGACAGATGCCTGATCGTTCACTTTGACCCCGGCGATCTGCCAGCCGTCTGACAGTTGGGTGATGTCCAGATGTAATCCGTTGATCTCAATCAGATCCACGACAACATTTTTTTCAAATAAAGGCAGCAGTGACAATGTCAGCCTGAAGCCGTCCAGCTTAAATTCAAGATTATTATCCAGAGTGACTTTCAGTTCTTCAGCACCGACAGTCGTCGTAAAAGGATTCAGGGTCAGGGATTCGGCACTGAATGTGGCACCATGTTCTGCAAAAAAGTCTTCCAGTACTGACTTGGCTATGATGGGGGTCAGTCCCCAGATAATCAGTAAAAGGCTAACCAATACAATAAATAGCGTCAGAATAGTGCGTCTTATGATGCGCTGCATTTTGAGTCCTTAATGAAACCCTGTTTTTGTTTGGAAGGCTTCGTTAAGCGTGCCAACTTTTTTGCAGAATGAAAAGCTGATTTAGCGACTGTGTACGTGGGATGAAGATGACAGGGATCGAACAAGGGAACTGACAGCTGAGTCGTTCATTGAACGATCGACTGACATAAAAAATGGAGAGAGATGATTATCATCGCCTCCCTGCGGTGATCAAAGTCTACGGTGATCTAAAAAGGACGTCCCTGCAAGATGACGAGGAGGGGTCTCTGTAAAGATCAGCGCCTGGAAATTTCGCCCAACACTTCGCAGCGCTCAAGAATCATGCGCTCATAATCTGCTGTCAGATTACTCTCTATAGACGAAAGCTGTTTGCGGCTGTCCAGATAGCGAATGAGACGCTGAACATCCTTGAACAATTGCTTTTCCAAACGCTCACGGGAAGTTTCATCCCGACCCAGCCGACTTTGGTGATACATTGAGGTCATCCTGTTAACACTCTGTTACGTTTTTGTCAATTCTATCTATGTGCAAAAAAATGTCAAAAAATATTCAAAAGTTATAGTCCTTATGGTCTATTTTCCCGATAAACGGTTACTTTTTGATTAAAAATTGAACGCTTATAGCTTAGCAGACTTAGACGGTGCGTAAAAAGTGATCATTACTGAGCGGCTGTTAGAAGCCCCTGAACGGTTAATGCTTAAATAGCTTTAACATTTCGCCCCCCGGACTTCTGTCTGTCGGGTTTCTAATAAAAAGTACTTTGATAGAGAAGGTACTTGAGAGAAGACGCCCTGAATGGCTTCAGAACGTCCAGTCGAAAATAAAAATCAGTTGTAGCAACCCAGCCAGTGCGCCAAGGACGCCACCGATAGCAATAAGCTTGATTTCATCTTCTTGAAAGCAGGGCCGGAGAAGGTCTTGGAACTCTCCGGGAGACAGCGCTTCCATCCTGGCTCGCATAATACGCTCAACAGCTTCTGCCCGTTCTTGGTTGAACATCGGGTCATTCAACATCTCAGATGAAATCTCAACGGCTCTGTCGCCGACTTTCATCTTAAGGTCTGCAAATTTCTTGGGCCCCAGTGCAATCTGGGTGAGGGGTTTGCTGATACCGACGGTATCATCGACTATGGGTTTAACGTGTTTCTTGATAAGACTTCTGGTTCTGGCACTTTGGGGACCATTTAACATGGCATTTACGATACGGCCGACCGTCAGAATTTCGTGGGTGACAATACCACAGAAAGAACCGGCCACTTCCTTCTGGCGCTTGAGGAATAGCCCATGGAGACGAATAGGGCCGATCTTTATCGGGTGCAGAGGGCGAAATATTACGTTCAGAGCAATCCAGTTCGTGGCCCAACCTACCAGGAAACCGCATACAGGCAATACCCAAAGATTGGGGAAGAGCGCCCATAGCCCCATTTGCAGCATGCCGAATAGCAAACCAAACCCCAGTCCACTGTTGATGATGAAGCGGAATTCCGCATCGCCGCATTCGAGAAAAATACGATTCAGTAGATGTTTGTCTGCCACTAACTGCCGGGTAACCATATCTTTGATATCCAGCAGGTCTTCCACCTGTTCGCCAATGTCCTCCACCAATTTGTCAATTAAGGAAGGTGCACTTTTCCGCACCCGGGAGTAGACCATGGACTTCATACTGGTTGGCAGGTTCTCCCAAAGTGTTGGGTGCTCGCTCAGCATGAATTCATCCACATATTCCTCAATTCTGGGCAGGACGGTGGCGACGATGTGTTCAGCAAGCACGGAGGGATCAATTTGTTCAAACACTTCCTGAACCGTGCCTATTCTGGAGATGGTGGAATCGACACTGATCACTGCCATTCTTTCGGCTTTGGAGGGGATAATGCCCTGCCATCCGAAAATAGGTTTGAGTCCGGTGAACTCGAGAGGGTAAAAGGTGAGTTTGATGGCCAGCCAGTTGGTGCTCCAGCCGATGAATGCTGCGATTAGAGGAATACTGCCGTATTTCCAGATATCAGGGTTGGATAGCCAGTCCATGAAGCGGGCTCCACTTTGTTGACAGATTTATCAGCCTGGAATTGTCATGAAAATGACATAGGTTATGCACACTAATTGTGCGATCCCGAATAGTGTCAAATTTCTGTTACACCCATAGTGGGTGACTCAGAGAGGTAATAACCTATTGATTTTTCGAATGTCGAAGCAACCTGTTTTCACGAGAATCTAAATCTGCTTCGCAAAAATAGCGCCAGAACAGGCTTGGCGCTTAATTTTCCACAAAGTTATCCACAGGCTGGATAGGATGGGATACTGTTTAAGTGGCTTCTGAGGGGGGAGCTGTTTTCCACCATTTCTGGCTGCGCTCAATAATGCCCTCGATTAATGACAGTATGACCGGGATCACGACCAATACCAGAATGGTGGCAAACGCGAGCCCGAAGGAAATACTGACCGCCATAGGAATCAGGAACTGTGCCTGAAGGCTGGTTTCAAACAATAGCGGCAGCAAGCCGGCGATAGTGGTCAGAGAAGTTAACAGCACGGCTCTGAGACGTTGGCAGGAGGCTTCTATCAGCGCCTGGGTTCGGGGCATTCCCTTCTGTCTCTGGTCCTGATAGAAGGTGACCAGAATTATGGAGTCATTCACCACAATCCCGGAAAGGCCAAAGAATCCGAACAAAGAAAGAATGGTGAGGTCCAGCCCCATCAGCCAGTGGCCTATAATGGCTCCGGTGAGCCCGAAGGGGATTGCGGCCATAACGGCGAGCGGCCAGAAGTAAGAGGCAAATACCCATGCCAGAATCACATATATCAGAGAAATACCGATCACCGCGCCGAACATCATGTCCAGACCAGTATCCCGCTGTTCTTCTGCTTTCCCCTTGAATTCATACACCAGTCCGTAGTTATTGGCGATCGCCCGCATAACGGAGGTGTCCAGTTCGTCCAGGACGGTATTGGCGTTGGTGATGCTGGCGTCCACTTCCGCTGTCACATGAATGCCGAGCTTTCCGTCGGTATGACGAAGAAGTTCCAGGCCTCTGCGGGACTCCAACTCGATCACATTTTCAAGAAGCACGACCTCCCGCTGTGGGGTGATAATAGGGAAACTGGTCAAAGCGCTCTGATGGTCTCTTTCAGTGTCCGGCAACACGATGCGGACTTCGATTTCGTCTTCATTTTCATTGATGATCTGCAGTAACTGACCGTCGAATGCCGCGCGAAGCTGTCTGCCCACATCCGCTACGCTAAGCCCCAGCGCCTGCCCCGTGGGAGTCAGCTTATAGATGAACTGCTGTTTACCGTAGGGCAAATCATCCTGGATATTACTCGCCCCCTCAAAGGTTCGAAGAGCTGTCATGACTTCCTCTGCGGCTGCTTTCAGACGGTCTGGTGCGGCGTTACGAAGGAATACGTCAATATCTTTGCCCGGAGGACCTCCGCGAGGGCTGGTAATGGATAGCTGTTCGATACCATCAATTGAGGGGAGTTTGGATTCCCAGGTTTTTACGATGTCATAGTTGCGGATATTTCGTTGGTCTGGGGAGGCCAGTTCAGCCTGTACCGTCGCATACTGGTCACCACTTTGAAAGTTCTGACCACCATCAAAACTGCCGGTATTAATCCGGACCAGGGAGTGCAGCACCAGATCAGTCTCGTTTTCCTTCAGAGTTTCATTGGTTTCCCAAAGCGCCTCTTCCATCCTGTGGGCATAGGCTTCCACTTTTTCTGCTGGCGTCCCGGCGGCAAATTTAACGCTGCCAATCAGGAAAGTGTTCTCGGGCGTCGGGAAAAAAGTGAACTGTAAACGACCACTAATAAGTAACGACAAAGCAAATGCAAACAGGCAAAACACCAGGATAAGTGTATATAACCTGTTATTCAGTGCCACTGTGACCAGCGGTCGGAAACGCCGATCCCGGATATTATTGAACCAATCATCAAGTTTCTGGCGGAAGGGGCCGGGCTTTTTGTGGTGATTTCGATGAAAGCTGTGGCGCAGGTGACCTGGAAGTACCAGAAAGCTCTCTATGAGTGAGGCAATAATGACACAGATAATGACAATGGGAATGGCTACCAGGATATTGCCAATAATGCCGCCAATGATCATCAGCGGTAAAAACGCCGCAATCGTCGTGAGTGACGACGACATGACCGGAACGAACATCCTGCGAGCACCACCCTCAGCGGCCCTGAGGGAATTCTCGCCACTGTTGTAGTGGGTGAGGGCATCCTCCCCCACGACAATGGCATCGTCGACAATGATGCCGAGCGCCATAATCAGGGCAAACAGGCTGACCATATTGATGCTGCCGCCCGCCAGATACATCACCGCTAGAGTTCCCATGAAGGAAACCGGAATACCCAGAGCCACCCAGAAAGCGACTCGACCATTCAGAAATATAAACAGGATGCCGACCACCAGTACCAGACCGCCGAGTCCGTTTTTTAACAGAAGGCTAATTCTGTCCTCAATGAGGACATAGGCTTCACTGACCGGATGCAACTGCACAGAGGGAGGTAGAGTGGGGCGGGTGTCCTCCAGCCAGCGGTTAAAGATATCTGCCATTTCCAGGGTATCAGCGCTCTCTGTCCGCTTGATCTGCATCAGTATCGCTGGCTCCCCTTTGTAGAAAACCTCGACAGTCTGATCCTGGGGGCGTCGTTCAATATTGGCTATATCACCAAGCCTGAGTTGCAGTCCTGTTGCAGTCGTCAGTATGGCAAGTCGACGAAATCCATCTTCATCGGTCTGTTTCTGCAGACTTCGTAGTTCACGTTCGGATTCTTTGCGTCCGGTGGTACCGGCGGGGATATCCTGACTTTGGGCAGTAATCAGGGCGCCGAGCTCCGGCAAGGAGCGCTTCAGGGCATGAAGCTGTGTACTGGGTACCTGGATGGCAATTTCTTCTTCAGGCAGTCCGACAAAGTTGATTTTGGCGATACCCTGATCGAGTAGCTCACGCTCAAACTCGCGTACCAGAGACCGTAGTTCAAAGAGGGATTCTGAAGAGGTTACTACCAGTTGCGCAACATCTTCATAACGCGTGACTTTACTGATCTGCGGGTCTTCTGAATCCGAAGGGAGATTGCGAACAACACTGACCCTCTCCTTGACCTGATCCAGTGCCAGACTCATGTCGCTGCCTTCTTCATACTCCAACACGATGAGGGAAACACCGCGGGTGGAAGTGGAGCGCATTTCCTTTATGGAGTCCAGGTCTCTGAGTTCCTGTTCCAGTGGCGTGGTAATCGAGGTGGCGACATCTTCCGCCGCAGCTCCGGGCCAGATGACCCTGACAGTGATGAAATCCAGCGCGAAGTTAGGCAGAAACTGTGTATTGAGTTTGAGGAGGCCGATGATGCCAGATATCAGCATGATCAGCATCAGCAGATTAGCTGCCACTTTGTGTTGGGCAAAGCGACCGATCAGGTCAGACTGATGTTTCCCTGCATCATCCAGATTCATATGCCGGTTATCCCTGTGGTTCGTTGATGGATGATGTTGTGGGCTTTGCTGCTTCCTGCCGGGACCTGATTTTCAGGCCGGTGACCGCTTTGGGCAATTGTGTGATGACGACTGCTTGTCCGTTTTTCAGTTCTGGCCCGGTGAAGATAACCCGTTCCTTGCCGCTTTCATCACGGTAGCGGCCCAGGCGCTGAATAGTGGTTGCCTGCAGGCGCGATTCTGCATTTACGACAAATATTCGGTTGTCGCCATAAATGGCGCTTAATGGAACGGTAAAGGCATCTTCCTGATAGGGCAGCTTAACGTGCAGATCAATCGGCTTGCCAAGAGGAAGCTGCGTATTACTCACCGGACTAAGGTAGATGTCGATCCCCCCGGTTGCAGGATTCGCTGCTGCAGCGATACGGCTCAATTTCAACTCCACCTGTTCGCCATAGATTATGGCATAGGCAGACACCTGACTATTCTGATTTACCATGTTACGAATTTGTGGAACCCATTTGTCAGGAATCTGCGCTCTGACTTCAAGACTGTCTGATGCCACCAGTTCTATCAGAGGGTCACCGGGGCGAACCCTTTCTCCTGTCGCGACCCGCATCGTCACAACCCTGCCGTCAAAAGGGGCTTTCAAGGCAGTCTGTGCCATATCCAGCTGTGCCAGCGTCAGTTGCGCCTCAGCACGTTTGAGGCGGGCTTCCAGTTGTGCCAGTGAATTGATGAAGTTATTAACGCTGAGTCGGCGGTTGGTCACTGCCAGCTCCTGCTGGTGCAGGGCGCTTAAGGCCGTGTCTGAACGTTCTTCAGAAGTCACCTGGTTTTTCATCAGACGCTGTTGTCGTTCGTAGGCTTTACGGGTGAGGGAAAGCAATGTCTCTTCGGTCTCAAGTGTTTCCAGGTTCGCCTGATGACGGGCTCTGGCCTCGGCAATGGCGGCTTTGAGTTCCTGGACGTCTGCCTGACGTTGAATCAGGCTTGCACCGACTTCAACATCATCCAGGCGTACAAGAATATCGCCTTGCCGGAAATCCCGGCCGGCCAGAAATGGGGTCGCTGTGACCGTCGTATTGCTGCGGCTGGTGATCAGCGCCTGTTGGGTGGACTCCACTTCGCCGATCAGGTCCAGCTCTGGTGAGCGGTCGACCCGCGATAAGCGCTCTGTATCGACGGTCCAGACCGTTTCCTGTTTGGGTTTGACCGGAGGAGTCGGTCTGGAGGATACAAGGTAGGTGATCAGCAAAATCGTCAGGCCGACGATTCCGATGACAAGAAAGTGCTTGGCATTATTTTTTATCATGTAGATCCTGTTTGATGCTGGCTCACTGCCTATATTATTTGAAATCCCCCCAGGTACACTGAAGATAGGAAATCCCGACAATCGGCGCGGTTTCTGTGCGCAGCACCCGCGGGCCCAAACATAACCTTCTAAACCCGTGAGTCTCAGCCAGAGCAACTTCTGCTTCAGCAAACCCGCCTTCTGGTCCTATCAGCAGGGCAATGGTTTCAGGATCCTGATTGTTATCCTGCCATAATGATGTGACATGTTCAGGTTTATTACCTTCAGGATGATCATACGGATGCAGAATCAGTTTGAGATCAGCCTGGATTGACTGAAGCCAGCTTTCCACCTGTTGTACCTCTGTGACTTCCGGCACCACGGCACGACCGGATTGTTCACAGGCGCTGATAACGACCTGCTGCCAATGACTTCGACGCTTTTCTTTGCGGTTGTCATCCAGCCTCACTTCACAGCGTTCACTGGTTAGTGGAGCAATCATGTTGACGCCCAGCTCAACGGCTTTTTGAACCGCGTAATCCATGCGGTCTCCCCTGGAGATGACCTGTCCGAGTGTCACTTTCAGATTGGATTCAGTGTCCAGTGAGATGCGCTCTTCCAGATACAGGCTGGCATCTTTCCTTTCGAGTTGCTGAATGGTCGCTCTGACATCATATCCTTCGCCGTTGAATAGCTGTATCTGATCGCCAGTTTTGAGTCTTAATACACGTCCCACATAGTTGGCGATATCAGGACCGGCACTGATCGTCGTACCAGCCTCAAGTGGCTGAGGGCAGTAAATTCGGATTGTCCGCACGAAGTATCCTTAAGTGGATCAAGTGGATTTGGCTGCCACATTGTAATATGTCCAAACGGAAAAGTGATAAGTGTCAGTGGATTATTTCTCAAATTCCATGGTCCAGGCGGAGATTGGAAAGAGACAGAAAAGAAGGCGAGTGAAGAGGTCAACAGATAGCATCAAGCCGTCTGCTTATCCAGATAAGACAAGATATCCTCGCCAGACAACTCCTCACCGACATAGTACCCCTGAACATAGTCGCAGCCGGCTTCACGAAGCCACTCCAACTGGTCTTTACTTTCGACACCTTCGGCGGATACCCGGATATCCATGTTTTTGGCCAGGGAGATGATGGCGCGGCAAAATGCCGCATCCGTTTTGGTGCTTAAGATATTTTTGATCAGTGCCTTATCAACTTTCAGCATGGAAATTGGGTACTGGCGAAGCACTCTCAGAGAGCTTGTGTTCTGTCCGAAATCGTCCAGGCATATTCGTGGCCCTAAAGCCAATAAACTATTCAGGCCAAACCGCTCATCCCAGATCTGAGAGGTCAAGGTGGTTTCGGTCATATCCAGCAGAACGAACTCCGCGAAGCGGTCATTCAGGTCGAGAATTTGCTTCCAGTGTTTCAGGTGATGTTCGTGCATAAGCTGGCGTCTGGAAATATTGATGGAGATAAAGGGAATATTTTCATCATCTGATAACTGGGCCAATATGCTTTGATAGAGTTGATGAGTCTGCTTCAGTACCCAGTCGCCGATCGCCACGATATGCCCTGTGTCTTCCGCGACTAATATGAAGTCCTCTGGTTTGAGGACGCCCAGTCGAGGGTGATTCCAGCGAATGAGGGCTTCAACTCCCACCAGTTGACCGCTCGCGGCTTCAATAATCGGCTGGTATTCCAGCATTAGCTGTTGATTTTGTACTGCTTTTTGAATATCGATTTCAAGCAAGCCCCGGTGTTTGGCTTCACGGTTCATCTGATCTTCGAAGAACCGGAACTGATTCCGACCGTTATCTTTGGCCTTATACATGGCGATGTCTGAGTGTTTCAGCAAACTGCTGGGGTCTACGCCATCTCTTGGAAAGAGGGTGATACCAATGCTTGCCCCCAGAACGACCTCATAACTGTCGATTGTGAAGGGTTCGTGAAGTTGATTGATCAGTGTTCGTGCCACATGACTGGCATCCATTTCATTTCGCAGATGAGGTAGCACGACTGTAAATTCATCCCCGCCCAGCCGGGACAACAGGTCGCTTTCTCTTAATCTGTCCCGCAAGCGATGAGCGACATGCTGGAGGACTTTGTCCCCAGCCTCATGACCGAGGTTATCGTTGACCTGTTTGAAATGGTCCAGGTCAATAAACAAGAGCGCAAAGTATTGGTCTTCACGACGGTGCGAGGCAATCAGTTGACGCAAATGCTCAAACAGATGATTGCGGTTGGGTAACTGTGTCAGCGGATCAAAGTAAGCCTGGAAGCGCACATGCTGCTCGGTTTTTACGCGCTCGGAAATGTCATGAATGACCAGATAGAAGTAAATGTCCTCATCGGCCTGCATGGTTGATTTGTAGATCTCAATATCCCGTTCTTCGCCATCAGCCACTCGGCATTTGGTAATACTCAGGCCTTTTTCGCTCAGGCTGTTGGAGAGTTCCTGCGCGCTGGCGTTGCCAATAATCAGATTTGTCAGTGGAATGTCTTCAAGCATTTGTCGGGTAAAGCCGAATAGGTCGCAGGCAGCCTGATTGGCTCTGAGTATACGGATGCCGTCTTCGTCCACGATTAGCTGAGGCGCGGTGGATTGTTCAAAAATGGCATAGTGATGGTGCTGACTCACCTGCAGTGCCTGCCGAGAGCTCCAGTGTCGATAGACTAACAGACCCATCATCAACATTAGGAGGCCGGTGAGAATATCTTGCCACATGGATTTCAGTACCGACCACGATAGCTCTGATTTCGGCAGCACCAGGACCATATGCCAGGGTGGACCTTCCAGGCTTTCACGAACGACATACACATTCTTGATTGAAGTGAAATCATTGTCTGGAATATCAAATGGGTGATTGACGAAGTTGGCGACGCTTTCAGGCAAAAGATCGATAAAGCTCAGGTTTTGTGAGGCGCTGCCAGTTTTGTATATGGAATTGTTGAGTATCAGATTACCGTTATCGACCAGCAGTAAAGCGCCAGTCCCTCCGATATTTCCCGGCATCTGCTGGATGAGATGTGTGACATTGACCTCCATTGCCAACAGACCTTGCAAGGATTGCTGGTTGTAGACTGGTTTCACCATGGTGGCAAGCAGTCGGCTTTTCTCCACGTCAATGCTGGTTTGGGTCCAAAATAATATATGTCGCGGGTTTTGATAGGGACGAGCCAAGTCGTAGAAGGCATGAACCAGAGAGTCACCCTTGGTTGAGGGCAGTTTCGAGGCGCTTGCTGGTAACGTGTAAATGAATTCTTCCCTGGAGAAGTAATAGGCTCGCGACAGGCTGGTCAGTGACTTGATAGAGCTGTTCAGAGCGTCAGTCAGAGCCAGAGCGGTGTTTATTTCGCGATAGAAACCTTTGCTGCGTCCTTCAAAGTCGCCAGAAATGACTAATTTGGCCTGAGGGTGTACAGAATTGGGAATGTCTGCACTTAAAGTGTTATCGGTCTGGTTCTGAATTAACATTCCCGGTAGCTGGAAGCTGGAAATGCCTTTGGTATCGTTCAGCGTTTCTGCGAAGAGGCCAGTGATCAGATTATGGTGCTTCTCATAGACAGAAACTTTATGTGACAGGTCTTCCCCAAGATGCTTCAGCATCGCTCTTACTTCTGCCTGATGCTGTGCCTTTCGGTGAAAGTAATCACCAATCAGTCCCCCCGCGACAACCAGTGGAAGCAGGATGTAAACGAGTGTGCGGAGTACGGCTTGAAGAGATCCCATTGAAATCCGTGGCTGATTTACTGGTTCATGGTAACGGTAAAACGCTTAGCGGGCCCTTGAAAAACTACCTGCGTTGCGGCTGCGGTATTAAAAACTGTCTCAAAATGCTCATTTACTTTTGTAAACTCTGCTATTTCGGGCGTTTTTGCTTTGCATCAGCGGCCTCGCCAACGTTTATCAACAGCCTGTCAGGGAACGACCCGGTTAACTGTTTACCGGGCCACGAATATTTACTCGTAGCGTACAGTAAAAAAGTATACGTTAAGAATGGTCAGGTTAGCCAAAAATGAAGGGGGAAATGATGAAAAAGAGAGTATTGGAGAGGTAAATAGCGGCATAAAGAGTCCGGTCGATACCTGACCGGACTCCTGACAGATCAGAATGAGATTTTGTCGCCCAATCCCAGGTTGTCCCATACTCTGAGGCTGGGGCCAGCCTGATTGAGGGTGTAGAAGTGTAATCCTGGAGCGCCCGCCTTCAGTAGTTCCTCACATAGACGAGTCACAACTTCATCTCCGAATTTGACGATGCTCGCCATGTCATCCCCATAGGCTTCCAGCTGTTTGCGGATCCAGCGTGGAATCTCCGCTCCGCACATATCACTGAATCTTGCCAGCCTGCTGTAATTGGTGATGGGCATGATCCCCGGTACGATAGGGATGTTCAGACCGGCTTTTTCACAACGCTCTATAAAGTAGAAGTATGCCTCAGGGCTATAGAAATACTGAGTGATGGCACTGGTTGCTCCAGCTTCTACCTTGCGTTGGAAATTACGCAGGTCATCTTCCGCATTCTTGGCCTGAGGGTGAAACTCTGGATAGGCTGCGACTTCAATGGAAAAGTGATCACCTGTATGCTCGCGGATAAATTCCACCAGCTCGTTAGCGTATCTCAATTCCACAGAACCGCCGGTACCCATTCCTGATGGGAGGTCCCCCCGCAATGCCACGATCCGTTGTATGCCGTTTTCTTTGTACAGGTCCAGAAGTTCAGCCACAGACTCTTTTGTTGCACCTACACAGGATAGGTGAGGGGCGGTTGATATCCCCTGCTTGTGCAATGTTAGAACAGTATCGATGGTGCGTTCCCGGGTTGAACCGCCGGCGCCATAGGTGACTGAAAAGAAATCAGGGTTACGGTCCGCCAGTTGGTCACGCACTGCCTGCAGCTTATCCATGCCTTCCTGTGTCTTGGGAGGGAAAAACTCAAAACTGAAGCGACGTTTAAATTGCTTTTGGGTTTCCATTAACTCAAGTCCCGAATTTGATGGCGTAATGGCGGGAGGGAATTCCCGCCATTCGCTTCATCTTATTTAATATTTGTAATCGTTAGGTTTATAGGGGCCTTCTACTTCGACACCTATGTAATCTGCCTGATTCTGGGTCAGGCGGGTGATCACGCCGCCGAATCCTTCAACCATGTAACGGGCAACTTCCTCGTCCAGCTGCTTGGGCAACACTTTCACGTAAAGGTTGGCGGTTTTTTCCGCGGCAGGCAGATCAGCAAACTTGCCGGCGAAGAGATGCATCTGAGCCAGGACCTGGTTGGCGAACGATCCATCCATGATGCGCGATGGGTGACCAGTGGCGTTACCCAGGTTCACCAGACGGCCCTCAGAGAGCAGGATCAGGTGATCGTTGGTGTCACGGTTACGGTAGATTTTGTGAACCTGAGGCTTCACTTCTTCCCATTCCCAGTTGTCGCGCATAAATTTGGTGTCGATCTCATTGTCGAAGTGACCAATGTTACACACCACTGCGCCGCTCTTCAGTGCAGAGAGCATGTATTGATCGCAGACATTGACGTTACCCGTGGTGGTCACCAGCAGGTCAGTGTTTGCCAGAAGATCTTTGTTAATGGAGGCTGCAGTGCCGTCGTTCTGACCGTTGATGTACGGGGAAACAACTTCAAATCCGTCCATACAGGCCTGCATGGCACAGATTGGGTCAATTTCAGTGACTTTAACAATCATGCCTTCCTGACGCAGAGAAGCTGAGGAGCCTTTGCCCACGTCGCCATAGCCGACGACCAGCGCTTTCTTGCCTGACATCAAATGGTCAGTGCCGCGCTTGATGGCGTCGTTCAGTGAGTGACGGCAACCGTATTTGTTGTCGTTCTTGCTCTTGGTGACGGCATCGTTGACGTTGATGGCCGGGACCTTCAGGGTGCCTTTTTTCATCATGTCGAGCAGACGATGAACGCCGGTGGTGGTTTCCTCGGAAATTCCGTGGATTTTATCCAGCATGGCAGGGTATTCGTTGTGCAGAATTTCGGTCAGGTCGCCGCCGTCATCCAGCACCATGTTGGCTTCCCAGGGGGTACCATCTTTTTCAATGGTCTGCTTAATACACCAGACATACTCGTCTTCGGTTTCACCTTTCCAGGCGAACACTGGGATGCCTGCCGCTGCAATTGCCGCCGCCGCATGATCCTGGGTGGAGAATATGTTGCAGGATGACCAGCGTACTTCAGCGCCCAGAGAAACCAGAGTTTCGATCAGGACCGCTGTTTGGATGGTCATGTGAATACAGCCTAAGATCTTGGCTCCGGCCAGAGGCTGCTCTGCATGATACTTTTCACGAAGCGCCATCAGGGCGGGCATTTCACCCTCGGCGATTTCGATTTCTTTGCGGCCCCAGGCGGCCAGGCTGATATCAGCGACTTTGTAGTCGGTGAAATTATCTACGCTTTGTAACTGTGACATGAGTGGTGTCCTTTACTTATCGACAGCCCGAATCGGGGCTGTCGGATCTGGTTTCAGGGCTTAAAGGCCGGCTTCTGTACGCAGAGCTTCTGCTTTGTCGGTTTGCTCCCAGGTGAAATCGTCTCCGGTACGACCGAAGTGACCGTAAGAGGCAGTCGGGCGGTAAATCGGACGACGCAGATTCAGCATTTCGATCAGGCCACCGGGACGCAGGTCAAAATGTTTACGCACTAACTCAGAGATCAGACTGTCGTCAACCTTGCCGGTATCGAAGGTGTTGATGGAAATTGAGGTTGGCTCGGAAACACCGATGGCGTACGACACCTGAATTTCACAACGGTCCGCCAGTCCTGCCGCCACAATGTTTTTAGCTACATAGCGACCGGCATAGGCGGCTGAGCGGTCAACTTTGGAGGGATCTTTACCGGAGAATGCACCACCGCCGTGGCGTGCCATGCCGCCGTAAGTGTCGACGATAATCTTACGTCCGGTCAGGCCGCAGTCGCCCACTGGTCCGCCGATAATGAACTGTCCGGTCGGGTTGATGTGGAAGTCGGTGTCTTTGTGCAGCCATTCAGCCGGTAGTACGTGTTTCATGATTTCTTCCATCACGGCTTCACGGATATCGGCCTGCTTGATATCGGGAGAATGCTGGGTCGACAGAACTACGGCATCCACGGCGACGGGCTTGCCGTTTTCATAGCGCAGGGTTACCTGGCTTTTCGCATCCGGACGCAGCCATGGAAGAATACGGTTTTTACGCAGGTACGCCTGACGCTCTACCAGACGATGGGAATAAAAAATGGGGGCTGGCATCAATACGTCGGTTTCGCTGGTGGCGTAGCCGAACATCAGTCCCTGGTCTCCGGCACCAAGGTCTTTGGCATCGGCTTCATCCACACCCATGGCGATGTCGCTGGACTGTTTACCGATGGCATTGAGAACCGCACAGGATGCGCCATCAAAGCCAACATCGGAACTGTCATAACCGATATCCAGAATCACGTTACGTACGATATCTTCCAGATCCACGTAGGTATTGGTTCTGACTTCACCGGCAATGATCGCCATTCCGGTTTTCACCATGGTCTCTACAGCAACCCGGGCATGAGGATCATCTTTAATGATGGCATCCAGAATGGCGTCGGATACCTGGTCCGCCATTTTATCCGGATGGCCTTCGGAAACAGATTCTGAAGTAAAAATTGAGTACTCGCTCATGGCATGCTTCCTTTTATTCAGGCTGAAAAAGTGGTGGGATGTTCACCGTTTAAAAGTAGGTTGGTATTCGGGAGAGCGGTCATTGTCGGCTGCCCTCCGTCATGGCTTCGGGCAAAACATCAACC
Source organism: Hahella ganghwensis DSM 17046 (assembly GCF_000376785.1). GTDB lineage: Bacteria > Pseudomonadota > Gammaproteobacteria > Pseudomonadales > Oleiphilaceae > Hahella > Hahella ganghwensis. The sequence continues at coordinate 26,667 of NZ_AQXX01000104.1, forward strand.
TCGGCCGGTGGCGCGTGATTCCGGGCCGGCAGCGAAAACTGCCGAACCTGAATCTGGAATCCATTCCGGACTCCGATGTATAAACTCTCTCCTTCCTGTAGCCCGGCTTCTCCGGCCCACTGGGAGATTTCCCTGCTGTCAAAACCAAGCCATAAGTCCCCGCAGGACTCCCTGGCCCAGGTTTGGTCATGTCGACTCAGCTCACTGATGATGAGAATACCATCCTGGTTGAGTAGTTGAGCGCAATCACTGATCAGGCTGGCTGGTGAAGGGACATGATGCAAAACCATATTGATAACAATGGCATCCACCTTGATATTTCGCAGCAACGCGTCTGTTGTCGTCCCCAGCAGAAAATCAATATTGTCCAAGTCATGGCTTTGGGCAAAGTGGCGGGCCTGTTCCAACATTTCTGAAGAGTTGTCCAGCGCTATCACCCAGTTGAACATTCCGCTCAGGTCCTGCAGGAATGCCCCTTCTCCCGGGCCAATTTCCAGAACCACAGACATGTCTTCATTCTGCGTCTGCTCCAGCAAATCCCGGGCTGGTTTTGAGTATAGTCCGTATTCCGCTATCAGTTCCTGGTGTGCCTTGAAATGATGCGCGTTACGGGCGAAGAACGCCTGACTTTGCAATGCCCGCTGTTCTCTCACTTGGGCAATACCGCTCTGAGTCGGCGTTGTCACCGGCAGAATGTCGATGCTTGCAAGCAGGTTAAGGCGGGCTTGATCTGAAGGGTTATCACCCCGTAGCACCGGCCGACGGTAAAAAATGCTGTTGCCTTCCCGCTGGGTTTCCACCAATCCTGCCTTGGCCAGCACCTTCAGGTGATGGCTCATGGCAGACTGGCCGACATCGAAAATAACAGCCAGTTCTAATACGCCATAGGTGTCCCTTTTCAGAATTCTCAAGATTTCCAGGCGCATGGCATCACCGCTTGCCTTGAAAATGGGGGCAAGCTCTGTATATGCATCTGATGCATTTGTGGAAAGGGCAGTTTGAGTATTCATTGTCAAGCGAGTTTAGCAGTATCAATATCGGCTAACAATATCTATATCAAAAAAAATTGATATAGGTCCTTTTCGCGAAAGTTCTATAGTGGTGGAGGGGGCAGAAGTGCTCGCGGTGCGCTGACATTAATATGGGCAATGGGCGTCCTCTGTTGAGCATTCCTGTCTAGATAGAATCCTGTCTGGATAGATAGTCGTTTGGCGTCGTATCATCCAAAGCGATCTGAAAAATAATCCAAGGAGTCTGGTGGAGGTCAGGTCGATTCTATAGGAAATCAAAAGCTCTGAATCTCGTGTGTCTGGTCAAAAAATCATCCAGTTCAAAAACTGATTCAAAGGTCTTGCTCTGAATGACTGTTCCTGAGCTGTCTATAGATAGCTTGAACTGGCTTGCGAAACTGATAGTGGCGGTTACTCTTAAGGATTCTGAAGTTTCTGAAGTTTCTGAAGTTTCTGAAGTTTCTGAAGTTTCTGAAGTTTCTGAAGTTTCTGACGATTCGGTCAGAATTGTACAGTTAACGATTCCATCTCTGTGAAGAATGTATTCGAGTTGCTCAAGCGAACGACGATGTCGAGAGGCTGCTTTTATTGTCCCTATACTTTTGAAAGCATCAGGTAAAAGCGATGTGATTATTGCGGTAAGCCATTCCAATTGCGGTAAACCATTCCATAGTAAGAGAGTGTTTCTCAGTCTCTCCTATAACGACATCCTAGGAACGCCGTTATAGGTGAAAGAGAATATTGTTGTATAACTATTTCACTCTGAAAATCCCAATTATGATGCAAATCGCACCACCCACAAGCCCGGCCCAGGCTTCAATAGGAGTATCCCCGCTCAGAGCTCTGCTGACCTGGGAGCCTGCTGAATCGTATATGTTGTAGCCCCATGCGACCAAAGCAACACCGATAATGATTAACACAATTCCAATAATTTTTTTGTTCATATTCAACTCATACTAATGTTGGTGAAAAGGAGTTATCTGGTCCTATCAAGGGCTCCAACCAATAGAAATAACACTTAACGCCCTGAATGTTTATCTTGATTCAGCGTTTTTCCAGTCACTAATTCTGATTGACAACAATAACTTTTCGATGAGGAAACGGGATTTCGATATTGGCATCGTCCAGTGCTTTCTTGATTTGCTCCGGAATGGAATAGCGAATGCTGAAATAATGTTGGCCTTCGCAGTATGGTCTGACCAGGAAGTCCACTGAGCTGTTGTTTAGCGTTTCAACCTCCACAAAGGGCGCAGGTTCACTAAGGATGAGGGGATGATCAGCAAGAACTTTGTCAATGACCTTGCGGGCGTCATCAATACTTTCTCCATATGCGATTCCAAACCTCATATCCACTCCGCGAATCGCATGGTGGGAGTTATTAATAATTTGCTCCCCCCAAATCTTACCGTTTGGAATAATAATTTGCTGGTTGTCAAAGGTCTGTAAAATCGTCGTAAACATATCGATTTCTGTCACCTTTCCGAATTTACCTGCTACTTCAACAAAATCGTTGACTTTATATGGCCGGAAGATCAGTAACATAACTCCTGCTGCCAGGTTGGTAAGTGTGCCCTGGAGTGCCAATCCGATGGCAAGCCCAGCGGCACCTAATAGCGCAATGATAGAGGCCGTCTGTACACCGAAACGGTTTAAGACAGCGATCCCTACGAAGGCTAATATAGTGTAGCGGGCGAGACTGCCAAAAAACCTGAACAGGGTATCGTCGAGCTGCTCATGTTTATTTGCAATCCCCACCACTGCCTTGTATGCCTTTCCTGCGATCCACACACCTATGACCAGAATGATGAGCGCCAATAAAATGTTGGTGGCCCAATCCAGTGCGGTTGGCAAGTACTGGTTTATGTCCAATTTGCCAATCAATTGCTCCATAACAGAACCCCTCGATTAAGAGTCAGAAAGAATATTTCAGGATAGCCTGTAATTAGACCTTAGCCGATCAGGTGATACGGTAGCCTTGGTCAAGTAACATAAACATTTAAGCACGATAATGTGTGTCTGACTCTATTTGTTGTGAATCAGGGGAGGGCGCCAGGAGTGTATCAGGTAGCTTTGCGAATCTGGTTAGCCGTAATTCTCTAAACGCTGTATCCAGGAACAAATACAACGGTCCCCTCGGTAACCTGATTCCGCAGCTTGGATAGTGCTTTGCTTTCTTTAGACTCGTAGAATTCCTGTGCCTTTTCCTTGCTCTCGAACTTATATACAACCATATGCGTATATGGTGAGCCCTCAAGAGGAGATACCGATGAGGCAATAACCAACTCTCCACCATATTTTTCTACAATAGGTAGTGACAATAGGCCAAGTTCGGAAATTCGTTCTCTGTCGACAACATTGTAGTGATAAATCAGATACCCACTCATATAACCTCCACGATTTGTTGCGGGTAGCTTGTATGATTAACAAGTTAATTAATAGTGGGCATTGCAGAGAGTCTTTGAAAAACGACCTTCGCTGCCAATGTGGCGTCAAAGGTGTCTCAATATGTACTTTTATTCACGATGAACAGTATTTTCCCTGTTTTTCGATATTGTGGCGCTCTGGCTGGGTTGATAAGGGGGCTGTGACAAATCAGGCTCTTGCAACACCACGCGAGAGTGGTCCTGGGGAGGCAGGAAAAATTGAGCAAAACTATCAGTAGAGCAGGAATAAAGTAGTAATTTGTGACTTTTTAATAATCAAATTTGCTCCCTCCTTCTTAATGTTAGAAAATACCCCTCCTTTTTTTGCAGCTAGCAGATATAGCAACATCCTAACCTTGATATAAGACTCGAACCGAGCGGGAGAGAATGAATGCCTTCGCGTAAAGAACTCGCCAATGCCATCCGTGCCCTGAGCATGGACGCCGTGCAAAAAGCCAAGTCAGGCCACCCGGGTGCCCCCATGGGAATGGCTGACATAGCCGAAGTATTGTGGCGAGACTACCTGCAACATAACCCCGCGGATCCTTCATGGATCAACCGTGACCGCTTCGTGCTCTCCAATGGACACGGTTCCATGTTGCTCTATTCCTTGCTGCATCTCAGTGGTTACGACCTCTCTATCGAAGACCTGAAGAACTTCCGCCAATTGCATTCAAAAACCCCCGGGCACCCTGAATATGGCTATGCGCCTGGTGTTGAGACCACTACAGGTCCGTTGGGGCAGGGCATTGCCAACGCTGTGGGCATGGCGATGGCTGAGAAAATACTGGCGGGTCAGTTCAATCGTGACGGTCATGACATTATTGACCACTTTACCTACGTTTTCCTGGGAGATGGCTGCCTGATGGAAGGCATTTCCCACGAGGTGGCTTCACTGGCCGGTACTCAGGGGCTGGGCAAGCTGATCTGTTTCTACGATGACAACGGCATTTCTATCGACGGGGAAGTGGAAGGCTGGTTCACCGATGATACCCCGAAACGTTTCGAAGCTTATGGCTGGCAGGTTATTCCTGGTGTTGACGGTCACGACAGTGACGCGATTAAAGCGGCGATAGAAACGGCTCGTGGTGACAGCGACCGTCCAACGCTGATCTGCTGCAAAACGGTTATCGGTTACGGTTCTCCGAACAAACAAGGCAAGGAAGAGTGCCACGGTGCACCTCTAGGGGATGATGAGATCGTTGCAACTCGCGCAGCGTTGGGCTGGGAGCATCCTGCTTTTGAAGTGCCTGAAGATATCTATGCTGAGTGGAATAACCGGGATAAGGGGACCCAGTCGCAATCGGCCTGGGACAGTAAGTTTGAAGCTTATCAATCGGCTCATCCTGAGCTGGCTGCCGAACTGGTTCGTCGTTGCAAAGGTGAACTGCCGGCTGACTTCGTTGCCAAGGCGGATGAATATATCGCCGCCTGTCAGGAAAAAGGCGAGACGATCGCCAGTCGTAAAGCTTCTCAGAACTCTATTAATGCCTATGCCCCTTTGTTGCCTGAACTGCTGGGCGGCTCTGCGGATCTGGCCGGTTCCAACCTGACCCTGTGGAAGGACAGCAAAGGCGTCAGCAAAGAAGATGCTTCCGGTAACTACATTTTCTACGGCGTGCGTGAATTCGGTATGTCTGCGATGATGAACGGTATTGCGCTGCACGGTGGTTTCGTCCCCTACGGCGCGACCTTCCTGGTATTCATGGAATATGCCCGTAATGCGGTACGTATGGCGGCACTCATGAAGCAGCGTTCTATCTTCGTATTTACTCATGACTCTATCGGTTTGGGCGAAGACGGCCCGACTCACCAGCCAATCGAACAGATTGCAAATCTGCGTACCACGCCTAACATGAGCACCTGGCGCCCTTGTGATGCGGTAGAATCAGCAGTGGCCTGGAAATCGGCTATCACTCGCGAGGACGGCCCGACTGCGATGATTTTCTCTCGTCAGGGACTTCCTCATCAGGCGCGTACCGAAGAGCAGGTCAGCAACATCGCCCGTGGCGGTTATGTACTGAAAGACTGTGATGGCCAACCGGACCTGATTCTGATCGCCACTGGTTCTGAAGTCGGCTTGGCTGTTGATGCCGCCGCGAAACTAGCTGAAGACGGCAAGAAGGTGCGTGTGGTCTCCATGCCGTCTACGGATCTGTTCGAAAAGCAGGATATTGCCTACCGTCAGTCAGTTCTGCCTCTGGAAGTGCCTGCACGTATCGCCATTGAAGCGGCTCACGAGGACTTCTGGTACAAGTATGTCGGACTGGATGGCCGTATTATCGGTATGAGTACATTCGGTGAGTCAGCACCTGCCAACTTGCTGTTTGAAGAGTTTGGCTTCACCGTTGACAATGTGGTCGCCCAGGCGAATGAACTGCTTGATTCCCTGGAAGGCTGAAGTAAACCCCGTAACACGGGGAAGAGTAGGGATGTTTTAGCGTTATGTTGCGATTGGCAATCAATGGTTATGGGCGGATCGGGCAATGTGTCTTGCGTGCACTTTATGAGTCCGGTTACCGACAGTCCATGCAAGTGGTGGCTATCAACGAGCTTTCTGATGCTGAAACCATTGCTTACCTGACCCGCTATGACACCACCCACGGACCATTCCGTGGGGAGGTGTCCATACGGGATGGTCACCTGATGGTGAATGGTGATCATATCCGTCTGGTGCGGGAACCGGATCCTGCCCAGTTACCCTGGAAGAAGATTGGTGTTGACCTTGTGCTGGAATGTACCGGTGCTTTTTCTGATCGGGAAACCGCGCAGTGTCATATTGATTCCGGGGCCGGAAAAGTTCTGTTTTCCCAGCCAGCAGAGTCGACCGTCGACCATACGGTGGTTTTCGGCATTAACCAGGATGGTCTCAAGCCTGAACATACCATTGTTTCCAATGCCTCCTGTACTACCAACTGTATCGTTCCCATAATCAAATTACTGGATGATCACCTGACTATCGAAAGAGGTGTGATTACCACCATTCATTCGGCAATGAATGATCAACCGGTCATTGATGCCTATCACCATCATGATCTGCGCCGCACTCGCAGTGCCATGGCTTCACTGGTGCCGGTGAATACAGGGTTGGCCAAGGGTATAGAGCGCCTGTTGCCTCACCTGACCGGAAAGTTTGAGGCCAATGCAGTGCGTGTTCCTGTGATCAATGTGTCCATGATGGATCTGACCGTATGTGTCAGCAGGGAAACCACGGCTGCAGAAGTGAATGACATTCTGAGCAAGGCGGCAGAAGATCAGTTTGACGGCATCATCGGATATACCGAAGAGCCTCTGACCTCCTGCGACTTCAACCACGATTGTCGAAGCGGCATTGTGGATGGCAATCAGACCCAGGTCAGTGGTAATCGCCTGATTAAAGTCATGGCCTGGTTCGATAATGAATGGGGATTTGCCAATCGGATGCTGGATACCAGTGCACGCTGGTTCAATCTATAAAAGACTTCAACAACTGATAAAGCTCCAATGGATTAATGGAGCGGAAAAGAATATTGGGATGGTCGAAAGATATACGGGTCGAGACTTTGGCCTGATAACAAGTAACGACGAACTGTATACATCCAGAGTTTTACGATAGAACTTAAGAGGTTTACCACCATGTCTGTAATCAAAATGACCGACCTGGACCTGAAAGGAAAAAGGGTCCTTATTCGTGAAGATCTCAATGTCCCGGTGAAAGATGGCAAAGTAACGTCTGACGCCCGTATTCAAGCCGCATTACCAACCATTAAACAGGCTATGGAGCAGGGAGCCAAAGTGATGGTGATGTCACACCTGGGCCGCCCCGAAGAAGGTGTATTCTCCGAAGAAAACTCCATGAAGCCTGTGGGTGAATATCTGTCTGGGCTGCTGGGGCAGGACGTTCCTGTATTGAAAGATTACCTCGACGGTGGTTTTGATCTGGAAGATGGCAAACTGGTGTTGTTTGAGAATGTCCGCTTTAACGCTGGTGAGAAGAAGGATGGTGAAGAGCTTTCCAGGAAGTATGCCTCACTTTGTGACGTTTTTGTGATGGATGCTTTTGGTACCGCTCACCGGGCCCAGGCCTCAACCCACGGGGTTGCGAAGTTTGCACCAGTAGCCTGTGCAGGTCCTTTGCTGGCTGCAGAACTCGACGCGCTGGGTAAAGCGCTGGACAAGCCTGCCCGTCCGATGGTGGCCATTGTGGCGGGTTCTAAAGTGTCTACCAAACTGGATGTGTTAAATTCACTTTCGGACGTTTGTGATTCGTTGATCGTGGGTGGCGGAATTGCCAACACATTCTTGGCTGCGGCAGGCCAGAAAGTGGGCAAATCCTTGTGTGAGATGGATCTTCTGGATACGGCAAAAAGCATTGCCGCCAAAGTCAGCATCCCTCTGCCCACAGATGTTGTTGTGGCCAGTGAGTTTAGTGAATCAGCTGCGGCGACGACCAAATCAGTGGCTGATGTGAATGATGAAGACATGATTCTCGATATTGGCCCTGATACTGCCGGGCAACTGGCGGAGGTATTGAAGTCTGCCAAAACCATTCTGTGGAATGGTCCTGTCGGTGTTTTTGAATTTGATCAGTTTGGCGGCGGCACTGAAGCCTTGGCGAAGGCCATTGCGGAATCTGAAGCCTTCTCTATTGCCGGTGGCGGCGATACACTGGCGGCCATTGATAAATATGGGATCAAGGCGCGAATCTCCTACATTTCTACCGGCGGTGGCGCATTCCTCGAATTCGTTGAGGGAAAAACACTGCCGGCTGTGGCGATGCTGCAACAACGCGCTGGAAGCCAGAGCTAAGGTTATTCGGATACTTTATTCAGAATAAACCGATTTAAAAGAATACCAAGGGTCGAATGCCGGCTTCCTCGGGAGCCGGTCTTATAAATTACAAATCAATTAAGTAACTGAGGGGAAGATCGATGGCATTGATTACCATGCGTCAGCTTCTGGACCATGCCGCTGAGCACCAATACGGTGTACCGGCATTTAACGTTAACAATCTGGAACAGATGCGGGCCATTATGGAAGCTGCCGATGAGACCGACAGCCCGGTGATCGTGCAGGCATCTGCCGGGGCCCGGAAATATGCCGGTGCGCCATTTCTGCGCCACCTGATTCTGGCCGCAATTGAAGAGTTTCCCCATATCCCGGTCGTCATGCACCAGGATCACGGTACTTCACCATCTGTATGTCAACGCTCCATTCAGCTGGGCTTTTCATCCGTTATGATGGATGGTTCTCTGGGAGAAGACGGCAAAACACCTACTTCCTATGAGTACAATCTGGATGTGACCCGTCGTACGGTTGAAATGGCTCATGCCTGTGGCGTCTCTGTTGAGGGTGAGCTGGGTTGTCTGGGGTCACTTGAGACCGGACAGGCAGGAGAGGAAGACGGCATCGGAGCTGAGGGCATTTTGAGCCATGATCAGATGCTGACCGATCCAGATGAAGCGGCGGATTTTGTGGCTAAAACCAAAGTGGACGCATTGGCGATCGCTATTGGAACAAGCCATGGTGCATACAAGTTCACTCGCCCACCTACCGGCGACATTCTGGCGATCGAGCAAATTAAAGCCATTCATAGCCGTATTCCCAACACGCATCTGGTAATGCATGGTTCTTCTTCTGTGCCCCAGGATTGGCTGGCCATCATCAACGAGTTTGGCGGTGAGATTCCTGAGACCTACGGCGTGCCCGTGGAAGAAATTCAGGAAGGTATCAAGCATGGTGTACGTAAGGTTAATATTGATACCGACCTGCGTCTGGCATCTACCGGCGCAATCCGTCGTTTCATGGCGCAAAACACTTCTGAGTTTGATCCGCGTAAGTATCTGACTCATGCCACCAAGGCAATGAAAGATATCTGCGTGGCTCGTTATCAGGCATTCGGAACAGCTGGTCAGGCTAGCAAGATCAAGGTTATTTCCATGGATGATATGACCCAGCTGTACCTGTCAGGCGAGCTTGATCCCAAGATCAACTAATTTCTGATCTCAGAATTGGGATATTCTGGTAGCCAAAGTTCTGCTGAGCGGCGGCGACCAGTCTTGATCTGCGCGAAAGCCATCAGGCGCTGTAAGCCCTGATGGCTTTTTCATAGCGTGGGGTTCAGCTTAGGCTTAAAGATTGGTTCACAAGATTCGCTGTCGCGAAGTTGACTTAGACTGCAATGAGAGATTTCGTGAGCAAGGCACAATTTTCTTCGTAAGCAATACTGTGTCTTCGTCGGAGAGATGTGTCCGACCTGAGATTTTTCCGCGTAAAAAAGATGAAGTAAGCAACTGGATGAAGTAATGACACCATTCTGGGATAGAGATCAGCTTTGCGCCCAATTGCGCCCGATATCGTTTACCGAAATGCCGTATATGAGCGATATCGAAGAGCGTTATTGTCGTTACTACCGGATTGATAAGGAATCACGGATTACCGGAACGACTCATCGGTTAGGGTATTTCGAGGCATTGGGATTTCACCTGGCCTTGCATGTCTATACACCCCCGCGTCCGAAGGGCACGGTATTCGTTTTTCATGGGTACTTTGATCACGTTGGGTTATATGGCCATTTGATAGAACATCTGCTTCGTAGTGGCTTTGCAGTGGTGGCTTATGATCTACCCGGGCATGGGCTTTCCAGCGGAGAATCGGTATCTATTAAGAGTTTTTCCCAATATCAAGCAGTATTGCAGGCTTGTCTGGATCTGTGTAAAGGGCAGCTTCCCGAGCCCTGGGTGGCGGTAGGTCAAAGTACAGGTGCCGCGGTGCTGGTGGAATTCCTCTTCCGTCACCGATTTAGCAGTGACAACAGTCCGTTTCAGCATTGGGTGTTGTTAGCGCCCCTGGTTCGCCCTCTGGGATGGCGGTCGGCACTGTTTCTGCACACATTCCTCGGTCCCTTCCTGCGGACTTGGAAAAGGGTATTCATGCCCAATTCGCACGATAGTGAATTTATCCGGTTTCTCAAAGATAAAGACCCTCTGCAGGCCCGAACCGTCTCAATTGACTGGTTTGGGGCATTGCGGCGGTGGGTAAAGGAAATTGAGGCGACTGAGCCTCTGGCACACCCGGTGACGATTATTCAGGGCCAGGATGATACGACTGTCGACTGGAAGCACAATATTCCCCAGTTGCAGAAACTCCTGCCAAATTCAGAGGTCAGGTATATATCGGAAGCGCGCCATCAGTTGGTAAATGAATCAAAACCCATTCGTAACCAGGTGTTTGAATGGGTGACGGAAGCCTTTAATCAGGCTTTGAAGGATAAATAACTGCCTGAGTATGAACATCTTTGTACCCTCTTTACCCTTGGGAAGCGGCTGGCAAGGTGCAGCGGAGTCTGCGCTGAAGATCAAGGGCAGTTATAAGGATTGGTCGAAAATAGCAGACTGGATATCTGTGAGTCGTGGTTCAGAATATCTGTTGTAACTTTATGTATTCATAAACCTTACCTCCTCAAAAATAGGAGGAAAAAATGGGTGATTCGGGCCAAATATTAACAATGGCTAACATTTCTTAAGCTTTTGTTCAGGCAAAATAGGGCACTATGTGTGTCATCTAAAACTTTGTTCGGAGAATGATTGATGAAATCCAAATTAATCGCCCTGGTTGTGGCGGGAGCTCTGGCCTCAGGCTGCCAGACTTACGATCCCTACACCGGTGAAAAGAAAACCTCTAACGCGACTGCGGGTGCTGTGATTGGTGCAGTCGGTGGTGCGGTGATCGGTGCGGCGACTTCGAGTAAAAAGGATCGTGCCAAGGGAGCTTTAATTGGCGCAACTGCCGGCGGTGCCATTGGCGGTGGTATCGGCTATTACATGGATAAACAGGAAGCAGAGCTTCGTCATAAGCTAGAAGGCACGGGTGTTCGGGTCGTTCGAAACGGTAATGAGATTACTCTGGTAATGCCTGGGAATATCACCTTTGATACTGGCCGTTCTGATGTGAAGTCGGCATTTTATCCAACTCTGGAGTCCGTTGGTCTGGTGCTGAAAGAGTTTGATAAAACCATCATTGAGGTTGCCGGTCACACTGACTCCACTGGAGGAGCCGATTTGAACCAGCGTCTGAGCGAACAACGCGCACTGAGCGTTGGCCAGTTTCTGGTATCGCAGGGGGTAGCGTCCACTCGAGTTCAGACTGTTGGTTTCGGACCTCGTTATCCTGTAGCAACGAACAAGACAGCAGACGGTCGTGCAGCTAACCGTCGGGTTGAGTTGAAACTACTGCCGATTGAAGGTTGATCTGGGCTCAGTCAATAGCGACTTATGAAATAAAAAATGCCGCTTATCGCGGCATTTTTTATGTCTAAATTTCGTACTCTACCACTCGGCGCTCATCTCTCAGCGGACCAATGACCGGTTTGACTTTTTCATGTTCAGGATGAGATTCGTAAGCTTCCAGGGCTTCCTGGTTGGAAAAGTCTACCTGCATGACCACATCTGATGCATCAGCCGAATCACTCGTATTGATGCCAACCGTAATGCTGATCATCCCCGGAATTTTGTTGCGCATGGTTTCCAGGGCCTGCTTGATTTTCAGGGCATCTCGCTGTTTGTCTTCATCTGTCTGCGCCTTCAGGCGCCATAGCACCACTCTTCTGATCATCTTATTCCACTGTTGTTTGCTAGGTTAAGTATGAATACGGTGAATGATTCTGTCACAGATGACTGATGAGCTGGCGCTTGAAAACGGCACGCTCAGGTGTCGGGGTAATGGCCCTAATGTGGTCCAGTCGAATTTGTTTGGATATTTCATCTGTGTTGAATTCCAGCCACTCGGATTTATCTGAATGAGTTCGGGTGGTTACGGCCTGACCGGTGACCCGCTGCCCATCTGTTGTTTCTATAGTAATGACATAATGGTACAGACAGGCGATTTCAAGAAAATCGTGTCGATCGCAGGAGATCGGAGTGTATTCAGCAGCCATAACCCGGCCTTCCAGTTATCAAAGTATATAGCCTAATCATACGCTGATTTGGCTGAGAGGGGGTAATTTCAGACCAATATCTCACGAAATTGCCTGACAGGCTTTGATTCCGCTCCTGAAAATGATGACAATGCCGTTTCTCAAGTTTAGTGCCTGTTTGTACTGGTTAAATACCAATAACAGGTAATCACCGAAGACAGGATGGCGGGGAAGCTGGTCTCATGACGGATGGTCTATTGTTTCGCATTGGAGTGCCTTTAGGACTGTTTATTATTATGTTTGGACTGGGGGCGACACTCAGTCGCTCTGAGTTGCGGGAAGCGATCAAAGACCGGGTCGCTATGATTGTGGGCCTGTTGGCTCAAGTGGTTCTATTGCCAGTCATTGGACTCATTATTGCCTGGTTGGCACCGGTATCTGTGGAGATCAAATATGGCATCCTGATTCTTGCCTGCTGCCCCGGGGGGACCACCTCCAATATATTCACTTACCTGGCGCGAGGTAACCTGGCGTTATCAGTCAGTTTGACGACCATCAGCAGTCTTTTGTCTCTTCTGACAATGCCGCTCACTTTGGCGTTAGGCAGCATGTTGTTGGCAGAGCAGTCATCATCACTGGATATACCCCAGGGATACATCATCAAGAGCTTGCTGGCGGTGACCGTTGTGCCGGTTTGCCTGGGAATGTTTATCAGACATAAGTGGTCGAAGCTGGCCGATTGGCTGGAGTCTCGTATTACGATATTCAGCAGTCTGTTTCTGGCGACTTTGGTGTTGGCGATTGGCATCAAGGACTGGGACGTGCTCATCGGCAACATGCCGACACTGGGACCCGTGATGGTGTTGCTGAGTGCTGCCTCTATGCTAATGGGTGCTTTTGCTGCCAGAGTGGCCCGTGTGGGACGTGCAGATGTGGTGACCATCGGGCTCGAAGCCGGTATTCAAAACTCCGGCCTGGCGATATTTATGGCACTATCCGTTCTTCAGAGCGAGTTAATGTCTATTCCCGCGGCCATTTACTCGGTTTCGATGTATGTCTGTGCCACTATTGCGATTTCAATCGGGCGAAAGCAGTTTCAGCGTGAGCTGATTCAAGTCACATCATCCCGTTGAAGCTCATCTGAGGGACGAGAGCCTGAAAGCCAGGCCAGGGCGGGTGTTAACGCGGCCCAGGCCGGGCAATAAAGTATCAGTATGGCACTCCAGCCCTCGGGAGCCTCTAACGCTCCAAGTCCGTGTGCCGAATAGAGCGACAAAGGCGCGCCCAATAGCCCCAGCCAAAGCGCTAGAAAGTAGCGCTCCTTCAGCCATCTGAGGCAATGATTGAAGCACAGTGAAAAGCCGACCCAAAGACAGATGATCCATAAGGGGGGATAGCTGGCTGAAGGCTGAAGCTGATAGTCCACCCGTTCCAGCCCGATCCAAACGGGTTCGACCGTAAAAGCAATCAATAAACCGATAAAGGCCATGCGCAGATCTGCCTGGATCTGTTTGCCGATGAATATGCTCCAGGCCATTAAAGCCGCCAAAGCTGCCAGAGATGGCCAGTTATGCTGATGGGCGGCGCCGAGTACCGAGGCAAACCACAACACCTGAAACAGGATGGCATTTCCAATAATGTTCATGTTAAGTGATAGTGGCATTAGGAGTGATCTTGGTTAGTCTGGAATCTGGTACGTTGATAAGTACGGCTATTCTACCCAGATCGATTGTTTTATTCCTGCGGTAGACTCCAGGTTCCTCTGACCTGGCAAGCGGTGCATATGCTCAACAGGGGAGACTTGTGGTCTGACAAATAGTTCTTGCGGACTGATATGTGGAATACCTGAGCTATGCTGAAAAATAGAAAATACCGCCATATTCTGAAGACGGTATCAATCGGTGTAAATAACCTCTGGTTGATGTCGTTATAGCCGCAGTATTGAAGGATGATAGATCATGTTTGAAGCCGCTGAACTGGGCCGCAAGCTTTCCAAGAAAGAATATAAAGCGCTGGAGCCTGAACTTCGTGAACGCTTACTGGTGGCGCAGACTTCATTGCGTGAGGCAGACATTCCTCTGTTGATATTGCTTGAGGGTGCAGACAGTGCCTGTAAAGGCGAGGTGGTGAATCTGCTGAACCAATGGTTTGATGTGCGTGGCCTGTTGGTTAACGGATTTGGTCCGAAAACGGATGAAGAAGCAAGAAGACCGCGGTTCTGGCGGTACTGGAGAAACTTTCCTTGCCGTGGTCAAATCGGCGTTTTCTATGGTTCCTGGTATACGGGAGAATTGATCAAGCGGGCGAACAGAAAACAGGAAAAGGATGAGTTTGACAGCCATATGCAGCGTATCGAACAGTTGGAAACTCTGCTGGCACGCGACGGAGCGCTTATCCTGAAATTCTGGCTGCATACAGGTGAAGACGAGCTGACAGCCAGGTTGAAAAAAGTTCTCGCAGAGAAAGAGGATGACTGGGTAGGGGCACAAGCTGACCGTCAGGTTCTTGATAATTACCGACGTTTTATAAAAGCAGCAGAACGGGCAGTCAGGCTGACAGATCAGACGATGTCTCCCTGGCATCTTATTGAAGCGGCCAACCATCGATATCGGGATGTCACATTAGTGAGAACGATTATTGATGCTGTGAATCGACGTACGCAGGAGATAGCAGGGGCTGACCGGCAGAGGCGGAAAACGGATAAGAATTCTGCTGGAGAAGTCCCCATGCCCTCTGAGGCAGCCATCAAGGTTCTGGATCAGGTCGATCTCACATTGGATATCGATAAAAAGAGCTATGAAGCACGTCTGGAGAAACTCAAACATCAGTTAAACCGCCTGAGTTGGAAGGCTTATCATCGTGACATAAGTATGATTCTCGTGTTTGAAGGCTGGGATGCTGCCGGAAAGGGGGGAGCTATCAGACGAATCATGCAGTCTGTGGATGCCCGAATTGCGCGGGTGATTTCTATTTCAGCTCCAACGGATGAAGAAAAATCCCACCACTACCTGTGGCGTTTCTGGCGTCATATTCCACTGGCGGGCAGGCATACGATTTATGACCGAAGCTGGTATGGGCGGGTATTGGTTGAGCGGGTGGAAGGGTTTGCCCGTGAGGAGGAATGGCGACGGGCATACTCTGAAATTAACGATTTTGAGGAACAGATTGGCAGTCGGGGAAATGTCCTGTTGAAATTCTGGCTGCATGTGGATAAGGATGAACAACTTGCGCGGTTTGAGGCGAGGGAAAATACTCCTTACAAAAACTATAAGATCACAGAAGAGGATTGGCGTAACCGTGAGCGCTGGGAAGATTATGAGAATGCTGTGCATGAAATGGTGGTAAAAACCAGTACGGACTTTGCTCCCTGGACAATAGTCCCCGCTAACAGTAAACATTATGCGAGAATCATGGTTTTGGAAACCATTTGTGAGCAATTGAAAAAGGCTCTGGACAAGGCTGATACAAAAAGGGGTGGCAAATGACATCGATGTTATTAGGCATTGGCAGCATGCTGGGCCGTATATGTCTGAATCGAAGCCAGCACTTGCGGGTGCTCATGTGTTTCCTTGGTGTAACGTGGTCCTCTGTGCTGTTAGCAGATACCCATGGTCCAGTAGAAATTTATTCTGACATCGGCGATCTCAAAGTCGAAAATCGGGCAAACGTTGTTCATGACAGGGTCATACTGACATTGAAAAACCTGGAAGATACAGATATTCATTGCGAAGTACATTTTATGAATGGACCCGAGCTGATGATCAAGCGTGTGGGATTTGTTTCGTCCGGTAAGGAAATTCTGTTTAACGCGCCATTGCGCCGGACGGTGGTCAAGATTGTGATTGATTTTTCCTGTCAGGCGATCTGATACCTATTGTGATATCCAGTCTTCAGTTGAGATGGTCTTATCAGACTGGGTCTGTTGTACTTTCAGTGTTTTCGGCTGCTTTGGTTGAGGGGCGTTCATGGTGAAAAAAATACTCGCGGGTTGCCTGGCCTTGTTGCTCATCAGTGTGGTTGCGGTACTTCTGAGAACACTGACACTTTCGCCAGAGCCTGCGGCAGTCGTGGAAGCATTCGATGTCAGAGTACATCAGGACCAGGTAATAGGCCGGTTAAGCCAGGCGATACAGTTTAAAACGGTCTCTCAAGTGTTGCCGGCGAAAGACGGGAATCCCCCCAGAACATTGGTAGACGCTGAAGTATTCTCGTCTTTTCATGGCTTCCTTGAGCAGTCATTTCCTGCTGTGCACGAGCGGCTTGAGCGGATAGTGTTGAATGAATTCAGTCTGCTGTATCGCTGGCAGGGAAGTGAACCTCAGAAGCCCCCTATCTTGTTAACGGCACATCAGGATGTTGTGCCGTATTCATTGCCTGATCTTGAGGCGTGGGAACACCCGCCGTTTTCCGGAGCGCTGGAAGACGGATTTGTATGGGGTAGAGGGACACTCGACGATAAGTCCTCCATGATTGCTATCCTTGAAGCTGTTGAGGGATTGTTGGAACAGGGGTGGCAGCCCTCACGAACGGTATACCTGGCCTTTGGGCATGATGAGGAAGTGGGCGGTACCGGTGCTGCGGCGATTGCAGACTACCTGCATGAGAATAGCATCCGACCTGAGCTGGTGCTGGATGAGGGCGGCTTCGTGATGCGGTCGATGATTCCCGGAGTTTCCCAGCCTGTGGGTCTGATCGGTATCGCAGAAAAAGGTTATCTGAGTGTAGAGCTGCAAACAGAGGGTAAAGTGGGTCATTCTTCGATGCCTCCGCCCCAGACGGCTGCGAGTATCATCTCGGCCGCTGTTGTCAATCTGGAAAGGCATCCTCCGGCGAAACGACTGGACGGCGCAACGCTTCGGTTGTTCGAGACCGTCAGCCCGCACATGTCTTTTGGCAAACGTGCGGTATTTGCCAATCTGTGGCTGTTCGAGCCCCTGGTGCTGTCGATCCTGGAATCGAAAGAATCCACTAATGCCACAATACGTTCGACTCAGGCGGTGACGATGCTGAACAGTGGCCATAAGGACAATGTTCTTCCTGCCACAGCCACTGCGGTCGTCAATTACCGGTTGCTTCCCGATGATTCAGTGGATGACATCCTGGAACACATCCGTAACACCATCAACGATGAGAGAGTCGCTATCACGGTGTATCCCTATCACAGTGAAGCAAGTCAGGTGTCTGATACGGAGAATGCACTCTACCAGGCGATGGTAGGGGCGGGACTGGGTGTATTTCGTGAGCAGGATATGATCATGGCGCCGTACCTGACTATCGGCGCGACAGACGCCCGGCACTATCAGGAGGTGACAAAAAATCAGTATCGTTTTCTGCCCATTCCGCTGGACAGGGAGGATTTATCCAGAATCCATGGCCCCAATGAACGGATTGCGGTAGAGGATTATCTGAGGATGATCCGCTTTTACGTCACCTTCCTGAAATCTTCTGATGCCGTCAACTCGCCCTAGTGAGCCATGACGGCCCATCGTTGTTCCTACAAAACCTAGCGCTCCTGAATCTGGTAGAGGGCTAATTGGGCCTGCTGCGTGAAATGACAGAAGGCTGAGAAACGATCGTCGATATTATGCAGATATTGTTCTCCGCCATCGGCATAAATAACGCCAATCACACGTTTTGATGCGATGAGGCAGGCATACATGCCGGGGACTTCGCCAATCCAGCGATCAAAATCGGGGCGTTTGAGAAAGCGCCAGTTTTTGTCTTTGGGATTGCTGATTAATCCGTGGGGTGGTCTTTTGGTCATGACACTAAGATAACTGTCGACATCCGGTGAAACGATAAAGTTTTCCCGCCAGTTATCTGCTTGGGGCCCCAGGGTCAATTTGGGGACAAATTTCGGGTCCGAGCCACTGAGCATTAATAGAGCCACTCTTGGCATGCCTAATGCCCGGTGAACGCCTTCAACCGCTGTTTGTAGAATCAAGTTCAGATTTGGCTTTTCCACCAGTAGGGCGGACAGGTCTCTTAACACGGCCAGTTGCAATTCAGGGTTCGGTTCGTTGTGAGGCAAATTCGAAGGCAGGGATGACTTACCGACTCCCGGTATATGATGAAGAATTTTATCCAGGCCGTAGTCCCTGACCAGCTTGGCCGTTTCCCCCGCGTTTTTTTCCAGCTCGTTACCCAGTGTTTTGTCGGTAATATCCAGAACGGATACAATTTCCCGGCGGTAAGGAGCGGCTTGCGGGCTCTCCCAACCCCGGTCTGCCACGTCGACAAGGCCGATAACCTGTCGTATGGCATGGGCAACATCAGAATCCGTTGGTCTGCCGGAGACAACTTCCTCTACCAGGGCGCCGAGTTTCCATTTGCGTACCAGCCCCTGCGTGATGATGTAAAATCTGATGCCGAGCACCTGATCCTGAGCCTGGAGTGGGCTGAGACGATCCAGTGCCCGGTCGTAGGTTTCTGTCTGCGGCGCTCTTGAACACCAGAAAGCCAGCTCTCCTATGTAACTGAGCAATGCTGCGATAAAGACTTCTTCACGTCGTTTTGACTCGGGCTTGGTCAGAAGATTGCGTGCCTGGACTGCGGCATGCATGGCCTTGGCAAGGGTTTTCAATAACCTTTCTCTGGGTGATTTTCCCAGTAGGTTTTCTATCAGCAGAGAAGATATCGCAATGCTCTTTATCGTTTCGAAACCAATCAGTGAGATCGCCCGGCTGACAGTACTGACTTGTCTATGAGACAGATTGTAGAACACTGTGTTGGATAAACGGATCACCTGAGAGGTGAGGTCGGCATCTCGCAGGATTACGCCCGCCAGTTCCTGAATAGAGCTGGTGGAGCAGTCTGTAAGCTCATTGATTTCCCGCAATGACTGAGCCAATACCGGTAATTCAATCTGACTTAGGTAGGTTACCCAGTCCTTAGGCTGATTCGGATCTCGACCAGAAGAACCCATTGTTACCATGTTTTTACCACCCGCAGTTACGACGAGACACGTGGGCAATGCCCCAGGGCATGTATCCCTGGAGAAAAGGATGAGATGAGAGCCATTCGAGGTTGACGATGCCGAGACACCAACATGCCCAAGAAATTGTGATACCTAGTTATTATGGCAAAGTTCCGAGAAAACAATTAGTGCAAAATTGTTACTTGATGACGCTGGGAATGCTTATAGAGCGAAATATTTGAATACAAATTAATCTTGAGGTAGTAAAACTCACCTTTTTTAGAAAAAATAGATCCACAACCGGCTATTAATTTCTCATGGCTATCCTGAAAGCTAAATAGGAGCTTGAAGAATTTTTGCGAGGTTGCGGTTTTTTGTGATGAGGGAGAACGAATATTTACTTTAAAATTCAATAGTTTTTGTCACTTTATTCACCGTTTCAATTCTGCCGGTGAGTCACCTTTTGCCATCGGGTAGAGGATTTCTGTCGCTCCTTTTTAGGTGGTGAGAGAATAATTTTCTCTGAATCAACCACTTGTCATGCCTTTTATGATTTGTCATTCTGTTATAACTCTAAGGAATTTTCGGTAGGCAGTGGTCGATTCCATTGACAGAGTCGTGTCTACCCTGGGTTTTGAGCTTTGATGATATTGGGGCCTGACAGTGGGCTCACAGCAGGATGGAGGAAAAACATGAATAAATCCAAAAAACTGAGGACACTGGCAGGGGTTACCTGTTTGGCATTGGCTGGTCTGGGGGTAGCCGGAATGGCCAGCGCTGATACCTGGCGTTATGCTCATGAAGAATATGAAGGCGACGTGCAGGACGTTTTTGCCCACAAATTCAAGGAATATATCGAGAGTAATTCAGATCATAGCTTGCAGATCTATCGGTTCGGTGAGTTGGGAGAATCTGATGACATCATGGAACAGACCCAGGCAGGCATTCTGCAGTTTGTAAACCAGTCTCCCGGATTTACCGGTGCTCTTATTCCTGAGGCGCAGATTTTCTTTATTCCCTATCTGATGCCCACAGACATGTCTACCGTCATTAAATTCTTCCGTGAAAGTGAAGCCATCAATGACGACTTTGTTGATTTGTACTCAGCTCAAGGGCTGGAACTGTTGAAAATGTATCCGGAAGGTGAAATGGTCGTCACCGCCGATGAGCCGGTGACCAGTCCTGCGGAATTCGAAGGTAAGAAAATGCGGGTCATGACCAATCCGTTGTTGTCCTCAACCTATGAAGCATTCGGTGCCACACCAACGCCTTTGCCTTGGGGGGAAGTCTATGGTGCGCTGCAGACCAATATGATCCAGGGGCAGGAAAACCCAATATTCTGGATCGAGTCAGGCGGCCTGTATGAAGTTTCTCCAAACCTGATATTCACCAAACACGGTTGGTTCACGACAGCCATGATGGCGAATCAGGATTTCTTTAACGATCTTTCCGACAAAGACAAGAAGCTGGTCCGGGATGCTTCGAATTTCGCATTTGAAGAGATTATCAAGCATATCGATGGATTGGCGGATAAGTCTCTCAAGAAAATCATGGCTGCCAGTGAAGACGTGACCGTTACCCGCCTGACCGATAAGCAAATTGATAAATTCAAGGCACGGGCACCCCAAGTCGAGAAAACATTCATCGATATGACGGGGGACAGTGGTAAGGAATTGTTGGAACAGTTTAAAGAAGACCTGGAAGAGGTAACTGCCAACTAATCAGCCTTTGGTCGGTTATCTGGGGCGCTCTTTATCGGTGAGAAAGACTTTGCCGATGAGTGTTGAAAAGTTGATATCGATGCCCGGATAACCGTTAACCTGATGAACAAGGGGGCCTGTACTCTCTGCTCATCAGGGCTGTTTTGTTCCGCACAGGAGTATCGCCCATGAACGAAGAAGCTCCCGAGGTATATAAGTCCGGTTTGCCGGGGATTCTTGGCACTCTGGATGTTGTCATCAGCAAGACAGAGGCCGTGATCCTGGCGCTTGGGGTTCTGTTGATGGCTCTGAACACCTGCGTGAATGTCGTAGCCCGTTTTGGTTTCGGTAAGGGGTTGTTTTTCTCTGGTGAGATAAACCGTATTCTGATCATCATGATCACTTTCGCCGGAATCGGCTATGCGGCCAGGCATGGAAGACATATTCGCATGTCGGCCATTTACGACACTTTGCCCGTCATGGGCCGTAAAGTACTGATGGTGATCATTGCCTTTTTTACCTCTGCCATCATGTTTTTCCTGTGTTATTTCTCCGTCGAATATATTTCCGATCTCTATGATCGGGGACGGATTCTGCCCGCGCTTGGCTTTCCCATCTGGATTATTTACATCTGGGTTCCTGTCGGTTTTGCCGTCACCGGGATTCAGTACTTCCTGACAGGGATAAAAAATCTCACTTCCAGAGATGTGTATTTATCGACGGGTGTCGTCGACGGGTATGCGGATACGGAGTCTGAAGTCTGACTTTATGGCCCCTTATGCAGGCAATTATTTTTCATGATCGGATAAGGATGATTGAAATGAGGTTGATGCGATGGCCATGACCCTGATGCTAATCATGATCGGGCTACTATTGCTTGGTTTTCCGATGATGGTGCCGTTGATTACAGCGGCATTGGTGGGCTTTATCATGATGTTTAACGGGCTTGGACAGATGGATACCTTTATCCAGCAGGTCCTTGGAGGGATCCGCCCCGCTTCGCTCATTGCCGTGCCCATGTTCATCCTGGCTGCTGATATTATGACCCGTGGGCACTCTGCGAACCGACTGATTGATATGGTGATGGCCTTCATCGGTCACATTAAGGGTGGCCTGGCGGTGAGCACGGCGACATCCTGTACACTGTTCGGCGCTGTTTCCGGGTCTACCCAGGCGACAGTGGTGGCTGTTGGATCTCCACTGCGTCCGAAAATGCTTCGGGCAGGTTATTCTGACCCATTTACGCTGGCTTTGATCATCAATGCCAGCGACATTGCTTTTTTGATACCACCCAGTATTGGCATGATTATCTATGGTGTTATCTCCGAAACCTCGATAGCAGAGCTCTTTATTGCCGGTGTCGGTCCTGGATTGCTGATTTTGGTCCTGTTTTCCGCGTATTGTCTGATATATGCCTATAAAAATGATGTGCCCACCGAAAAGAAGGCTTCCTGGTCGGAACGATTGACGGCGGTACGTGAAGCCGTCTGGCCACTGATGTTTCCCGTCATCATCGTGGGGGGGATCTATGGTGGTGTGTTCAGCCCCACAGAAGCGGCAGCGGTCTGTGTCCTCTATGCGGTCATTCTGGAATTTATCGTGTTTCGCTCACTGAAACTTCCTGATATGTCCAGCATTGCCAAGTCTACCGGTCTGATTACTGCTGTGGTGTTTATTCTGGTCGGTGTTGGCAACGGTTTTTCCTGGATCATCTCTTTTGCCCAGATCCCTCAGACGATTCTGGACGCTGTCGGTATCAATGAGATGGGGCCAGTCGGTGTATTGATCTCTATTTCAATCGCATTTTTCATTGCCTGTATGTTTGTTGATCCGATTGTGGTGATACTGGTACTGACGCCCATTTTTGCTCCCGCTATTGAGTCGACAGGACTGGATCCCGTACACGTCGGCATCCTGATTACGTTGCAGGTCGCCATCGGCTCGGCTACTCCACCCTTCGGCTGCGATATTTTTACTGCCATTGCCATTTTTAAAAAACCCTATTGGGAAGTAGTGCGGGGTACACCACCCTTTATTTTTATCCTGGTTTTTGCTGCTGCTCTATTAATTGCATTTCCGGAGATTTCCCTTTTCCTGAGAGATATCGCTTTCAATTGACCGCAGGTAATGCTCGAACTGGAGGTTAGGCCATGTTCAAGAAGATCCTTGTCGCTGTAGATGGTTCCAAATCGGCCCTGAATGCCCTTGAAATGGCAATTGGTCTGCAGAAATACACTGACGCGGAAATTTACCTGTTGTGTGTGTTTAAGCACCACAGTCTGTTTGAGGCATCCCTGTCGATGGTACGCCCCAGTGAACTGCAGATCCCGGACCAGGCGTTGTCTGAATACGCCAGGGAAGTGGTGGAGCAGGCCAAACAATTTGCTCTTGAAAAAGGGGCTGTGAAAGTGAGAGGGTTTGTGAAGGGAGGGCGCCCGTCAAAAACCATCGTCAATTTTGCCAGGGAAAAAGATATTGATCTGATCGTCCTGGGGGCTCACGGTACTCATACCGACAAAGACGGTATGTTGCTGGGAAGCGTCTCACACCGGGTGGCCAGTCTGGCCAAGCGGCCGACAATGATCGTCTGATAGTCACTTCCGGGTTTCGCCTGTTCTGCGTCTCTTCAGTAATTGAGCTGTTAACGTTTGTCTGTTGCAGCTACTTCCAGGGGTCAAAGAAGTTTGAGGAAGCCACACATATAGAAAGGAGAAAGCAGCAATGCCATCAATTCCTCCTGTCATGAAAGCGGTACAGCTCACCGGTCACGGAGGCCTGGAAAAACTGGTGTATAGCGATTCTGTCCCAACTCCTTCTCCTGCCCGGGGGGAGGTGCTGATCGAGGTGACCGCTTGTGGAATGAACAACACGGATGTCTGGGTCAGGCAGGGGGCTTACGGTACTGAAACGGACCCTGATTCTGTCTCTACCTGGCGTCGTGGACGATCAACGCTGACTTTCCCCAGAATACAAGGTACCGACACTGTCGGCAGAATCGTGGCTGTGGGTGAGGGTGTCTCTGAAACCCGTTTAGGGGAACGGGTGATAGTGGATTTCAGTATCTATAACCGCCCTGAAGGTGATGAGAGTCTGGCGGATATCGATTACATCGGCCACGGACGGGATGGAGGTTATGCGGAATATACGGTAGTGCCTGCTGAAAATGCCTATGCTACCACTGCAGCCATTTCCGATGCCGAACTGGCGACCTTCTGTTGTGCCTATCTTACCGCAGAGCAGATGTTGGACCGGGCACGTCTGGTGGCAGGTGAGCGCATCCTGGTGACCGGGGCTTCAGGGGGCGTCGGGTCAGCCCTATTGCAACTGGCCAGGGTTCGGGGGGCAATCCCTTATGGGGTTTCCAGTCCCGGTAAAGAGAGTGCGCTGCGCGAAATCGGTGCGGAGGAAGTCATACTCAGGGACACGCCGGATTTGGTTCAGAAAGTGGAAGAGGTTACACGGGGAGAGCCTGTTGATGTGGTGGCTGATCTGGTGGCCGGACCTATGTTCAATGACCTGTTGCGTATCCTGAGGCCGGAAGGACGCTATACGACTGCTGGTGCCATCGGAGGGGCGGTCGTTAATCTGGACCTGCGAACCATGTATCTAAAGCAACTTGAATTGCACGGTTCCTCGCAGGGAACTCGTACGGCCTTTCGTCGATTACTTGGATATATCGAATCCGGTGCGATCAAACCGCTACTGGACC
Organism: Hahella ganghwensis DSM 17046; assembly: GCF_000376785.1. Lineage (GTDB taxonomy): Bacteria > Pseudomonadota > Gammaproteobacteria > Pseudomonadales > Oleiphilaceae > Hahella > Hahella ganghwensis. Next base: position 51,318 of record NZ_AQXX01000104.1, read on the forward strand.
GAACCTTCAAGCTATCTGACTTCCACCAGGCCCAAGAATTATTCATGTCGAAAACCTATATCGGCAAGCTGGTCGTGGTGCCTGATCGCCATTGGGCCGCCGTTGGAGCTCGCTATGAATGCGCGTGAGCGTTCTATGGAGCTGATTGATACCCAGTCAGGAGGCGATGTCAGCCGCATTGTCACCAAAGGGATCGGTCCGATACCGGGTAAAACTGTGCTGGAAAAAGCCCGTTATCTGCAACGGGAAGGGGATGGTTTACGGCGTCTTCTGTTATCGGAACCTTATGGCGATCCTGCCATGTCCGTGGATCTGATCGTGGAGCCGTCACATCCAGAGGCTCAGGCTGGCTATGTGATTATGGGAGCGATGGGATACCCGATGTACTCTGGTTCCAACACCATCTGTACGGCAACCGCTCTGCTGCAAAGTGGAGTGATTGATATGCAGGAGGGCGGACAGACGGTGGTACTGGAGTCTCCCGCCGGGCTGGCACGTATTCATGCCGTGGTTCGGAACGGTCGAGTTGAGTCTGTGACAACCCGATGTGAGCCTGCTTTTGTCGCGTTGGAAAACCTGACGGCAGATGTTCCTTTCTACGGTAAGGTAGCATTTGATCTGGTCTGGAGTGGCGCATACTTTGCCCTGATCAGGGCAAATGATTATAACTTTCATTTGACCGCAGAAGAGCAGATTGCATTAACCGCCTTTGGGGATGCATTTGTCAGAGCAGCGCGGCCGGGATTGCTGCAGGAACATCCAGAGCTTGGGGATTTGGGGCCGTTGCCATTTGCCCATTTTATGGGGCCGGTTCGGCAGATTTCTGAGAAGCACTTTGAGTCTCCATCCGCCACTTATGTTCATCCTGGCGTTTTGTGCCGGAGCCCGACGGGAACTGGGACTTCTGCAAGACTGGCATTGATGGCTTTACGGGGAGAGATTGAGCAGGGGGAATCTCTGGAGACAATTTCTCCCAGAGGAAATCGGTTTATTGGCACGGTCCTGGATTCAACCAGAGTCGGTCCGTATCCGGCGCTTAACAGTCAGATTACGGGGCGGGCGAGAGTGCTGGCCCGCTCTCATCTGGTGGTGGATCTGGATGACCCGCTGATAGACACTTCAGATCTTGAGCACTTGCTGAACTCTCAGATATCGTAGTTTAGCACGTAGGACTCACGGCTTTTCCGAACCCAGGTAATCATTTCAGAGGCTGGCATGGGGCGGGCGAAAAAATATCCCTGCATGGCATCCACCTGGCGGAGGGAAAGCTGGTTAACCTGATAGTCATCTTCCACACCCTCGGCAATGACCCGCAGTTCCAACTGCTTCGCAATCGCAATGATGGCATCAATGATGGCAGTATCATCTCCTCCGGGCGTCAGTTGCTGGACGAAACTGCCGTCGATTTTGAGCTCGTCAATCGGAAAGTTGTGGAGATATGCCAGGGATGAATACCCGGTACCAAAGTCGTCCACAGAGAAACGAAAACCGAGATCCCTGAGTCTGTGCATCAGATTGACTGTATTATCGATGTTGTCCATCAACATACTTTCCGTGATTTCCAACTTAAAGTGGCGGGGAGACAACTGGTAAGTATCGAGTGTGCTGACCAGCGAATTTTCCAAGGTAAAGTCAAACTGCCCGGCGCTGATATTTATGGCAATGGAGAATCCCTCATCAATTAATGAGGCCTCTTTGAGTTGCAATATTAACTGGCAGGAATCGTCGAGAACTGCCTGTTGTAAATGGTGGATGTGACCGGACTGTTCTGCCACGGGAATGAAGTGAGCTGGCGAAATCAGACCTTTTTTCGGATGGCGCCAGCGAATCAGTGCTTCTGCACCGATAAGTCCTCCCTGCATATCAATTTGGGGCTGAAAGAAGGCGCAAAAATGTCTTTGTGTAATGGCAGTGGAGATCTCGCTCTCCACTTCCAGTCTCTTATCGATAAGTTCCTGTAGAGCCGGCTCATAGAATGCATAACAGTTGCGCCCCATTTTCTTGGCCCGATACATCGCGGCATCGGCGTGCTTGAGAATATCATCCGTTGTCTCATTCACATCTTCGATCAACTTGATGCCTATGCTGCCCCCGATCCTGTAATCACCGTTTCCCAGATGAAAGGTATGCGACAGGTTGGTTAACAGTTTTTTGGAGACTGAAGTGGCCTGGTCCATGATCAGGTTTTTGTCCTTTTCCATGGATTCCAGAATAATGACGAATTCATCGCCGCCAATTCTGGAAAAGGTATCCGTATCCCGCAGCAGTGGCTTGAGGCGTTGGGTCACTTTTACCAGCAGCTGATCACCGACGTTATGTCCGAGGGAGTCGTTGATGCGTTTAAAATCATCCAGATCCAAGAACAATAGAGCTCCGATGGTCTGGTGGCGTTTGACTTTGTCGATGGTCCCCTGGAGGCGGTCAGTCATAAGTCGTCGGTTAGGCTGGTCAGTGAGAGGGTCATAAAAGGCCAGTTGTTCGATACGCAGGTCTGCCTTCTTCTTGTCCGTGATGTCCCGGGCCACCCAAAGGATATGTTGACGATCAGGGGACTCGTGCAGGTAGTGCTTTACACGTACAAAGCGACCTTCGAAGCAACGCTTTCCCTTCGCAACTTCCATTTCGTATTCGCACACCTGGACTTCGTCAGTTTTCAACACGTGTTTGATCAATGCCATGAACGATTGGGTCTGCTCAGGTGACATGCCCCGGGTGGCTACCTGCCCGATCAACCCTTCCGGATTTTTTGCCGGTAGTTGCGGGCTATCTCCATAAAAATCCACATAACAACCTTTCTCATCAACCACGATAATCTGATCGGGCATAGCGCTGGTAATAGCGCGAATCTTCTCGTTTGTATTTTTCAGGCTGACCAGTAGGTCTGATTCCCGGTCTGAAGTCTGGTGCCTCTCAATTGCAAGGCCTGACAAATGGGTAAAATAGTCGATCAGTGACAGATGAACTTTGTGAGGCGACTTAACCTCGGTGTAGTAAATGGCAAAGCTGCCCAGGATTTCTTTCCGTGAAGAGAATATCGGCGTTGACCAGCATGCCTTCAGGCCATGTTTAAGGGCGATGTCTTTGAAGTCCTGCCACAGAAGGTCATGTTCAATATCGCTCACAATGACCTGCTTATCGGTGAATGCTGATGTGCCGCAGGAACCGGCATTGTTTCCGATCGTCATTCCGTCAATGCTTTGACAATATGCGGAAGGCAGGCTGGGCGCGGCACCGTGCCACAACTGATGGCCTTTCAAAACCAGGATGGAGCTTTTGGCTTCCGGCGTACCAATAATGGACTCAATGAGCTGGCAAATGGTCTTGAGGCACTCCGGCAAAGGAATCCCCAGCGCAATTTGCTCAATAATTTTTTGTTGGGCTTGAAGTAAGTCCGACAGCTGATTGATATTCATGTGGCCGGATTCTGGTAACCGTTCTCGATACCAGTATAGACCTGATTCTCAATTTTCGGTTTTGAAGCTTATTGAGGTTAAAACCATACTGAATGGGTTATCTGCGTTCCAGTAACATCAAGAGAATGTTCTTTGCCCGCCTGGCGGCTTCTTTTGCGCAGGCTGTGTGTGCGCTGACAATCGCGCCGTCAATCAGCAGACAGATATCCCTGGCAAGTTCTTCGGGCTGGTCTGTTTCAGGGGGCAGGAGTTGGGTGATGAACTCCAGCATGGAGAGTTTACATTGTGAGGCCATTCTGTGGATGGGGTGAGATTTCTGGCAAAACTCAGCACTGGCGTTGATAAAATTGCAGCCGAAAAAATTCTCTGAGTTAAACCATTCATCAAGTATATCAAACAGCGCCAGGATTTTTCCGGCCGGATGCTCAGGGTAGCGGTCGATTGTGACTTCATCCACGCGGCGACGCAGCCACTGATCAAACTCTTTTTGTCTCAGCTCGAGAACCGCCTGGATCAGCTCATCTTTGGACTTGAAGTGTTTGTACATCGTGGTTTTGGAAACACCAGACGCTGCCTGCACCCGATCAATTCCCGTGGCATTGAAGCCATGTTCATTGAATAACTGCAGGGCTGTCTGAAGCAAATGTTCCCGTCGACTGGCTGTCATTGTACCTTGTCCCACCTGTTGTCTTTGAAATCCAACCTGTGTTGATTAAAAGACGAATGATCGCATAACCCGTGATCACTGTACATTTCCTGATATTTTAAGCCGCTGTATGAAAGATTGATCAATAAAACTCAGCCAGTCGGTTTGCCAGTGTTTCTCTGGCTCTAAATATTCTTGAACGAACAGTTCCGATAGGTGCATTGGTCACTTCAGCAATATCAGCATAATGCAGGCCGTCATTCTCCAATAACAGGAAAGCGGTTCGTTGTTCTGTCGGCAGCTCTTCTATGGCACTCTGCAGATGATGTTGAAGCTCCTCAGTGTGTCGCTGCTGATCCGGTTCATAGATCGTGTCATCCGAGATAGCTGCCATCGTCATTTCAGAGCTATCGCTGTCTAACACCGCATGCTTCTTATGTTCTTTATTGAGGTATATATATGCCGTATTAATAGCAATCCGGTACAGCCAGGTGTAGAAATGACTGTCGTAGCGAAACCGTTTGATACCCTTGTAAGCCCGGATAAAGGTCTCCTGGGCTACATCCACAACTGCATCGCGGTCTCTCATATAAGCAGCAACGGCATTCAGTATGCGTGCTTGATAACGAACAACCAACCAGTCGAAAGCCTGTCTGAATCCTTTCTGGGAGGCTTCAATCAACACATGATCAGAATCGCCGGCACTGAACTCTTGGGGTGAACCGGGGGGCGCTATTTCCTCTGGTAGTTGCCAGTCTATCGTCAGAGTGGGCTCAGGTGCCTGGCAGCATGCGGAAGGGACCATATTTCATCCTCAATAATGGAGTCCAGTAAGCTGGATCAGGTTAGGTTCTGTTTTGGTTCTGTTTGGGTTGTCCGGGGTCAGGTTTGTCGACAGGGGTAGCTGGTCGACCTGGATAAGCGGTGATACAGAACGGCCATAAGCACCAGGGCAGCACTGCCAGAAAGCACAGGGAATAAAAGAAACCAGGTATTTTCATGGCCCAGTAATACCACCAGAGGATCGGCACCGGCCGGTGGGTGGACAATTTTCAGTAATACCATCAGGGCGATTGCCAGTGCAGTTGCCGCTGCAAGTGTCCAGGGATCAGGACCGGAGACCTGTAACGCGAGCATTCCAATCAATGTGGAAACCACATGTCCACCGATAACATTTGCCGGTTGTGAGAAAGGGCTGGCAGGTGCGGCAAACAACAGCACACAACTGGCCCCAAAAGGTGCCATGAGCAGTGGCAGCTCGCTAAGCCCTGACATGGAGGCGAGGACGAATATCGCAAAGGCGCCCCCTGTACCTGCCAAAACTGCGTTTTTGAATCTTCCGTCCAAAGAGCGTAGCCATCGTCGCATTCCTGCGTCTCCCATCGTGATGTGTTCTGATAACGCTGATCGAGGTGTACAGGTCTGTACACTGTGTGGTAATGCTAGGTGTACAGATCTGTACATGTCAAGGAAAAGTTTGCCCGGGGAATGTTGAATACTGAAGGAATGGAGTTGTTGGGGAACTTAACGGGCAAGGGTCTGTCTATCCACAATAATCAATCTGGTGTCAGTGTTGACGGCATTCAATGTAAATAAGAAGAAATGAGGTGGCCTCATGAGCCTATGGAATCCGGCGATGGCGGCAAAAAGACATCGATTTCTGGTGGTTGAGGATGAAGAAGATATTGCCGAGCTGGTGGCTCTGCATCTCGGTGATCTTAATGGTGACGTGACCACTGAAGGAGATGGTGCCCGGGGGCTGGAAAAGGCGTTGAATGATCAGTGGGACATGGTCTTTCTGGATTTGCGTCTGCCCACAGTGGACGGCCTGGATATTTGCCGGGCGCTGAGAAGTCAGGCGAGCTATGTCCCGGTGATGATGGTGACATCGAGGTCCAGTGAACTGGACAAAGTGCTGGGGTTGGAAATCGGTGCTGATGATTACCTGGTCAAGCCGTTCAGCATGATTGAGCTTAAAGCCAGGGTAAAAGCATTACTCAGAAGAGCACATCAGTCTCGGTCTGTTCCGGCACCGGAAGACCTGGAATATGGGGAGTTATTACTGAATCTTGGGCGTCGCAAAGTTGCTGTCCGCGATCAGGAATTGGAGTTGACTGCGAAAGAGTTTGATCTTTTATGGTTTTTCGCCAGTCATCCCGGACAGGTTTTTAAACGCTATGAATTATTGAATAAGGTGTGGGGTTATGGGTACGAAGGTTATGAGCATACCGTAAATTCTCATATCAACCGTCTTCGCTCCAAGCTCGAACCAGACCCTGCCCACCCAAAGTTTATTGAAACAGTATGGGGCGTCGGCTATCGATTTCGTGAACCGGCAAGTCTCTGATGTTAAGCCGGTTGCCCCTGTATCATCGTATGACGCTATTATTCACCGGTATCGCTCTGGTGGCTATTTCCGGATTTATGGTGCTCGCGATCTGGAGTAGTGACCGTTATCATCTGGAGGTCACTCAGCGCCTCCATGCCGACCTGGCCAACTATATACTGGAACATCTACCCGAACCGGTATTCACACCAGAAAGCTCTGTCAATAAGACTGTCCTGAACTCAATTGCCCACAGCACTATGATGATTAACCCGTCGGTGGAAGTGTACCTGCTGAGTACGGAAGGAGACGTTCTCGGGCACGCTCTACCTGACAGAGAAATTGCAACGAAGCGGATTGATATGAAGCCGGTGCAACGGTATCTGACGCACTCTGGTGAATTACCTGTTGAGGGGAGTAATCCGCGGAAGGTGACGGAAAGCAGCATATTCTCTGTGGCACCGGTGATGATCAACGACCGACTTAAAGGCTATCTGTATGTTGTGCTTGCCAGTCAGGAAGCGAACACCATGGCCAGCCGGATTCTGGATGGGCATATATTTCGCGTGACGCTGGCGGCGCTTTCAGCACTGCTGGTACTGACAGGTTTATCCTGTCTTATCAGTTTCCGACAGGTGACAAGACCGTTACGGCGATTGACGAAGCTGGTTCGCCAGTATCGTCTGTCCCACCTGGATGGAAGCAGCCCTGACAAAAAAATAACCCGAGATGAGCTCGTAGAGCTGGAGCACTCTTTTGCGCTGATGCGAGAGCGAATCCAGCAGCAGTTTGAGCACCTTAAGCGGGCCGATCAATTACGGCGGGAGCTGGTATCCAATGTGTCCCACGACCTGAGGACGCCATTGGCCACAATGCAGGGATATCTCGAAACCCTGACCCTGAAGTTTGACCACCTGAACGCCGATAAGCGGCGTCAGTATCTTCAGGTTGCCTACCGGCATACCAGAAATATGACTCGTTTAGTCAGTCAGCTTTTCGAGCTGTCCAAGTTGGAGGCGGGTAGAGTTGAGCCCAGAATGGAAGTGTTCTCCATGGCTGAATTGCTGTCAGATATCCGGCAGGATTTCGAATTGATCGCTCAGAGGAAGAATATTGCTTTGACGTTGGAGACGTCGGATCAAGATGGCTGTGTACAGGCAGACATCGAACTGATTCAGAGAGTACTACAGAACCTGTTGGACAATGCTCTTCGTCACACCCCCAGGGGAGGCAGAATCGCCCTGGGGATCGAACAAAGGGAGAAAGTGGTGGAAGTCCGTCTTACGGATTCGGGGCAGGGCATTCCAGTCAGCGAAATACCCTTGGTATTTGAACGCTTTTATCAGTCTGAATCCGGGCAGTATCAGGGGCGTCAGGGAGGTGCAGGGCTTGGGCTCAGTATTGTCAGGCGAATACTGGAACTACATGGTTCCAGTATTCGGGTGCACTCGATTGAGTCGCAAGGCGCCTGTTTTGTAAGCGTCCGGCTATCACAGGTTGACCGGACCGCTCCAGTTGTGAGGCAGTAATTCAGCAATGGCACTGTTCTTCTGCGTCGGCAGACGCGCCAGTACATCTTTCAGATAAGCATAGGGATCATGTCCGTTCAGTTTGGCCGATTGGATCAGACTCATTACTGCCGCTGCCCGCTGACCACTGCGCAGCGATCCGGCAAACAACCAGTTGGAACGACCCAGCGCCCAAGGCCGGATCTGGTTTTCCACCCAATTATTGTCGATGGGCACGGCGCCATCCTCCAGGTAGCGT
>NZ_AQXX01000105.1 GCF_000376785.1 Hahella ganghwensis DSM 17046
CATTGCCTCGAAAAGCCTGGCCGTCATCTCTGCGATGTTCCCTTATCCAGCGGCCCAGCATATTGGGGGTAATCCCAAGGCTTCGAGCAGCATCGGTTTGACTGTAGCCTTGATCCAGAACCAGGCTGATGGCATCCAATTTAAATTCTTTTGAGTACTTCTTTCGTGTGGTCAATTTCTTCATCTCCAGTTAGGGGTATTATCCTTAACTGGGTTGGTCTGTTCTATTAGGCCACGTCATAAGGATCCTAAAGCGACAATAGCGTCCCTGGCAATTGCACAGGCCGCGTATATGGCAGCCCAGGGTGAGGTTGTAACAATCCAGAACTATCGTAATCAATTAGCGGCACTGATTAACGATGAAGATAACAATTCTGTCAGAGAGTTCCACTCACTTATTGATTTGATCAATCAAAATTTATCTCTGAATGAAACAGAGTTTGCCAAAATATTGAAACAAGAGAATGGTATTAGCGGGTACATATACCACACCGTGCCAATGGTCTTATTTATCTGGTTAAGACACCAAAGAGACTTTGAAGGCGCGATGACCTCAATGATTCGATTAGGAGGGGACACTGATACTACCGCTGCCATCCTAGGCGGCGTGGTTGGAGCAGGCACCGACAAATCCGACATTCCAAGGGACTGGTTGGATAACATCATGGACTGGCCCATATCTGTTAACTATGTCAAAGCTTTGTCGGCGCAACTGGTACAGTGTAAACAATCCAATACCAAAGCTTCCGTAGCCCTCCTGCCCGGGCCATTGATTTTTTTACGCAACATGATCTTTTTAGTGATTGTACTATTGCATGGTTTTAGGAGATTGCTGCCTCCTTATTAACACTCTCCATAACATTTTCCCAGGCTATGGCTTTCCCTTTAGCGGTATATCCTTCAGCTCAATATCAAATCGCTGCAACCAGGACTTAATTCGATGCGTATCATTCATCTGTTTACGGCGTAGCCGGGACTTCTCGAAAAGTTTTCGGCTGGCTTCCGCATAGGAAGATGATTGCCTAATGGTATCAACGACCAACTTCAAGGCATGCAGATCGATTGAATCCATATGACCAAGGATGTCTCGGCCGAGACAATCCAAAGAATCCTTTTCAGATGAGTCTTTCCACTCTCCAACATCCCCATACCATATGGCTTTCAGCCTGGAAATTTCCCTCTCTACATCATCCGTTCGAATCACGCCACCATCAGACAATGTGGTCATTCGCCTGACACTGGCGATCAAATCCCGAAAATTTCCAGTCCATAAGGATTCAGGCCGAGAAGCAAATTCGACAAAGCGTTTCCGTGCATCAGGAGCAATTCGAAATCGTTGCTCAAGCGTCCGGCTAACCTGATCGAGCTCATAATCCAGGTTAGGTTCCAAGTCTTCCAGTCGCTCCTTTAATCCTGGCAACGTGAAAGTCCATAAATTGATCCTCGCCAGCAAATCTTCCCTAAATACGCCTTGTCGACATGACTCACGAAGGTCACGATTAGTCCCCGCAATCAACTGGAAACGACTCTCCTGTAACCGGTCACTCCCCATAGGATAAAACGACTGATTTTCGATCGCAGACAGCAGCATGGCCTGCTCCTCCAAACCTAATTCCCCTATTTCATCCAGAAACAGCAGTCCATTATCCGCTCTCTGCAGTAACCCTTCCCGGCTTTCCAAAGCTCCGGTAAATGCCCCCTTCCTATGCCCAAACAATGCTGACATAGCATTGTCCCCCATCAGGGTGGCGCAATTGACTTCTACATAGTCGCCGCTGATTTGCGCAGTTTTGTGTTTTAACGCATAAATTCGCCGGGCAAGGTCTGATTTTCCTGCACCAGTGGGCCCCATTAGCAAAATGGGATAAGGGCTACGCCGGCTGATAATCTCCAATTCCTCGATCATCTGATTAAACTTCAGATTTAGCGTTGGAATTCCCCTTTTAAGATCGTTTTCTTCTGCTTCTTTCTGCCGACGTACCCGTTCTGCAACGGCATCGTATTTGGAAAGATCCAGATCAATCACCTGAAACCTGGCCACCCCGCCTTTTTCCCCCGGCGCGGTTTGAAGAATTTTTCCCGGAAAATAACGTCCTTCCACCAACTTATAGATACAGATCTGCTGAATATGCGTGCCAGTGGTGATGTGGAACAGATATTCATAGTCCGATCTGAAGGTTGCGGCTTCCTTCTCAACGAAATCCACCAGCGTCAAATGTACCTCGGCCAGCTCCCAGGGATCTCCGAACTTCACCTGATGAAGGCTGACACTGATATCGCTATTCAATTGCTCTATATCCTCTTTGACTTCCTCCGCCAGCAACTGCTCGTTGTCATAAAGAAGATGAATCTGTGTAACCCCAGCCATCTGCGCCAGCGACACCGTTGGCCGCCAACGTCGTTCAAACCGCTTCTCATAAGCTCCGCGACGCTTGGAAGCTCGATCCAGTCGCTGACCGACAATCGAATAGATAACTTTGGGGAATGTCATTGAAATTTACACCTGCAGATAAACAGTTATCGAAAATTTGTCCCATTAATCACACATGACAGATTTCAGCATGATACTCATCCAATTAAAAACTATCAAAATATATAGTGAAAACCATTAATTCTATTTAAAAAGATAAATAACTTTGCTTTCGTATTATAAAATCATCCGCCAATCTCTTTTATTTAGACGTTTCCACAAAGCTGGCACGGTGCATGCATACTTATATAACAACTAATACAGAAAGGCTGCTATTCAGCAAAGAGATATAGCCGACTGTTTTTCATTATTTTGGGATTCAACATGAGACACGATCTTTCTACAACATATTGGCCAGCAGACAATAAAGGTGAACATCGCCTCTATGCCTACGGCCTGCGTGCGCTCAATAAGAGCACCGAACAATCGTGTCATCTGAACCTCATTGCCAACCATGGCATACAGAGCAAATTTATAGGACCTTCCTGAATTAACGTCTGGAGGGTCAACATGCCCTCCAGGATATCTGCATATAACCGGAAACCTGGTGGGCTTTAACAGACACCAGGTTTTTTTGTGCCCGAACAACCGTGATAGGAAGGTCACGGATTTGGGCACACCCCGAATAACTAAACTAGATTTGGATGGGCTGTCGATGGTGAGACAAGCAGACTGTAAATCTGTGGCCGAAAACTGCGGCGGTTCGAATCCGCCCCCATCCACCAAATAAATGATGCACAAGGTAGGTTGACAGAGTGGTAATGCACCGGATTGCTAATCCGGCGTCTTATAGGAGGCGCGTTGGTTCGAATCCAACACCTACCGCCAAAATTGATTAATCGTGGTCCTGTCGCTTAACAGGTTAAAGCACCGGCCTCATAAGCCGGCAGATGCAGGTTCGAATCCCGCCGGGACCACCAACAATTTTTGGGTCGATAGCTCAAATGGCAGAGCAAGGGCCTTTTAAGCCCGAGGTTGAGGGTTCAATCCCCTCTCGACCCACCAGATTGTTCCGGAATAGCTCAGTAGGTAGAGCGGACGGCTGTTAACCGCCAGGTCACAGGTTCGACCCCTGTTTCCGGAGCCAGAATCGAGGGTTTGGCCGAAAGGTGAAGGCGCAAGACTGCAACTCTTGTATTTGCCAGTTCGAATCTGGCAACCCTCTCCAATTTTTATTGGAGCAAGTGTAAAGAACCAAGGATTTACCCGTGTAGCTCAGCGAACAGAGCGTAGGTCTACGAAACCTGAGGTCGATGGTTTGAATCCATCCATGGGTACCAGATTGATATTAACGCGCAAGTGACGGAACAGGCATACGTACTGGTCTTAGAAACCAGGTTTTAAGGGTTCGACTCCCTTCTTGCGCACCATTTTAAAAACAGTAACGCTTTTAACTATACAAGAAAGTTTACAAAAGTGTTTATTGGCCGCTGGCGCAATTGGCAGCGCATCTGACTTTGACTCAGAGGGTTTCCGGTTCAAATCCGGAGCGGCCAGCCATTAAGTGGTGATCATTAGGGCCTGCTGACACTTCGTGTGACGATCATGTTGAGCCTGAGAATAGGTCAATCGCGGCACAAGGAGAGACGTTTAGTTATTCTAAACGAACGACGAGTAACAAAGAGTGCCCTATTCTCAGGCTCAACCCGCAGGGCTGGGCCTCATTTTGCCCTCTACGGCATTGTCGGTCGCTTATGTAGATGACTACACCGCGCTCCCTCCTCTTTGCAGAAGGTAAAATGAGACTCCAGCATGATTGTCACACGAAGTGTCAGCAGGCCCGTGGCAGAGCGCCAGGTTGTGGCCCTGGAGATACGAGTTCGATCCTCGTTGATCACCCCAAATTTTATTTTCCATCAACTAACACGATTCACTTATATACTTATAGAAACAGCCATTCGAGGGCTTGGCTATGATGATGAAACACCCCTTAATTTTAAAAATCACTGCTGGAGGGCAACCTCAGAGCTGGCTGACCGTCCATCAAGCGGCACAGCATCTGGTTGCCGGTAGGGTCGCCTGGTCATTTGGCGACACCGGCATCATTCTGAAAGGGGGCTTCAATAAAGTCGGCCTTCAATCCAGCCTGGGCATACCCGCCATACTGGCCAGTAAAAGTGACCACGCCCGTATCGCTCACTCAGTGCCATTCACCCGGCAAAACCTGTTCGCCAGGGACCGCTTTACCTGCATGTATTGTGGAAATAAACCATCTGAACGAGCTTTAACGATCGACCATATCATCCCGACCAGCCGGGGTGGTCGGCACTCCTGGATGAACACTTGCGCCTGTTGTTTTGGCTGTAACCAGCGTAAGGCTGCATTAACACCAGAAGAGGCTGGAATGGCATTATTGTCGGTGCCTTATGTGCCTAACAGGTACGAATACATGTACCTGCGCAATAGATATGTTCTGACAGATCAGATGGATTACTTATCCAAGGGTTTTCGAAACTTCGTTGCCTGACCATCAACACTTGCAAGACCAACAACATTTGCAAAACCAGCAATATCAGTAAAACCAAACCAGTAAGTGACAAAGTCTTCCTTGAATCTTACTGGCTTTCCATTTTCTCGGCTTACTGAAAAAATTCAATCGCCTGTTGCCCCCCCTTCTATCGAGAGACCTTCCGCTTAGAGCAGATTACGAAAACGCCTTTTTCAACACGGGAATATTCTGGAGGACCAAAACGTCAAGTGCCAACAGTATGAGCAAAGCGACTCCAACAAGGGGAAACGCCAGACATAATGCCAGCCCAATACAAATAGCCCCTTTCCACAGTGGCATATCTACCGGGGCTGGTGGTGCAACCAACCTTCCCGCCTTGGCCGGACGGCGCATCCACCACATAATCACACCACTGACCGAGACAAATATCACCGACAGGCAAAAGATCGTATTTAAAGCAATATTCCATATCCCCATATCACCTTCATGAAAGGCAATAGACACTGCCATCGCCTTCCCTCCCAGCGAATAGTCTTCATATTTCACATCTGCCAGTATTTTACCGGTGTGCTGATCAACATGTACGGTCCGATCTGAAGTGGGGCTTGTCGTGTCATTACTCATCGAGTCCTGAGACAATGTCCAGACACCTTCCTTTCCCTGAGGCAGGTTCACCTGAAAGCGGCGATCTCCCATACCCAGTGCATAACCAAAGGCGACAACCGTATCAATATTGATTGGCGTCCCCGGAGCGAGTCCAGTAATACCAGCATCAGATCCGGATTCCGGCATGGCAGTCTGCTCCAGAGCCCAGGGAACATCTTTCATTGCACCATGATTCATGGAGGCATGGATATCATCAGACAATGGAACCTTATCCCACTTTTCCGCAGGAAAAGTACTCCAGGCCTGAATAAAGCGTTCTCCCCATATCCCCGACCATGATAAGCCGGATAAGAAAAAAATAATCAACAGAGCGGAAATATAGAAGCCGATACTTTGGTGCAGAGATTTCCAGAGCGGCCGGCCACTTAATCGCAAATTCGGTATCAGAACATCTGCTAATCGCGTACTGCTCCGGGGCCACCATAGATACAGACCTGTCACAATCAACACCATTCCCAGCCCGGCCGCAATTTCAATCAGACGATCACCGGCATCGCCGATCAGCAGAGTGCCATGAATATCGTTAGCCAGGTCATACCAACCAGCCCTCCGAGACCAGGAGCCTAGTACACTTGCGTCATATGGATTAACGGCAACCATAAGCGCCTCACCTTGAAGATCTACCCGAAACAGTGCCGCACCATCAGAGCCTAATGGACCAATATATTGCTTCAACACCCCACCAGGGATAGAAAACAAGGCAGCATCTGCCTGGTTTGATATCGGGACAGCCCCGCCTGCAGGTGCAACAGTATAAGCCTTTTCACCCTCACGCCCGTCGATGACACCAGCCCAAAGCATAATAAGGCCAGTTACAGCCAGCATGCACAGGAACGGAATTACATAAAGGCCTGCATAAAAATGCCAGCGCCAGACTGCTCGGTAAAATTTTTCGCTTAACTTGAGATCTTTGGAAGGTAAAGATGAGTCATAATCCATTGCCATTTTTATTTTCCATTCAATGAAAAGTCATTATGAAAGCCAACTGACTTTGAGCTGGAGAATAATAAGCAACCTTATCTGGCAAGACCAGAGCCCCTTTGGCTTATGCGTGACTCATCTTAACCGCTGGATCAAGCAGGCCAAATGACCTGCTTGAAAAAGAAGGATCAGGCCATTCCCTGTCCGTTAACTATCCCGCCCCACAATAGGTCCCACTGCACCGGCCATGCGGAAGTTGGGTCGTAGCGGAACTGAGACCGGACAAACCGTTGCAGAGTTCCCTCGATAACACTGACTAACAACTGCGCAGCGACGGTACTGGATACTTTCAGAGTCACCTCATTCTGGATTTCCGCATTTCGCATCAATGAGCGCAGTTCGGTCTCCAGCCTTTCAGTCAATGCCCTGGCACGCTGCTGAGTCCTGGGGTTTTCACCTACCAGTGCTTCACCATTCAACAGACACCCCAACCCAGGATTACGCTTGGCAAAAGTTAACCAAAGCATCGCCACTTTATTGACCTTATCTCGCAGTTCTTCTTGTTCTCCTGCAATAGTTTTAATGCGACTGAACAGCGCATCTTCCATAAATTCCAACAACGCTTCGAACATTTTCGCCTTACTGGGAAAATGACGGTAAAGCGCTGCTTCTGATACTCCGACTGCCTCGGCTAACTTGGCTGTCGTTATCCTGGCTCCACTTTGTTCCTGTAGCATTATTGCCAGGCATTCAAGTATCTGCTGTTTTCGCTGACCACGTTCGGCTTTCACTATATTCTCCAGATATACTGCTTCGAGAGAGGGGTTTATTCATTATTAATTCGGGCCCCTGAATAACGTCATAAAAAACTGCCAGCACAAAAAAATGCTGGCGATCAAATGTAACTTATTCTGAGTAAGTCATCATTTTAAGCCAACATTTCATTGCGCCATGGCGACGCTGATAGTTTTTTGAATCCCTTAAAAGAAGGTTCCATCTATCGGCGACGATGCACTGGCGTACAACTTACGAGGCATCCTTCCCGCCAGGTAAGCATCGCGACCGCTTTCCACTGCAAGACGCATCGCCCGGGCCATTCTCACGGGATCCTGTGCAGCGGCAATTGCTGTATTCATCAATACGCCGTCACAACCCATTTCCATAGCAACAGTGGCATCTGATGCCGTACCCACTCCGGCATCCACCAGTATCGGCACCTTTGCATTTTCCAGAATGATACGGATGTTGTAGGGGTTTCGAATCCCCAACCCGGAGCCAATCGGCGCTCCCAGAGGCATAACGGCGATGCATCCAATCTCTTCCAGTTGGCGGGCAACCAGAGGGTCATCACTAGTGTAGACCATGACCTGAAATTCTTCTTTAACCAATTGTTCCGCCGCCTTAAGCGTTTGCACGACATCCGGGTAAAGTGTCTTCTGATCCCCCAGCACTTCCAGCTTTACCAGGTTATGACCATCCAAAAGCTCTCTCGCCAAACGGCAAGTTCGAACAGCATCATCGGCCGTGTAACAGCCAGCCGTATTTGGGAGTAGCGTATACCGCTCAGGCGAGATAACGTCCAACAAGTTAGGCTCGTCTGGATTCTGTCCCAGGTTAGTGCGACGAACCGCCATCGTCACAATATCCGCACCACTGGCCTCTATGGCTCTGGCGGTTTCATCAAGATCTTTGTACTTTCCGGTACCGACCAACAATCTCGAGCTGTAGGTCTTACCGGCAATAATGAGTGGTTTGTCTTGTCCAGGTGTGTTTTGTGTCATGAGATGTACGCTCGTTTTATTATTGAGGAAAGTAGTGGAATCAGAGGAAAAACTCAGCCTCCCCCTACAGCGCCCACCACTTCAATAATGTCTCCATCGTTCAACATCGTCGTGGCATGCAGACTTTTCGGAAGAATTTCTTTATTGAGCTCTACTGCCAGTCGCTTTCCGGTAAATCCCAAGCGATCCAGTAGCTCAGTCACAGAAACAGAACCTTCCAGTTCCCGGCGCTCGCCGTTCAATTGGATATTCAGCATAGTGGAGTCTACCAACTAATTGTTATTTGAATGTTACCAGCGGTCTTTAGTAAGTTGCCGTCTAAAGCATCGTGATGGTGTCGCTTGGCGTTAGTGGCGGTTGTCGCTGCTCAGGAATCATCAGTAGGGTCGCGATAACCCATAGCCCCCCAGATCACTCCACTCCCCCAGAGAATCCAGCCGAGAATAAGGCTGATTCCCCCCAGAGGAACCCAAGGCCCTGATGCGCTTATGATCCCGAAAGACTTAAGATAAAGCAGGCCACAGAACATCAACAGACCCGCGATAAAACAACCTGTCACCACAACGATTACGCGTCTATGGCATAAAGAGGCAAGCAGGCAAAGCAATACTACTCCAATACCATGCAAAGTATGGTAACGAAGTGCAATTGCAAATGTCGATGCGCCTTCCGGATAATGCTGTTGGACAATATGACTCCCCACCGCCCCCATGGCGACAGCAGTACCTGTCAATATCAACCCCAGTCCAAGCCCGATTCTCTGTCCGGGAGACAAGGATGCAATAAAGGCGGTTGCCCCAACACTATTCATGCCCCAGTCATCCCCCTGTGCTTACAGTCATTTCCGTATTAGTCACGGCTTTCCACTTCAATATACTCACCTGTATCCACATTCATGGCCCGCAGATTCCCCCCCCATACACAACCGGTATCCAGAGCATGAAACCGGGTAACTCCGGTGACTCCCTGAATAGCGGCCCAATGACCGAACAGAATTTTCAGATCATCGTTCCTCGGGTACTGAAACCATGCTTTGAAGCCTTCCGGTGCGGTCTCCAGCCCCTGTTTATGAGTTAATTCCAGGCAACCCTGCTCGTCGAGAAAACGCATTCGGGTCAGATAATTGGTAATAACCCGCAACCTTTCCATACCTTGAAGGCTTTCATTCCAGCAGTGAGGCAGATTACCGTACATTTCACAGAAAAAATCATGCGCATGAGATCCGCGCACGACCTGTTCAACTTCTGCAGCCAAACTCAGAGTTTGCGCCACACTCCAATGATGCGGAACCCCCGCATGCACCACCATAAGATGACGCTCTTCATCGTAATGAGCCAGCGGACACTCTCTTAACCACTCCAGCAATACCTCCGCATCTTCTGCATCATACAGCGCAGAAAGCGTATCCTTCTTCTTGCTCCTCTGTCTTCCGAAGTAGACCGCCAGGGCATGAAGGTCATGATTTCCCAAAACAGACATCACTGAATGCCGCAGAGAATATATCAGGCGCAAAGTCTGCAGCGATTCCGGGCCACGGTTAATCAAATCACCGGCAAACAGAATCTGATCCGCAGCCGGATCAAATTTAAGCTTTTCTAAAAGGCGTTCCAGAGCCTCACAGCACCCCTGAACATCACCGATAGCATAAACAGACATAAGGTTCCTAGATCAGTGAAGCGTTCTTGGCGTCGAGAGTACGAATCTTGGAATCGGCGCAATAAATTCATGCCCGTCTTCGGCTTTCATGATGTAATGGCCTTCCATAGTACCGACTTCGGTCTCCAAGACACAGCCACTGCTGTACTCATAAATTTTACCCGGCGCAATCACCGGCTGCTGACCAACCACACCATCACCAGTCACCTCCTGCTGACGCTGATCACTATCAGTAATCAGCCAACGCCTGCTTAGCAACTTAGCTGTCTTGGCACCGTGATTGGTAATCGTGATGTGATAGGCAAAAACATAATGATCATTATCCGGGTCAGACTGCGACGAAATATACTGGGTCCGCACCTGTACTTTAATGTCGTAAAGAGGGGATTCTTCGCTCATGGCTCCCGATCAACTTTCGGTCAGTGGATGTTCCAAAACGTAGTCGGCAATATTCACAAAATCGCCAACACTCAATGTTTCCGGCCGCGCCTGAGGGTTTATCCCCAAGCTCTCCAGTCCGTTGGTATCAATCTCCTTTTTCAAGCAGTTTCTCAGTGTCTTACGACGCATGGCAAACGCCTGGCGGACCACCCGGGATAGTACCTTCTCGTCACGACATGGGTATGGCTTCTCCGGATGAGGTACCAGCCTGACAATCGCTGACCAGACCTTAGGAGGCGGATTGAAGGCGCCAGGCCCCACATTGAACAGAGACTCCACCCGGCAATGATATTGAGCCATCACGCTTAGCCTGCCATAGGATCCGTCACCGGGCTTCGCTGCAAGCCTGTCCACCACTTCCTTCTGCAGCATAAAATGCATGTCGCTGACGACAGGGCCCAGCTCCAGCAAATGAAAAATCAGCGGTGTTGAAATGTTGTACGGAAGATTGCCCACCAGCCTGAAAGGCATGCCTTCCTTCACCAGTGTTTGAAAGTTGAACTTCAGGGCATCCGCTTCAATAATGTTGAAATTCGGATAGTTAAAAAACTTTGTGCGCAACACAGGGATCAGATCCCGGTCCAGCTCAACAGCCGTCAGCGCAACTCCTGTATCCAGCAGAGGCTCCGTCATTGCTCCCAATCCAGGACCAATCTCCACCAGCAGCTCTTCAGCGCCTGGGTTAATTGAACGCACAATACGGTCGATGACCGTCATATCATGCAGAAAGTTCTGTCCAAAGCGCTTTCGGGCCTGATGACCTGCTGGCTTTCGAGAACCACGAGAAGAATAATTAGACATCCAGAGACTCCATGGATGAAGATTGTCTGGCCTGACTCGATACCATATCAATGGCACATTGCAAAGCCGTTTTTAAACTGCCGACATCCGCCTGCCCGGTACCGGCGAGATCCAGCGCAGTACCGTGATCGACAGACGTCCGTATCATCGGCAGCCCCAGGGTGATATTGGCCGCTTTGCCAAATCCCTGATATTTCAATACCGGCAATCCCTGGTCATGATACATAGCCAGTACTGCATCAGCATTGTCGAGGTATTTCGGCGTAAACAGGGTGTCAGCAGGTAAAGGACCTGTCAGATTCATGCCCTTTTTCCGTAGCCGTTTAAGACAAGGCTCAATAATATCGATTTCCTCTCGTCCCATGTGTCCGGACTCTCCAGCGTGCGGGTTCAGCCCTGCTACAAGAATATGAGGCCTGGGAATTCCAAATTTCACCTTGAGATCCTGATCCAGTATGGTGAGTACCTGTTCCAGACGTTCATCTGAAATAAGCCCTGACACCTTTGATAAAGGTACATGTGTTGTCGCCAACGCAACCCGCATCACATCAGATGCCAGCATCATCACCACTCTTGGTACCCGGGTCAGTTGCTGCAGAAACTCTGTGTGGCCCGTGAATGAAATGCCCGCGTCATTAATCACACCTTTATGCACAGGAGCCGTCACCAATGCATCAAACTCGCGACTCAGACAACCAGTGATGCTTCTGCGTAGAGTATCCAGGACATATTGAGCATTGGCAGGAGACAAGCGTCCCGGTTCAGGGGAAGATTCGCAGTGTACAGGCAAAACAGTCGCAACACCGGGCTGGGAAGGGAGACCATCTTGCCGCGAGGCAACGAAAGCCTCAGGATTATATAGCTCCACTTTCAGAGGCAACCCGAGTAACTCAGCCCTTTTCTGCAACATATCAGGGTCGCATACCAGCACCAGATGTACAGGCCAGCTCTCCTGAAGCATCTGGACACAGATGTCCGGACCTATGCCCGCGGGCTCACCGGGAGTGACCGCAATGATCATAACCATACCTAAATTGTTGGATAGTTCAGCCTCAGGAGCTTATATTTTCAATTCAACAAACGCTTCGTCGCGAATTTCACCCAGCCAACTCTGTAACTCTTCCTCGTAACGACGGCGATGCAACGTCTGTCTGGCCTGATTCGCCTGCACGCGGTCACCGATATCCGCCGTTCGCCGGTCCTCAACTGTCAGGATATGCCAACCGTAGCCCGATCTGAACGGCTTACTGATCTGCCCGACCTGCGTCTGCCCCATAACACGCTCAAATTCCGGCACCATTTCCCCCGGGCTCACCCATTCCAAAGATCCTCCGGCACTGGCACTTACCGCATCATCAGAGTTTTCCCTGGCAAGTTTGGCAAACTCCTCTCCCGAATTGGCACGATCATACAGACTGTCAATCATAGACTTGGCTGCCGCATCATCGCGTACTTCATTGGGCATGATCAGAATATGGCGAACCTTGGCCTGGGTCACCAACTTGCTTGACCCTCCACGCTTATCAGTGAGTTTGACCAAATGCACACCACCACTGGTTTCAAGTGGTTCAGACACTTGCCCAGGCTGCAACTTGGGAACAACCTCTGTAAACAGCGTTGGTAACTCGTCTCGCTTACGCCACCCCAGGTCACCCCCTTCCAGTGCGGTGGATGAGGAGGAATAGGTCGCCGCCATCTCTGCAAATGAGCCACCTGAATGCAGTTTTTCGATAATTTCTTTCGCCAGCTCAACATTATCACGACCGGAATCGTTACTCAGAAGAATATGGGAGATGCGGTATTCTTCCTGACTATTTGCTTTACCGGTCGCTGACTTCAGAAAGTCTTCCACTTCTTTTTCGGTGATACGAACACGGGGATTGACCCGGCGCTGCTGTAATCGGCCAATCAGCATTTCCCGCTTCACCTGAGCACGCGCGCCCTGATAAGTGACTCCGTCCTGAGCTAACTGCTGCTGAAACTCATCCAAGCTCAGCCCGTTCTGCTGGGCAATACTCTCCATGGTCTGGTTAAGCTGGGAGTCACTGACACGGATCCCCATCTTTTCGGCCATCTGAAGCTGTATCTGCTCCACAACGAGCTGATCCAACAACTTTTCGCGCATGACGTTTTCCGGCGGCAGAGGCGTGCCCTGCGCCAGAAAACGCTGCTTGAACATACCGACCCTATCATCGAGCTCAGACTGCAACACGACACCATCATCGACAATGGCAATCACACGATCCAAAGGCTTGACGTCCGCCATGGCCGGTCCGCCAGACAGCCCTAACAGGCAGATCAGCAGCGTAGAAATAAAAATCTTCTTCAACATAACTAACAGGTTTTCATTCATTGATGTGTTGTTCATAAATATGCACAGGAATTTTCTACCGTTGATCACGCGATCACCATTGATATCGCTCATCGCGATAGTTTTCCCGGGCATTGTAATTCTTTAACCCTGTGGACAAGGCTGACTCATCGCCAGTTCCCAGGCCTCCTAAACCGCGAAGCTGGAATCGAAGGAATATTCCGTGATCCAGCCGACTCTCTTCATTATCCTCATCTTCCAGGTAACTCCGGGCGACCAACTGCACCCGCCAGCAACAATCACTGTATTCTACACCTGCGAGGGTACCGATGGTACGATGCCGGCGCAGATCAAAAAGCCAGCGTCCCAGCAGGCTGACCGAGTCCGTCACCGGAAACAATGTGGATATATCAGTCTGTTCAATGTGATCATTGGGATTATTGCTGGTTATCGAATAACGATGACTCAGGTTCAGCAGCTTGCTGTACTCCGCATCATGGAAGGAAAGCGTGGACGTTCCCTTCTCCGTTCTGGATTCCTGCGCATCCCATAATCCACTGATTTTGATATCCGTATTCTGATTGGGTCGCCACAGCAATTCGCCGGCATAAGGAGATTCACTCTCGGTCACGCCTCCACTGCCATTGAGATCAACTTCACCGTCTTCGTAATAGAATATCTGTCCGATGCTGGCCCGAAAGACCTCTATGCCACTATCCATATCATTAAAGCGGGTTGTCACCCCGGCACTTAACCGGTTGTTGTCGCCAACCCGGTCTCCTCCGACGAAACGGTCTTCCTTGAACAGACGGGAATAACTGAAAGTGGGCACCGAGGTATCAAAGTCTGGAACGTCGTCCTGTTCACTTTCCGGAGAGTAGACATAGAACAGACGTGGTTCCAGGCTCTGGTTATAGTCGTGGTCAAACATCTGGACAGTACGGTCGAAGTAGAGCCCACTGTCGATACGGTAGAAAGGAACCGTCCGACTGATATGACTGTCATTCCCTTCCGGCTCGTCCTCAAGCAGGTAGTCCGTGTGATCCAGTCGAATACCCGGTTTAAAATATCCCCATACCGGACTCAAATCGAGTTCTATATCCGGCTGGGTGCGCCAGCGACTACCATTAGTTCGCCTGATTCCAGTGATATTTTCATTATCCCGCCAGAAATAGGTGTATTCCGATTCCACCCCATAGTTGAACCACTCACTGCGGTCATTCCAGTCCAGCGTTAGCTGTGGCAACTGATAATAGGGGTAATCGCGCTCAGCAATACCGTCATCTATCGTCTGATACCCAGAGACTCTGCTGCGAAAGCTCAGCGTCTCACCTCCGTAGTTCACGTCCCATGATCTTTTGATATGAGAGGTTTCAGCAATCTCGAGAGTGCGGTTGAGATCGTTGAGATACTCGTTATCCCCCACGGCATTGTAATCAATGGTTGAACGCCAGCCATCCGCTATCCGGTATCGGTTCTCGAAGTCGAGCGCCCAACGATTACCATTATTTTCATCCGGAAATTCCTTAAGAAACTCACTATCGTGGTAAAGGTAACCCAGTCTCAATTCCGAATAACTGTCCTTCGTCAGCCAGCGTCCCTCCACCTCGTTCAACAACCCTCGGCCATGGATATAACGGGGCGAGTAGGTTGCATCATAATCTGGTGCAAGGTTGAAATAATAAGGAACCCCCAGGCTGATCCCTCTGCCGGTATTGGAGGTTTCCAGAGTGGGAAACAGAAAACCGCTACGTCGACGGTCGTCTATTGGAAAGGCAAGGTAAGGAAAATACATCACTGGAACATCCAGTATCCGCAAGCGCATATGTTTCGCGTTGCCTTCCCCCTTCTCTCTGTCCAGAACGATCTCGCTGGCAATCAGCGACCAGGCTCGACTATCCGGCGCACAGGTGGTAAAGCTGCCAGTTTGGATCACCACTTCCTGAGTACCCGAGCTGCTCAGGCCATCGGCTTCGCCCCGGGCATGACGGTCATGCAACACATAGGAGGAGTTTTCAAGACTGAAATCGGCGGTGTCGAGATTATAAGAGGCAGATGTACCGTGCACAGCCAGCCCTGGCGCTCGTCCAGTAATATTGCCTTCTATCCAGGCCTTATTGGTTTGTCGGTCCAGCGTGGCTTTATCCGCTTCCAGCCACCACTCCCCCTGTTGCAGCTCGACATTTCCCCAAAGCTCTATCGTACTTTCAGGCTTGGCACTGGCCTTGTCCGCCATGGCTTTAAGCAAAGTGGAGTTCTCTTCTACCCTGTAACCTTCAAATCCATAGGCGGGAGCGACGTATGTCCCATCACAATAGGGTTCAAGATTAGTCAGATGCGCGCCGGATAACTGTTCTCTGGCCACCCAATCCTGGGATGCCGCTGTGACAACCAACTCTTCCGCACCAGCAACTCCAACCGGCAACAGGCATATCCCGGCGCAAGCCTTTAGCAGGGAACGCAGATTACAATAGGTGTCGAGTTCAGATTTAGCCCGGTTATTATGTCGTATCATCCATACTGCCTGGTTCAGCTTGTGTTTTATCATTCAGCCCCAGATTCAATGATGTGGCCCTGCCCAGCCCAAAGAGGCCTGACCGAATAAGAAATTCAAAAAGGAACACATGATACTCATGCACAGGTGCCCAGTACAGCAGCCATATAACAATGACGAGGATTTAACCCGATAGTGGTCAACAACTGCGAGCCATATTCCCTCCACGCCCCCTGACTCATCCTGTCCATCTCTGATATGCTCGGTGCCTTCCTGATTACACGCTCTGGTTAAAGTCAGGCTAAACTCAATAACCATGGCGACAACAATATCCTGGACTGATGATTTTCACATGACCCGGGATCAAGACCTCAGTAACAACAGTCAGTCGTGTGATTTCACAAGGCTCTGAAATCATCACAGGAGATGCCGTGGCAACATCCGACGCCCCTACAAGTTCAAATAAAGCCGCCCTGGTATTAACTGGAGGCGGAGCCAGAGCGGCCTACCAGGTGGGCGTACTGAAAGCCATCTCAGACCAGTTGCCGGATCTTCACTTCCCTTTTCCCATTATCTGCGGCACCTCTGCAGGCGCGATAAATGCGATAGGGATCGCCGCCAGCGGCGACATTTTCCGACACAGCGTCGAGCACCTGGAAGAACTCTGGAGTGAACTAAAGACTGACAAAGTTTACCGATCAGATTTTTGGGGTATGACCAGACGCATGGGGTACTTCATTAAAGCCGCCCTTGGCGGCGAGGAAAGGGAAATGCCGGCATCAATGCTGGATAACAGCCCTCTCCGTGAGTTTCTCAATTCCCATATAGATTTCAACAAGCTCTCCAGCAATATCAGTGATCGCGAAATTGATGCCGTCTGCGTCACCGCCTGCGGTTACCGAAGCGGCCAAAGCATCAGTTTTTTTCAAAGCAAAGACCATATCACGGGCTGGCATCTTGGTCAGCGGGTTGGAGTTAAAACGATCATGAACGTGGATCATCTGCTGGCTTCCTCGGCGATTCCCACAATTTTCCCACCGGTGAGGATCAACCGGGAATACTTCGGGGATGGCGTTGTACGCAATATGGCACCGCTCAGCCCGGCAGTTCACCTGGGAAGTGACCGCATTCTATTGATCGGCGTCAGTGCAAACCGTGTCATGGCCCCCGTACGCAAGAAACAGGAAAAGTTTCCTCCCCTGTCGTATATCATGGAACACATGCTGAATGGCGCGTTTATCGACGTGATTGAAAACGATGTCGACAAAGCCCTGCTGATCAATCAATTGATCAAAGCCATCCCTCAGGAAAACCTGGAAAAGTTCGGCATAGATCTGCGCCCTTTGGAAATTCTGAATATCTCCCCCAGCCAGCCGATCGACGAACTGGCCCTTCAACACATTAAGGAACTCCCTGCCACCGTGCGCAAGTTTGTTGGTCAGAATAATGAGAATCCGGAAGGTGGCGCCAGTCTGGCCAGCTACCTGCTGTTCGAGGGAGGATTCATGCGCGACTTGATCAAACTGGGATATATGGATGCTCAGTCCCACGCCCGACAGATTGAAAACTTCTTTCGGCCAGACCTGTCAGCCGAGATTTGAAGTGACTACAATACGCCCCTGAATCCTATCCATGTATCAATGAATTACAAGGCAGTCCGTCTGTGTCCGGCAAACCCAGATTTCAACAGGTCAAAGATTTCCTACTGAGCGGCATTGAGAATCAGCGCTATCCGGTGGGCAGCCGGATACCAACGGAAATGCAGCTCGCCCAACAATTCAATGTGAGCAGAATGACGGTCCACAAGGCCATTCGCGATCTGGTTAATGATGGCCATCTGGTACGTTACCAGGGACAAGGAACCTTTGTGTGCGAATCCAAGCCGACTTCGTCTTTTGCAGATATTCGCAATATCGCAGAGGAAATTACAGGTCGCGGACATCAGTACAGCAATCGGATTATCAGACTGGAACAGGTGACAGCCTCGTCTCAGATAGCGACCCAGTTGGGCATACGAACGGGCTCTGATGTTTTCCACAGCCGTATTGTCCACCTTGAAAACAATATTCCCATCCAGTTGGAGGAACGCTACGTCAACCCAATCTTTGCTCCGGACTATCTGGCACAGGACTACCAATCAATTACGCCAAACCAATACCTGAGTGAAACCTGCCCAGCCTCTGATGCAGAACACATTATTGAAGCAATTCTCCCCGACGAGCTGAGCTGCGAACTCCTGGAAATCCCAACCAATGAAGCCTGTCTGCGCGTCCACCGGAGAACCTGGAGCCAGCAGCATCTTATCAGCAGCGCTTTCCTGACCTACCCGGGCTCACGCTACCGACTGCAATCGGAAAGTCATTTCCGCTGATCCCACTTTACCCCTGGCGGCCTTGCCTCGTACTTAACTTTCGCCCCTCATATTTGTATATACATTAAAAATTTCAATGTCTCCTCTATGCACTCAATCAGATTCCAGCCTCGTCATCAGACAAAACAACAACCAACCATAACAGACTGATTAAAAACACTTTACTGTCTTTATAATTTGAGTCTATGAAAACCCGCCGCTTTCATAGTTGCAGCACACAGTTTTTTACCGTTAAATGTATATACATTTACAACAAAAGCTCAGGAACCTGTATCAACATGCAATGGTGGATCAACGCAAAACTTGCCACATGCAGCGCGACTCCTCTGCCGGCTGACAGCTATTACGCAATCGGAGTGTCAGAAGGCTACATACAGCAACTTGTCCCAATGTCAGATTGGTCCGAGATAAAGGCCAATCAGACAGAAGCAAGCGTCATGGATGTCAACGGTCGTCTTGTCACCCCCGGGCTGATTGATTGCCACACCCATCTGGTTTTCGCAGGTCATCGTGCAGAAGAGTTTGAAAAGCGGTTAAACGGTGTCAGCTACGCCGAAATTTCCCGGCAGGGAGGCGGAATACTCTCGACGGTACGCGCAACGAGATCGGCCTCTTTCGACGAACTGATGGAAAGTTCCACCCCCAGATTACTCGCTCTGATGTCAGAAGGTGTGACGACGGTCGAAATCAAATCCGGCTACGGACTTAATCTGGAAACTGAGCTGAAGATGCTCAAAGTGGCCCGGGCATTGGGAGATAAGTACCCCGTTCGAGTCAAGACCACTCTACTGGCCGCCCATGCATTGCCGGAGGAGTTCAAAGGTCGGTCAGATGACTATATCGACTGGGTATGCCGGGAAGCCATTCCAGCTGCCGCTGGTGAAGGTCTGGCAGATGCCGTTGATGTTTTCTGTGAAAGCATCGCTTTCTCCCCAGAACAATGCCAAAAGGTTTTTGAAGCAGCCGTTCATTATGGCCTGCCGATCAAAGGCCACATGGAACAGCTCACTCTTACCGGAGGGTCCAAACTGGCTGCATCCTATCAGGCACTTTCGGTAGATCACGTGGAATATCTGGATGAGGAAGGCGTCGCTGCCATCGCGGCTTCAGGTACGGTCGCAACAATATTACCTGGTGCATTCTATTTCCTCCGTGAACGCCAGTTACCCCCGATAGAATTACTGCGCCGTTACGAAGTCCCGATCGCACTGGCCAGTGATCTGAATCCGGGCTCTTCCCCACTGGCTTCTCTACGGCTCATGCTCAATATGAGCTCCACACTATTCGGTCTCACCCCACAGGAGAACCTTGTCGGAGTTACCCGCCACGCGGCCAAAGCGCTGAATGAAGAAAACAGACTTGGGCAGTTGCAGGAAGGATTTGCAGCCGACTTTATCGTCTGGGACCTGCAGCATCCCGCTCAGCTCAGCTACCAGTTTGGCACTCAGGACCTTTATCAACGTGTGATTCATGGAGCGGTCAGCAATGACTTTTAAGTCCAAAACTCAGAACACTCCTTTCAATCAGTCTCTCTGGCAGGGACGAATCGATACCGCTGACGGCGAAAAAGCCCGCCGCTGGCATCAGATGATTCAACCTTTTGCGGGCAATACCGATGCCGGAGTTACCTTGATTGGCTATCCCTGCGACTTGGGTGTTGCTGCCAACAAGGGCCGGACAGGAGCATCCGAGGGCCCTGACCAGCTCCGCCGTGCACTGGCAAAGCTGCCCTGGCATCACACCGGCAAAGTATATGATGCGGGCAATATCCAGGTGCAGGCAGGTTTGGCGGAAACCCAACAGCAGTTGGCAGAATGTGTCGCAGATGTTTTGCACCACCAGTGCCTGCCACTCGTGATTGGTGGCGGTCACGATGTCGCCTGGGGAAGTTTCCAGGGCCTGCGTGCCTTTATTCTGGAGCAAAGCAGAACAGGCAAAGCCGATCTACCAAAAATCGGCATTATCAACTTCGATGCTCATTTCGACCTACGCAGCGACAGTGAGGGCCCCAGCTCAGGCACGCCCTTCTACCAGGTTGCCCGGGACTGTTCAGAACACGGTCTTGAGTTTCACTATGCCGCAGTCGGCATCAGTCGTCTGGCAAACACTCAATCTTTATACGACCGCGCAGACGAATTGAAGGTTACCTGGATTGCGGACACGGACGCAGGCATTCATCAGATTGCGAATGCCGTTGAGCGCATGAAGGAATTTCTCGACCAGATTGATGCCGTTTACATCACGATCGACATGGATGCTTTTCCAGCCTCTGTCGCCCCCGGCGTTAGTGCTCCCGCCCCTCGGGGAATCAGCGTGGAATTGGTGGAGACTCTTCTGCAACAGATCAGAAGCAGCCAGATCCCGGTTCTGCTGGCAGAAATAGCCGAGTTCAACCCGTCGTTCGATATTGATGATCATACCGCTAGGCTGGGTGCCAGATTGGCCGCCCTCCTGACAGACATACTGGAACATTCCAGAGTTCGTGGTTCGCTGTCCGGTCTCATGACCGAACTTAAGCACAGTACAACCACATCCAATAACAACAGCGAAGCTTCTTCGCATACCCAACACGATTGAGGAGGTGACGTTCATGTCCGATGCCAAAAACCAACATACAGCAGACCCCCGACAGGATTCAAGCAGGGTCATCCGTGCACCACATGGTACTGAGCTAAGTGCAAAATCCTGGTTGACTGAAGCTCCACTACGGATGCTGATGAACAATCTGGACCCGGATGTTGCTGAGCATCCCCAATCTCTGGTGGTTTACGGCGGAATCGGCCGGGCCGCCCGGAACTGGGAGTGTTATGACAAGATTGTCGAAGTCCTGAAACGCCTGGAAGAGGATGAAACATTGTTGGTCCAGTCCGGTAAGCCCGTCGGCGTTTTCAAAACCCATCCGGATGCGCCTCGTGTATTGATCGCCAACTCTAACCTGGTTCCTCACTGGGCGAACTGGGATCATTTTAACGAGCTGGATAAAAAAGGCCTGATGATGTACGGCCAGATGACCGCAGGGTCATGGATCTACATAGGCTCCCAGGGCATCGTTCAGGGCACCTACGAAACATTCGGCGCTGTTGCTCGCCAGCATTTCGACGGCAACGCCAAAGGCAAATGGGTCCTGACTGGCGGGCTTGGTGGTATGGGTGGTGCCCAACCTCTCGCGGCAACGATGGCAGGCTTTTCCATGCTCGCAGTGGACTGTGACCAGACCCGTATCGAATTCCGCCTGCGTACCCGTTACCTGGACAAACAAGCCAAAGATCTGGACGAAGCATTGACCATGATTCACCAGGCTCAGGACAACGGGGAGGCGGTCTCCATTGGCTTATGCGCCAACGCTGCGGATATTTTCGCAGAACTGGCCAGCCGTGGAGTAGTACCCGACGTTGTCACAGATCAGACCTCTGCCCACGACCCATTAAACGGTTACCTGCCCCAGGGTTGGACAATGGAGTACGCAGCGGAACAACGCCACAAAAACCCTCAGGCGGTCGTATCTGCCGCAAAAAAATCCATGGCTGTACAGGTTCAAGCCATGCTGGACCTGCAAAAAGCCGGTGCCGCAACACTGGACTATGGTAACAACATTCGCCAGATGGCATTGGAAGAAGGCGTCAGCAATGCCTTTGACTTCCCAGGGTTTGTGCCAGCCTATATTCGTCCGTTGTTCTGCCAGGGTATTGGCCCATTCCGCTGGGCGGCGTTGTCCGGCGACCCTGAAGATATTTATAAGACCGATGCCAAAGTGAAGGAACTGATCCCAGACGACCCTCACC
Source organism: Hahella ganghwensis DSM 17046 (assembly GCF_000376785.1). Lineage (GTDB taxonomy): Bacteria > Pseudomonadota > Gammaproteobacteria > Pseudomonadales > Oleiphilaceae > Hahella > Hahella ganghwensis. The sequence continues at coordinate 22,144 of NZ_AQXX01000105.1, forward strand.
TGCATCAATGGCTGGATATGGCCAAAGAACGTATTGCCTTCCAGGGTCTGCCTGCCCGTATTTGCTGGGTTGGACTGAAAGATCGTGCGCGCCTGGGTCTGGCGTTCAATGAGATGGTGCGTAACGGCGAGCTTAAGGCGCCAGTCGTCATCGGACGCGACCATCTGGATTCAGGCTCCGTCGCCAGCCCCAACCGCGAAACAGAAAGCATGTTGGACGGTTCTGACGCTGTATCCGACTGGCCACTTCTAAATGCCATGCTGAACGTTGCCGGTGGTGCAACCTGGGTGTCCCTCCACCATGGCGGTGGTGTTGGCATGGGCTTCAGTCAGCACTCTGGTGTGGTCATTGTCTGTGACGGTACTGACGCGGCTGAACAACGTATTGCCCGCGTACTGAGAAACGATCCGGGCACTGGCGTCATGCGTCATGCAGATGCCGGTTATGATATCGCCTGGGATTGCGCCAAAGAAAACAGTCTTGACCTTCCTATGCTGGACACAGCTGATGACAAAGCAGGAGATGTCTGAAATGAGTTACCCTATTGAATTGAATCCCGGGCAACTGACCCTGGCCGACCTGCGCCGTATCAGTCGTGAACCAGTCACCTTGTCATTGTCTGATGACACCTATGCCAACATGGAAAAGTCGGCTGACACCGTCAGCCGCGTGATGAAAGAAGGTCGCGTGGTCTACGGTATCAATACCGGCTTCGGACTACTCGCCAATACCCGAATAGCCGAGGATGAACTGGAAACGCTGCAACGCTCCATTGTGTTGTCACATGCTGCCGGTACCGGTGAGTTCATGAATGACAATACAGTCCGTCTGATGATGGCACTAAAGATTAATGGCCTGGCACGCGGTTTCTCGGGTGTCCGCCGGGTGGTGGTCGACGCCCTGATCGCACTGGTCAACAAAGGGGTCTATCCGATTGTTCCCAAGAAGGGTTCTGTTGGTGCTTCAGGAGACCTGGCACCTTTGGCTCATATGAGCTGCGTCCTTCTGGGTGAAGGGCAAGCCCGCTACGAAGGCGACATTATCGATGCCCATACGGCCCTTGATATTGCGGGCCTGCAGCCTTTAACTCTGGCCCCCAAAGAGGGACTGGCATTGCTTAACGGCACACAGGCCTCAACGGCATTTGCTCTTGAAGGTCTTTTCCACGCCGAAGATCTATTCGCCGCAGGTGCGGTTACAGGAGCATTGACCGTTGAAGCGGCACTTGGCAGCCGAGTGCCGTTTGACGCAAGAATTCACGAAGTGAGAGGACAGCCTGGTCAGATTCAGGTGGCCGCTCTTTACCGCCACCTGCTGGAAGACACGTCAGAGATTGCCCGTAGCCACACCAACTGCGGCAAGGTACAGGATCCTTACTCACTCCGCTGCCAACCTCAGGTGATGGGCGCCTGTCTCGATCAAATCAAGCACGCCGCTGGTGTTCTGGAGATTGAAGCCAACGCGGTATCAGACAACCCACTGGTATTCGCGGATGAGAATGAAATCCTGTCCGGAGGTAATTTCCATGCTGAACCGGTGGCCATGGTCGCAGACAATCTGGCACTGGCCATTGCAGAAATCGGCTCCTTGTCTGAACGCCGTATGGCACTGCTGATCGACAGTAACATGTCGAAGCTTCCACCATTTCTGGTAGAGAATGGCGGCGTCAATTCAGGCTTCATGATTGCACAGGTCACCAGCGCGGCACTGGCCAGTGAAAACAAGAGTCTGGCTCATCCCGCCAGCGTCGACAGTCTGCCCACATCCGCCAACCAGGAAGACCATGTCTCCATGGCAACCTATGCCGGAAGACGTCTGCATGATATGGCTGACAACACCCGTGGCATCCTGGCTATCGAGATCCTGGCTGCAGCACAGGGACTGGATTTCCGTAACCCTCTGAAATCATCACCACTGGTTGAGCAGGCCCGGAAAGCTGTACGTGGCGTTGTCCCGTTCTATGATCATGACCGTTATTTTGGTCCTGACATCGAGAGAGCCAAAGAGTTGCTGGCATCCGCCCATCTGAACAGCTGGATGCCCAAAGAGCTTTTACCAAGTTCTCGCTAACTGAACTGGTCAGAGCTGAAAGCAGCTTGGATTGATACGACCGCGAAAGGGTGAGTCTTTGATTCGCCCTTTTTTTTACTTCCACTCACAGAAATCTGTCAAATGGTAGGTCTCTATCACCCGTCGTAGCCCCGTAACCTGATCGGCTTATAATTCAGACCACAATTATTTCAAGCCACTATTAATTCAAACCACTATTCGCACAGCTCAGTCGGATGTGTTCCATGGCAATATTCCTGTATAGAGCTCCTTAAGCCTGCCGCTACTTCTCAGTTGTTGCATGCCCTGATCAAATTTCTTTTTCAGGTTGGCACTGTCTGGGTATTTCTTTGAAAACAACAAATAGAGGAAATCCCGCCGCAACATTTCTGGGTGATACTTAATCCGCTTCCTTTCCTCCGGAGAAAAATGCTTGTTCAACATGTGTCTTCCAACGACAACATCCATAGGAAACAAATCTATACGGCGATTCAACAGCAAGCTCAGGTTAGCTTCATCAGAAGGGCTTCGATATATATTGAACACACCTTGCTTTTCCGCTCGGGAAAAACGTTTACCGTAGTTATATCCCAGAGTAACGCCTATCAAGAGTTTTTCTTCCCGTTCCTGTTGCCAGACTTCATCGGGCATAACGGGGTTTTCCACGGAATAAAAAAATACCAGGCGTTCTTCAATAATAGGCTTCTCACTGAACAGGAAATCTTTTTCCCGGTCGGTAGTTTTTTCCCAACCAATCGTCGATTCGATTGCCCCTGCTCGGGTTGACTCCAGACTTCTATTCCAGGGGTAGAATTGATATTCCACTTCAAGCCCTGCCTGTGCAAAGGCTTCTGTCACAATTCTTGAAGCAACACCATAGTCAGGAAGCTCCTGAGAAAAATAGGGCGGCCATTCACCAGATGCGATATGCACCACGTCTCTGTCTTTCGCAGACCCTAAGCAGCTAATCGCGCCTAACCATAAACAAATCAATATTCGATATAACATGTCGGTAAAACAGATTCCTCTAGAATCGTGACTATCAGTCAAATATTAGACCAAAACGGACCCGTTATTTTTATTTAGGTGAAGTTAGATTTTCTCATGCACTCGCTCCCCTCTCATTGCCTGAGCGGCGAATTCAGCCTCTCTGCATCATTTCTTTCATTACCATATCGAACTCGAGCTTGCCTCAACTTTTGAGGATCAATAAAATCTCCTATTTAATCAATATCAATGGACCGATTATTATGAGGATGTGGTTGCCGCTTTTGGGAAGCCTGCTTCTATCAGCTTGCGGCGGAGGCGGGGAAGGCGCTCACGGGGACGGCATACCACGCGGACTCGTATCCTCAGGGAAACATACCATGGAACTGACGATGAAGAGCGTCAACCTCTGTGGTGTTGAATCTCCTTATCAAAACTATCAACTGGCCATCTACGACGATCAAGGAAGAATCGAAAACCAATACACGCCTGATACTGATGGTCATATTGAAACCGAAATAAATAGAAAAACGGCTGATATCGGAATATTTACCCGGAGCACGAATAAGACCAGCGAAGATACTGAGGTTCTTATCTTGTCTAACTTTCCGATCAGCGACCTTGGAACCCTCTATGTTTCGTCCTTTGACAGTACCGACTGTCTCTGCGAAACCGCCGATGTTATCGTCAGCCCTTCCAGCGGTTCTTCCGAAAAAATCAGCGCACCTTATCGCAGTTTGATTAACTCCAGTCCGGAAAATACCAACACATACCAGAAGACTCAATTGTGTGCCAAGCAAGGCGAGAAGACGATTCCTCTGATGGTTGCCCACGCTGATTCAAATTCAGGAAAAGTCCTCTATAAACTGATGCCTAATCCTTATTCACGTGTTTTCGCCGGTGAACTCGTTGTTGATATGCAGGGAGAAGGCTCGCCAGGCAGAGAGTTACCTATCACCGGAAAAGGAGGTGATTCTGCCAGGGCTTTATATTCAGTAGACAGTGTGCACAGCCTATCCGTAGAGTCAGCAGGTATGCCTTATATCAGTGTTCTGGACGATGAAGATGGCCATGTAAAGAAGCTTAGTGTCACCGTTAGCCATCAGGAAGCTCCCTCTTCAGACGCTTTTCCTTTCCAACATTGGCACCAGATCATTCCACTTGATAACTCAACCGATGCCATTCAATACTCAAAGCCTGCACTTGATCCAGCGACGCTGGCCAATAACATGGAGCTGTCAGATACCGAGTATGACACTCATCAACTTAACGGCAGCTTCCTTCAGGTATTGCAGTTATATACAGTCACCGATAAAAGAACGGATGCATGGCATTACTTTTTGCCACTGGATGGGCATAAGCCTAAGCATTATGAGGTTCCCCTGGGCTTTTCGACAGCATCTGGTCACTACCCCAAAAGCCCTGGGCTACAGGAATTTGATGTCAGATCAATCAATGATGTGGAACACTTGAAAGAGCTTTATACATCTGAGTGGCTATCTGTTTTCATCAGAAAATCCCCTACGCCGATAAGACCCCCCGCAGCATACAGCACCGTCAACATTGCCACGATGTAGGCTCGTAGTGCAGCCTGTCGGAACCTTGTCAGCCGGATCAGGAATTAAACCTTTCTGAAGTCTGATCTGACTCAATCAGGGACGTAGTTGCCTGTCAGCCTTCTCAATATTGTCTGCAGTTCATCAACACTCATGTCAATGTGCTCCACAACCCTGCCATATAGCATCGGCGTGGGCACATTGCGTCCGTTCCTCTCCTGCTGTATCTGGTTCAGGCAGTAAAGGACAATACGCTCTTTTTTCGTGAGCCCGTCACGAGCGTCCGGAATATTATCGTAGCTCTCCACAGACAACGATCCCCTCTAAGTGTCAATGAGATACATCATTGTCCATGTTTTCAGAAATACAACAAGGCTTCAGAGCCAACCTCCGTGAGGGCTGATTACAGTGTATATAACGGCATAGGTGCATACCCCTAATGAGGTATCACCACGCTTTATCATATACCACCGAATACGTACGCCCCCCCTCTTTCCGGGCAGCATTGACATGCGTCAATTCATCCCACTTACAGCTCGCTTAGGCTCCCTTACAACAAACTCATAGCCTAAAGGAAGTTTCAGGTGACTGTTTTCTTGCGTAGAGATCACCTATGCCGATGGATATGTTTATTCCTGTTGTCCCTTATTTGTGGGCACACCGTTGCACAGGGGGATAAAGGTCTTCAACGCATCGCTACGGTTTTTCCGGGCTATGATCAGCTTATCCCCAGCACTTCCCTCTCCTCTGTCAATCAGATCAGTCAAAACGACAAGGTTCTGGGTTACGTATACCAGACCCATGATATCGTCAAAATCCCAGCTTACTCCGGAAAGCCGGTTAATATTCAGGTTATTCTGGATACAGAAGGCAAAATAAAAGATGCATTTGTTCTGGAACATCACGAACCCATTCTTCTCGTAGGTATTCCCGAGCAAAAGCTGTTTGATTTTGCTGCGGCATACAAGGACATCAATGCCGCGCAAAGAGTCGTCGTGGGTCACTCCACAGATCCTTCCAGCATATCCGTCGATGCCATCACCGGCGCAACAGTGACCGTTATGGTAGTAAATGAATCCATTATGCGCTCAGCCCACAAGGTGGCGGCATCCCTGGGGTTAATCGACAATCGCTATGCGGATCGCAAAGGCAATAAGCGAGCCCGGATACGTGCTGGTAAATTTATCCCATCGAACTGGACCGAGCTGACCGGAGACGGTTCTATCCGCCGTCTTCACCTGACCAAAGGGCAAATCGATAAGGCATTCCAGGGTACCGAAGCGGAAGGGATTGGAGAGGCATCGAGCGATGCGAAGAACGACACCTTTATAGATCTCTACTATGCCTACCTCAATGCTCCCACAATCGGTCAAAACCTGTTGGGAGAGAAACAGTTCCAATGGTTAAAAGAAGAACTGAAGCCGGGTGAACATGCTATCGCGGTCATGGCTCGCGGGGAATATTCATTCAAGGGTTCAGGCTATGTCAGAGGAGGCATCTTTGACCGGGTGCAGCTGCGTCAGCATGGCGATTTGGTGAGTTTCCGGGATCTGGACTACCAACGGCTCAGCGACGTCTATGCTGAAGGTATGCCGGATCTCCGGGAAATGGCAATTTTTATCATACGCTCCCAATATGAATTTGACCCCGGCAGTCCCTGGGATCTGGAGCTGCTGGTACGTCGCCAAACAGGACCAATCGATGGAGTCTTCACCAGTTTTTCAGGTTCCTACAAAATACCGGAAAGTTTCATTGAACGCCCCACCCCGATCGTATCCGCCCCGCCGCAAGATGAACCTGTCTGGGTATCAATTTGGCGTAACAAAAGCCTGCAGATAGGCATAGTGATTACCAGCCTGGCAATTCTGATGACGATACTGTTCCTGCAGGATTATTTCGTCCGCTTCCCACGACTTTTACATAATCTGCGTCGTTTCTATCTGATATATACCGTCGTATTCCTTGGCTGGTATGCATTGGGCCAGCTGTCCATCGTCAATGTGCTGACCTTTGTACACGCTGTTATGCAGGACTTTCATTGGGAGCTGTTCCTGATTGATCCGGTGATTTTTATTCTCTGGACCTTTACTGCAGCCACCATCCTGCTTTGGGGACGGGGAGTCTTCTGTGGTTGGTTGTGCCCATTCGGAGCCCTGCAGGAACTGATCAACGAAGCAGCCCGCAAACTCAGAATTCCTCAATTTGATTTACCTTTCGGCCTCCATGAACGCCTGTGGGCATTGAAATACATCGTCCTTCTCGTGCTGTTTGGTATCTCACTGGAATCCATGGCCACAGCAGAGAAGTATGCCGAAGTAGAGCCTTTTAAGACTTCAATCACTCTCATGTTCCAACGTGAATGGTGGTTTGTGTCCTATGCCGCACTGCTTCTCTTCATTAACGTGTTCACCCGCAAGTTCTACTGCCGCTACGTTTGCCCGTTGGGCGCGGCACTCGCGATCCCGACCAAATTCCGGTTATTTGACTGGCTGAAAAGACGTAAGGAGTGCGGTAACCCCTGCCAACTCTGCGCCGTGGAATGCGAGATACAAGCCATTCACCCAGACGGACGAATCAATGCCAATGAATGCCATCACTGCCTGGATTGCCAGATGACCTATCACAACGACCAGAAATGTCCGCCCCTGGTGTTGAAACAAAAACGGCGGCGCAAGAAAGCAGCTTCACAAGACCACGAAATGATTCCTGTAGCACAGCTTGATGACTGACTACGAAACCCGACAGGAGTAATAGGTATGAAAAAAGAAGACAACGCGCACCCCGATCAAGAAGCCCCCTCAGGCCTAAGCCGACGCAAATTTCTAGGCGCTACAGCAGTAACAGGCGTTACCGCAATGACGGGATTAGGCTCCTCAGTGATGACACCGGAATCCTGGGCTGCTGCGGTTAAATCCGCACAGCAGAATGCCATGGTGGAACCGGGCGAGCTTGATGAATATTACGGCTTCTGGAGCGGCGGACATTCAGGTGAAGTCAGGGTCCTTGGGATTCCCTCAATGCGGGAACTGATGCGGATTCCGGTATTTAATGTAGACTCCGCCAGCGGTTGGGGGCTGACAAATGAAAGTAAGCAGATACTGGGAGATTCCTCCAAATACTCCAACGGCGACTGCCATCACCCTCACGTAACGATGACTGACGGCAAATATGATGGGAAATATCTTTTCATCAATGACAAGGCCAATACCCGTGTCGCCCGTATCCGGCTCGATATCATGAAGTGTGACCGGATCACCACCATCCCCAATGTTCAGGCTATCCATGGCCTGCGCCTGCAGAAAGTGCCCCGTACCAAGTATGTTTTCTGTAATGCAGAGTTCGTCATTCCACAGCCTAATGACGGCACCGACATGGAAAAACTGGACAACCATTACACCATGTTCAACGCCGTGGACGCAGACACCATGGAAGTGGCCTGGCAGGTCATTGTAGATGGTAACCTGGATAACACAGACGCAGACTACTCTGGTAAATATGTCGCTTCCACCTGTTACAACTCTGAAAAGGGATTGTTACTGGCGGATACCATGCGTAATGAAAGAGATTGGGTGGTCGTCTTCAACGTTCCCAGAATTGAGGCTGCAGTAAAAGCCGGAAAATTCAAAACGATCGGAGATTCAAAGGTTCCGGTCGTTGACGGTCGACACGGATCTGAATTGACCCGCTACATACCGGTTCCCAAAAACCCACACGGCCTCAACACCTCTCCGGACGGCAAATATTTCGTTGCCAACGGTAAGTTATCCCCTACCGTCTCCATCATCGCCATCGACAAACTTGACGACCTCTTTGACGGGAAACTGAAGAGCGAACGCGATGTCATCGCCGCCGAGCCGGAACTCGGTCTGGGGCCACTGCATACCACTTTTGATGGTCGTGGTTTTGCCTACACCACTCTATTCATCGACAGTCAGATCGCTAAGTGGAACATTGCCGAAGCCATCCGTGCCTACAACGGTGAGAAGATCAACTACATCAAGCAAAAACTGGATGTGCAGTATCAACCCGGGCATAACCATGCCAGCCTGGCAGAGTCCCGGGATGCTGACGGTAAATGGCTGGTGGCCCTGTGCAAATTCTCCAAAGACCGTTTCCTCCCAGCCGGACCACTACATCCTGAAAACGATCAGTTGATCGATATTTCCGGCGATGAAATGGTGCTGGTACATGACGGTCCGACGTATGCCGAACCCCACGATTGTATTCTGGTGAGACGGGATCAAATCCGTCCCAGTAAAATCTGGCAACGGGACGATCCCTTCTTTGCCTCAGCGGTAGCCCAAGCCAAACAGGACGGGGTTAATCTGGATGCCGACAACAAAATTATCCGCGACGGCAACAAGGTCCGTGTTTATATGACCTCCGTGGCCCCGACCTATGGCATCACTGAGTTTCGTGTGAAGCAGGGTGATGAAGTCACCGTATACGTTACCAATCAGGACATGGTGGAAGATGTCTCCCATGGTTTCTGTATGGTAAATCACGGCGTCAGTATGGAGATCAGCCCACAGCAAACCTCTTCGGTAACCTTTGTGGCCGACAAGCCCGGTGTGCACTGGTACTACTGCAACTGGTTCTGCCACGCACTGCATATGGAAATGCGTGGCCGAATGATCGTAGAGAAGGCCTGAGTATGACAACGGCTTTCCTGACAGATCCATCCCGGTACCGGTCGGTGCTCAGACAAACCGCCCTGTACATCCGTAACGGGATGATCCTGCTGCAATGGCTGAGCCTTGTGCCCGTCGTAGCAGCAGCGGATCTGCGGGAACTGCCGTTGCAGCAGAACAACGAAGGGGATTGGTATTTGCCGGCGGGTCAGTATGCCGGCAATTTCATGGTTTCCCGCAGTGTGGATTTTTATTGTGAAACCGGTGCCATTATCGATGCCAATGGAGAAGGTCATGCTGTTCGCATCAAGGCACCGGAAACCACTATCAGCGACTGCAACGTACAAAATTGGGGACGCAACCTGACCGACCTCAATGCCGGGATATTTACCGAACGTCAGGCTGACAAAACCGTTGTACAAAATACGCAACTGGATGGTGCCGGATTTGGTATCTGGGTGGACGCAACGCCCAATGTCACCTTGACCGGGAACCGCATTCATGGAGACGAATCTGTCCGGTCCCAGGATCGGGGTAATGGAATTCACCTGTTCGCCGTCACTGGAGCCCTAGTCATCGGCAATGAGGTCTGGCATACCCGGGATGGGATTTATATCGACACCTCAAACGGCAATACACTAAAAGAGAACTTCCTGCACGACCTGCGGTACGGCGTGCACTACATGTATTCGCATGATAATGAGGTCATCGGGAACCGCACACTACGAACCCGAACCGGATACGCACTCATGCAAAGCCGCAAACTGACCGTCATAGGCAATCAGTCTGAGCACGACCAGAACTACGGCATCCTGATGAATTACATTACTTACTCCATACTCCGAGGAAATCGCATTACCGGAGTCAAACAGGGTACCGTGGGTGGATCCGCCATAGACGGCGCGGAAGGCAAAGCCCTCTTTGTTTACAACTCTCCGTTTAATGTGTTTGAAAATAATCTCTTCGAAGACAGCGACATCGGCGTTCATCTCACTGCCGGCTCAGAAGACAATCAGATAAACGGCAACGCCTTCATAAACAACCAACGCCAGGTTAAGTATGTGGCCACCCGTCTTCAGGAATGGTCCTACCAGGGGCGTGGAAACTTCTGGAGCGATTATCTCGGCTGGGATCGCAATGGAGATAATCTCGGCGATATACCCTATGAACCAAACGACAACGTTGACAGGCTGCTTTGGACTTACCCCCAGGCCCGACTACTGATGAACAGCCCAGCGGTTGATGTCCTGAGATGGGCACAACAAGCTTTCCCAGTGGTGAAGTCACCAGGAGTCAGAGACAGCGCCCCTCTAATGCAACAACCCGATCTTGGATTCATATCAACCAAGACAGCGGACAGAGGTAACTGATGTGATACATCTGGAAAATGTCACCAAGTACATGGATATGCCTTCAGGCAAGCCGGTAGTCGATCGTCTCAGTCTGACCCTGGCCGAAGGCGAAATTCTCGGACTCTTCGGACACAATGGTGCAGGGAAAACCACCACCATCAAAATGATCCTGGGTATTCTGTCGGCAGATTCCGGCCACATAAGGGTTCTAGGCAATACACCACATGACACTCAGGTTCGCCGTAAAGTGGGCTATCTTCCGGAAAACGTTATGTTTTATCCACAGCTGACAGGAAGAGAAACGCTAAGTTACTTCGCCAGGTTAAAGCAGGCCAGTCAGTCACAGGTAGAACAATTGTTACAGCAGGTCGGCTTGTCAGACGCCGCCAACAGAAAGGTGAAGACCTATTCCAAAGGAATGCGCCAGCGCCTTGGTCTAGCCCAGGCACTTCTTGGAGAACCACAACTGTTGTTGCTGGACGAACCTACCGTCGGCCTGGACCCCATTGCCACCGGAGAACTGTACACACTAGTGGAACAATTACGCCAGACTGGTACCAGTGTCATTCTATGCTCACATGTGCTTCCGGGTGTTGAATCCCTGATAGACCGCGCAGCCATTATGTCCCGGGGACAACTGTTGGCAACAGGAACATTGGCAGAATTAAGAGACGGAGCCAGGCTCCCTGTTCGTATTCGCATCCAGGGCATTTCCCATAAGGATTCATGGTTTGAAAAATGGCAGGAATTCACAGGGCGTCCTCATCAGTTAAATGACCTTACGACGGAGATCAGCATCAGCCCCGAACACAAGATGCCAATACTCAAAGACTTGATGGAGCATGCCCAAATAACCGATGTGGATCTTCATCTACCAGGATTGGAGGATATCTATCAGCATTTTATGTCAGGGCGACCATCGGCGACCGAGATGAGTGATGACCGATCTCACTCTGCTCCACTGCCCCTGAACACCTCCTGTTCCACGGAGAAAGTCGCATGAACACCATCTGGTTTATCGCCCAAAAAGAATTCAGTGACGGCCTGCGTAACCGGTGGATATTGGCCGTTACTCTGGTATTCGCCCTGCTCTCTCTCGGCATCACCTGGTTTGGAGCCGCAGCATCCGGTCATATTGGTTTCACCTCTATTCCGGCGACTATCGCCAGCCTGACCAGCCTGGCCAGCTTCCTGATTCCGTTGATCGCTCTGCTGATTGCTTATGATGCCATCGTGGGTGAAGAAGAAGGTGGCACATTACTCCTATTGCTGGCTTATCCATTATCCAGGAGACAACTGCTATTGGGTAAGTTCTGTGGACATGCTCTGATACTGGGATTGGCCGCTCTGGCAGGATTCGGTTCTGCAGCATTGGCTATCGGCCTGTTTGCAGAAGAAGTAGATCTATTGGAAATGGCAGTCGCGTTTGGTCGTTTCGTTCTTTCCTCCACTCTACTCGGCTGGGTATTCCTGGCAATGGGTTATATTGCCAGCGCAAATGTCACAGAAAAGTCCCGCGCGGCAGGATTAGCACTGGCACTCTGGTTTCTATTCGTGCTGGTTTTCGACTTGTCATTACTGGCATTTCTGACCATTAGCCAGGGAAGACTGAGTCCAGAGATTCTCCCCTGGCTATTGTTGCTCAACCCCACCGACATTTACCGCCTGGTAAACCTCAGTGCAATGGCAGGATTTGGCGGTATAAGCGGTGTCTTGGCACTGGGGACGGACTTGCCGATCAGTGGAGGTCTCTGGATAGTATTAATCAGCTGGATTGCCATGCCATTAGCCTTGGCCAGTTGGTTGTTCAGCCGCAGAAATATCTAAGTTGTTTAAGGCAAGCTTTCTAACACGACACTTAATCACATATCTAATTTCAGTAGGAGCCAACATGTATCAGAGGAGCATTAGCTTACATCAACTTTTCTTAGCCCTGACAGTAGCGCTTTTTTTAATGCTAGGCGGCTGCTCGCCATCTGAAGCAACGGGACAATCTTCTACCATTGAGCCCGTCCGGATAGAAGCCGGTGATGAATGTCATATCTGCGGTATGGTGATTTCCCGTCAGCCAGGCCCCAAAGGCGAATTTGTCGGAAAAGATCGCCGCACCTATAAATTCTGCTCCACTCACGAGCTCTTTTTCTGGCTTCTTCAGCCGGAAAACCAGCATTTACAGGGCCGGGTATTTGTCCACGACATGGCCAGGGCCGATTGGAACAGCCCTGATGACTCCCATTTGACTGACGCGCGAACTGCCTGGTATGTCATCGGGTCATCAGCCAAATCCGGCATGGGCCCCACCATCGCTTCATTCAAATTTGCTGAAGATGCCCAAAAGTTCATCGAAAAATATCGCGGTAGGCTTGTGTCATTTGAACAAATCACTCTGAACGAACTATAAACGAATACATCCGTATTCTAATAAACAGGACGGGCGGTTAAACAACACCTTTAACGGTTCAACGTTACAGGGATGATGCCTGGATACGATGCAGTTGTAGCTTCGTCCATTTTTTATTCGATGAATGAGTAACCGTTCACCATCTCCATTCCCCACCAGAATGCAGGCTCGCCGCTTATGGCTCATGGTTTTTTCAGCTTTCGAGGACCTCCAAGCAACCGCTGAAAAGCTGCCTGAGCTGCCATTGCCTCCTCAATGTTTTTCGGAGGTTCCCTAATACTCGAAGTGGCACACAACCCCACAGGAAGGAACAATCAACAGAAGCGGATGTCATGTAAGAGAGGGATAAATAATCCAGTCGCAGCGATGCTGCCTGCGACTGGATTTTATTTTTAAGAGTTATAGAGGCCGACGCTGCATGCTTTCCTCTTCCAGCATTGCATTGTCATCCATACCAAAGCCTCTCAGCATCATGGGCGGATCCTGAGGCGTCACACCAGTCCAGTTTTCAAGCATCTGATAGGCGTCTCTTTTGTCTTTCCAGTTCAGAGTGAGAATGTTCGCTCCGTGGTTGCCCCCTTTCACCATAAAGGTGTGGGTGCCACGAGCACTGGAATTAGGCATATAAAATGCCGCTGCCGTCCAGGGATCAATATCGCCATAAATCATCATGACATTCTCGCTTCTGACCGCTGTAAACCAGGCTATATCAGTCATCGGTCTGTAATCGAAGCGTTCGGTTGGCCACGAACTCACATAGGCACTGTAATCATTCGGATCATACATCAGAAGGTCTTCCAAATGCTCAGTCAGCAACCGAGGATAGCCCAGTTGGGTAATCGCCTGGTAGAAGTAAGCCTCATATTGCTCCAGGCCAGTATCCGTCACAAAGGTGAGAGGGCCCCAGCTCAGCATAAAGTTGAACAGCTCCTGATCACTGGCAGTATCGGAGGGAATATCATCGCAATAAGCAAGATCACCATACTGGAAGAATTGGAAGTAAAGCTCACCAACCGTCAGGTCCAGAACACGATCCAGTCCCCCAGGCAAATTAAACTCCAGGCCATTCTGTGCGGCATAGGTCTGGATATAGGCTTTCATAGTCTCGCGACGCTCCAGCACGTTACGCTGATACTGTTTCAGGTCGTCGCGACAGGCTTTGGTACCCACCTGCTCCAGGAATCTGACATAGCGAGGGTCGAGTCGTCCATAGCTTAGAGGTGCAACGAGTGCGACGGTAGCATCGACATCATCCGGGAAGAAACGACGATGATACATGGCCGTCATTCCACCCTTACTGGCGCCACGGGAAACCCATTTACCAGTGTAGAAAGGCCGGATTGCCTGAACAATACGGTGATGATCGTTAGCTGCCTGCTTGATGGTCAGATACTGCCAGTCCATTGGATCCGGTCTCGATTCGGCAAAATACCGGTGCTCGATTTTCAACTGACTGGCATCCAATATCCGCGTCAGGTTGTATCTGTAGGTGCTGACGGAAATATCGTATCCGTTGGTCGCCAATACCATTGGCGCTTCGACAGACTTGTGCAACAACACCATCCGCTGACTGAATGTCCCCATCATTGGATTTTCATGATCAATGGGTTGCTCGTAGCGGATCAGAATATAACGATAGCCACTGGGAGGATTATCCAGCTCTTCAGCTTCCATGCCCGGCACTGCATTCAGATAATCCATAATATCCGGGGTTGGAAAAGGGTCAGCGTGGCTGATACTGCAAAACAGCAGGGCAAACAAAAACGATAACACTATAGGGAAATGTGATTTAGATTGCATATCCATAGTTGCCTATTTTATGAAGTTCCTTTTTTCCAGGCTTAGAGCGGCTGCAGGGACAACCAGCTCAGGCAATGAATCTAACGATAAAGTGAACCGTCATATGCAAGAGTAGCTTTTATTATTCTTAAACTAAGAATCCTCAGCCGATCCATGCCCGGGATTTATTATATATTTACATATACAGATAAGTGACTATCAGTTATGAAAATCCCTCCTTCTGTATGAAGAACAGCCATTATAGACAGGAAGTAACATCCAGTTAAAGATAGGCCTATTCCCTATCGACCACATGGATTAGTCCCAGCAAAAAATCAACTCAACCTTTTATCTTAAAACGCCACTCTTTTACCCGTTAGCGCCATTACTACCGATAGTCATCTTGTAGATCAAAAATCATACTTATACATTGCAGGTTCTCATGCTTTTACAGACATGATGTCTGCGGGCGTGAGGCTAGGGTTTGTTGACGTTTCATATGATGCTCATGCTGGAGCCACATTTCGTTCTCTGCAAAGCGTAGAGAGTGCAGTGTAGTCACTCTACGTAAGCGATCAACAATGCCGCAAGGGGGCAAAATGAAGCCCAGCCTTGCTGGCTGGTGCCCCTTTTGAGGTTCAACATGTGCATCATATGAAACGTCAACAGACTCTGGGCTACCTATAAAAATAATTTACTTAATTCAAACCGAGGTAGAACCATTATGAAAACAGCCAAGGAATACTCCAAAGTACTTATTGGCCTTTGTCTTACAGCCGGTATGGCTCATGCGGGAGATACGATTAAATCCTACACCAGTACGCTATATGAGCTAGATAACAGCGATGCGAGGAGCAAGAGAATCCGGCTGGTGTATACCGTTCAGAATGCATGGAATCAAACCCATTACCCTGAAGGCATCAAAGAAGTGAAGTTGGTGCTCAATGGCGGTTCCGGATTTGATATGTCCAATGTCCCCTCCCGACAAACCCTTTACGAATCAGGAACCAGTGCAGACTACCGTTATACGATTCCGACCGCTTTCCAGCTGAAAGTCGGTTATCAGGGTGGCTCCAGTTTGCGTCACTTGACCCACGCTCCTGAGAATACCATCTCAAGTGCCCAGGTTAGCGAATCAACTGAGTTCAATCTGGGTTTCACATTGAATGAAGAGTCTCCCAGCATTAACGGTGGCGTGTCCTGGAGCACTCGGGTGACCTATAACCAGGAAGAATTCAAGACCGTCACTGACTTCAGTCAGTCGAATGAAGGTGTTACCTGGAATATTGTTAACCAAACTATCAAACATCGTACTCCTCCCAAAGACAACCTCCTCTACGCGTGGACGTATCTGTTCTGGGGCTGCAGCATCAACAACCTGATCCCCACAAGCGAACTGCCAACGGTTATGACCGCAGACTTCAAACCAGAAGCCGCCATTCTGTATCGTAAAAGGGACTTGAATGACGGACAGAATTCGTCTCAGTTGAAACTGGAGGCGAACTGGCAGAAAACCCATTATCACTTCGCACGTGACTGGTGCAGTTTCTACTCTGATTTCAGCTGGAAAGGATATAACGACTACAGCGAGTGGACCAACGCCAGCCGGGTTGTCACCATTTCCTGGAACGACAGTCTTTATCACTAATTACGACTTGATTTGATTGACGCTATCGGGGGCCGCCCCCGATAGCGCTCTCAAGAATCAGGAGGTATATATGCCCTTAAAAAAACTGGCACTGTTGGCAGTACCCGCTTGTCTAATGCTCACCGGCATTTACTTTTTCCAAACGGAGGAAGGCGCGGCCGACACCTCTCACGCCAGCCATTCCGCCGATTCCATTGCCATCGAAGACAGTTCTTCAAAGCTCTCAGTTACAAACGCTTCGACAGATCAGGAAGCCAAGGTAGTGGTTGAGGAAGACGTTGTCCCGCAGGATACCGGCCCCTGGATATCACAGGCCTCGACCGAGCTAAGCTCAGAGTTATATGACTATATTGAGTCAGAGCAACTGAAATACATTGATATCAGCACCTATCCGTTTGATCTGCAGACCGAGAAGGTTCTACGCAGTTTGTCGCAGTCCGGTGAAATACTGCTCTTTGATAATACTGAAGCCGACCGGCTCAGCGGTATTGCAGAGAAACCGGAAGACATTATTGCGGACTATTTTGGCACCGCCAGCGCGGCAGATGCGGTTGTCGCCACCAGTATAAGAACCAGCGGAGGGGGTACTCACTTTATGGTACTTCCCGTACCGGGTAATACTGAGCAAGGAGTCCTGGCCGAGGACATTAAAGCTGCTGTCGCTTTGCTTAAAGAGGAAAAGGAGAAAAAAGCAACGCTTTAAGCACTTACTCAAAGAAACCAAACTTCTCCCTGCCGGCGTCTGGGTTCAATTCCTTCAGGCACCGACAGGGTAGATTTCTTGGCTGATACCATTAACCTCTAGAAGCTCAAGTCGAGACGGTTGTCATTTGACCTCAATATGCTCCACCCCTGCACGAACTTTGGCCAGCAACCTGGCAAGTTCCTTTCTCTCGGATGCCGTCAGATCTTTCAGAACCTGCTCTGTCAATTCCTCACCAATATCCCTGGCTTTACCAAGCTTGGGCTGCAGTGGCGCACGTAAATAGATCCAGGTTTTTCGTCTATCTGTTTCATCAACTTCCCGACGAATATACTGCAGGTTTTCCAGTTTCTTCAAAAGCACCGTCATGGTTGATTTGGTAACACCGAGAAATTCTCGAAGCTCAGTGACGGTCGCCTGACGGTACAGATTCAGATACATCAGAATGTCCGCATGACTGACGGATAAATTGGCATCCAGTTCAGACTTGAGCTGCCGCTCCAGCAACCTCTGCACCGCCTTGTTGATCACCGAGATCTGAAAAAATAACGCTTTGTCGTCCAAAGAACTTTCACCCTGCTTCATTGTTTTGGCATCAGAACAGCTTTTTCACACCGGAACAATTGTTTTCACCCAGAACATAAGCATTGCAAATTCAGCCCAATCAAACCAGTGATCAGTTGCTCGAGACATATTAGTACGATACAGTACCATTATAGTACGTCATCGTACCATGTTGACGTCTATCCAAACAATAACGGAGAAAAGCACATGAGCACGTATACCTACCATGATCTGGTCAATCGATTTTCAGAAACGGAATCCCAATATGTGAAACTGAGCATCAGAGGCCATTATGCACTGATCACGATGAACGACCCTGATCGTCTGAATTGCCTGAGCGGCCCCATGACTGTTCAGTTATTGGAGAAATTGACACAGGCATCCACCAATAACGATGTCCGGGCGATTATCCTGACCGGATCGGATCCGGCGTTCAGCGCAGGAGGCGATATGGAACTCATGCATATGGCACACGACAGTATCGGCCAACAGTCACCTGAAGGGGTGACGATCATGCGGAACTGGATACGTTATCAGTTCGGAGGGATCGCCAGATTGATCAAGCATTCCGAAAAAACCGTTATTTCAGCCATCAATGGTGCGGCGGCAGGTGTTGGGCTTTCCTTTGCCTTTGCATCGGATATCCTGCTCGGTTCAGAGAAAGCCCGGATTGTTCCTGCGTTTGGAAAGATAGGATTGACACCGGAGGTTGGTACCAGTTGGTACCTGACCCGCAAACTGGGCTATCAACGAGCCATGGAATACTATTTGGAAGGTCGGGAAATATCCGCCGATCAGGCCTTGGATCTCGGTATACTGAATCAGGTAGTCGCACATGATGACTTGATCGATGCTGCAATCGCCTACGCCGATAAAATCAATCAACTCCCCTCCAGTGTCGTCGGCATGACCAAAACCTTATTAAGAAGAGCTGCCGATATTACCTGGGATCAGGCCATTGAACTGGAAGAGTTTATAGAGCCGACATGTTTCACCACTCAATATCACCAGGAGGCCGTCAGCCGATTTCTGGAACGCTGATACCAGGATCTAACAACAGAAGTAACAATAGGACACCTTGTAGATGCGATAAAAAGCTGTGTATATCCTAACGCCATAGGTGACATATCATCCCAAAAGTAATAAAACCTGATTTAGATTTAAAATCCTATTGTGAAAATTGCTTCGCTTTATTAGAGTGCTTTTTGACCAGCACGGTTCACTCCAATAATAATCGTTGGCTGGCACAAGGGAACGGACACAATCTGTCCCCCTACCCTAGCAAGGCACAATAATATATTGCCTTTCCTTGCAGCACACCACTGACCGTGGACGACTGTAGAGGTAGGAATGGCTTCTATGGAAGGAGATACCAATGAACAAGTACCTACGACTGACCGTTCCAGCGTTGCTGGCGGCGTCGCAACTGGCGCAGGCAGAAGATGTCTGGATCACAACTGATACCGACGGTTTCAGTGCCATCCAACGCCACTTCCCCGAAATGGTAGAACAAGCCACAGCCCGGACTTTCACCGCCAATGGAGTGTCCGCCTTTAAAGTCAGCGAAGATCAGATACCTGCCATCTCTGCCATGATGCACCGCGAGCTGAACCGCTGCGGTGGTTTTATCGCCCATGAATCCCAGGAGCTTGCACAAAGCGCTGCGCTATTCGGATCAATGATGGCCTCCGCTGCCGAAGTACAGCCACCGGATTACAGCATTGATAACGCTGAAGTGGTTATGGCCATGCAGAACGAGGTGAAGGAGCCCGATATCCGCTCCACTATCCAGAGTCTGGCGAATTTCACCAATCGCTATTACACCACGTCCGGTGGATTACAGGGCGCTCAATGGATCAAAAACAAGTGGGAAACCCTGGCCGGCTCACGGGATGACATTTCGGTTGAGTTCTTCAACCACAGTTGGCAACAGCCATCCGTTATTATGACGATTGAAGGCAAAACCGATCCTGATGAAATTGTCGTACTCGGCGGACACCAGGACTCCATTGCCGGTTCCATCACGGGCGAGAATACTCGTGCGCCAGGGGCAGATGATGACGCTTCCGGCATCGCCACCCTGACTTCCGTCATCACCGCGATGACCGAAACCGGGTACAAGCCCGACAAAACGGTCATGCTGATGGCTTATGCGGCAGAAGAGGTCGGCCTTCGAGGCTCTCAAAAAATCGCGCAGTCTTTCAGTAATCAGGGCAAAAATGTCATTGGGGTTCTGCAACTGGATATGACCAACTACAAGGGGTCCAGTGGCGATATCTACCTGATGCAGGATTACACCAACTCCTCCCAGAACCAATTCCTGGCAGATCTTGCCAGCACCTATCAACCCTCCGTCACGGTGGGCTACAGTGAATGTGGCTACGGATGCTCTGACCATGCCTCCTGGCACAACCAGGGATACGTTGCTTCATTCCCGTTTGAGTCTACCTTTAACGGCCACAACCCTCATATTCATACTGCCCAGGACACTCTGGACAAAAGCGGTAATAACGCCGATCACGCGCTTAACTTCGGAAAACTGGCCGCCGCTTATGTGGCAGAGCTGGCCAAGGGTGACTTCACTGACGACCCAGGCCCTGATCCCGATCCAGACCCGGATCCAGGCGATGAGACTATCGAAAACTTCGAAGGTAACGTCAGCAGAGGCGCTGAAGACCAGCTTGGTCCATTTAAAGTCGCCGAGGGCACAGACTTCAGTGCCGTTATGACGGGTACCAATGATGCCGATCTTTATGTTCGGGTAGGTGCAGCCCCAACGACAACCTACTATGATTGCCGTCCCTATCTGAATGGTTCCTCTGAAACTTGCGAACTCAAGGTACCGACGGGTGAAGACGAGGTCTATGTAATGGTCAGAGGCTATAGCTGGTCATCTTCCAGCTATGAGCTCGAAGTGACTTACACTCAGATTCAATAGCATCAATGGATACTACCCACGGAGCCTATGAGCTCCGTGGGTTTATCACTCATTCAGCCCAAGGTATATCAATCAAACACACCGTCTTAACTGAGCATTTGTTTCAACCTGTTCATACCCAAAAAACCAGATAGTCTGCACATTGGTAATGTGCATTGCACTTGCACCTATGTCCCCCTTCATCAAAAAGCACTTCCCCTCTATAGTGATCCCCGGTAATCGTAGTCGAGGCGATACTCATCAGGTTTAATTGGAAATACATCCGGTTAATCTCCCTCAACCATGCAGCTGGCAGGCATAAGCATAAAAAATCGATGCTATGCGAGTGGGAACTTCATTTATGTAAAGGATTAAACAGTGAAAAGCTCAATATCATTGCTGCAATGCATTATGGCTCTTTTTCTAACACTCAGCGTCACCGTAACTTCGGCACAGGAAGTCGAACTGTTGAAAGCCGACTCCCGCATTCACGGGAAATATGGTTTTACCTGGCAGACCTACACCATGGATATCCTGGTGGACAATCTTGCCTACGAAAAGAAAGTCTCTATCAGTTACCTCGATGATGATGGGCAATGGAAAGAGCTTGAGGCATCTTTCAGCCATATGGTCAGCCCGGAAAAAGAAGTATGGCAACTGTCCAGGACACGCATGCTTCATCACCCGAATGAGCCGGCACAACAGCCACTAAACCTGATATTCAGGATAAAATACGAGGCTGATGGCAACGTCTACTTGGATGACAATCAACAGCGGAACTATTTTATTTCGGCCGGGTCAGGCGAATATATCCGCCCCACTATACTGGTAGATTATGCTGGTGCCGTTGCCCCTTATGACACCAACTACGGGGATAACAACACACACTTCGATGGCCGGTTCAGTGTCGGTGTACTGTTGAAAAACCTGGGCTACACCAAGGATGTCAAAGTCCACTATACAACCGATGACTGGGAGACCACCCATATCAGTAACCTGTCTTTCCAACACGGCCGTATGCTGGGATATAGCTGGATTACTTACCCCAATCCCCACGGTGTTGAGTATTGGAGTATGACCACAACTGGCCCTGAAATGCAGGATATCTCCGTCGATCAGATTGAGTTTGTCATCTCTTATGAGGTTAACGGTCAAACTTACTGGGATAATAATTTCGGACAGAATTACCAGGTATCAGTGTTGCATCACTAATTAGTGATTCTGGCCCGTCCTGACAATATTTGTCGGGGTGGGCCTTTACGAATCCAATAAAATAAACTTACTTCAAGCTACTCGACAATAAACTCGCGTTCGTCTTGATCTGCCAGTTCAATAAAAATTCGTTGTCATCATATTTCCACATAATTCCTACCAGAAAAGTCATTAATCAGCATCAAGATGCCAGGTAATTGCATCATGCTGTCGGACGCTAAGATCTCAATGATCATCGGCCGACAACCTGAATCAAATAGCCCAATAGCCTGGACAAGGAATCTCATCAATGAAATCAAAGCTTGAAGTCTACACACTGACGGTGTGTTTTTCCTGTGTGATTTGTCTACTCATCACCCTCTCCAGTGGAGGGTATTCGATGATCAAAATACTGTCACCTGAAACTACACTGAACACCTACCAATTCACCCGTTATCAATCCAACAATCTCTATTGGGACAGACACCAATCTGACAAAGAAGAGGTCAAGAAACCATCAGAAAGTGAACTAACCAGCATGCGGCAGGAAGAGTTTGCACTCACTCTTGAATCAGAGTCCAGAGAAGGAAAACAGTCTCTGATTCAGTACCTGATATTTATAATAGTCAGTAGTGCTTTGCTCGGTGTTCATTGGACAATTCTCCGCAGACTGCAAGCTGCGGAGTAATGTTTATTGCACACTTACCAGCGGGAATTATTTGCTCTTCTTACCTGTTTCAAAAGGCTGGAAGGTTCCAAAACCTCAATGACAAGGAACGAAGTTTCATACGATATCTGGTCCCAGGATAGAATATAGGACACGAAACTATAAAAATGCTCATTTGGCCCTCGTGAGGGCCTGATATGATATATAGTATCTTTCCAGGTAACCCTTGTTTTTCTTATAATAACGCTCACTAAATCCATGCATTGTCGTTATTTAATTTAACCTAGGTTACTTCGATTGACTTCCAATACCAAAGTCACGGCCATTCTTCTCAGCTATCTGCGCCCCGATAATATTCAAAGGATATTTGATGCATTAGCGGCTTCTGAGCACATTTCAAAAGTCATTGTTTCAAACAACAATCCTGACATTGACCTTAGAGAATACTTGAAGGACCACCCAAAGCTTTCTCTCAGGCAGCAGATAGTTCACTATCCGCCATGGATCAGGTTTGAGTTTGCAGTCCACGACGATGCGGAATATTTTATCTCAGTCGATGACGATTTATTTTTGACAACTGAGCAGGTTGATAGCTTGATTCAATCTCTATTTAACAATCCATCATCTCCTCACGGAGTTTGGGGCCAAAGAATTGTGAAGACCAATATTGGATTACAGGTCAGGGACAATATTTTTGGTGAAGATGGCCGCGTCGACGTTCTTAATCGAGCCTACGCCTGCACTAAAGAGCATGCTATTAATTCCTTTACCTTACTGAAACACCTGGGAATTAATCATGCTCGGAAAATAGGCATGTTTGAAGATGTGTTGCTAAGCTTCAGCTCCCCGGACAAGCCGATCATTCATAATCTTGGCGAACTGGCGGATTGCAACTCTTCTGCCGATCCGCGTAAAGCATTGCACCTGAAACCAGGTTTTTTTGGTCTGAGACAACAGATAGTATTGGATATTATTACAATTAAAGGCAACATCCCCTGGTTCTCTCCAGAAAGATGCGATCCAACTGAAACCATTCCACACTACCGAAAAAAAGTAGACTTCACTTAATAGTAATATCCACTATCTATTAATAGGTTTTTTACCGTATTGCGTTGCCACTCACTGGTCATATGCATATAGTTAATATTATTTTGAGTATTTGATTGAAATTGCCCTATAGCGTTTAGTAAATTTCGTAATACCGATTTAACCCGGTCGACATCCTGGGAGTTAAGATGCACGGCCATACCACTAGCTTCAGCCCTATCAGCAGTAACTTGTTGTTCATGATGGTTTGGAAACAACAACTGCGCTCTACCCGCCAACACACTCTGACCAGTCAAAGAATTTCCTCCGTGATGAACAACCAAATCACACCATGCTAGTGCTTCTTCGATAACAAATGGCGAATCGGATACTGTAAACCCTGGTCGCAGATAATTTTGAACTTGGTGGTGCTTAACCCCCGGCACAAATGCAATCACTTCAATATCAAGAGACGAAAGTGCGTCCATTGCAGTATCAAAAAACACAGATTCTGTTTTCAAATAAACAAAGATCCTAGGTGCTGAGTTTCTATCAGTTTTCTCAATCCCGCGACAACTCTGAATACCATTAATTGGCCCCAAGTAATGAGCGTTTAACCTATAACCGTAGGCATCTAATTCTGGAATACTGGTAATTATCGTCTGATCGGTCAGAAATAGTTCATTCAGGGTTTCCAATGTTGGGCTTCCGAGCCTCGCCAGAGCTCGGTTCAAGTTATCCAGCACACTCAACTGATAATCCTTAGGAATAGGATCAGGATACCTTTCTCTGAATTCCATCAAAGTTTTATTAGGGTCAGGCTCAGCGAAGCTACTTCCGATACTCACGCGCTTTATTGATGACCCTACTGAGGCTGCAAGAAGTCCGGGGGCAAACTCAGACACGATCAGTGAGGGGTTATGACTATCGATAATGGCTTTCCATCCACTGATACAACGTTGCAAGCAATTCAGATCAGTAAATCCAATATTATAGAGAATTCCAGCAATATCGTGTGGCTGCAAAAACTTTGCCCGCTCACGACGAGACCAAGGTGGAGCTTGTATGATTTTAATGAGAGGGTTATTGATCACAGTCCATGCAGCCTTTTTATTCCTTACAGCAATGGCAATTTCAAAGCCCTCTTCCAGAAGAGTTTCTGCAACAAAGTTCAGGTTGTTCAGATGGCCCAACCCTTCGCCCCACTCCCAACCTAGCAATGCAGTAGGCTTTTGCGCTCTGGAAGTTTCACTTTTATCCATTTCGATCCCCCCACTCAGCACTAACGCACTAGAGTCATATAGGTCAACTTTATCTGCCATCTTTCCTAATTCAGGAAACAGCTTTCGAAAGTTCTGCTCTCGAGACTGGTCCAATATCCCCGTGTTTTCTAAAAACTGGCCCCTAAATCAGCACACCTTTCTTCCCTTCCCATATATTGAATGATTCCATGTAAAGCCTTTTTAAGTGAGCTACATGGACGACTAGTTTCGATGTACTCGTAAAGGCGATTCTTCGCTTCTGTTTTCAAGTCTGAGGGTAAAACCTGGATATCAAGATAGGGTGGCCAATCGAGGCAGGTGAAACCTATAGGATAGTTTCCATTTTCATCCGAGCAAATAATATTAAGCCGTATAATTTCAGAGGTATGGAATGCTAAATCTAGAATATTGAAAACAGAAACGACGAAGTGAATATCTCTTCTAACATGAGTTAGAAGTTGTCTAACCTTTTGCACGTTGGCTAACCATCTTTCCCAATCCAGCCCCTGGCGTATGTATTCTCCTTTTTCCCCAACGCCATCCAGACTCAGATGCAAATTCTCGTTTTCGAACTGTTGCCACAACTCCAGCACATTCCAATGCTTATAGTTCAAACGACTCAAATTGGTTGTATAGCTTAATATTATATCAGTTCGCCCCATCTGAATAAGGCGTTCTAAAAACTTGTACTGAGCCTCAATCAATAATGGCTCACCACCTGCGAAACTTATCTCTTTTAATCCCGAGAGATCGCTATCGGATATGCACTGGTTCAGAGATTCATATTTTTCTAATAAATCGATATCCAGATTGAGAACTTTCGAGTCAACGGGAAAATCAGGGTAGATGAGATTATGCTCATCTCTCCATGCACTTGAGCTAAAGCCATTGCATGATCGACATTTCAAGTTACAAGTGTTGGAAAAGCGAAGGTCGACAGACCGTAAAGTGACGAAATACTCTGACGGATTACGTCTAGGTGAGTCAAATTCTTCTTTAAACAATTGATTGCTGCCCAGTCTGAACGAGGCTAATCCAAGTTCCTCAGATTTCTTACAAGGCAAACATTGCTCAGGCCATTGTCCTTTCAACATTTGGCGACGAATGGAATGCATACTTGGATGATGTAAAAACTCTGAAGGAGTAGTTTCCGAAAGCTTTTTTTGGGGAATCTGCGGAATGCAGCATGACTGGAGACTACCGCTAACTCCAACATACACATGGAGCCACGGAAGGATACACAAAGAACTATACGTCTCAGACATATACAGAACATCTCAACCCGACATCAACAATCAGGCTATTTATCAATTAATAGATCAACAAAAATAGAAGTGCTATTTTATGGCAATAAAGCATGTAGCGACAGGATATTCGGGATGTGTTGCATCCAACTCATTGGCTGTTAACTCTTTAGCCGCAACCCCCATAAAACTCGCAACAACAGTTTGGGGATTTCCATATACATCCAGCTCCAGTTGACTGAATTCTTTAAATAAATGCCGAACGCCATCAGGTAGTGGCCGCCAGTAGTCACCGGGAAAATTATGCAGCCTTTGCGCATTGGGAACCATGCCGAAACACTTTCCACCTTCCTTTAGCCAGTATCGAATATTCTCAGCCACTTGCCATGGCGAATGGCAATGCTCAAGAACATTAAAAATAATAAGACTGTCTACACTTTCAGGTGCCAAGATTGAGCGATCATGGATATCCCCGACAATATTGACGCCCTCACCCGGCTCAATATCAACAGTTTGAAAGGATGTCACCCTTTCAAGACCATAGTTTTGCAGATTATCCGATACACCTCCAATTTCAATAGTCACCCCCTTAACTTGGTGACGAATGCAACTGACAAATTTATCGAGGTAGTATCGATCAATTGGTGTTCCACGAGAAAAACCGAATGAGTGGCAAAAGGGTGACTTTCTGTTGAAATCCCCCCAATCGAGATGGCCAACCACAGGAGAAAGTAAGCCAAGATCCGTCAGCTCTCCTACCCATTTCTTGAACTGGTCGAGCGAGAGGGGGGTAGTCCAAACTTGATCAAAAGACTTTTTGTAGAAAAGGCTGGTGAGTACTTGGCACGACTCTCTGCTTGAATCTGTAAGATCAAAATAATCTTCACCCTTTTTGACAAGAAGCTGGCCGTCCCCTAAACAGATATGAAGTGAAGTAAGTTCCTCTGAAAGCCTTAACATCTCCAAAGAACTTTCCGTTGGGTTGCAGTTGCGCAGGCGGCGCAGACTTAGAAATGCCTTTTCCAGAGAACGTTCATGAATAAATGACTCGAGAACGCTCAAATATGCGGGATTGTTGATCGGGGCGAAGTTTTCACTATCAGCATCAACCACTATGCAAGGCTTCGTATCTTTTAATATAAGCCCTCCTGTGAGGGAGAGATATTTATTCATAATGTTACTTCAGGAGGCTTTATTTCCTTCGCGATTGTATACAGGATCGTTAGAGAAAATTGACAAAGTATGCGGATAACAATATTTCAACGACTATAGTTTCCTATCCGATTGCTTTTCTTGTATTACTCATCCATGACCCCTTTCAAGCAAACACAACGGGCAACACAATGGTAGTAACGAGTATCGGGGAGGGAAATGAGTTCCTTTCTGGCACGGGTCATCCTTGAACCTTAATACTGGATATTTAAATAGACAAAGGACTACAAGTTGAGTACAGCGTAGTCAATTGGTTTGTGGATGTCCTTTTTCTGTTTTGAACACCCTCAGAATCACCGATTAAAATAATTGTGTACTAACCAAAGACTATCAAATATGGTTTTCTTTTCTTTTTCTCGGTCTGCTCTTATCTTCATTTCAATTTCTTTGTCAGATAGATCTTCATAATAATCAGCTTTGTATATTCCACTCGAAAAGCAAATCAAATCATCTTCATTCTTAGATGGAGACTTAACAGCTTCTTTCATATCTTCCTTTATTTCATCTGACAATACCTCCATTACTTTGTTAATATTTTCTTCAGTGCAAAGCCTAATCAAGCTATCCACACTACTCTGCTTCGAGCCAGTTTCATACAAAGTCTTATAAACTTCAACTGCCTCAATCAGGACCTCATCGACAACTTTAGTCATAACCAAGTCTCATCAAAAACCATTACTCATCATTTTGTAAACAAGTTTGTCTGAACGCGCCACGGCTGAATCATGAAGCTCATCTATGTGCTTTTGAATAGAAGCAATTTGCATGCCTGATCTCATCTTCTTGAACAATCCGTTTAATTCATGAAACTCATGTCCTAAGACAGCAGTTATAGCCCTATCACTTTCAAAAATTGACTTCCTAACTTGAACAGTTACTGTTTTCCCACCGAAGAAGCTTTCGAACGTTTCTTTTTTGTTTATATTAAACCCTGGTGCTTTCGGATCATACTTTTTCCCTGGCAAATAATATGCGTCCTTATCTTTATGCTCAATGTCGAATACTTTGTCTGAAATAGAAACAAATCTTATATTCAATCCATCATGTGTTTGCAACTCAACAATGTCCTCTCTAATTTTTTCAACATCGTCCAATGCATCACCAAAACCACCATGTCTTTCTGCAGTCCAAATTGCATCTTCTAGCGAACGAGAGCCATCAACATTTTTAGTCCAATAGCCTAACAATTGGGTAACATGCCCTCTTTCCCCAGAAGCCCCGATAAACTGTCTGAAACTTTGGAAATTTGCTCTACTGTTTCCGTTTAACACCTTTGCGGTAGTCACAGATACTACCGCTGCCGTCATTAAAGGTGCCAACTCAGCAGCTCCCCAATCAGATATTTCCTCTTTCGCCAATCCAATTTCTTTCGCTAAAATTTTTTGTGCTCGTTTATCAGTAACAGCAAGATATGTCATGAGTTTGGTCTCTACCGACATCATATCTTTTGCAATCACATACTCTTCAGGGTTTGATATATAAGCTTTTAAGTCTCGCTCAACTGTTGAGAAATATTTTCCATCTTCACCAAGCTCGTAACCAACTAATCCAACAGCCATATTCCATAATTCGCCAAAGAAACCAAGTTCTTCGACATTCTTTTCATAAGAGGAAAGCGTCTTACCAATCGATGAAGCATACATCTCAAATCTTTCATATGCCTCATCTGATAGACCTGTAGATTGCCTCATCGAATGTCCAATAACTGAATCCTGTTCTAAGCTTTGTGAAGTCTTTCTCCCCCCAGCAATCCCCGCCAAGGCCAGCGATCCAATCGTATTCCCCAGCACACCCGCCATCATGCCAACGTAGTCCGGGCGATAATCTTTACTATCAAAGACAGCCGTTCGTACGCCTTCACTAACAGTCCCTGCTAGCAACCCATGAATAGATTCATGTGCTATCTTCGAGCTTCCCGCTAAAGAAGAGACGTAGGAATTAGCGGCGCCCCCGATTCCCTTATCTACCAATGTATTACCGGTATTCGAACCAAGTCCTGAATATGCTGTGCTGGTCAAGAAGGAAGTAGCCACATCCCGCCAACGGAACGTTTTCGCCGTGTCAGTGATACTGCCAGCAGCATAGTTAGCTCCGGCAGCTACCGCCGCACTTCCAATATTGGTGGCTAACTGAGGTAAGTTATTAATTAGGGCGTAGGTGCCGAAACCGGCTGTCGCACCCGCTGTGATCCCACTCCGCACAACGTTTCTCAGCGAGAAGTGATCTTGTATTCCCATTCCCTTCGCTGCCACTTGCGACACGGCACTACCGACCATTGCACCTGCCGCATAGCCTGCGGCGGTCGCAAAAGTGCTCCCCGCTGCAGACAGCACCGTTGTGGAAGTGGCCATAGCCCCAAGACCGAATCCTCCCGCTGTGGTCCCTGCGGTCCCCAAGGCAGTCATTGCATTGCCGATGGCAGTAGCTGCATATGGCGCAACAATCGCTGTCACCGCAACAGCAATGATGGTCACTATAATCCCAGCCCCACCACACTTACCACCTTTAGGCGGTGGAGGGGGCTCTGGCAATGTCGGCGTGGTATCCCCAATCGCCAGCCCCGGATCATAGGGCCGGAAAGTCCCCGCATTGTTGTGAACGTTGGTCACCACATTCGGGATCACCAGATTCAAGCCGGCTGTCAGCGTCTCGGCACCGGAGAATCCATTCGCATCGGCCAGTAAGTACCACAGGCTGCTGTCTCCCCACTGGCTGGCGGCAATTGCCTGGAGGGTGTCTCCCTCTGCGGTGGTGTAATAGCTAGAAGCTTTGCCAGGGTACTCGGGGTTAATGGGCTGAAAGTTCTGATCGAAGTCCGCCGAAGTCACCGGTACGACCCGCTTCATATTGGAGTAGCCGATCCTTTCTTTGACATCAACTTCATAGCTGTGTATCCGTGGCTTATCGCCATTACCACCTCTCCAATACCGAGTTTGCTGCCCTATTACTTGGTTTTTATCGCCTGTATTGGCCAGATGCTGGACATAGTCTGTCCGGGAGGCAACATCATCGTTACCAATATCACCACGTACAATCCCGTCAAGATAGAAGAACTTACGCCGGATAGGTTTCTCTTCACCTCGCGCTTCCCAGTCGATCTCATCCCGTTGGATAATCTGGCCGCGATGGTTATTAATGTAAGTCAGAGACCTGTCCTCAACATGGTCAAACACAAAGAGATTATGGCCGTTGGCGTTGTAGGCATAATAAGAAGTCCCTTTACCGACGTTGTCTCCTATGGCATCGATTTCTACGCGGCTTTCCTTATAGCTGTCAAAGCGGTCCCGGGCGTTATAGAAGTAATTGGTTTGTACATCCAGTTCTTCTCCTGCCCCCTTATAGAAGGTGCTCTTCACCGTCGAGCCGTCATTCAGGTAGGTGTAGGTCAGTGTCCGGGTTTTGTCGTCGCCTTTTTTCGAGCGAGTATAATCATGGACCACTCGATTATCGGCGTTGTAGTCATACTCATTACGACTCCAGGTCTACTGATGAATCACCTCATTGTCATCGGTATAATGAATATACTGATAGTGATTGACTGTACGTCCGAGTGCATCATTGTCGCGGTAGGCAATCTGACGGAAGCCATTCCCCATATCCACACTGCCGTTGTAACGGATACCTGTACCGGATTTGTTCTCGTACTCCGCATCGTGGAGCCAGACGGACTCCACCCGGCTGTTGTCATCATAGACATACTTCTCATTGACCACAACTGGCCGTCCATCACTGTTCTTCAGGG
Source organism: Hahella ganghwensis DSM 17046 (assembly GCF_000376785.1). Lineage (GTDB taxonomy): Bacteria > Pseudomonadota > Gammaproteobacteria > Pseudomonadales > Oleiphilaceae > Hahella > Hahella ganghwensis. Next base: position 53,075 of record NZ_AQXX01000105.1, read on the forward strand.
CGCTGTAGCTGCTGGTTCGACGCCCCATGGCATCATAGGTCAACTGGTAACCGGTATTGCCGGCCCGAATCTCACCACTGCTGTTGAGAGCCCCCATGGTCACCGTAAAGCGGTTTTCTTTATCGTAGAGATAATAGAAATCCTGAGTCTGTATATTCGCGCCCACACTATTCTCGGACACGATATAGTTATCGTAGACGGTTTTCACTCTGCGCCGGTTACCTACCGCATCGTAGAAGTATTCCAAATTGTACTGACCAGAGTCTTCGATGGATTCGACCCGCCCCAAGGAATCGACAATGGTCTTCACTCGCCCTAACGCATCATACGTTGCATTGACACTTTGATAGGGGACTCCAGTATCAGGAACTGAGGTATCATCAATGCTACTAAAGCCGTTATCTAGATAAGTTTCACTTATTACATTTCCATTGGCGTCATACCTAAAATCTGCATAGCTATTAACTCCATCATCATGCACACGCCGGAGGCGGCCGTTAGCGTAATATTCGTAGCGAATATTCTGATCTCTACGAGTTCGCAAATTGCTCTGAATTCCTGTGGAATCTTCAATCACGTTAGAGTCGTAATAAGTATTTGTGCTTCCGGTTTGTGAGGATAGCCACCCCGCCTGATTGTAATTGTAGGTAAACAGGTGACCGCCCAAGTCCCGGTGTTCACGAATCCGGCCGAAGTAATCCACTTTATCCAACAGGGTGTGGGCCGCCTTGAAGTTGGCATCACTCTCAGAGTTCAGACCGTTGACCGTTTCTTTGGTAAAACCGCCCAGCCCATTGCCGATGGTCGCATCGTAGCCATAGTAATAACTCGTCTCACGAGCTTCCCAGCGTGCGGCATTGTTATTGACATTACCGTCATCAAAACTGGTGTGCTGTATGACGCGGCCTTCACCGTCGTAGCGGTATTTCTCCACATAGCTCAGGGCATTGGTATGGGTGATCCTGTTGCCTTGCTCATCATAGCCATAGGCATCGAAGGAATAGGCCGCCGACCGGGTACCCGTGCTGTAGGACGACAGGGACGCAAAATTCCGGGTTTCCGTTAACCGGTTTGCCTTATCGAAGTTGTACTGATGGTACTGACCGAGTTCATCGATCATCACCCGGCGATTCTCTAACGCGTCGTATTGATATGTTTTGCTGCCACCGGCAGCATCCCGCTCAGAGATCACTCTGCCACCGCTGAAGCTTTGGGTGCGGTAGTATGCGCCTTGGTCCTGCTCCACGGAATAGCCTTCATCTCTGGCATTCAGGTAGCTGTTGGCATCGTCGGTCGCGACCATCTGACCCTGGGCATTGTAGTAATAACGGGTGACCGGGTGTGCTTCCAGGGTTTTCAGTTCGCCATTGGCGACATGATCCTGGGCCACTTCCACTTTTGGGTCGATTTTGTGGGTTAAACGCCCCTGGGCGTCGTAGAAGGAATTGGTCTGGTTACCATTGCCATCGACTTCCGCAATCACCTCACCAAAGGCGTTATATCGCTGACGTTTGTGGATCTGGTAACTGCTGTGATCCCCCAGAATCCAACTGGCGCGATAATTTTGAGCAACAGTCCTCTGTTGATTATTTTCCAGTGTCCAGTTTTCCAGGTTATCCTCAATGACAGCTGTATTATTTAGACCTGCGAATCCCTGCTTGTGTGTAATTACCTGTTTTTGGATCTTATATTTATAGTTACCCGCAGATCCTGACGAGTTAGCTATGCTAACATCAGCCTTCGCCTCATTTAATACTGTGCTCCCGTTCTTGGTAACATACTCCAAGGCATAGTTGCCAGTAGTGGCTACAGGAATATAAATAAGTTTACTGTTTGCACTAGGATTTATGCCGTTAACAATAGTACCGTTTAACTTAGCGGATACAGTCGCACTCCCTGAATCATTGGGCTCACTTATTCTTATATAACCCGTCGTATTTGTGCCACTGATAGTGGTTGCTATGTCAGAAGTAGCCCCTCCAATAGTATAGCTTTTCTGGAATAACAGCCGATTCCCCAAATCAGGCGCATGAATTTTTATAGTATGGGTATATGTACTTGATGCCTTTAAATGCGACTTACTGTGGGTTAATGTAGTTCCATTTACTGAAGAAATCAGAGAACTCCCGCTAGCCTTAGTACTTCCCACCCACAGCGAAGCATACAACTTAACACCCAAGTTTATTAATTGACTGGGAGGATTAACTTTGTAATTCGCAGTAAAAGAAATCTCCGTGGCTTGACCGTACAGGTAGTTTGTTCCCCATCTATCGATATTAACATTGACCGATGTTGAGCCTTTTCCGAAAGCTTTCACACTTCCTTTTTCATATTCTTTTATATAATTCGTAGTTGTCCTATTCTGAAAATATGCCCTGGCCATTTTGTGACTTATATCGCGATGTCCAGTAACCAAAAACTCCCCACCTCGGTTCAAAGTCAAATTTACTACATAGTTTCCGTCATTAGAATCAAATACAGCTTCAGTTAGCTCTTCTTCACTTACATTAAAAGTTTCGTCAAAAAGATAACGTTGTGTTTCTATATCCCGATAGATATAGTTATGCGTTACATCATTACTGTCAGCCTCAGTAAATTTCCAAACCATTACAATTGTTTTAGTAAATGTATGATTGCCATTTTCATCGAGACCATTGTCTACAATAGCCTCTCTCTTCCAAGCAGAATCATAACTATAGTTGTATGAAGTCAGATTTATATTTTCGTAAGACGATCCAACAATTACTAATGCATTAGACAACTCCATATCTTTGTCTATGCCACCTTTAACATCTGATAAATTAGAGCCTACACCAACCTGAGCTATTACTGCTGGATCAGCCCCCGGGAGACTAGAGTAATATGTTGGCAGATCAACAGTGACATCAGATGTTTTTTCATTCTTGAATTGGATATTATCGGAGTCAGTAAATATGGGCTGACCTAATTCATTGAAGGTCATGCCTCCTACATCAGCCGTGCTTAACTGCCAATCGTCAGGATTAATGCCAGACGTCCAACCACTGTCGACGAGATCCTCATGCAGTTGTGTTGTCAGCTCCTGATATTCGTGCGGCGCTTCAAAAGTATCCGTCAGGCGATTACGTTCATCAAACACACTCACCATCATCTGGGTCTGCAGTACTGACAGGGCCTGCAGTTGCGCGGGGGTATCGATCTCCGCCAGGTTCAGCAGGTCACCCGCTTCGTTGGTCAGGTTGTCATCCACCAGAATAAATTCCGCCGTGGCATTGCCGTTCCGGTCATACAAATACAGCTGTGGAGCTCCGGTTTCCTTGTTGGTGCTGAACAGGCGACCGACCTTGTCGTATTTGTACTGTTCCTGGTACTGGCCATTGACCCCTTTGGCCTCGATATCCCCATAACCGTTATAACGGGTTTCGTGGCTCAGCCCCGTGGTATCCACATGTTTGACTTCCCGGTTCTGGGCGTCATACCAGTACTGGTAGTGATAGGATTTGGTACTGTTGTCCGCCTGGGTCTGGGTCCACTGTTTCTGTACGCTGTTACCGAAGATGTCGGTCTTGTAGTGGGTCACCGCACCGGTGGCATCTTCTTCGGACTGCACATAGCCCAGCAGGTTGTACACCACTTTCTGGGTCTGGTCTTCGGCATCCACCGAGCCGTGGCGAGTGGTGCTGACCCAGCTCCATGGAGGCCCGGCCCAGTTCGTCATAGCGGATTTCGGTAGTACGCCCCATTACTCCGCCATCCCCCGGGGCAATGGTGGTGCGCAGGCGATCCAGGTCATCATAGGTGTATTCGGTGGTCCGGGTGGACGCACCGGTCTTCACCGGGGCATTACCACTCAGGCTGTAGTCTGTCACGTTGTAGACGATATCCCGAATCTTACGACCCAGTTGATCATAATCCGCCACACTGCGACGATCCGCCTGTACCTGGCTGGCCAGGACATCTTCGTTGGCCAGATCGGCCAGGTCCTGACCCGCCAGTGCTGCTGCTTGAGTTTCTGCCGCCGAGCGCTGGGTTGCAATATTCGCCTTCAGTTCATCCAAAGTGGCGTACATCGCCGGATCTTTCGCCTCATAGGCATAACGGTATTCTTCGGTGATCTGCCCAAAACCATTCACCTTCCAGGTGGTGAGCGCATGATGGCGACTGACATTTAACGAACCCGCCGAGTCTTTGTCATAATGGATGACCCCGGCCTCCAGCTGAGCGGTTTTCTCGCCCCTTGAGTCGTAGACGTAACGGGTGGTATTGCCACGGCCATCGGTCTGGGCAACCAATTGGCCATTCCGGTCATACAGGTTGAAGGTCCGGATGGCACCGCTACTGTAGCCGTCATCATACAGACCACCAGCACTGCCACCCTGGGCCAGGGCGGCGATATCTTCTGCCTTGAGGGCCAGATCAAAATGGGTCTCAGAGCGGGTGCGGGTTTCCACCACCCGGTTATTCAGGTCATAGACCGAGGTCAATTCCCGATAGTCGTCGGTCTCCTGACTTAAGAAGTCGGCCAACAAATTGGTGCTGACGCTGGCGAGTTCTTCTCCGTACTGACGTTCCAGGATACGGTTGCCCTGATCGTCATAGGCATAGGTGGTCACTCCACCGGTGGTATTCACCTGAACCGTTAATCGGTTCAGGGCATCGTAGCTGAAGAGCAGTTTCTGTTTCGGTTCCAGCGCCGTGGTCGGGGTACCATTCTCATCGACCTCATAAGCTCTGACCACTTCCACCAGACGGTTGCCGAACAGGTCAAACTCCCGCGAGGTCACCTGACGCACATTGCTGTAGCTTCTCAAGCTGCCGGTGCTGCTGTAGTAGTCCATGCTGGTCACGGCGGACCATACTGCCACTTCCCGGTTCAGTTTGTCGTGCTGGAACAGCGTTGTCCGGGTTTGCCCCGTGATGGTCTTGAAGCTCTGGCTGGCGGCATCCCAGTAGCTGCCCTCGGTAACCGCCACTTTGTTGCCAAAGGCATCGTAGCGCACCTGTTCGGCCAGTTGCCGTTCGGCCGTGTTGTTGATGTCTGAATTGAACACCACCGTGGTGCTCGGCTGAATGGTCGCCGTGCGACGGCCCAGGGCATCGTACTGGTACTGGGTCACCTGGTTTTCCCGGTTGGTCCAGCTCAAGCGGTTACCGGCCGCATCATAGGTATACTGATCACTGACCACGATGCTGCTGGTTTTCCGGGCCTGTTCCTCCACCACCCGGCCCAGGGTGTCGAACACGCTGGCCGTTTGACGGTCATGGCTGGCATCACTGACCAGCAGGCTTTGCACCTGGGCCAGGGTCTTGCCGCTCAGATTGGTGCTGATCGGGGTATTCCAGGCGGTTTTCGACACCACCTGGCCACTGGCATTGTAGGCATAACCCTGCACATAGCCAGCCGGATCCACCTGCAGAGTCAGGCGATTGAGGGCATCGTAGAAGAAGTGGCCGGTATGGCCTTCGGCATCCGTCGACTGAATCAGGTTACCGAACGCATCGTAGTCACTCGATGTAGTGTAGCCTTCGCTATCAGTCTCGCTGATCTTGAGGCCACGGCGATCAAAATCCTGGGTGTGGCTGAAGATATCCTTCAACACTTCCACATGGGAGCCGCTGGGCAGGTAGTCCGGATTCAAAAAGCTCAGCGTGGTGGCATATTTGGACAGCCAGCTCGCCTGCTGACTTGCCCACAGGCTGCTGTCGTCGGCCAGGTATTTCTGCGCCAGGTTCTTCAGGCGGCTTAATTCGCCTTGGGTCCACTCCGACAGGTTCGTGGTCAGCTCGTAATAACGGGGATCAATCACCCGGGTGATCTGACCAAAGCCGTTGTATTCATAGCCGGTGGTGCTGGCCTCGGCGGTCCCGGCCGCCTTGGTTTCCAGAACCACCCGGTTCAGTTCGTCGAACTCGAACGTGCTGATCTGGGCATTGCTCAGCCCTTCCCCGCTGACCAGTTGCACCACGTTGCCGAAGCGATCGTAGTCCTTGCGGGTCACCAGGGTCTGGCCGTTCACCTCCGGCACATGAATGCGTACCTGACGGTTCAGCGCATCGTATTCGTAACGGGTGGTGCGATCTCCGCCCTGGGCATCGTTGTTCAGGGTGACGCCACTGCTGACATAGTCCGCCGCGGTTTTCTCATAGACAGAGACCGCCGTAGTGTAATGGGTTTCGCTCAGCAGGTTATCGAAGCTGTCATAGCGGTAGCGGATCACATAGCCTTGACGGTCTGCAGCCGCCACCTGACCATCATCCACCGAGTCTCTGGGGGTTAGTTTGGTGATCAGGCGGTTGTTGTCATCATAGGCAAAGGTCGTGGTGTTGCCCCGGGCATCGGTCACCGCAATCCGGTTACCCTGGTGGTCATAAGCATAGGTCTCCGTGATCCAGGTTTCGGTATTGCCCACCATCAGACGCTGGGATTGGCGAATGGTCTGGCCCCGGGCATCGTACTGATAGCGGGTCACCCGTGTCTGGCTGTCCGTGCTCAGGG
>NZ_AQXX01000106.1 GCF_000376785.1 Hahella ganghwensis DSM 17046
ACTGACACGCTACCTGGAGGATGGCGCCGTGCCCATCGACAATAATTGGGTGGAAAACCAGATCCGGCCTTGGGCGCTGGGTCGTTCCAACTGGTTGTTTGCCGGATCGCTGCGCAGTGGTCAGCGGGCAGCGGCAGTAATGAGTCTGATCCAATCGGCCAAACTGAACGGACATGATCCCTATGCTTATCTGAAAGATGTACTGGCGCGTCTGCCGACGCAGAAGAACAGTGCCATTGCTGAATTACTGCCTCACAACTGGAGCGGTCCGGTCAACCTGTGATAGCCGGACGCTTACAGATTAACAGCTAATTCAGAATATGGAACTGTTGAACGTGAAAGGCGGTGGAGGGAAGAGCGTTGTTAAGAGAAGAACATCTAACCACCCTCCCGCCGTGCGGGAGAGTGGCTTGGGATTTTCGATCAGAAGCTCAGTTTTGCTCCGGCGCTGATGAAAAACATATCAGAGGTTCCTGTTTCGTCTTCGTCACCGGCATCCACAACATAGTCCATCTGACCAACCAGGCCAAAGTTGTCGGTCAATGGGACGTGGACTCCGACACTACCGATAGCAGCCAATCCGGTACCACTGTTGCTGACTTTTCTGAATGGGCTTTCTGCGCTGATATCAACTCGAGTCAGTGCAAATCCACCTTTGCCGTAGAATTCGGCATATTGAGTTGGCAGCATGATACCGCCCATGCCATAGAGGGCCGTGACTTCAGCCTTCGCATCAACATAGTCAGAAAAGTCGTAGTTCACCTCACCGAAGTTGATAAACCCTACTTCCAGAAAGCCTTGTTGATTCAACTGGTAGCCGAAAGCCAGGCGAAGGCCGGTATCCTGATCATCACAAATGTCATCACTGACGCCGTCACAACCATCAAGTGCTGTCGCTGAACCAGCGGTTGCTTCGACATAAACGTGAGGCGCGAAGGCCTTAGGGCTTTGTGAGTCGCTGCTCTCGTCAGCGTTTGCATATGGCGTGAGAACGAGGGCCAGAGCGGCCAGGGAAAGATACTTCTTCATTGAATCAACCTTAATACAACCGTGTTTATTTCACTCGGGGAGGACAAAAAGAGACGAGTTGTCTCGTCAAAAAGCGCGCGATTGTACAAAAAACAACACCCGAAGCCTAGCAGTTTTCGTCATAAAACTATCTGGGTGTTTGGGGAGGAGGTTAGGAGGATGGCTTATCCTGGTTGAAGCCCATCAATTGGTGCAGAGTCTCTACCTCACTTCGGAGTTGTTTCACTTCTTCCAGAAGGTCCAGGCACATCGCAACTCCGGGGAGATTGACATCCAGATCCCTGTGCAGTCGCCTGGCGCATTGCAGACGCGTCAGGGATCTGGCCTCAAATTGCATGGGCTTACTTTTTGTCGGCTTTACCGATGGTTCCAGCACGCCCAGGTCAACAAGTTCAAGGATAAACTCCGGGCTGACACCGGCTCGTTCGCTGAGTTCGCCAAGGGTAAAAGAGTAAGTGATGTCGATCGTGATTTCCCTCGCCATGGCTCAGACTCCCATCTTGTTTCTTGGGTTGTAGCTTTTTTCCTGTTCTGCCAGCTTGGCATACAGCTCTTCCGCTTCTTTTGAGTGCTGCGAAGGAACTGAAATCTGGAGAATGACAATCTGGTCTCCCTGCTTACCCCCTTTAAGGCCTCTGCCTTTAAGTCGGAGTTTTTGCCCTTGAGTGGCACCTTTAGGGATTTTGACATTGACTTTGCCCGACAGCGTGGGGACCACAACCTGTGTGCCCAGTGCTGCTTCCCAGGGGGTGATGGGCAAGTTGATCAGAATGTCATTACCTTGAACGCTGAATACGGGGTGCGGCGCTAGCTCAATTTCCAGGAACAGATCTCCACTATCAGCACCTCCGACGCCAGGTGCTCCCTGTCCCCGCAGGCGAATATGCTGACCGGGTGCCATGCCGGCAGGGATTTTGACATTGAGTGTCTTCCGTTTGTGGGCAAGCATTCCCCGTTCGTCCACTTCTGGGATATTCACGGTGATCTGCTTGCTGACCCCAGAGTATACTTCTTCCAGAAACAGCGGCAGTTTATGATGAATATCATCTCCCCGCATCTGGAAGCCATACTGACGTCCTCCGCGACCATACTGCCGGTGGGCGGTACCGCTACGCCCGAAAATCGCTTCGAAGAAATCACTGAAATGCTGTGGATCGGCATCGGTGAAGCCGCCACCAGAAAAGTGTGAAGCTGACTCCCAACCCGGTGGTGGCTGGAAGTGACCGTCACCACTAAACGCCCCCATTTTTCTTAGCTGATCATATTCAGCACGTTTCTCGGGGTCTTTGAGGACCTCATAGGCCTCGCCCAGTTCTTTGAAACTGGCTTCAGCGTCTGCTTCCTTGCTGACATCCGGATGGTATTTACGTGCAAGCTTACGGTAGGACTTTTTTATCTCCTCGGCGCTGGCAGACTCCTTTACGCCCAGGATCTTGTAGTAATCTTTATACTCCATTTGATCTTGGCCCTCTAAAGTGTGGACGCCATCTGTCATTGTGTTCGGTCGAGCAGGTAGTTTTTCAACAGCCAGCTAGTTAACTATAGCGTCAGTACCAACAAGAAAGTTGCTTTGAATCAGATATATTGGCTTTCTCCGTTATTTCAAGCTCGTTGGTGTGGCTACAGGCTTGGTAAACTGGTGATCCGGTCGGGCAGGCCCTACAATGTCGCACTTTATGAGTCCTGACCGCATTATTATTCGCAACGGGAAAACAGATTTATGCTGAGTTACCAGCACGCCTATCATGCAGGGAATTTTGCTGATATCCACAAACACTGGTTGCTGGTGTTGCTGATAGAAGCTTTGAGCCGTAAGGATAAACCCTGGTGTTATCTGGATACACATTCCGGACGGGGTAAGTATCCTCTGGATTCCGATATAGCCAATAAAACCGCTGAATGGCGTGAGGGAGTTGGCCAGATTTGGAAGCACGCTGGAAAGGCGCCGGAAAGCCTGCAATCTTTCATACAGCTACTTGGTGTTTCGGATGGCATCGGAGGGCAAGAGTATCCCGGTTCACCGGAAGTCGTCAAAAAACTGATGAGGCCCAATGATCGGGCGGTGCTTTGTGAGCTTCATCCTCAGGAATTTGAGTGGCTGAAAAAGCACTATCGGCATTGCAGCAATATCCATCTTCATTTTCGCGATGGCTTCGAAGGTGTATTGGGTATGGTGCCACCTCCCGAAAAACGGGGTTTGGTTCTGATTGACCCCAGTTACGAGTTAAAGCAGGATTACCAACGAATACCGGCCTATCTGGAAAAATTGAGAAAGCGCTGGGCGGGTGCCTGCGTGGCAATTTGGTATCCCGTATTGGCTGAAGCACGTCATAACGTACTTCTGGAAGGTGTTCGGAAGAGTTCGGTGCATAACGTGCTGCGCAGCGAAATCCGGAAGAAGAATGTTGCCAAAGGCATGGTAGGAAGCGGAATGCTCATCATGAATCCACCTTGGAAGGTGGATCAGACTATCGAGGCGGGATGGTCCTTTTTGGTGGAAAGTCTTCAACTGGATGACCGTCTCTCTGTGGCTGTCGATTGGCTAAAGCCTGAACAGAATGCGTAATCAGATAACGCATTCTGTTCAGGTCTGAATCGGCAGCAATATCGTAAAACAGCCGTCTTGTGGTAAATCAGTTACTATGTGGTAAAAGATAAGTAGTAGGGAATATGGTGGAAGATAATACGAAGGAACTATGGACCCGGGAGGGAAGAATACTCATCACAGGGGCCGGTCAAAGGGTTGGGCTCCATTGTCTGCGTCGTTTGCTGGAGAGAGGCGAGCGATTGGCCATGACTTATCATACCGAACGTCCGGTAATAGGCGAACTGCGAGAGCAGGGAGTGATTTGTCTCAAGGCTGACTTGTCCCAGGCTGAATCAGTCGAAATGCTCGCGCGTCAGATACATGATGAAGTTGGACCACTGAGAGCCCTGGTTCATAATGCTTCTGCATGGATACGGGATAAAGAGTCAGATACTGAATATGCTGCTGTTATGCAGGATATGATGCAACTCCACATGATGGCACCTTATTTACTGAATATGCGATGCCAGAATCTGCTGCTGAAAGGACGTTCACCGTTGGCAGACATTATTCACATTACAGACTACGTAGTGGAAAAAGGTAGTGACAACCATATTGCCTATGCTGCATCGAAAGCAGGTCTGGCAAATATGACCCGATCTTTCGCCAAACGCTTTTCCCCGGAGATTAAAGTGAATACCATTGCCCCTTCATTGTTGATGTTCAATGAGGGCGACTCGGAAGAGTACCGTCAAAAGACCCTGAAAAAGTCAGTGATGGGTGTGGAGCCTGGCCCGGATGTGGTCTATCAGGCCTTGTGCTTCATAATGGACAATGCCTATATGACCGGGCGTGAAATTAAATTGGATGGCGGTCGCCATATTCGTTAGTTGAGGATAATCGATGTTAGATAAATTGGCCGAACATTACCGGGCGATTATTGAAGGTCTGGGTGAAGATGCCAACCGGGAAGGGTTGGTCGATACACCAATGCGCGCTGCCAAAGCCATGCAGTTTCTGTGCAAAGGTTATGACCAGGATCTGGAAACCATCGTCAACGGGGCAGTGTTTGAGTCTGACACTGACGAAATGGTGATGGTGAAGGATATAGAGTTGTATTCGATGTGTGAGCATCACATGTTGCCCTTTATCGGACGGTGTCATATAGCCTATTTGCCTCGTGGCAAGGTATTGGGGCTTTCCAAGTTTGCCCGGATTGTAGATATGTATGCCCGACGGATGCAGATTCAGGAAAACCTGACCAAGCAGATTGCTGAAGCTGTGCAGTCAGTCACGAATGCACGTGGTGTCGGCGTCATTGTTGAAGCCCGTCATATGTGCATGATGATGCGGGGAGTGGAAAAGCAAAATTCTTCCATGGTGTCGTCAGTGATGCTGGGAAGTATGCGCAACGATATGGCAACTCGTGCAGAATTTTTGAACCTTGCGAAAGGTCACTTCGGACTGTAACCCGGTTCAACTGATGAATTTCGTCAGGGTTGCAGCGATGTGAGGAGGTCGAAGAGGTATTTCGTGAAAATCCGAAATAGCCACTTCGACCTAATCTGATTTAAAAATCTACTTCTGAAGCTCTACTTCGCCACTGACGGTCACAGTGACTGTCTGGGTTCCCGCTTCGACAGCTGCAGGAGCCGCTTGCATGGACATCATGGCGCCACGGGCCATTTCCATGCGTGGATAGTAGCCTGCCTGGTCTGTGGAAATATTGATGTTGGTAATCTTGTAAGCATCAGCTTTCAGCGTCTGGGAAATAATGTCCGCTCGTTTGTTAAATGATGCCAGAGCTTCGACAATCAGCTCATTTTCTTTTTCGTTACGCAGATCATCTGAAGCATCGTAGTTCATTGAATTTACTGACAATCTTTCTTGCAGTTCGCCGGTCAGACTGGCCAGTGCTTCGATATTTTTGCTCTCCAGCTGAACCTGCTGTTCAACTTTCCAGGCGACAATTCTTTGGTCGCGATAAACAGGGTTTGTCCGGTACCCGAGCGTTTGTACTTTTATCCCCTCAACTCTCTTCGCCTTTTTTAGTGCCCACTCCATTGCCTCGTTTACCTGACGGGAAGCGGTCTCAGAGTCCTTTTCCTGCGCATGGGCATAAAGATCGACCATCAAGGTGTCGTTAGCCAGCTCACCTTTGGCGTTAGCGCTGAGATTAATGCGGTTGTAGTGGACTTCGTCAGCCTGTGCAAATGTGGTGACGAGCATCAGTAATACTATCCTGATCAGCATGTCGCTTCTCCTTAAATCAGCTGGAATATCGAGCGATTAAGTTTGCCATGTAAGTTGCCGATGGCAAGAAAGAACATCAGGAATTAAGGCGATTTAATTAAGTAGGAAGGTTGTCTGAAGAAAAAGTGAGGCCCGAAAATAAAAAAACCGCGTTAAAAAACGCGGTAATGTGCACTTTCATCAGGCTGGAGTATTAAGGGATCTCGTCAACAATAGTAGATGTTGTCCAGGTACTCGCTCAACGCAAGAAGATTGGCTTGTTCCTGGTCATCGTGTGGAACACAAACTTTCCATTCGTCATCGTACATCATGTGATTTGCTCCCATTAAACAAAAGGTCTGAAATTAATCAGGGACCTTGGAAAGCCTAAACAGTAGAAGGTCACTGCTTACGATTTAAATTCTAGACCCGGTGAACGAATCAAGCTTGACCCCCTGTGTTAACGTTTTGACAATCTGTTGCAATCTTTGGTCAACAACTGGGGTGGTCTAGTCCATATGGGAGGGGTTAGGGAAATATTTGAGACATTCTGTCATTAAGGTGAATAATGGGTGACTTACCCTGTTTGATACAGCAAGCTATAGTTAAACAGATAGAGTTTTTGCTTCCAGTAGGGAAGGCGGTAAAGCCGATAAATATAAGAAATCTAAGGAACCTCAATAAAAAAGTTGGCGAGACCGACAGAGTCAACTTATGGCATTGCAATGGTCACGCAGGCCGTTTTTTAAAGGTTCACTAATGTTGTTCCTATAACAATAGCCCGGGTGCCAGGTCATTCCTGGTGTTCCCTGCAGTAAATCGAGCCCGAATATATGGATCAACCAACAGTCTCCGGTTCTTCTGTCAAAGCCTTGTGTCATTGGCTGTCTGAACGCAAAGTTCAGGTAGAGCCTATGCTGCGCTCAGAAGATATTGATCCGGCATTACTTGACGAACAGGATACCCGGATCAGCCTGGAATCTTTTAATCATCTCTGGAATGCCGCACGCCAGCAATTGCAAGATCCGGCAGTTGGACTGCATGTGGGAGAGTGTGTCGATTCCAGTCGTATGGGGGTGATCGGCCACATTGTTTTCAATAACCGAACACTGGGGCAGGCTCTGCAACAATATGAGCGACTCTCGGCCCTGGTGAATGAGGGAGTTCTCACCAAAGTAAGAGTCGACGGTGAAGAAGCGGTTATTGAATATTACTGTGATGAGTCACTGTATCATCCGTCCAATATGGAGCGGTTGCTGGCACTGGCGGTGACAAGGGCCAGGAAATATGTCAGCGAAAAGATATACCTCACCAGGGTGGGCTTTTCTCATTCAGCGCCGGACTATCAGCCGGAGTATGAGCGTATTTTTCAGTGCAGCGTCAAGTTTGATCAACCCTACTGCTTTATGGCATTCCATGCGGATTTTCTTGAATTCGAATTACCTCACCGCAATCCCTATCTGCATCAGGCGTTAACTCGTCAGGTCGAGGCATTGCTGCAGAAAATGTCTTTGCGGCGGTCCATCAGTCATAAGGTAAAGGGAATTGTCGCCAAGCGTTTATCCCGCGGAGATATTGATGCCGGCAATGTGGCTGAGAAGCTGAATATGTCCAGGCATACCCTCTACAGAAAGCTGAAGCAGGAAAATAATTCTTTTCAGGAACTGGTGGAACAAGTACGCAAGGAAAAAGCGCTCGACTACCTGCAAAAGAAAAAATACTCCCTCAGCGAAATCGCTTTTCTACTCGGATTTTCAGAGCTCAGCGCATTCAGCCGGGCTTTTAAACGCTGGACAGGTGAGAGTCCGGCGCAATTCAGAAATCCAAAATAGGCCGGATAACAGAAGCCACGCCTAAATCTGGCATTATTCAGGTGGTTGGCGGTTAAGACGTCGGGTGTTCGCTAGTAATTTGCCTGGCGCTGTCGGCGGGAGGCCTCGTGGGATTGCCTCTGTATCAGCAAGCTACTCAGTAGAGCCAGCAAAAGACTTATCAGCGTACCGGAAGCAAAGACAATCAGCGCCATTTGACTGTCAAATCTGCGCTGAAACTTGATAGTTGGCGTCATTCTCAGCATCCAGTCGGCGTCTGGCAATGCAAAAGTGTTCTGGTATTGCCATCGACGATCATCCGCCAGCGGGTTGTTCTGACTCACGGGTTCAGGATTGAGTGTTAAAAAGGGATCGCTGGAAAAACGCTCAAGATCATAAAGGTTTACCGACACTCCCTGTATCCTGGCCTGCTCCCTAACTTCCTGCAGCAATATTCCCAGATCGATGCCAATGGATAAGACATTTTCGCCTTTGGGGATCAGATAAACGGTTTCAGCCTGCCCGGCCTTAAGAGCCTGCTTATTGTAGTGGGGCGACAGCATTTGAGGAGAATGCTCAGTTAATACACCTAACAATCTGTCCTGGGACAGCTCTTCCTTGAGGTAGCTGGATTGAGGTTCCAGGTTTGCCAGAGTTTGTGGGAGTGATATTGCCACAGGCCCGAGAGGCGAAGTCTGTATGAGTTCTATGCTTTTGATTTCCCTGGCCCTCTCCATGAGCAAATCCATAGATGCGGGCTGGTTCAGGGTAAACTCAGCAGCCAGCTGCGCGTGAAATCGAGAAGACTCCAGTGTCTTTTCCAGCTGTCTATGCAGAAAGCCCGCTTCCTGTATAAAGGCGCTGTAGGCAGTGTTCTGGTAGTGTTGAGTGATCAGATAGGTGGCAGAGCCCGTCAGCATCAACCCCACGATTAAAACTGCCAAAGCGGCCCAGGAGGCGATGAAGCCGGCTTGATACCTGCCAGAGCTGTAGGTCTTTGAAGTCTGATGTGCGTTCACTGGGCGACTTATAGTTGTTTTCGAATCAATGTCATATGACCTCAAACTATAGGTCGTTCATCAGGATATTACTAACCTGGTCTGGCTTTTTTGTGGTCAAGGTAACGTCTTTAATGAGCTGGCTGGCGCCATTGTCGATATGAAAAAGAAGCCAGGAACATGATAAAAGCGGAAACGACAACAGAGGGCCCGGTAGGCGTGTCCTGCAACCACGACAACGACAGGCCGGCCAGCACGGCCATAACGCCGATCGCGGCAGCCGACAGGGCCATTCTTTCAGGCGTATTCGAATAAAATCTTGCCGTGGCAGCTGGAATAATCAATAGACTGGTGACAAGTAAAACGCCAACGACTTTCATTGCCAGCGCGATCACCAGAGACATCATCAGCATCAGGGCAATACGTGTTCGCTGAATATTGATGCCCTCTACGGCCGCCAGTTCTTCATGAAGGGTGGTCAGGAGAAGCGCGCGCCAGAGCTTGAATAACACCAGCATGACGGCAATGGCACCCAAATAGATCCAACCCACATCGGTAAATGTCAAAGCCAGCAGATCCCCGAACAGATATCCCATAAGGTCGATCTGAATCCGTGGCATAAAACTGAGTACAACCAGTCCTAACGAAAGTGAACTGTGGGCGAGGATGCCGAGCAAAGTGTCGGTAGCAATCTGCTTCTGGTTTTGCATAAACCCGAGAATCAGTGCCATGAGCGCACAGCCCACCACGATGCCAAGCGTCATATTTATTTCCAGAAGTAATCCAAGAACAACCCCCATCAATGCGGAGTGCGCCAGGGTGTCGCCAAAATAGGACATTCGGCGCCACACAACAAAACAGCCCAGAGGACCGGTGATCAGGGCGAGGCCAATGCCCCCGAGAAGTGCCGGTAAAAGTATCTCAAGCATGATTTTGCCTGGTGCATTCGCTACCTTCGGCTATGGTGCCGTCGGTGTGGTGGTGATGATCATGGTGATGGTGGTAGACCGCCAGCGCGCGTGCGGCCTGGTCTCCGAACAGGTGAATAAATGCCGGATCATTTGACACTGTTTCCGGGTGCCCCGCGCAACAGACATGGCGGTTCAGGCAAAGCACCTGATCGGTAGCGGCCATCACCAGATGCAGGTCATGGGAAATCAGCAGGGTACCGCAACTCAGTTCATCGCGAAGGCTTCTGATAAGCTGGTAAAATTCAGCTTGCCCTGTAACGTCTACACCCTGTGCGGGTTCATCCAGTACCAGCAGCTGTGGCTGGATTTGTATCGCCCTTGCCAACAGGACCCGCTGCATTTCCCCACCGGAGAGTGTGGATAGCGGCTGACTTGCCAAATGAGTGATATCCACCCGCGCAAGCGCCTGCTCCCAGTTTGAGGCATTCTCGGCAAGGCGCAGAAATCGTTTGACGGTCATCGGCAGGGAAGGGTCGACATGAAACTTCTGAGGCACGTAGCCAATACGAAGCTTGGGTTGGTGAATCAGAATTCCCGAGCTTGGTTTCAGCAGGCCTAGAACAAGCTTTGCCAGAGTGGACTTTCCGGCGCCATTGGGGCCGATAACGGTGATAATCTCACCGGGATTGATATCCAACTGGATATTCTCCAGAAGCGTCTGCTCGTTGATGCTGATGGTTACATCCTGTAGCCGGACCAATGGTGTCTGGATCACGCTTCCGCCTTACAGCGGGGACAAACACCGCTGACTTCTAGGGTCATGTTGTCTACGGTAAATCCCTGCTTTCCGGCCAGGGCTTGGATATCTTTCTCCAGTTCTCGCGAAGTCAGCTCCTGGGCTTTAGAGCATTTTTTACAGATCAGAAAACTGCCCTGATGACCATGTTCCGGAGCAATGCATCCGATAAACGCGTTGAGCGAAGCCAGGCGATGGACCAGGTTATTCTCCTGCAAAAATTCCAGTGCCCGATAAACAGTTGGTGGTGCGGAGTTGCGGCCTTCCTCGCTGAACTTTGCCAGGATTTCATAAGCGCCGACAGGTGTATGGGACTGCCAGATAAGCTCCAGAACTCTGAGCCGGGTGTCTGTCAGCCTCAGACCATTGGATTTACAGATTTCTTTGGCAGTATCCAAAGCTTCCTGTATGCAAAGCTGATGATCGTGTTTGGTGAAAACGGTGCTGTCAGTCATATCATTTTTCGGGATCGGCATTGATCTGCGATGTTACATTATAACGTTTGGCCATCCAAGGATTCTCTGGGTCTGTTACTTAATTCTCTCTTCGAGATTTGGCTGACTAGAATGGCTTGGTTTGACGAAGGAGGCCTCCTGAAAAGCAGGGTGATTCAATAGCTTGGATCTAATCTATTGTGATAACAAGGCCCCAAGAAATTGTATAGGGGCACATGATATTTCGTGTATAAGATGCCCGAACTTTCGGGAGGCTTACATTGGAATCAGTGGGCTGAAGGAGCTATCTTCGAAGTATTGAAACGGAAAAGTGCGCATACGAGATATGCATAAAAATATGAGAATTCTAAACGGCGCAAACTATATTGACCTAGAGGTCCAGTTAGAGACAGATAGTAGTCTCCCAAGTTGTGGTGATGCTCTAATTGGTGTTGCAGTTTCTAGTAACGGTTACACTTGCAAGAACCAAGTATGGGTTGCAAAACAAGAGCTAGACTTATTTGCAACTTCTATTCGGGCGCTTGACAAATACCGAAAAGGCGAGGCTGTTTTAAGCTCAATGTCACCAGATGAGCTATTCCTTAAGGTGTATGCTTATGATCGCGTAGGGCATATGGCAATAGTGGGTAAAACAGGCTATCAAGTAACTGGGGCTGTTGGTTTCGACCATTCAATTGAATTTGGTTTTACAATTGAGCCGGAGCAGGTTGTTAAGTTGTCTAAAGCTCAGTGGTTAACTCAAGACGATACATAGCAAGGTGCTCAAGCGAGGACAAAAACCGATGCACGCTTATTGCTGAGTAGTTGGGCGTTATACGCATCTTAATCCGGTAGAAAAATGGTTCTCCCGGGGAGGGGGCATGGTTCTTCCGGCTGGGAGAAAGTAAAGTCTCCCTAATAAGGACGAATCGACAATCAGACGCAACGAACGTAACACCTATACTACTAATAGCCCCCTAGAATTATTTTTCTTCCCCTCAAACTTGGCTTACACCATACGTAGATGGATACTTGAAGCATTCAAGATTTCCCAAGAGTATTTGACATGGCATCCTCAAAAAAACCAACGATTAAAGCCAACGAGCAAAAATGGGGCAAAGAAAACATTGAGGCTGGTTGGACGTTAATACCGAACGCACTTCTTGTTCATCAGGCTTCTTTAGGGCTATCCCCAATGGATTTAAATATTCTCCTGCAGATCGCTCGATACTGGTGGGAGCCGGATAACCATCCATTTCCCGCTAAGAAGACACTGGCAGATTGTATAGGTGTGACCCCTCGGGCTATCCAGAAACGCATTCAAGAAATGGAGAAGGCTCAGTTCATCGAAAGAATCGAACGACGAGAGAGTAAGAGCGGCAGTAAAACCAATATCTATAGACTTACTCCATTGATTAAAGCTTTGCTACCGTATTCGAAGGATATGATTGCAGAGCGCGAAAATAGGAAGCAAGAAGATAAGGAGCGTCCTAATTTAAGAGGAAAGCCAAAACTTAAAGTGGTAGGCGACGATGATTGATAAACTGATCCAGTTTGTAGAGCTTATTAAAAGTATTGATACGTCATTCGCGGCAGTCATAGTTGTTGGGTTGGGCTTTTTGGTGCTGATATTGGCTTTGGTCAAATGAGCAAGCTGACGTATAACAAACAAACTACGCGCCTTTGGAGCCGGGCGCAGAAGCTCTAGAGAACCAGTGGCGATTCAGATTAATGAAAGAATATTATAGACGATTGCTTGAAGGCGCTGATGAAGATGGCTGCTATGAATTCCCATCTGAGTTTAATGGGGGCGATGTAGAAAAGCGGGCCAGAGCTGTGTTCGCCGGAATTCAATCTTTGATGGTAGTGTGTCGATTCGAGGGTTGGATGGATAATCAAGATGCCAGTTTTGGATTAGCTATTATCCTCGATGAGTACTCTAAAGAAATTGAATCAGGCTTAACTGTTGTTCCAATTGTTAGGTTCAGTAATTTTGGTAGTTTGGCAACAATTACTTTTATTGACCAAATTTCTTCTGAATCGTTAGCCAAAATACAGGCTCTTCTAAGCGAATATGGATTCCACTATATTCCAGAGGAAGTAGCGCACACGAAGTATGATGGTGTTATGAAGGGAAATCCAGCTTTTCCTACATGGTGGGTTAGGTACTTTGATTGGATTTAAAGTATAACAAAACAGGACATGGGGCCTGTGCCGACCCTGCTAAGAGCTTTAGGTACGAAGAGAGTGGACATTAAAACAATGCAGATTAACAAGGCGTAGGAAGAATTGATATCGAGATGGATATTCAAGACTTTGACATAAGAAGAGATCTAGATTACTACCTTGAAGGGGGTAAGGTCGCTTTTCAAGAATCATTTCCGGGAGTGGTAATAACTAGTGATTTAGAGCGAGACATGAGAACTGGTATTGCTGGTATAAATGGAAATGAGGATATGGCAGGGTTTACAGCTTTACAGGACAATGTTCCTATAGGCTCGATCTTGGTTTGTTTGCAGTGGTTTTATAACATCCCCCAGGGTTATATAGACTCGATTTATGTAAAGGAAGAGTACCGAAAGTCCGGAGTGGCTAAAGAGCTTTTGGCTGCGGCTGAAAAGTGGGCCTTACGGAAAGGCGCACGCTCTGTTTGCCTGGACGTTTCAAATACAAACAGAAATGCCGTTACTGCATATGAAAAACTTGGTTTCGTAGCTACTCTTACTCAAATGGAACGCGTTATAGAATCCTGACAACTTACTACACCTGGCACATAGCTACGCTCATATTGCGTGTGTCGGTTTCTCCCGACAAAAGTGAAGACGTTCTGATTTTTGTCTCAAATTGTCGGGATCTATGTAAAGTTACCTGTAAAAAGCCTGCAAAATGTCATTAATCGGACTAGAATGTCGGTCAATTAACTAAAATAACAATGCGTTCGTATCTCCTCCGCGGATGGTGGAGGCGGACCTTGAAAATACAACGATGCCGGTTAATTTAATGGATGTATCTGGCGGCAGGGAAATCGTTAGCGCTGAGTCTCATCGTCGAGGGTGATTAATCCCTAAGCGAAACGAGGCTAAAACAATGATAAATACGCTCAAATTCAGTCTGATTTCCTGCGCGTTTCTGTCGGCAATATCTCTTTCAGTCAGTGCAGCCAGTGATCCTGAGCTGTTACTCTGGATTGGCGGTGATAAAGGATTTAAAGGGGTTGCCGAAGTTGGCCGCCGCTTTGAGGCTGATACAGGTATACCGGTAAAAGTGGAAACCCCGGATAGCCTGACCACCAAGTTTGACCGGCTGGCTCCTACCGCCCAGGGACCCGATATCGTCATCTGGGCTCATGACCGGTTTGGTCCCTGGATAAACGAAGGCTTTCTCGAACCTATTACCCCTTCAGCAAAAATGCACAACAGTGTGGCTCCCTTTACCTGGGAGGCATTGACGGTTGGTGACCGAATATACGGCTTCCCTATCGCAATTGAGGCCGTCAGTCTGATCTATAACAAGGCGCTGGTCAGTGATCCCCCAAAATCTCTCAAGGCCGTGGAGCAGCTGGATCGCGAGTTAGCCATGCAAGGCCGTAAAGCCCTGGTCTGGGACTACAATAACACTTACTTTACCTGGCCGATTATTGCGGCAAGCGGCGCCTATAGCTTTGGCAAGGCCAACGGGATTTATGATCTGACAGATGTGGGGTTCGATAACGGCGGCGCTTCTCGTGCCATTGATACGCTTCGGGGGTTAATTGCACGGGAGGTTATTCCAAAAGAAGCCGATTACGGTTCCATGATGGATGGCTTCAAGAACGGTAAAGTCGCCATGATTATCAATGGCCCATGGGCCTGGAATGAAATCAGGGAGTCTGGCGTCGAGTTTGGTATTGGCGACATCCCCTCAGTGGAGGCAAATAAACCCGGAAGACCTTTTGTTGGCGTGATGTCTGCGGCAATCAATGCGGCCAGCCAGGAAAAAGACGCGGCGCAGCGTTTTCTGGAGGATTACCTGCTCACTTATGAGGGGCTCAAACAGGTCAATGCAGATAAACCCCTGGGGGCTGTGGCCAATATCCGGCTCATGAAAGAGCTTTCTGAGGACCCTTTGATTCTGCATACCTTTGAGAGTGCGGAGCGGGGAGAATTAATGCCGGATGTCCCTGAAATGAAGCGTTTCTGGAGTCTGTTCAGTACCAAGCTGCCGCAAATGCTACAAGGTAAGGCTGATATCTCTCCAACGCTGGACGATATGGCAGAGCGTTTACGAAAGTTGGATGAACTCAAGGGGTGGCGGCGTCGCCATTATCTAGCAGATATTGATTAAACGACTGGAAATAGTTTGATGCGTGAAATGAGGGTTGAAAGGGGCGATTGTTCCCTTTCAACCTTTTGGAAAGATATCCGGCAGCCTGCTAGAAACTGGAAACGGCTTTGACCGCAAGTTCTTCAAGCTTTTCCAGTTTTGGGATAAACGCTTCTTCACCACTGATTTTGACGGCTGCCTGATCTGCCAGGCTCAAAGCAACATCATCACGTTCAGTGATTTCCTCTTTGGTCACTTTCATGAGGCGCGGCAAACCTTCGGTTAAGAAGGCGATAAATGGCAGGTTGGTATGGTGCTCACCGATGGTATTGGTCACAGCAATACGCGCAAAGCGTGATGCTTCGGGGACGATGTCCTGGTTATTGGTCGCATCATAGGAGATGACCGGTAGCCTGATTCCCCGCCAGCGAATATAGCCCATAAACCAGTTAGGGCTGCCGGTTGTTTTCTCCGGCTGCTGAAAATCCACAATTTCAGCGACACTGGCGTTAGGTAGCAATAACTGTCTGTCCTTTACAGGAATCAACAGACATGAAATTTGATTTGGTGTTTGCGCCATCTGGATATCCTCGGTCGCAGTTTGGTATTCATTTGTCTTTACCGGGTGGGATGACTATCCAGACCCGGATTGCGCCTGACACTAAGCTTAGCCTATGCCCCGCCTTCGTTTGGACAATTCTTCCAGTTCTATCGTTTTGACCAGTTTGTCCGCCAGTTGTACCGGAGTCCCTCTAAATTCCACACAGCCCGTGTCAGCGACTGAATCCGGCATAGAACTGTTGGCACAAGAGTCGGAAGTCTGTGTCCATATTCTGCTGCCGTAGGCTTTCAATAGCGGGCCGGCGATGGCTCCGTCATTTCCCATGCCACTGAATAAAATGGCATTGGCTTTGGAACCATAAAAATTGGCAACGTTTAACATGACCTGGTCTATGGAAGGTCCGTAAGGACCCGGCCAGGCATGTTCCTGAAAGCTCATGGCACCATCTTCATCAAAAGTGACTTCCTGGTCCACCGGCATAATGACAACTTCACCGTTATGAAGCTTGCCTCCCTGACGGGCCTCAGTCAACGTCACCGTCGCATGGCGTCCCAACACCCTGACCAGGACATTCGCTGAATTCTGGTCGATATGCTGAGCATAGACATAGGCTACAGGAAGGCCTACTGGTAAACAGTCCAGAAAGCTTTTCACTGCAGCGGGGCCGCCCAATGAGGCGCCCAGTATGACCACCCTTTCCACCGGATCCGAGGCTGTTGCCGGGCGGATATGGTGGGGTAGGGGGATTGCCTGGGGATTTCTGTTGACCAGAGTGTCCAGGTCATTCAGGGTTTCAACGTGTTCCGACAGAGTCTCCGGTTCACCGACCAGTTCCACCAGTTTACTGTAGAGACGTCGCTCCCACTTGGCATAATCCGGAGAGTGTTTACCAGGAGCCTCGCCCAACCCGAATAGGATGGGCGCTTCGCTGCTCTCTATCATGACATCCAAAGCGTCGGACCATAGGTCTTCGTCCGCCAGGATGACAATCCAGGTCTGAACCGACGCAAAACGCTCAAGATACTCCTTGTCTATTCGTGCCGGGTCACTGTTAATCGCCACAGTAAAGCCGTAGCCTTCAATGGCGGCCTGCATAATGTGACGTTGCAGCGGGCAGTCTGAAACCAGCCCTATGACTGCTTGTTGCCCCGGCATCAGCGTTTATCCACAAGACTCTCTATTGTGTCGAGAAGAACGCTTTCCTGGAACGGTTTACCCAGGTATTCATTCACGCCAATTGACAGAGCTCGCTCCCGGTGTTTCTGACCGGTACGCGAGGTGATCATGATGATCGGTACTTCTTTCAGGCGTGAGTCATGGCGTACGAGGCTGGCAACCTCGAAGCCGTCCATCCGTGGCATTTCAATATCCAACAGCATAACGTCCGGTTTGTGATCCTGCAGAATGGCAATCGCGTCCACCCCGTCTTTTGCGGTAATAACTTCCATACCATTCCGTTCCAGCAGACGCGTGGTAACTTTTCTTACCGTGACCGAGTCGTCCACCACCATGACTTTGGTTGGGCCGGTGGATCTGCTGGCTTCGACTGGCTGCTCAACTTCTTTATGCAGCTGGGTGGTAATATCAGTACGCAGCAGCGCCGGTAGATCGAGAATGACGACCACGCTACCATCACCGAGGATGGTGGCACCGGATACGCCGCGTACGTTAGAGAACTGAGGCCCAAGGCCTTTAACCACGATCTCGCGGGAGCCCATCAAGCTGTCAACCTGTAGCGCCAGAGGCTGTTCACCGCCGCCGCGAACCAGAATCACCGGAAGAGGCAGTGCCTGGCCCTGAAGTTTTGGATGGTGCTCACTGTTCAGCAGGCTACCGAGGTACTGTAGCCGGTATTTCTGGCCGGCATACTCATATAGTGGCGCTTCTGGTTTATAGAACTCTTCCAGTTCATAGGTGCTGACACGCACGATACCTTCAATGGTATTGAGAGGTATGGCGTAGTAGTCTTCACCGGTGTTGACCATCAGAGCCCGGTTGACCGATACCGTGAACGGCAGGTGCACAATGAAGCGCGTACCCTTGCCTGGTTTGGAGTCGATGGAAACACGTCCTCCAAGCTGTTTGATCTCACTGGCCACAACATCCATCCCGACACCACGACCGGAAATCTGTGTGACTTTTTCAGCGGTACTGAAGCCAGCATGGAAAATAAATTGCAGCACGTCATGGTCGGTCATGGGGACGTCGTCGTCCAGCAAGCCTTGTTTGATCGCTTTCTTGCGGATGGCTTCCACATTGATGCCGCCACCGTCATCAGACAGTATCAGCACCACGTCTCCGCCTTCACGGCCAACAGAGAGCTCGATTCGACCGGTTTCACTCTTGCCGGCTTTAACGCGCTCTTCAGGCATCTCGACACCATGGTCAACGGCATTCCGAAGCATGTGCTCCAGGGGAGCAACCATGCGCTCCAGGACGGTCCGGTCCAGCTCGCCTTCGGGGTTGTAAACTTCAAAGTCGACCTTTTTGCCCAGTTCCGTACTGACCTGACGGATAATCCGACGCAAACGCGGAACCGTGCTGGTGAACGGTACCATGCGGGTTTTCATTAACCCTTCCTGCAACTCGGTATTGATCCTGGATTGTTGCAGCAACAGAGTCTCAGCATCACGAGTCTTGTTCATCAGTGTTTCACGAAGGTCCGTCAAATCCGAAGAGGATTCGCTCAGGGCCCGTGAAAGCTGCTGTATGGAGGAATAACGGTCCATCTCAAGAGGGTCAAAGTCCTCATATTCCGGAACGCCTTCTTTTTCCATCCGGAATAGAACCTGGGCTTCTGTTTCCATGTCCATCCGACGCAACTGCTCACGTTGGCGATCAATGGTGGCTTGCATTTCTTCCAGGGTGTAACCGAAGTCACTGATCTGCTGTTCCAGCAAACCACGTGCAATACTGGTTTCACCTGCCAGGTTTACCAAGCCCTCAAGCAATGGTGAAGAAACCCTGATCGTATCCACCGGAGCCTGGCGTTGTGCCGCAGGAGCTGGTGTGGCCGGTTTTTCTTCTTTCTTGGCTTTTTCTGGCGCGGGAGAAGGTTTCTCACGCTGGAACTGCATCATTTGTTCCGCCAGCTTGTCGTCAGAAGAGATTTCTTCTTCCGCAGCTTGCGGGGCATCAGCCTGGTCGGCTTCCTCCAGGGTGTCGTAAAACGCCTTGACCCGAGTAATCTCCACTTTCAAGCGATTGAAAAGAGTTTCTATCTCTCCTCGGAGAGCATCATCCAGCTCGTGCTTGTTGTTGGATGCATCCAACACTATGGATTCAAGTTCCTGAGTCAGGTCGCCAATATCGGAAAGGGTGGCCAGACGCGCTCCACCTTTCAGAGTGTGTAGGGAGCGGGCCATCGAATCTGCATGGTTGGCATTTCGAGGATCACGGGACCAGTCGCCAAGCTCACGCTCCAACGTCCCCTTTAGCTCATCCGCTTCTTCAATGAATACTTGCAGAATTTCCGGATCGACTTCCAGTTGCAGAGCAGTTTTGACAATCGGCTCACCGCGCTCCAGCTGTTCCAGTTCGTGGATCAGCTCATTGGGAACTTCTGGTTGCTCCAGCTGTTCAATTTGGTCGAGCAGGCGTGAAATATAGCGCATGGAGCGCTCCACCAGACTGATCAGTTCGTCACTGACCTGGTGCTGCCCATCGACAACCGAGTCCATGCATTTGGCCAGAGCCTCTGTCAGCATTGTGACGCTGCCAACGTGAGCCAGCTTGGCGCCACCGTTCAGAGTGGCCAGATCCCGGGTGAGTTCGCGGGCCGGATTGATATTATCCGGATTCTCTTTCCAGCGATCGAAGCAGTCCATCACTGCTTCCATAATATCCCGGGATTCATCCAGGAATATCATTCTCAGTTCATCTTCGCTGGTGTCTCCGGCGAGATTCTGCAGAGACTGCTGTTCTCGTTCAATATCAGAAATGGTGTCGCGAGGCTGCAAGCCACCTTTAGTGTGGTGATTATAGTAATGAGTCACCCGCATGATCAGATCATTGGCAGCAGCAACCGGCTGTTGTGCCGCGACATTCTCTACCATGACGGCCAGTCGGTCGTGACACTGCAGCATCAGTTCCGACAGCGAAGGTTCTGCCTCGAAGCGTCCTTCGACAATACCCTCGAACAGTGTTTCCAGCTCATGGGAAAGATCGCCTATGGGCTTGATCTCAGCCATGCGGGCACCACCTTTGAGGGTGTGCAGGGCGCGCTGCAGTTCTTTAACATGCTCAATGTTGTCCAGTTCAGACAACCAGCTTTGCAGGTTTTGTGCAGTTGTATCGACCAACTCCTGGGCCTCTTCCAGGAAGATGGAAACCAGCTCCTGGTCCAGGTCTGTGGTTTCGTAAGACTCATTTTCAACTGCGCTGACATCTAGCTCTTCGTATGCCGGTGTCGGTACAGGTGCTTCCTCTATTTCGATCGGCTCTTCAGACATCTCGACTTCCGGTAATTCGAGATCTTCTGTCGGCGCATCTGCTTCTTCTGTAACTTCTAGATCTGTTATTTCGAGAGTCGGCGCGTCTTCTTCAGGGAAAGTTTCCTCTGGGGCCGCCTCTTCGATGGTTTGTCCGGAAGCCATCGCCTGGATACGAATGATAAGATTCTGGGCTGGCTGGACCGGGTGCAATTGCGCGACCGAATCGACCATGCCAGCCAGGCTGTCATGGGATTCAGTGGCCAGGCCAACCATCTCAGGAACAGGTTGCAGGCGTCCTTCGGTCAGACGTTCGAATAGTGTCTCCAGCTCGTGGGCAAGATCGCCGATTGGCTTGATCTCTGCCATACGCGCGCCGCCTTTTAAAGTGTGAAGGTCGCGCTGCAACTGGGCCAGGAGTTCGTTGTCTGTCAGATTTTCAGACCAGTTATGGAGTGTCTCGCCTGTCCGGTGAACAATATCCTGAGCTTCCTCAAGGAATATCTCTACCATCTCAGGATCAAGAGGGGCGACTTCTTCCAGTACTGGAATGTCGTCGTCTGCTCCGGTATCGATTCCAGTATCAAGATCCGGCAGTGGCAGCTCTTCTTCCTGCTCACTTGTGTCTTCTTTGCCAGCACCACTGATGTATCCGCGCAGTGCTTCAATCAGATCCGGTGCTTCGGATGCACTTGACGTACTGGCGACGGAGTCCACCATGCCGGCCAGGGTATAATGCGCGAGAAGTGCGAGATTAACCGCTTCTTCATCTGCAACGATCCGGCCTTCGACGATGCCTTCAAACAGGCTTTCCAACTCGTGGGCAAGGTCGCCTATCGGCGGGATGCCTGCCAGGCGAGCGCCTCCTTTGAGAGTATGGAGATCCCTTTGTAATTGCTGGACCAGTTCATTGTCATTAGGGCTGCGGCTCCAGTCCTGAATGACGTCGCCGGAACTGGTCATGATATCGTTGGCTTCTTCGAGGAAAACTTCGGCCAGATCAGGGTCCAGTTGATAGACGCCTTCTGGCGGCATCGATGAGGTCTCGGGTTCTTCCGCTTCCAGGACGGGAATCTCGTCCATGGAGAAGCTGTCCTCTGTCTCATCAGCAGCCTGGGGTTCTTCTGCCTGTTCGCTGACGGACTGAAGAGATACTGCCAGGGAATTCAGTTCGGCAATCAGGTCCTGCTCAGGTTGTGTTGCCAAACCGGCAGCGACCTGATCCATCATGCTGATCAATACTTCATGACCGCGGTTGGCCAAATCGAAGAAATAGTCATCGCCCGGCTCAGACTTCATGGCGCGCTCATACAATCCTTCCAGCGCCTGGGCCAATTCTGCGACATCGTCCAGCCCCGCAACATGTGCTCCGTGAGCGAGAGTTGTCAGTTCGGTCACCAGATTTTCGATATCAATGGTAACCTCAGGATCCTTTCTCCACTCGTTCAGAATGCGTTCTGCATCAAGCAGAATATCCACGCCTTCTGTCAGGAACAGATTGATCAGATGAGGATCTGGTTTATCAACGCTCTGCAGATTGCCGTATCGGTTGTCGTCTGCGAGATACTCCGCACTGAGCTCCTGGAGCTTTTCAAGAAATTCCTGTGTGCCTTCAAGTTCCCGAAGAGGTGTCGTATCCACCTGGTCCAGACCTTCCCGCACGAAACGAGCAGTATCTGCCAACATTTCTGCAATGCGATGGTCCACTTTGACATTGTGAGCCCGGGCTTCTTTTACAAACTTCTCTACCGGTACCACAATGCTGGCGATAGGTTCGATGCCAGCCGTATTGGCGCTACCTTTCAGGGTATGCATGGCCCGGGAAATATCATCTGTCAGGTCGAGAGGTTCGTAAGCGGCTTGCGCTTCCCTTACGAATTCTCCAAGGGTATCCAGGTGACTTTCGGTCTCTGCAAGGAAAATTTCCTTCAGGGCCGGGTCAATATCCAGTGATTCTTCTGCGTCACCTTCTTCAACCACCATTCCTCCAGCGCTAAGTCCGGTGGAATCTACATAATCAGGAAGGTCTTTACCGGCTGGGATGCTGTTTGGAACCTCTCCCTTGGCCAGGGCATGTGCCTGTTCCATCAGACCGTCAGTATTGTGCGACGGGCCTCGTTGCAATTTAAAGTCTTCAACGAGATCGGGGAGTATTCCAACGACTTGATTGACAAGATTGCCAATGACGTCACTCATGAAGATGGTGCCATCGATCACCTTGTTGAACAGGTTCTCGATTGACCAGGAGAGCTCGCCAACCTGCGAGGCTCCTACAAGACGCCCGCTGCCTTTTAGAGTGTGAAAAGCTCTGCGGACTTCTGTGAGTGCTTCGGTATTGTCATAACTGGCCAGATATTGGGGTAAGAACTCTCCAATTGTTTCCAGTACTTCACTGGCTTCTTCGACGAATATCTCAATGATCTCATCATCGATCATATCGTCATCATCATCCGCCGCAGCCACTGGTTCAGAGGCGGGAGTTGCAGTTGCTTCTTCTACAGGCTCCTCTTCGGTTTCCTGTTCCTCTCCTTCTACCGTCGGAAGAGCTCCGCCCGAGTTGAACTCGGAAGGAGTCGCAGGAATTGCCTGTGAGGGTAGATCAAGCTCACTGGCTGGCTCTTGAGTCTCTTCTACTTCAGTGATGTCCTCATCCAGCTCTTCCTGACTGGCGCGTGCCTGCTTTCTGGCAGCGGCTAGTCGTTCTGCTGTCTCAATAAACGACTGGGTGTCAGCAACATCACTGCCGCTTTTGTAGCTGTCAATCAAGGCGGGAAGTCTGGCATTGACCTGCTCAAGCAATTCAAACATCTCAAGGCTGGTCTGAATGGAGCCTTCAATAACCCGGTTGAGCATGTTCTCAACAGCCCAGGCCAGTTCACCGATAGCAGTTGCTCCAACCAGACGACCACTGCCTTTCAGGGTATGGTAAGCCCTGCGCAGTTCTGTCAGTGCATTCTGGTCTTCCGGGTTAGACTGGAAGCTTGGGTAATACTGTTTAATAGTGTCCAGAACTTCAGCGGCCTCTTCGACGAATATCTCGATGATTTCATCGTCGATCAGTTCCTGATCGGTGGCTTTCTCACTGGAGGATTCTGGTGCGGCAGTTGGTGCGGCAGGTTGTTGTGGCGCTGCGGTAACCTGAGCCTTACCGGCTGCTTCGCCAACGGGATAGCCCAGTTGCGCGAGACTCTGTTCAGCGACTTCCAGGATCATATCATTATCACGGCTGCCTTCACTCAGGCGTTCGAGATAATACTCGATACTGGTAATGGCATCTGCCAGTGTGTCCAGTTGACTCCAGTCGGGAGCCTGGTCCTTTTGCAGCAACTGCTGGTCAATATAACTGGCGCAGGCTTCAAGCAGGTCGGCTGCCTGGGTCAACGGAATAATTTTCAGGCCGCCCCGAATACTTTGCAGCAGTGAGGGAACGCCTTCTATTTCGGATTTATCCCAATGCGAAGCAATAAACTCCACAATATCGGTCTTGGCTTGCTCCAGACCATTTCTTGCTTCACGAATAACGGCCTCGTGGGCATTCTGAATCTGGTCTTTGGGAACTTCAGATGGAGACGCGGAGGTCGTTTCTCGATGTTCCTCGCCACCAAAGCCACTCAGAGTCGCTTCGATATAAAGTAATGCTCCGGCAATATCCATTAGAACATCGTCTTCAGGAACTTCGCCAGAATTAACAAGCTTCTCAATGATCTCGATCTGCTCGCCAATGACCTTGCGTGGGATGCCGAGTCCCAATACCGCCATGGTATTGGATACTTGCTGCAGACCAGGAATCAGTTCCTGGAGATCAGAAGCATTTTTGTATTCGCCACGAACGAAAAGGTCCAGTTGGTCCTTCACTCGCGCCAGTTCTTCATTCAGGGCATCGACTACAGAATCAATGGCTCCGCGATCGGGGCCTGTCATCCGTTGACGTTCCTCGTCTACTTCCTGTTCGCTGGGCAGTGCCTGAGCGAGTCGGTAGTCCTTGCGAATGCTGTCCAACATGGAGTTGGAGCCGTCACAGCGTGCTATGTAGTACAGCAAGTGCTTGGCCAGATCTTCCGGCGCTGGTTGACCGAGGATATCAACATATTCCTCAATCATTCGTTTCAGGTTCGCATCAAGGTAACGTAAAACGTTTTTTGTCCCTGAAGACAACTCAATGGATTTTCCCTGCAGACCGGAGACAAAACCGGCACTTAGGCGCCAAAGTTGGCTGAAAGGCGAGTCCTGGCATATGGATTCAAGGCGCTTAAACACCTTGAGCATATAATTGTAGTTTGCTTCCAGGTCCGCTTCCCGGATGACTCCGGCAAGGGCAAACTGGAACATCTGACGAAGCTTGCGCAGCTGGGACACCATTTTGTCATTCTGCAGGCGCTGACGAACTTCGTCAGATGCAGGAATGCGCAGAATGGATAAATCCGGTGTAAACAGAGAGGTGTCAGAAAGTAGAGACTCCCCCCTTGATGCTCGCAAATCATTGAGCAGAGGAAGCAGTACAACGGGAAGGTCACGTTGGCTGCTTTGTAGTCGACTGAGGTAGTTGGGCAACTGCAGGATAGCCTGCATGAGAACTTCAATCGCTTCAGTCGGATTGGCCACTTTTTCCTGCAGCAAGGCTTTGGCCAGTTGCTCCATTTCTTCGGCGAGCAAAGCTGCGCCGTAGAATTCCACCATCTGCAGGGTGCCGTGTACTTGGTGAATATAATTCAGACAGAATCGGAGCTTTGCACTGTCCTCAGTGTTATTCACATAGTCCTCAAGCGCGAGTTGCGCTTGATTCAGTGTGCTGTCAATTTCGCCCTTAACCCACTCAAGAGCTACGTAGTCATGGTTGCCCGCCATAACTTCTCCAGTTAGTTATCCCGCTCGTTGTGCCTGATAAATGCCAGTGTATTGTCATTGGGTATGCGCTCCAGAAGAGGGCTTTGCCAATCAACAATCTCCCCTTGTCCCAGGACCAGAAGGCCCCCGGGAACCAGGCGTTCAGCAAGGCGATTCAAAATTTCTTTACGCCGCCAGCGTTTGAAATAAATCAACAGGTTCTGACAAAAAATAATGGTCATGCCATGCATCGGAGCATCTTTCAGTTCAAGAACATTAACCCTCGAAAAGCAAACTCGCTCTTTCAGTTTTGGCATGACGGCAAACTCATTGTCCGACAGTTGCTTAAAATACTTATCTTTCCGCTCCTGGCTCAAAGTGACCAGTTTGCGGGCCGGATATACCGCTGCCCGGGCTTTTGCCAGCGCCGGGATACTGATGTCAGTGCCGGTGACGCCGTAATACCCTTTCAGTTTTTCAGCTTCCAGGGTTTCTTCAATGATCATGGCCAGAGTGTAGGGTTCTTCCCCTGTGGAGCAGCCGACACTCCAGGCCTCAATACTTTTTTGGGTTAATGCATGGGGTGGTCGGGTGCAGAGATAGTCTCTAACGAGATTAAAGGCATCTGCATCCCTGTAGAACCTTGTTTCCTGCACTGTCAACCGGTCCACCAGGACAGTCCATTCCACCATGGCTTTAGCGCCCTTTGCGACCATGTCGAAGTAAGCCTGGTATGAGGGACAACCTATCTCCCTCATACGAATCCCCAGGCTTGTCTGCAAAAACACCTTGCGTTCCAGCGGGAGGTTCATTCCCGTCCGCTTTTCCAGCAAGTCCTGCCAGCGAATGAACTCTTTATCGTCCATTGATGGCAGGCTTTTCAGGCTCCAAAGTCGATCTGACTCTTGACCATTATTGTTCGCCATGGAGGCGCCCTAACATAATCTTGGTCCGCATTAACCCCTGATCACCCCCGGTGACCAGCTATCGCTGGATTAAGCTGCATCCATATCAGCATCTGCGTCGTCGATATCAATCTCGTCGCTATCGCCCATATCGTGGCCAAGCTGGTCAGGCAGCTTGAAGCCCGCAACTGAATTACGCAGCTGGTTGGCCAGTTCCGCAAGTTTACCGATCGACTTCGCAGTCGCGTTGGTACCGGCAGATGTCTGCGAGGTGATTTCCTGGATGACGTTCATCGTATTGGAAATGTGACCTGCGGAAGAAGACTGCTGACGTGCAGCGTTTGAAATGTTCTGGATCAAGTCCGCAAGGTTTTTCGATACGTTCTCGATTTCTTCCAGGGCTACACCAGCGTCCTGGGCGAATCGTGCTCCACGTACCACCTCGGCGGTGGTTTGTTCCATTGAGATTACCGCTTCGTTGGTATCTGTCTGGATGGTTTTTACCAGTGCTTCAATCTGCTTGGTTGCAGCAGAGGAACGTTCCGCAAGGCGCTGTACCTCGTCCGCAACAACCGCGAAGCCCCGACCTGCGTCACCGGCCATAGATGCCTGGATCGCAGCGTTAAGAGACAGGATGTTGGTTTGGTCGGCAATGTCGTTAATCAAGG
Organism: Hahella ganghwensis DSM 17046; assembly: GCF_000376785.1. Lineage (GTDB taxonomy): Bacteria > Pseudomonadota > Gammaproteobacteria > Pseudomonadales > Oleiphilaceae > Hahella > Hahella ganghwensis. Next base: position 26,430 of record NZ_AQXX01000106.1, read on the forward strand.
ATACGATGTCACCGATCTCCTGGGATGATTCACCCAGACGCTTGATCCGTTTGGACGTTTCCTGGATCTGTTCACGGATGTTGTCCATCCCGCGAATAGTAGACTGTACGATTTCGGCACCTTTCTTCGCGATCGCAACCGACCGCTCCGCAACCGCTGCTGATTCGGCAGCGTTAGAAGATACCTGGTCGATAGAGACCGCCATTTCGTTGATCGCAGCAGAAGCTCCGGCAATTTCCTGCGCCTGGTGCTCGGAAGCATCGGCAAGGTGCATGGCCGTGGCCTGGGTTTCCTGGGCAGCGCCTGCAACCCGTACCGCAGTTTCGTTAATGGAGGTTACCAGCTGACGCATTTGGTCGATCGCGAAGTTGATGGAGTCGGCGATCGCACCGGTGAAGTCCTCGGTTACCGTTGCCTCTGTGGTCAGGTCACCATCTGCGAGGTCGGCAAGTTCGTCAAGCAGACGCAGGATCGCGTTCTGGTTCTGTTCGTTCTGGGAAGCCTCTTTCTCATACCGTTTTTTCGATTCCTGGTTACCCACGACACCGATAATACCGATGGCGACGATAATCACGAACAGCAACAGGTAGCCCAATTCGTCACTGACGATCCGGGTTTCGGCCTGAGTCTGGAAGGTGTTGTTCAGTTCTGATGTTTCAGACAGCAGAGACTGGGATTTTTCAAAGATGTTGTTGGCAGCTTCCCGTACCCGGAAGAGTTCAGGGGAAGTTTCCAGAATGGTGTCGACGTTTTCGTTAACGAATTCGAAAAGCTCGGCGATGGCTTCCAGGCCGAAGATCGCGTCTTCGTCTTCTACCTTACTGATACCCATGACCTGGTTACCTTCCACCATGCCGTTGAGTACCCGTCCGAAGAGGTTTACGTCCCGTCCGAAACGGTCAGCAGCTGTTACAGCGTCTTCGCCACCAGCCAATACTTTGTTAACACTACGTACAATACGTTCCGCCAGCAGAGCCTGACGCTGAGCAACCGCGACCTGGTCAGCGGGAGCATCATTTTCCAGAAGAATCTGAACAACATCATCATATTCAACCTGCAGCTGGGGGATAGTGTCGTTGAGGGTGATGGCAACCTGGTGAAGGCCCAGTACGGTATCTTTGGAGTTCAGGATCTGGTCAGCGTTGGCCCGTACTTCTTCCCACAGGGTTCCAACGTTGGACATTTGTACCATTTCAACTGGAGGCAGGTTCTGTTCGGGATTCCCCTTGTCCAGAACATCCCACAGGCCCTGGAAGTCATCACGTGAACGACGTAACTGGTTAAAGGCTTCGCCCTTACCATCAGCCGCTTCCGATGAGTTTTTTGCAATCTCCTGGGAAAGTACCCTCAGCTCCGATGCGTAACTGATGTAGGTCTTATCCCGGCTTGCATCCAGGTTTACCGTAAATATTACATAGAGCAGGGCGATAACCGCGACCACTACGATGCCATACATGGCCATCTGTAGCGGGTTTGTAGTCCCCTGTCCGGATGTTGATTTTCCAGCTTTTGATATCATTGCTATGGCTCCCCAGCCGTTTCAACTCGTACCTGTTAAGCGTAGCAGACGCAGGTTACAGGCGCCGTAATCACTGCGCAGCGATCACTGCGCCACGTTTAAAAAATTCGGGTTATCGATCAGATTGTCGGTATTGAACACGTTCCAGCGGTCCTGGCTTCGGGCATAGTAGCCGCTGACAAAGTCTTGAATTTTATCAGGAACGTCAGATTTGCCTTCCTGAAAACTGTCAACTGGGAAGTACTGCATGCCCAGTACACCGTCGACAATCAGGCCGCTGAATATATCACCTTTCTCAATGACCAGAACCCGCCGGTCGCGGGTACTTCTGGTTTTGTGATCCAGGCCAAAGAATTCCGACAGGTCCATGATGGGCAACAACCGTCCCCGGACATTGGCAATGCCTTCCATCCAGCCTTTAACACCAGGTATTTGTGTAAAGCGTGGAACAGGAAGTATCTCTACCACTTCACCCATCGCGGCCACAAACTTGTGGCCAGCCAGCGAAAAACCGATGCCATTCCATAACTCGATGACATCTTCCTGGGCGGGTAGACCCTCAGCTAAGGCCCGGCTTTTGTTCTCTATGTCGACAAGAACGCTAAACGGGTCTGTCTTTGTTGGCATGACTTATGGCGGCTCCTTCGGATGACAATCTTGGACGTCTCCGATGCTTTTCTAACTAGTGAATACCGAAAGGTCGTCAATTAACCGATAAGATCATTGATCGTTTTGATCAAATCTCCTTCGTTAACCGGTTTTACCAGGTAACCTTTGGCACCTTGTCTTGTGCCCCAAACACGGTCGGTTTCCTGATCCTTGGTAGTGACAATCACTACCGGGATATTGGCAGTATCCTCACCACGGGTAAGCTGACGAGTAGCCTGAAAACCGTTCAGGCCAGGCATGACCACATCCATCAGGACAAGGTCCGGCTTTTCGGCGCGAGCCAAAGCTACGCCGTCAGCGCCATTGTCAGCGGTCAATATTTCATGCTTGTGTTTCTCAAGAATGCTGCTGATTTTTCGTACTTCAGTAGGCGAGTCATCTACAATCAGTATGCGAGCCATAATTCCCCCAACAAAAGAATGATAAGCTTGTAGTCCTAGTTTAGCTTATTTAATCGATGCTATTTGTTCGCAACGTGGTTCCGAATAGTGCCCAGCAACTCGTCCTTGCTGAACGGTTTGGTTAGATACTGATCGGAGCCAACGATTCGGCCTTTGGCCTTATCGAACAAGCCATCCTTACTGGACAGCATAATGACAGGCGTGCTTTTAAATGCGCTATTGTTCTTGATTAGTGCGCAAGTCTGATACCCATCAAGGCGCGGCATCATGATGTCCACGAAGATGATATCCGGGTGTGAGTCAGCAATCTTTGCTAAGGCATCGAAGCCATCCGTTGCAGTGATAACGGTACAACCGACTTTCTTCAGCAAAGTCTCGGCCGTTCGACGAATCGTCTTGCTATCGTCAATGACCATGATCTTGAGGTTCTCAAAGTTATCTTCCATCTCAATACGGCCCTGATATAAAGGTCACCTTGTAATAGTTTTGGTTAGTAGTAATGGTTGTAATTCAGTCAATATTTGGCTGGCTTTGGTTGCGTTGGAAAGTGGCAGTAGGCAAGTTAATGGCCTTTTTTAACATAGAATTACAACGCAATCTATATGTAAATACTATTTATAGTGCATGTCCGTAAATAGACAAAGAAAATCTTTGTGTATAAATGTCACCGACACCACGGCGCCGGCTTACTTCCGATAGATGACACATAATTAATGGTGGATTGTTGATCAGATCCACAATGCTCAGTGTCTCACCGGCAACCTCCATGATTTGCAGCATTATAAAAGAAAAACAGGTCATTATCGCAGTTCAAGGTGACGGAAGACAAACTGCGTTAAGTATTGTTTTCCCAGTATTTTGGAGAATAGTACAGATATGGGAAATCTGCCTCCTTCATGGCATTATTAGCGCCCATTGTTCATATCGATAATTTGCTAGTGCGATGGTAATAAGTCTTATGCCCTATAAACGTACTCGTTAGCATCTCGGTATGATGAAACGTTTGTGGCGAATAATTGTTCAGCATTAAAGAGTGTTGGGTGTGAAGGTATGAGTATTAAAATTGGTGTGGTGATGGACCCGATTTCCTCCATCAATGTCAAGAAAGACAGCACTCTGGCTATGTTGCTGGCCGCGCAGCGAAAGGGCTGGCAAATCTTTTACATGGAGCAGGGGGATCTGTACCTGGATCAAGGTTTGCCCTATGCCCGAATGCGTTCACTTAAAGTGGCTGACGACCCTCAGAACTGGTTTGAAATGACGGGTGAATTTACAGAAGCACTGGATTCGCTCGATATTATTCTGATGAGGAAAGACCCGCCAGTCGACAGCGAGTTTATTTTTGCCACACATATCATGGAGGCAGCTGAGCGTCGTGGAACTCTGGTAGTGAACAAAACCCAGAGTTTGAGAGATTGCAATGAAAAACTGTTTGCCACCCAATTTGCTGATCTCTGCCCTCCTGTATTGGTCAGTCGGGACAACGATAGATTGCGGCGTTTTTTCGCTGAGCAGCAGGATGTGATCTACAAGCCTCTTGATGGTATGGGGGGGCGTTCAATCTTCAGAGTCAAAAGTGGCGACTCGAATCTGGGAGTGATTCTGGAAACTCTGACAGACAATGGCCGCAGGCAAATCATGGCGCAACGCTATCTGCCGGAAATCAAAGATGGTGACAAGCGTATTCTGTTGATTGACGGAGAACCTGTTCCTTACGCCTTGGCCCGCATTCCATCACAAGGGGAGAATCGTGGCAATCTGGCGGCAGGTGGTCGAGGAGAGGGCAGGCCGCTGACTGAAAGGGATCGTGAAATATGCGAGCGTGTAGCGCCAGTCCTGAAAGAGAAAGGGCTATACTTCGTGGGTCTGGATGTCATTGGCGATTATCTGACAGAAATCAATGTCACCAGCCCTACCTGTATTAGGGAGCTGGATAAGCAGTTTGGTTTGGATATTGCGGGCCAGTTGATGGATTTCCTGGAAAAGAAAGCGGGTAAATAACAGGGATTCAGCAGGGTCCCTGAATTTGCAATTGAATTATCGTGAGAGTTGTTTGGTATAAAATGCACGAGTTGAAACATTGTGGCGGAGCGCTGCCGGAAAGGGTATTTCCGGAAATGTCGGCGGCAGATTGGGTCTTGTATAGGAAGAAGTTCGCTGTTAGCCGAAACGCTGTTTTAATAATTCCAGGGAAACGGTAGATAAGGTATGGCGATAGAGGAAGGCTACCCTGAGGAGTTAAGCCGCGGGGCATCTAAGGTTTCTGCCGGAGACAGGCTGGGATTCACCATTTTTATGGCATTGGCTTTACATGCCACGATTGTCTTCGGTGTGTCATTCGCAATAGAAGAAAGGCAACCGGCGCCTCGCACAGTCGAGGTGACTCTGGCCCAGTATGATGATCAGGAAGAGCCGGAAGATGCTGATTTCGTGGCTCAAACTAATCAGAAGGGAAGTGGTACTTTAGAAGAAAAGTCTGAGTTGACCACAATAGAAAAAGCTGATTTTCGTGACACTGAGGCGCGTAAAGTGGCTCAGGTTGAGCCTGATACGGTTGCGACCAAAAAGGAGCGTCAGGCCAAGGACGTCGTCGTCACGACAGATCAGTCCCCAAAAGATGTTGCGCCTACCGGTAAAACAGAAAAGGAAACGCCAGCTGAAGAGAAGCCACAAAAACGTTCGTTGTTGCAGAGAAGTATTGAGATCGCCAGCCTAGAGGCAAAGCTTGCCGAGCAGCAGAACGCCTATGCCAAGCGTCCAAGGGTGACCAGGCTGACAGCGGTATCTGCACGTCAGTCCAGTAGTGCCTTTTATATGGATAATTGGCGCAGAAAGGTGGAGCGTGTCGGAAATCTCAACTATCCGGATGAAGCCAGGCGTCGCGAATTGCACGGCCAGGTGCGCGTGGCTGTGAAGATCCAGCCAGATGGCCGGGTGCTCGAAATATCAATATTGGAGAGTTCGGGTTACAAGATTCTCGATGATGCGGTTGTCAGGATTATTCGTCTGGCGGAACCCTTTGCCCCATTCACAGAAGCGATGCGCAAAGAAGCTGATATTTTTGAAATTATCCGGACATTTGATTTTGATCGGCGTATTTCCAGTTATTGATTGCTATAGCTGCTGCATACTGCCGTGTCCTGGAGTGTTGGTATCGGGGCGAGTCGAAAATTGTGTTAACAATTCGAATCTGACTTTGCCGCACCCCCTACAAGTGGTTTATGCTTATAGACACCAATCGGTGTTTCAAGAGGAAGTTTCCTCATGACTGAGTCCATGTCTACCCTTCGTAATCAGTTTTTGATTGCGATGCCTCACCTAAAAGACCCCAACTTCGAAGGGACTATCAGTTACATCTGTGATCATAATGATGAAGGAGCTATGGGGATTGTCATTAATCGCCCGCTGGAAATCTGCATCAGTGATATGTTGGAGCAACTGGATATTGAAGGTGATGAGTTGCCTACTCCCGTCTACAGTGGCGGCCCTGTCCAGAACGAAAGAGGGTTCGTATTGCATTCGCCTCTGGGAGGTTGGCAGTCCTCCATGGCCATAAGCTCGGATATATGTATTACCACCTCCAAGGATATATTACAGGCAATGGCAGAAGGGCATGGCCCGAATTCCAGCCTGGTTGCTCTTGGATATGCTGGATGGGGGGCTGGGCAGCTTGAGAAGGAAATTGCGAATAATTTCTGGATAACCTGCCCGGCCAATGCAGAGATACTCTTTCATACTCCTGATGCCCAGAAAGTGGCTTCTGCGCTGGGCCTTATTGGCATAGACTATAACCGGCTGAGTACCCATTCCGGGCACGCTTGAAGTTGTTGGAAAAAGGTGTTCGCTGATTCATGACCACAGTTTTAGGATTTGATTTCGGTTTAAAAAGGATCGGCGTTGCCAGTGGACAGTCCATAACAGGGACCGCTTCCCCCTTGCCGGAAATACCTGCCCGAGACGGCATTCCTGACTGGAATGTCATTGCCAGATTGATTGATGAGTGGCAACCAGCCCGAGTGCTGGTTGGTGAACCGTCCAATATGGATGGAACTGACAGCGATATGGCTCGAAGGGCACGAAAGTTTGCCAATCGAATACATGGCCGTTTCGGTGTTCCGATTGTCCTGGTTGACGAAAGATTGACCAGCTTTGAAGCTAAGCAATTGGTAAAGGATCGCTACGGACATCAGGACTTTGGCCAGTACGCTGTAGATTCCATTGCTGCAGTTCTAATTATCGAGCATTGGTTTGCCTCGACGGATTCCCCGTTACAAAAGTCTGAATAAGGATCGGAATGACCTCAATTATTCATGTAGAGAATACTGTTGCGACCATGGCGGCTGAATTGAAGACCATGATCGCCAAACGGCAAATAGATAATCCTGTCATTGTAGGTATCAGAACCGGTGGTGTCTGGATCGCGAAGCGGTTGCAGGAACATCTGGAGTTGGCTGACGCGGTGGGTGAACTGGATATTTCATTTTACCGTGACGACTTTACTCGGATCGGGCTGAACCCCAGTGTAAAGGCCTCATCCCTGCCGATAGAGACGGAAAATCGGCACCTAATCTTAGTGGATGATGTTATCATGAGCGGCCGAACCATTCGGGCGGCTATGAATGAACTATTCGATTATGGTCGGCCGGCCAGCATCGTATTGGCGGCACTGATAGATGTCGGTGCCCGGGAACTCCCGATACAGCCCGATGTCATCGGCCACCAGGCTCATCTGGAGTCTGATGAACGGGTAAAACTGGTAGGTCCGGATCCCCTGCAGGTGGAACTCAGAAAAAAAGGTCAATCCTGATCGGTCCGGTTGTTACCCTGGATCTGTGGTGACTCAGATCTCTAAGAAGCCTCTAATAAAATCAGATCAAACAGCAAAGCCTAGAGTTAATACATGCCAGAACTCGACGAACACACACCTGTATTGCAATTAAACCGATTTGATCAACTTCGACATTTCCTCACTATTGATGGACTCAGCTGCCAGCATCTCACCGATATTCTGGATACCGCTGATACCTTTATAGAAGTGGGAAGTCGTTCAATCAAAAAAGTACCGTTACTGAGAGGTAAAACGGTCGCCAACCTCTTCTTTGAAGCCAGTACGCGAACCCGTACAACGTTCGAACTGGCGGCAAAGCGTCTATCTGCAGATGTTTTGAATATTAATATCAGCACCTCAGCTACCAGCAAGGGTGAATCTTTATCGGATATGCTGCAGAACCTGGAAGCCATGGCGGTTGATATGTTCGTCGTGCGCCATGCCCAGAGTGGAGCTCCCCACTTCATTGCGGAGTCGGTCACTCCCAGAGTATCAGTAATTAACGCTGGAGACGGGCGGCATGCTCATCCTACTCAGGCAATGCTCGATATGCTGACAATCCGCCAGCATAAGGGGCAGTTTAATGGACTGACGGTGGCCATTGTCGGAGATATTCTGCATTCGCGAGTGGCCCGCTCTCAGATACGGGCTCTGAATGTGCTTGGCGCCAGGGAAGTGAGAGTCATCGCACCTGATACATTGCTGCCGGTTGATGTAGAAAGCTTTGGGGTCAAGGTATTCAACGATATGAGTCAGGGCCTTGAAGGGGTGGATGTTGTGATTATGCTGCGATTGCAGAAGGAGCGAATGGAGGGAGCGCTGTTGCCCAGTGAGAGCGAGTTTTTCAGGCTGTATGGGCTCTCCGAGAAAAAGCTGAAGTTGGCTAAGCCTGACGCCATTGTCATGCACCCAGGGCCCATTAATCGTGGTGTTGAGATTGACTCAGCTGTTGCGGACGGACCTCAGTCGGTGATACTGAATGAGGTGACCAATGGTATTGCGGTGCGCATGGCAGTGCTGTCGATGGCCATGAGTGGACAGATAGCTGAACTTGCTGCAGATGAGGAGGTGATATGAGTTCACGTCTGTTAATCAAAGGTGGGCGAATTGTCAGTCCGGGGCCGTTATGTGATCAGGTTGCGGATATTGCGGTGGCCGATGGGCGAATTCTGGCTGCTGGGGATATTCCTCAGGACTTTACACCGGATCAAGTCATTGATGCTGTGGGACATTGGGTCAGTGCTGGATTTATTGATTTGAGCCATACGCTGCGACAACCCGGTCTGGAGCATAAAGCAACCATCGCCAGTGAGTGCGCTGCTGCAGCTCGCGGAGGCTTCACCACGCTCTGTACGCCGCCGTCAACATCACCTGTAAATGACAGTGCGCCAGTGACCAATCTGATTTTTGATCAGGCTCTGGGAGCAGCCAAAGCCAAAGTTCTGCCAATTGGAGCGATGACCAAGGGGCTAAAAGGTGAGCAGCTCAGTGAAATGTATGCTCTCAAGCAGGCTGGTTGTGTTGCTGTGACCAATATGCGTCATCCTTTTCGCAATAATCAGGTGTTGAAGCGCTGTCTGGAGTACGCTTGTTCTCAGGACATCCTGGCATTTGTGTGCCCCCAGGATTCGGCTTTGGCGAAAGATGGTTGTGCTCATGACGGGGCAATTGCAAGTAAGTTGGGGCTTGTTGGTATTCCCACTATTGCTGAGGTTTTATCTGTAGCTCAATGGCTGATCCTGGCTGAGGAAACTGAGGCGCAGGTGCACTTCTCACAGATTTCCTGTGCCCGGAGTGTTTCAATGATCGCGGAGGCGAAAGCCCGTGGTCTGAAAGTGACGGCAGATGTGGCTATTGCTAACCTTTTATATACCGATTCGGTAATTTCCGGATATAACCCCATGTTTCATGTTGAGCCTCCTTTGCGCAGTGAGAACGATAGGCAAGCTCTGTTGGATGGTGTGAACAGTGGTGTGATAGATGCCATCTGCTCGAATCATGAGCCACATGAAAGCGCCGCGAAGCAAGCGCCTTTCGCGGAAACGGCTTCCGGTATGAGTCAGGCTGAGTTGCTTTGTTCCCATATCGTTGAGTTGATTGGTGGCGGTGAGTTGGATCAGGCGGCAGCAATTCGTGCTTTGACGACCGGGCCTGCGGCAGTGCTTGGCATTGAAGCCGGGACGCTCGAGTCAGGCGCGGCCGGCGATATCGCCGTGATTGACTCAGAGTCTCGCTGGACGGTTTCAGAGGGAAGCTTGGTTTCACGGGGTAAGAATACACCCTCTCTAGGCAAGTCTCTGCCAGGACGTTCGCTTTACACGATATTGGATGGCGCTATAGTTTATTCAGCTGAGAACGACATCTGATAAAAGGCAAAACGGAGAACAGGAATGGGATTTATCGGCTTCTTGGTACTACTTGTTGCAATCTGGTTGTTGTGGAGCATCTCACGTAATACTGCTGATGCACTGGATAAACAGACCGCGTTACAGTACGAAATCGTTGCGCTGGAAAAGCGTCTTGATGAGATGAATGACTTATTAAAAGCCTCTTTGGGAGCTTCATCTGCAGCACCTGGTTCAAGTCAGGCGGAAGATATTTCTGGGTCGTCAGGACAAAAAGTTAATCTCAATACTTCCTCCGCGAATGCCTTGACCCATCTTCCCAAGATCGGGCGTGCGATGGCGCAGAGAATTGTTGATGGCCGTCCGTATGGTTCTGTAGAGGAGTTATCGCGGGTACAGGGAATTTCGTCCGAGATGATTTCTGAAATCAAAGATCTGGTAGAAATTTAAGTCTGCAGAATCGCAGGCAGCGTTTTTACGGTGTTGCTGCCTGCCATTTCCAAACCCTGAGCTGTTACTTATTGACGGCGTCTTTCAGTGCTTTTCCAGGTTTAAAGCCGACGCTCCTGCTGGCAGGTATTTTGATGCTGGCTCCGGTCTGAGGGTTTTTACCTGTTCGGGCACTTCTCTCCCGTTGTGAAAATGTTCCAAATCCGATGAGGGATACAGAGTCGTTTCTTGAGATCGCGTCCGTGATCTCGTCTGTCAGTGCGTTTATCACTTCTGTGGCTTTTGCTTTGGATAGACCCACTTTGACTGCAATGGCTTCGGCCAGTTCCGGTTTGCGCATTGTTATCTCCTGATGCTTGAGAGGTTTTGCTGATTCCTCGGGACAAAAAGCGACATTCGTCCCAGGATGGCACTAATTGTTTTGTCTGCTTTTTTGCTGCCTCAGAGAGAAAGGCAACATTCTAGTTATAGTGCCAATAGCGGGGCTGTCAACTCGAAACCGGGCACTTTTTGAGAATCTGGAATTGATCACCAATGCAAGAAACGCCTGTTAAATAATGCAACTTATAATTGCTTTTTGTGTGTTGATTGTTGCGCTTTGTGTATTTCATCTCACAAAAGCCCCGGGGTTTTCGAGATAATCCTTCGTCATAACTAAAACATCTGGCTCAAAAAAGCCCTGCTACCTGGGGTAAAAAATTCTAAGAGCCTGAAAGACTGGATAAAGCGAAGCAACCGGGAGGTTTCTGTGATTGTGCACAGAATTAGGCGGGCATCTGTGTCTTCCATGATAAAGACAATGTTCGTTGGTCTTGTGGTAACCGGGCTGTCAGCCTGTGGAGCCGTTCAGCATATGATGTACAAGACAACGGGGGATGTGATGGTTAATTTCGCCTCGGATCATCAGGTGCCTTTTACCCTGGGAACAGAAGACATGGGCATTAACTGTGCTATGTCAGAAGCTCTGACTCCTATGCTGATGTCGTTTGGGCGTGTACGCGACGAACCCCACAAGCTGGCAGTGATTACCTATGGTTCCGCCGGACTTTGTGCGGAGGCGATGTCCTGGGAGGAAGAATTGCGCTACATGCGGGCTATCAAGGGCCAGAATGCCAATGAAGCCGAAGATGCTCTTATCGCCCAGAAACGGCTCAATGTTGTCGCGGCCAAGCGAAACTATATTGCCTACCAACATCTTGTTGCTGCCTATGGTGAGCCGGGTGGTGAGTGCCCTGATCTGGATGAAGAGCTTGATGAGTTTATCTGGATGATGGGAATGGTGTCGGGGCTTCAGGCTCTCAACAACGAGATCACGTCAACCTCCGGCTTGGGTGTGCCAAAGAATATCGCCGCGAAAGTGGAACGGGCAGCGACCTGCGTTGATGATGATCGCTGGTGGGGAGTCCCTATGGCCCTACGTGCCACTATATGGGCTATGTTACCTGGGGCTGAACCTCAGGGCGAAGATGCCATGAAGCGGTTGAAAATGGCAGCGAAGAAAGGTGAGCGAGCCGGTGTCAGGCTGGCACATGTATTCCAGGCTTTGGCTTACTTCGGTAAAGGCGATACGGAAAACGTCAAGCAAGTGATTCGAGACCATGTTAAAGCCAAGAAAAAGAAGGATGCGAACCCAGATTACAAGCTGCTCGATGAGCTCTCTACAACGCTGCTAATGGCAATGTCGGACCGTATGTGGACTGATGCGAAAGGATATCGGACGCCTATCGGAGGGCTGGGAACATTCTGGGACGATCAGAAAGCGTCAGCGGCAGATACCATCGACCTGGACGATATTCTCTGAACTACGGTGGGAGAGATATAGACTCACCGTCAAATTATAAAACTAATAAATTGAAATCAGGGGCAGGTCGTATGATGTCAGGCATAGACCTGGCGCCCGCCGGAGTGGATGTTTAATCGTGGAAGGCGTTAATTCATATTCAGTTGCACCTCAAAGGGTCGCCGGACGTACAGCCAGAGAATGGTTGTCATCGTTACCAGCATGTTTGCTTTTGCTGTCCGTTGTCATATTCAGTACCAGCAGTGATATTCATAACAAGATTCTCAAGCTTGGGCAGTATGGATGGGATGGATACTACGAGCTGAGGACTGATCCCGTTGTACCGGAATGTAATCCCAGCATTGATGTTGATCAGGAGCTCGCCAGGTTGGTTGAGGCTCAGTCGCAGGAGGTAGACGATTTTGATCTGTTTGAGGCTGATCCGGTCGATCCTGAGATTCTGAGAGCCTCGCTGCTGAATGCCCAGACTGCCTGTCAGGAAAAATTTGCCAAGTATGAGAACACCAAAGATCGCATTACACCTGGGCTGAGAGCTTTCCGCAGTGTGGAGCTCTTCATCGGTGAGCTCATCGCTTTTGGTCTTACCTCGCAACGTTTTATTCTTGCGCTTTTGGTCATCACTTGTGCTGCAACGGCTACCTTCACCCGCCATCACATTTCCATGCGTCCTATGGAAACCCGGCTGGACCATCGGTTATCTGCGTTTTTACAGATGGTGGCCAATGGATTCCTGTTTTTGTCTTCGTTCTCATTTTTAAAGCTGACTCACGCCCATGGCGGAGAAGTGGCACTGGAAAAAGATGTGCTGCACTACCTGTGGATAATCGGGTTTGGCTTTTTGACTTTGGTGAGTGCATGGCAGGTATTGAATATACCCGCAGACGCGAAACCGGGAGGCAGACTGGGTCATGCTTTATTGAGTGTTCCACTTTACACGACGATGTGTCTGATATCTGGCACCTACTTCACGCTGGGGCAGCATGTCGCCGGCGTTGGGATCTATCTCGATAAGATGATGGATTTGTCCGACATGTTTTTGAACGTTGGTCTCTACGTGTGGATTGGGATGATGCTCAAGGAAACACGCCTTGCGGAGTTGGTGTTCAAGATCTTTCAGCCATGGAAGATGCCGCCCGAGCTGCTGGCAGTGGCCGCGATAGCAATTGCTGCGATTCCAACGGCTTATACTGGGGGGTCCGGTATCTTTGTTATCGCCGCAGGCTCAGTCATCTATATGGAGCTTCGTCGTGCCGGAGCGCGACGTCAATTGGCGTTGGCTGCGACGGCAATGTCCGGAAGCTTGGGGGTTGTGCTGCGTCCCTGTCTGTTGGTCGTCATCATTGCTTATCTCAATCGCGAAGTCACCACGGATCAACTGTTTGGCTGGGGGCAGTATGTACTGCTGTTAACTGTGTCTTTGTTCGCCTTGGTCGGGCTGACCCTGAACCGGCAATCGTCCTTTAATCTGGCGCCTGCAGGGGAGGCGTTTCCAGCAATGCTTCAGGCCTGTCGTCCGCTGATTCCTTATGTGATCGTCATTACAGCCGTTACTTTGTTCTATCGCTATGCTCTGGATGTCTCATTGAATGAGTTCAGTGCTGCCAGGATATTGCCGGTAATGATGCTGTCTATCCTGGTTTACGAACATTTCACCAGGAAAAAACAACAGGGAGGAGAGTCTGCCTCAAATGGTGGTGTGGAGCGGGCGCTCAGAGTGGCGACAAATGAGACCACGACCCATATTGGTGCGCTGCTATTCCTGATGGGGCTCTCCGTCAGTATTGGGGGAGTCATTGAACGTTCAGGGTTAATGGAGATGTTTCCGCAAAGCTTTACCAGTGTGTGGACGGTAATGGCCTTGTTGGTTGGTATCCTGGTCATCATCGGCATGGTGATGGATCCCTACGGCGCGGTGATTCTGGTCAGTATTACGATAGCCAAGGTGGCTTATCAGAATGGGATCGACCCGGTGCATTTCTGGATGGTGACTCTGGTTGCATTTGAATTGGGATACCTGAGTCCGCCGGTTGCGCTAAATCACCTGTTGACGCGACAGGTCATCGGGGAAGAGGAAGTGCGTCTGGCTCAGCAGGAGGGAGGCACTTTCTATCAGCGCCACGAGCGTATCATCATGCCTTTGATTGTGATGGGAACAGCTTTGTTATTGGTGGCGTTTGTGCCGTTGATGGTTGGTTATCGATAAGGGTATTCAGGCAAAATAAAAAAGGCGACTCTGAGGAGAGTCGCCTTTCGTTGTTTTGAAGCTCACTTAGATGTTTATGCGAGCTTAGGGCCTGCGTTCACAATGGCTTCAGATACATCAAACTTTTTGAAGTTTTCGACAAACTGACCGATCAGGTCTTTTGCTTTTGCATCGTAAGCTGCTTTATCAGCCCAGGTGTTACGTGGATTCAGTAATACTGTGTCCACACCTGCGACAGATTTGGGAACATCAAGGTTCAGAAGGTCCAGATGTTCAACTTCAGCGTCAACCAAAGCGCCACTTTGAATGGCAGAAATAACTGCGCGGGTGGTCGGAATACTGAAACGCTTGCCTTCTCCGTAAGAACCGCCAGTCCATCCGGTGTTGACCAGATAAACTTTGCTGCCGAATTCTTCCATACGCTTCATTAACAATTCTGCGTACACGCCGGCAGGGCGAGGGAAGAATGGCGCCCCAAAGCAGGTAGAGAAAGTAGACTTCAGTTTGGAGCCTGAGCCCATTTCAGTGCTTCCCACCAGAGCGGTATACCCACTCAGGAAGTGATAGGCAGCCGCTTCTTTGCTCAGTATGGATACGGGAGGCAGAACCCCGGTCATATCACAGGTCAGGAAGACGATGGCAGAAGGCTCTCCAGCGCGATTCTCCGGTACTCGTTTTTCAACGTGTTCAAGAGGGTAGGCGCAGCGTGAGTTCTCAGTCAGAGACACATCTGTGTAGTCTGGTTGCCGGGTCTCGTCATCGATCATGACGTTCTCAACAATGGCGCCGAAGCGAATGGCGTCCCAGATGACCGGTTCGTTTTCCTTGCTCAGATCGATACACTTGGCGTAGCAGCCGCCTTCAATGTTAAAGACGGTACCCCGGCCCCAGCCATGCTCATCATCTCCAATAAGATATCGGGACTGGTCGGCTGACAGAGTGGTCTTACCGGTACCCGACAAGCCGAAGAACAGGCAGGTTTGTCCATCTTCGCCAACGTTGGCGGAGCAGTGCATTGGCAGGACGTCTTTTTCCGGCAGAAGGAAGTTCTGCACAGAGAACATGGCTTTTTTCATTTCGCCGGCATATTGCATGCCTGCCAGAAGCACTTTGCGACGGGCAAAATTGATGATAACAGTGCCGTCACTATTGGTGCCATCGCGTTCAGGGTCACAGACGAAATGCGGTGCATTCAGGATCTGCCATTCCTGTTTATCAGAGGCGTTGTAGCGTTCCGGTTTGATGAACAGGTTGCGGCCGAACAGATTATGCCAGGCTGTTTCAGTGGTCACCTTGATGGGGAGATAATGATCGGGATCTGCGCCGACGTGAAGGTTGGAGACAAAGCGATCGCGTTCTGCGATGTAGTCTTCCACCCGTTCCCAGAGCGCATCGAACTTGTCTGCATCAAAAGGTCTGTTAATCGGGCCCCAGTGAATCGCGTCTGCGGTACTGGGTTCCTGGACGATAAAACGGTCCATGGGCGAGCGCCCGGTCCGCTTACCTGTGGTGACAACAAGAGAGCCATTATCGGCCACCCTTCCTTCACCATGTTGTATTGCCAGCTCAACCAACTGAGCTGGACTGAGATCTGTGTATGTATGGCTCACTTCGACCTGCCCTCATTCGCAATCATAAGTACAGACATCGCCAATTGTTTAATTAGTTTTATCGATGGCTGGCGAGGCTGTGTTGGTAAAAAGTGGGGCGCCATTATGCCAGAAGCCTGCTTAAAAGACGATCTTTTAAGCAGGCTTAAGAATAATAGCCACTATTCATGAATTTTATTTATATAGCTTCCCGATACTGGGGCTGACATTCAATCCCTAAATACCGAAATAGACCTTTGGCTAGCCAGGGTAAGGTGTTTTCCGTAGGCTGGATGGTTACTGAGCTCTAGTGAACGGTTGGATCGGCAAATAATTGCTCAATCCGTTCCCTTTCAAAACTATAGTGCTGGTAGCAAAACTGGCAATCGATATCGATTTTTCCTACTTCGTCGAGGATAGAAAAAACTTCCTCTTGTCCAAGGGACTTTATCACTTCCAGGGTTCGCTCCTCAGAACAGCTGCACCAGAATGCCGTGGGCTCGTCTTCCAGCACTCTGACAGTTTCTTCATGGAAGAGACGGTGCAGAACGGTTTCTGCCTCAAGACCCAGCAGTTCTTCTGCAGTCAGGGTTGCTGCCAGCGCGCATACTCGTTCCCAGTCTTCCTGATGCTGCTCAGTATCCTGTTGGTGAGGAAGCTGTTGCAATAACAGGCCACCCCACACTTCATCTGTCTGGAACAACCAGAGTCTGGTGGCCAATTGTTCCGAATGGGCAAAGTAATCCTCGATGCAGCCCGCCAGATTATCCTGCGTAAGCTCTACGATACCCTGATATCTCTGACCCTTTACAGGCGTGATCGTCATCACGAGAGTGGCCTGATTGCCCAGGATGGCTTTCAGGCTTTCTCCTTCAGGGGGAGCATTGTAGCGCGCGATACCTCGACAGGTTCTCTTATGCGTGGCTTCCGCCATGATAGCTGTGACCGGACCTGATCCGGACGCCTGAATACTGATACTTCCCTGGATTTTCAGGGTAGCGCTCAATAACAGACTGCTACAGGCCAACTGGCCCAGCAATTGTTTGATTTCTGCAGGGTATTGATGCTTGCTGAACATGTCCTGCGTGGTTTTTCCCAATACGACGAGCTCGCCACGGATATTGAGGTTATCAAAGATAAATCGTTTGAGGTTGTCTGTGCTCATGTTCGGCCAACGTTAAATGTCGAATGACATGCGGATTAATCCCCATGTAGGTTGATGATGTCAGGTTATTTCCATTGCAATCTGTCTTTGCTGATTACCCGGACTGATCCGAGCTTTCCTTGAAGCGGTGAATCTGACGGCGTTGTTTTTTGGTTGGTCGCCTGGGGGGCGGCAATTGTGCTGTTTGCAGCTGCTTGCGTTGCCAGGCTATTTCTTCCCGATGCTTTATGCTTTCCTGAGTTTCCTCATAAAGCTTTTGCGCTTCAGGAGCCGGGCCACGACGCTCTGAAAGCCCCAAGACTTTGACGACTTTCTCGCTCCAACCCTGACGAATCTTTATTTCAGCACCTAAATCCACTGCGCGACCGGGTTTGGTTCGCGAGCCGTTGTAGTGTACTTTTCCGCCGTCAATGGCATCTTTTGCCAGGGAGCGGGTTTTGAAGAAGCGTGCGGCCCAAAGCCACTTGTCCAAGCGGATTTTATGTTCTTCTTTGGCTGAATTATCTGTCATTCAACGCCTGTAGGTTCTGTATTAAGAGTGGATGATACATAGCAGCACTTAGATCCGTTTATCGTTGCTGGGAAAGATCTCGTTAAAGTGATCAATCTCTTTGATATCCTGGTCCGCGTCCTGCCTGTTACGGCGAGGCTTTTGGCTGTCGGGGAGTAAAATTGTCAATAAATGCTTAATGCCAAACGCTTTCGCAGAGCGCAATACAGGCTCACTGTCATCGATCAATAGTGTTGTTTCCGGGTCAAAGGGCTCAATCTCCTGCACATGGCGCCAAAAGTCCGGGTTCTCTTTTGGCAGTTTGAAATCATGGGAGCTGATGATTCTGTCCAGATATTTGGCCAGATGAACCTGTTCAAGCTTAAGGTCGAGGCTACCCCGGTGGGCATTAGTGACCAGAACCACCCGGTGATCAGTGGCCTGAAGTTCCTCAAGAAAGCTCTCTACATGTGGTCTAAACTTGATCAGATGCTTTATTTCCCGTTTCAGGGCGGTGATGTCCAGGGAAAGCTCCTGACTCCAGTAGTCAAGACAATACCAGTTGAGGTGCCCCTGCTGAGCCTCAGTTTTTTGCATGAGTGAAGATTGCGCTTCGGTTTCGGGGATATCGTTGAGCTCTGCAAATCTGCGCGGCAGGTGTTCCAGCCAGAAGTAGTTGTCAAAGTGCAGATCAAGCAAAGTTCCATCCATATCAAGGAGGACGGTTTTGATTTCTCGCCAATTGATCATTCGTGGTGGTTAGCCTTCGATTACCTTTGTGAGTATTTATTACCGGCAGAAGCCGAATCTGGTTTTTGCTTTTCAAGCCTGTTTATGGGATTTTACCGCCTTACGTTCTTCGGCGATACCGCCTCGTTCGTCAAATGAGGTGTCGCCAGGTAATCGAACGATCCGAATTTCCCGGTTTTTAAACAATTTAGGTTAAACCAATGCCAGAAAATGGAATCCCTGCACAATACCACCAATCCCTGAGAGCCATTATGCACCGGGCTGGAGATGCAATATTGGAGGTCTACTCTGCGGCTGAAGGCGTCGAAGTAATGACCAAAGATGATGACTCTCCTTTGACCATTGCCGATCAGCGTGCCCACAAGATCATCGTAGAGGGGCTGCGTGAGCTTGACAGCAGCATTCCGGTGCTTTCAGAAGAATCCGATTTACAGGACTATGAAATCCGCCGTCAATGGCAGCGTTACTGGCTGGTTGATCCGCTGGACGGTACCAAGGAGTTCATTAACCGCAATGGGGAATTCACGGTCAATATTGCTTTGATTGAAAGTGGTCGGCCTGTTGCTGGGTGGGTTTATGTCCCGGTGAAGGAAAAGCTTTACTATGGCTGGAGCCATGATGGTCAGCATGAAGCCTTTCTGGAGGAGAGCGACAAAGTTGAGACAATCAGTCGTCGTCGTCTCAACCCCGAAGGCAAGGTCGTGGTTGTGGCTAGTCGCCGCCATGGAGGAGAAGCTTTACAGGGAATGCTGGAAAAAGCTCAGCAAGTGTTTTCCGAGGTGGATCTCCAGAGCATCGGCAGCTCTTTGAAAATCTGTCTGGTGGCTGAAGGTAAGGCTGACTGGTATCCCCGACTGGCACCCACTTCAGAATGGGATACTGCGGCAGCGCATGCCGTGTTGTTAGGGGCTGGTGGTGTGATGGTTGATACTGAACTGGCATCGCTTGAGTACAATCAGAAGGAATCCATACTGAACCCGTTCTTCCATGCTCTGGGAGAGACAAACGAAATCTGGCAGTCTCTGCTGAAAGAGTAAATAGCGGGAACCAACAAAAAAGGCACCATTGGGTGCCTTTTTTGTTGGTAGTCGGCCTCTAGCAAAGAGAATGCAGAGGCCTTGGTATCAATATTCTTCTTCCAGAACCACTACTTCTTCTTTTTTACCTACGCGGGTACATCCCAGGCAGCGCACAAAAGTGGCTTTGGCTGGACCCATCACCAGAATTTCGCCAGCTTCCTGCATATTGCCTCCCAACGCTGAGAAAGGCAGGGAAACCACATAAACCGCTGCACCAACGACAGTCATGCCGAAAAGGACGGGGCGGGCAAAAATGGCGTCACCGGTCATTGCGAGAGCACTTGGCTTTTCTTCGATGGTCTGACTGTAACCTGCTGTTGGCAGGGTCAGGGCCATCACGGCGGTAACAATACTAATCCAACGTAAGAGCGACTGGCGCATGGGTGAGTTCTCCCAACAAAATCTTTTCCACTGATCCTATAAATATAACAGGGAATTGAGAAGTTTCTAAAAAGAATCAGAAGTTTTCCGTAAATATTTGTATTTTATAGACCAAGGCCTAATCCAATTGGCAATAAATTGTCTGTTTTGTGATCTATTTCTGACAATTTGTGCAGTAAACCGTAGATCGTTGTCCAAGTCGAATTTCCTTCAGAATTTTTTTGCAGGTTAGGCAAGGCTCCCCTCCACGCCCATAGACCATAAGTGTCTGCTGGAAGTAACCGGGTTTTCCGTCTCCTCCGACAAAATCTCTTAGGGTTGTCCCTCCCATGTTGATTGCTGCCTTGAGTACTGTCTTAATTTCTTCGGCCAGGACTCTGTAGCGTTTAAGGCTAATCTGTCCCGCAGCCCTGGCTGGGCTGATACCTGCCTTGAACAAGGCTTCGTTGGCATAGATATTCCCAACGCCAACGACGATCGCCTGATCCATGACGAAAGTCTTAATGGAAGAACGGCGCCCTCTTGATAAACGGTGCAGATAGTCACCGTTAAATGACTCTCCCAGAGGTTCAGGGCCGAGATTGGCCAGCAGTGGATGTGAAGAGTCTGTTTGCCCGGTGATCGGCAGAAAACAGCCAAATCTGCGAGGATCGTTAAAGCGCAGCCGTGTGCCGTCGGTGAAGTCCACGTCGATGTGGTCATGTTTTAGCTTGGGTTCATTGTCGTTTAATATCCGCAAGCTTCCAGACATCCCAAGATGGATGATCAGAGAGCATGATAAAAAACGGATCAATATATACTTTGCTCGGCGCTCGACGGCTAATACTTTCAGGCCAGAAAGCTGCTCGTTAAGGTTGTTGGGCACAGGCCAGCGCAGGTGAGGTTGGTAAACCCTAACTTCTCTGATCTTCTTGTTAATAATGTGTGGCTCAATACCTTTTCGGGTGGTTTCAACTTCAGGTAGTTCCGGCACGATTTTTCTCAGTAGTAGTTCTTGGTAAAGGCGGTATTTTATCTGTCATTCATGGTCCTGAGTAGGGCCCACTGCCAGTGGGATGGCCTATGTTTTGGTTTGCGAAGGCTGACAGATTCTTATGTGTGAAGGTCACAAAATCACGTGCAAAGTTACATTTTTCATATGCGCAAACCATCATTTTAGCGTACACTTGTACGCTGAAATTTTAGATGCCTCATGCAAGCTGCCCCGGCTAAATATCAGTGAGGTGTCAATGTAGTATCAGATGATAACGGGTAACAATAATAACGACAGAATCCGTTACTGGGGCAGGATAAACAACATAGTGGGAAAATCCCGCTAGCAGACTACAACAGCTACAACCGGAGAGATCATTAATGTGGTATGAAGGCCTGCTGCAGTTATCGGCTTGGCAAATCGTTGTCGTTACCCTCGTGCTGACCCAGATAACCATCGTCAGTGTCACGGTCTACCTTCACCGTCACTCAGCTCATAATTCCGTGGATCTGCATCCCGCATTGGCCCACTTCTTCCGTTTCTGGCTATGGCTGACTACCGGCATGGTCACTAAAGAGTGGACGGCCATCCACCGGAAGCATCATGCCAAATGTGAAACTGCTGAAGATCCACATTCTCCTGTCCAGAAAGGGTTCAATACCGTTATGTGGCGTGGCGCTGAGCTATACCGCGAGGCTGCAACTCCTGAGACTCTGGAACGCTACGGCCAACGTTGTCCCGAAGACTGGCTGGAGCACAATGTTTATATGAAGAACTGGCTGGGCATCAGCATCATGGCGGTCATCGATCTCCTGTTATTTGGTGTACTGGGGATTACCGTCTGGGCTGTACAGATGATCTGGATACCTTTCTTCGCAGCAGGGGTCATTAACGGCATTGGCCATCATTGGGGATACCGTAACTTTGAATGTACTGATAATGCTCGTAATCTGGTCCCCTGGGGACTGATTATCGGCGGTGAAGAGCTGCATAATAACCATCATACCTACCCGAATTCACCGAAGCTTTCGGTAAAGAAATGGGAGTTCGATATCGGTTGGTTCTGGATTAAGCTGTTTGAGTTTTTCCGTCTTGCCAAGCCCAAGCGTGTTGGTCCAATTGCTCATCAGGTGCCGGGAAAGGCCATGTTGGATTTAGATACGTTGATGGCGATTGCCAACAATCGTTTTCAGGTGATGGTTCAGTATCGTAAACGTGTTCTGCAGCCCATCCTTAAGGAACAGCAGAAGGCGCAGAACTGTAAGAGTGAGTCTTCCATGCTCAAGCGTGTGAAAAAACTCATGTACCGAGAAGAGTCGTTGATTGCTCCAGGAGAAAAAGAGCAATTGGAGGCTGTACTGGAAAAGCATGAAATGCTGAAGGTGATTTACGAAAAAAGTAAGGAGCTACAGGCATTGTGGCGCCGCCAGCCCGGCATTAGGTATCAGGATAAGTTGCACGAGCTGATTGAGTGGTGTCACCAGGCAGAGCAAAGTGGCGTAAAGTCTTTGGAAGAATTTTCGGCTTGGCTGAAAACCTTCTCGCTGGCTCCAGCACCGGCTATGGCAAGAGCCTAGATAGTCCGGTCAAGATAGCCTGATCAAAAAGGTTTGTTGTAAAAAGCGGGTTTAAGCCCGCTTTTTTTATGGTAAAGATACTGTCGATTCACGCAATTGTTTCTATCCGCGCACACATAAGTGATATTGGACCTGTCCAGCCTGCTTTTGCCTGATGGTTTGCCAATTGGGCGGTAAGGGTAAGCTGGAGAGAGATGATTCCGCCTCAATATAAATACGGCTGCCCGGTTTTAGGAAGTTGTTATCTTCCAGCAGTTCACAGGTTTCCTTCAATAGTCCCTTGTTGAAAGGAGGGTCTAGGAAAACGATGTCAAAAGGTTGATCGGGGAGGGAGCTTTTCAACCATTTTAATGCATCTGCGTGAATAACTCGGGCGTTTTCTTCACGCAATGTCGTCAAATGGTTTTTAAGTGCTGTCACGATGTCGGTCGCGGAGTCAACAAACCAGACTTCTCGGGCATCCCTGGAAATAGCTTCCAATCCCAATGCGCCGCTGCCAGCGAAAACATCGAGACATCGTGAACCTGGAAGGTATGCTGTCAGCCAGTTGAAAAGTGTTTCTCGTACTCTGTCTGGAGTGGGGCGAACGCCTTCGAGGGCTGGAAACTGCAGCTTTCGGCCTCTGTGTCGGCCGCCGATGATGCGCAGGGTTCCCTGTTCAGTTTGGGGCTTGCTCGTTTTTCTCATGGGAATTATTCGATTCGGGGTTGGGTTGGATCATTGTTCAGGGATAGAATAGGCGCCCATCGTAGCGCGGTTAGGTGGCCTCTTTGAAGGTGTTTTTCTCTGGACTCGGCAAATTCTGTAGTTTCACCGCCGAAACCTTTGTAGCCTGACTGCTCGCAATCCTGCTTATTATTACCCTTTGGATTCACTATGGATTCTATGATCAGTACTGTCTTTTATTTTCTACTTGGCGCTCTGGCTCTTGCTTGGATATGGGATGGCATCAAGCGTAAAAGCTCGCGGCCGAAACCTGT
This sequence comes from Hahella ganghwensis DSM 17046, assembly GCF_000376785.1. GTDB lineage: Bacteria > Pseudomonadota > Gammaproteobacteria > Pseudomonadales > Oleiphilaceae > Hahella > Hahella ganghwensis. The sequence goes on from NZ_AQXX01000106.1 coordinate 49,630, forward strand.
TTCTTTTGAGTTAAAGCCCGAAAGCCAGCAATCACCGTCGATTCATCCCGTTAATCGGGATCGTTTGGCAGAAAAGGACCTTGATAAGTCTTCGGAGCCGGTAGCAGAAGTCGCACCGGAAGCGACATCAGAGCCAGCGATCGATGAAGCCGAGCCCGTCCGCGAAGTAGCCGAAGCGGAAGCCGTCAGCGAGCCTGTGCCAGAGGTCGTAGAGGCAAAAGCGGAGCCGGAAGAGGTTTCAGCACCCGTAGATTTGGCGCCTGTTGCCGAAGTGGCACCGACAGAAACAGAAGAGGAGAAAAAGGCCAGTTGGTTTGCACGTGTCAAAAGTGGATTAGGCAAGACGCGCACCCAGCTGACTGAAAATCTGGCCAGTCTGTTTGCCGGGGCCAAGACTATTGATGATGAACTGCTGGAGGAAATCGAAACGCTGCTGCTGACCGCAGATGTTGGCATTGAAGCGACCACTCAGATCATCAGTTCTATCACGGAAAAGATGGCCCGCAAGGAGCTAAAGGATGCAGAAGCTCTCCATACTGCACTTAAGGCGGAGTTGGCTGCACTACTCGAGCCCTGTACCGGAGAACTGCTACTGGAGGAAAGATCTCCATATGTGATCTTGGTTGTGGGTGTTAACGGTGTAGGGAAAACGACCACGATAGGGAAACTGGCCAACCGTTTCAAACAGCAGGGTAAATCTGTCATGCTGGCGGCCGGTGATACTTTCCGTGCAGCAGCCGTGGAGCAATTACAGGTGTGGGGGGAGCGCAATGATGTGCCTGTTGTTGCCCAACATACTGGTGCTGACAGCGCATCTGTCATATTTGATGCTGTTCAGGCGGCCAAGTCCCGCGGTGTGGATGTGGTCATAGCCGACACAGCGGGTCGTCTGCAAAACAAAGAAAACCTGATGGCTGAACTGGAAAAAGTGGTTCGTGTCATTAAGAAGCAAGATGAGGATGCTCCTCATGAGGTACTCCTGGTGCTTGATGCCGGGACCGGACAGAATGCTCTAAGTCAGGCGCAATTGTTCCGTCAGGCCGTTGGCGTCAGCGGTATTGCGATTACCAAACTGGATGGCACAGCCAAAGGCGGTATCCTTTTCGCTATTGCCAAACAGCATCAGTTGCCAATTCGCTACATCGGTGTGGGCGAGGGAATTGAGGATTTGCGTCCGTTTGCGGCGAAAGATTTTGTTGACGCTTTGTTCGATGTTTAAACAGCACTAGTGAAGTGGGGTTTTGCGGGATGATCCTTCCGATCATTTCCGCAAAGAGAGGCTGTAACCCATGATTGAATCTGGAAATGTTCAATGAGTAACGATCCAATGATCCATTTTGACCGGGTAACCAAGCGGTATCCCGGTGGTTTTGAGGCGTTGACTGAAGTCAGCTTCAAACTTGGCCGTGGCGAAATGGCGTTTCTTACCGGGCATTCCGGGGCAGGAAAGAGTACTCTACTCAAGCTGATTATGCTGATGGAGCGCCCAAATAAGGGACAGATATTTGTCGGCGGTCAGAACCTGGATCGTTTTTCCCGGGGACAGATTCCATACTTCAGACGCCATGTCGGTGTGGTCTTCCAGAATCATCAGTTACTGTTCGATCGTACTGTTTTTGACAATGTGGCGTTGCCTCTGGAAATTGCCGGGGTTGCTCCCCGGGAAATCGGTCGTCGTGTCCGGGCTGCGCTGGACAAAGTTGGGCTGTTAAAGAAAGAAAAAGTGTTTCCGATCACACTTTCAGGTGGAGAGCAGCAGCGTGTGGGGATTGCCCGCGCCGTAGTAAACAAACCCCCGGTATTGCTGGCTGACGAGCCCACTGGGAACCTGGACCCTGAATTGTCAGAGGAAATCATGAAGTTGTTCCAGCAGTTTAATCAGGTGGGGGTCACCGTTTTAATCGCCTCTCACGATCTGGCATTGATTTCTCATATGCACCATCGAGTTATTCGACTCGATCATGGTCAGTTGCAACTCGGGTAGGTGGAAAGGTGATGCGTGGAGGCTTAGCGGTATGAAAGATGTTGGTCAACGTGGTGCCATGCCTGCGCAAAATAATCGACGTCAGCCACAGGGAGAGATACCTTCCCGTCAAGGTGCTTCCGCCGGATTGGAACAAAGCAGTCTGGAGGCTTATTTCAGTCACCATCGTCAAACGGCTAAGAGCAGTCTGCTGAGGTTATTCAAAACGCCCTTATCTAGTCTGATGACCTGGCTGGTGATTGCCGTTGCCCTGGCTCTGCCTATGGGCTTGCTGGTGCTGCTGAGCAATGTGACAGGGATTACCGCTGACCTTGAAGGGAGTTCCCGAATTTCTCTTTATATGAAATTGGACGTTGAGGATCAGGCGGCTTTTCAATTATCCCAGGAGATCCAGAAAAGAGCTGATGTTGAGTCAGTGCACTTCATCAACCGGGTAGAAGCACTGGAAGAGTTTAAGGCGATATCAGGATGGGGAGATGTTCTGGCCTACCTTGATAATAATCCCTTACCCTCAGTGATCGTTGTTCAGCCTGCTCCCATGGTTAACAATGCTCAGCAAATGGAGATATTGTCCAGTGCATTGGGGGAAAACCCAGGGGTTGAAAATGTCCAGGTTGATCTTCAGTGGGTTAAGCGGCTGAACGCCTTGTTTGAAGTCTTGGGACGCGCAACTCTGGCAATTGCGTTATTGCTGGGAGTGGCGGTTATTCTGATTATTGGGAATACCATTCGCCTGGCGATTGAAAACCGGCGTGATGAGATTCTGGTGGTCAAGTTGGTGGGGGGGACTGACCCCTACGTTCGTCGGCCTTTCCTATATACCGGATTCTGGTATGGGGTAGTGGGAGCTATCATGGCCTGGTTGCTGGTCAATATCGCATTGTGGTGGTTATCCGGACCTGTAAACCAAATGGCTTCCCTGTATTACAGCCGTTTTCAGTTGTCCGGCCTGTCAATTGAAGCGACCGGAATGCTACTTGTTGCCGGAGCATTTCTTGGTTGTGCTGGTGCCTGGATGGCCGTAAAGCGCCATCTTGATGAAATAGAACCCAGATAGCGCTCAATCTATGAGGTATTTCAGGCGTCTTTGAGAGCCTCAGCCGTTCAGGGGTTGATGAAAGTTTAGTAATAAGTCTTGAAAAGGAGCGGCATTAGTACAATATTTTGTGAAGTTTGGATATCAGTGCGAAGGTATTCCTGTGCCTATGGACCATCGTACTTAACAGGTGATCTACCAAAAATAGCGTGGTGGAAGTGCTAACACACTGAAAAACAAACAAATCAGGTTTTTAAGCCAGCGAGGCAAGCTGTAGCTTGAGTCTCTGGTCCCAGGTGGCCGAGAAAGTTAGGTTACAAATTGTTACATAGGGAACTTTTGGGCTCGTTGGCAGTCCAATATACAGATGATATATTTCTGTCCCTTGCTAATTAGTGGAGAATTAAATGGGTACAAGTTTACGGCCAATTGAAATGCTAGCTCCGGTAGGTAACCTGGAGGGGTACATTCATGCAGTAAACTCCATTCCGGTACTGACTGCTGAAGAAGAGCGTGAGCTGGCTGAGCGCTATCATCAGGAGGAAGACCTGTATGCGGCCCGTCAGTTGGTTATGGCCCATCTGCGGTTCGTTGTCCATATTGCAAAGAGTTATTCCGGCTATGGGTTGTCCCAGGCTGATCTGGTTCAGGAAGGCAATATCGGCCTGATGAAAGCAGTGAAGCGCTTCAATCCAGAATATGGTGTTCGCCTGGTATCTTTTGCTGTGCATTGGATCAAGGCGGAGATCCACGAGTTCATTTTACGCAACTGGCGTATCGTGAAAGTGGCGACGACCAAGGCGCAACGCAAACTATTCTTCAATTTGCGTTCCGCTAAGAAGAAGCTGGCCTGGTTGACGAATGATGAAGCGAATGCTGTCGCGGCGGACTTGGGTGTAGAAGCCAAAGTTGTTCGCGAAATGGAAAGTCGTCTGGCTGGTCAGGATACGCCCTTTGATGCGGCGACTGATGACGATGACGATAAGGCCTATCAAGCGCCTGCCAACTTTTTGGAAGATCGTCGGGCTGACCCTGCGGTGATGTTGGAAAATGAGAATTGGGAAGAAGATTCCAGTTCTCGGTTGCACGAAGCGCTGACACAGTTGGATGAGCGCAGTAAAGACATCATTCGTAAGCGCTGGCTGGGGGAAGAGAAAGCAACCCTTCACGAGCTGGCGGCTGAGTATGGCGTATCTGCGGAGCGTATCCGTCAGTTGGAGAAAAACGCCATGAAGAAAGTGAAGAACATGCTTGCTGCCTAAAGACAGGCCGCTGATCGGAAATTAAAAAACCGCCCAAGAAGGCGGTTTTTTTATGTGCAAAATAAACCAGATTAAGGTGCAACGATGAAGCCTACGTTAGCGTTTTTGGGAATAGGTTTGATGGGCAAGCCGATGGCTGACAATCTACTCAAGGCTGGCTATCCCATGAAACTTTGGAACCGGACACAAAGCAAGGCTGAAGTCTTCTCTGATCGGGCCGAGATCGCTGCAACCCCACAAGAGGCTGTAGAGGGTGCGGACTTCATCGTTCTCATGCTTGAAAATGGTGCCATCGTCAATGATGTTCTGATCAGTCAGGGGACTCTGGATAGGATCAGCCAGGGCGCGATGATCATAGATATGAGTTCAATTCCTCCTGCGACTGCCCGAAAGCATGCGGATTTGGCCCGAAAGCAGGGCGTTGCCTATCTGGATGCGCCTGTATCAGGTGGAACGGTAGGCGCGGAGAAAGCGCAACTGTCCATTATGGCTGGCGGTCAGGAAGACGACTTTATTCGTGCCCAGGAAATCTTTGCTGTGCTGGGACGGTCAACTTATATAGGTCCGGCCGGCGCCGGGCAGCTCGCGAAACTGGCTAATCAGGCAATCGTGGGGATAACGATTGGCGCGGTATCTGAAGCATTACTTCTGGCAGCGAAAGGTGGGGCCAATCCTGTTGCTGTGCGGGAGGCGCTCATGGGGGGCTTTGCGTCAAGCCGAATACTGGAGCTGCATGGAGAGCGAATGTTAAAGAGGGAGTTTCACCCTGGAGCCACTGCCAGGGTGCAGCATAAGGATATGAAGATGATTCTGGATGAGGCGAAGGAGTCTGGATTGCAGTTACCATTAGCCGAACAGGTTTTTGCAGAATACGATGACATGCTGTCTGAGGGGCTGGAGAATGTTGATCACAGTGGCCTTTTACTTCACCTGGAGCGCTTGAACAATACACGACTGACCGTCGACGAGGATCTCTAATCCAGATATCTTTCTAGCAAAGATATCCCAGGGGATCTTTGCTCTTTTATATCTATTAAGGTTCATACTGTGCCCAAGTTTGCTGCCAATCTATCAATGCTCTATACAGAACTGGATTTCCTGCACAGATTCGAAGCTGCTGCACAGGCTGGTTTCAAAGGGGTTGAATACTTATTTCCCTATGACTATTCGTTGCAGGATTTGCAGAGCGCTCTGCAGCAATCCGGCTTGAAACAGGTTTTGCATAATCTGCCTGCGGGCGATTGGGCCGCTGGAGACCGGGGAATTGCCTGCCATCCTGCACGGAGGGAGGAGTTCAAACGGAGTGTTGAGCAGGGTATTTACTACGCAGAGGGCCTGGGTTGCCCAAGGGTAAACTGTCTCGCCGGAATCAAGCCCGAGGGAGTAGCCGTGGAAGAAGCCTGGGACACAATGCTTGAAAATGTGGATTACGCCGCCCGCCAGTTTGAAATGCACGGGCTGAATCTGCTGGTGGAAGCAATTAATAGCCGGGTCGATATGCCGGGATTTCTGCTTGATTCCAGTGATCGGGCATTGACTCTGCTCAATACCCTGGAACGCCCCAATCTCTATTTTCAGTACGATATCTACCATATGCAGATCATGGAAGGGGATCTGGTAGCAACGATGAAGCGTCTGTTGCCGCGCATCGGCCACATACAGTTTGCTGACAACCCTGGAAGGCATGAACCCGGTACGGGCGAGATTCATTTTTCAAATGTCTTTCTGGCATTGGACGATATGGATTATCAGGGGTGGGTCAGTGCTGAGTATCGTCCTCTTGACAGCACGCTGTCATCATTGGACTGGTTCACAAGTTGTTGACTATGGGATCCTCAATTTTTCGATGTGATTTACTGAAGGCTGAGCGAAATAAATACGCTCCCTTGTATCCTCAGTGAATACCCATATGTAATGACATGTTAATAATTCTTAACTGGGCACCGTAGTGTGCCTTTCCTAGACTATTTTGCTTGGTGTCAATAGCAGGTTGTATTTTGGGGCAGGAATAGCCCCGGAGCTGGAGATACGGCCTACCTGCGGCAAAGGGTGGTACTGCGTTAATTGCACAGATATTGCCGGGTCAGGCGAACAACAGGGGAATCTACGAATTAAATGAGTTGGTGGGGAAAACTAATCGGTGGCGCATTCGGGTTTGTCCTCGGTGGTCCTCTGGGGGCGTTGCTTGGTGCGGCTCTTGGTCACTCTTTGGATTCCGGAATCAAAAACCTCCATGTCGATGGCGTAGACTGGTCTGGTGGTGACACTGAAAGAGTGCAGGCGGCCTTTTTTACGGCAGTGTTCAGTGTCATGGGACATTTGGCCAAGGCGGACGGTCGAGTGTCGGAAAGTGAGATTCAGGCGGCTCGGCAGATTATGGACCGCATGCAGCTTGACGATGATCAGAAACGTCTGGCGATGGGGTTGTTCAATCAGGGTAAACAGCCTGATTTTGATCTTGAATCCGTGCTCGACCAATTTCGCAAAGAATGTCATCGCCGTACTAATCTACTGCAGATGTTCCTGGAAATCCTGATTGTCACTGCACTGGCTGATCTTGAGCTGCATGAGAGTGAGCAGAAAGTATTGTTCCAGGTGGCTGACAGGATTGGTTTTCACCGTAGACAATTCGAACAGTTGCTGGCTATGGCGGCTGCTCAGCAGCGCTACGCAGGACAGCACCGTCAGCAGATGCCCCAGCAGCCGAAAGGACCAACTCTGGAAGAGGCCTATCAGGCTCTCGGAGTTGAGCCATCGGCAACGGATGGAGAATTGAAGAAAGCCTACCGCCGTCTGATGAGCCAGCACCATCCAGATAAACTGGTTGCCAAAGGGCTTCCGGAAGAAATGATTAAAATGGCCACTGAGAAAACTCAGGAAATCAGGGCTGCGTATGAACAGATTAAACGTGCCAGAGAGGCTGCCTGATGTCAGTTGAAGGCAGAGGTATGTCAATGAAGGAGGTTTCAATGCGAATTTTGGTGATTGAGGACGATAAGGAGGTTGCGTCTTACTTAAGTAAGGGGCTCAAGGAGAGTGGATATGTCGTCGATGTGACTGACAATGGTAAAACCGGCCTGCATATGGCAACCAATGAGAGCTATGACTTGCTCCTGGTAGATAGGATGCTGCCCGAAATGGATGGGTTGTCCGTGATTAAAATGCTTCGCGCCGGCGGTTCCAAAGTGCCGGTATTGGTACTGAGTGCCCTGGGAGAAGTAGACGATCGGGTTCAGGGTCTGCGTGCAGGTGGCGATGATTACCTGGTCAAACCTTTTTCATTCAGTGAACTTCTGGCCCGTATAGAGGCCCTGGAGCGTCGCACTCAGCAACAGCAGGAAGTGGTCACGGCACTGAAAGTGGCTGATCTTGAAATGGATCTGCTGGCACGTACTGTCCGCCGGGATGGTCAGAGTATAGACCTGCAACCCCGGGAATTCCGACTGCTTGAATATTTTATGCGTAATCCTGGTCAAGTATTGACCCGTACCATGCTGCTGGAAAAAGTATGGGATTACCACTTCGATCCGCAAACGAACGTTATCGATGTGCATATCAGCCGTCTTCGCGCCAAAATAGACAAGGACTTTGAGGTGCCGCTGCTGCACACGATTCGTGGTGCAGGGTACGTACTGCGTGAAACTGCCTAAAATCTTCCGAAATTCTGCCTTTCAACTGGCGCTGCTCTACACCTTCCTGTTTGCAGCGTCAGTACTCTTTCTGCTGGGATTCATCTACTGGGCGACTGTCGGCTTTATGTCTGATCAGGTCGACGAGACCATTCAGGCTGAAATTCAGGGGCTAGCCGAGCAATACCGACGTCAGGGCTTGCGGGGAATGGTCAGTGTCATGAATGAGCGGGTGCTGAATGATCCCCAAGGCGAATCCATCTATTTGCTGGTGAATAATGAGTTTCAGCCTCAGGCAGGAAACCTGAATGAGTGGCCTGCGTTGGTTGAGGACGATGATGGTTGGATCAGTTTTTATCTGAACCGGTCAGGAGGACGTTTCTCTGCGCCTCACATGGCGAGAGCCCGGGTGTTTACGTTACGCGGTGGCTATCGACTTCTGGTTGGTCGCGATGTATTTGCTCTATTTCGGGTGCGGGAGCTGATAGAGCGCTCACTGACCTGGGGTGTTGGAATTACACTGGCAATGGCATTTTTGGGTGGGGTGGCGCTCTCGAAGAGTACCCGCCGCCGGATTGAAGCCATCACTCATACCAGCCGCCAGATTATGCAAGGCAATCTCTCGCTTCGGGTACCGACGAGGGGGACTGGGGACGATTTTGACGAACTGGCGGAGCACCTGAATCGGATGCTGGACCAGATTGAGGGTTTGATGGCTGGCGTCAGACATGTGTCGGATAATATTGCCCACGATTTACGAACGCCGCTGACCCGAATGCGGGGGCGTCTGGAGTTACTGCAAAGCAAGGATCTGGAAGAAGATTCTCGGATGATTGTCCAGGAAGTCATTGCCGAGGCAGATCACTTGTTGGTGACCTTTAATGCACTATTGCGCATTGCCAGAATTGAGTCCGGAGGTTACAGCGGCAAGTTTGACGATGTGGATCTTTATGAACTGGTGGTGGATGCTGTGGACCTATATGAAGCGGTAGCCTCCGATAAGTCGCAACATCTGTCGCTGGATCTGGCCAAGGGAATTACGACCAAGGGTGACCGGGACCTATTGTTCCAGGCCATTGCCAATCTGCTGGATAATGCCATCAAATACACTCCTGAGGGCGGAAACGTTGGGGTTCGTCTGAGAGCATTTGATAACGCAGTGATATCGGTGTGGGATGAAGGCCCTGGGATTGTAGAAGAGGAGCGGGAAAAAGTTCTGGAGAGATTCTATCGGGTGGATAAAACCCGGGGGTTACCCGGAAACGGTCTGGGGCTGAGTATGGTCAAGGCGGTCAGTGAGATGCATAAGGGGCATCTGCTGCTGAAGGACAATCAGCCTGGGTTGCGGGCCGAGTTGCATTTACCATTGATTAGAATTCAGAAGCAGTCGTCGTCCGGACAGGACCAGAAATCTGGCCAAGCTTCGCTACCGGGGCCTGAGACAACTGCCTAGGTTCTCATGAGCGTCATTTGAGCTATCCAAACCTGATGCAGTGTCTCAGGCAGGATGTCTTATTGGCGCCGTGATTTCAGAAATTCCAAAGTATGCTGAATCGGACTGCCGGCAAACACTATTCCGTCATTGACCAGTTTCCCGGCCTGCTTACGAACTCTTTCGACCCTTGCCTTGTGCTGGTCTATGCGGGCATTGAGGCTGTCCAGCTCACCTTTGAGATGATTCTGTTCCGCCATGATGAATGCCAGTGTCGTATGGCGGTTCACCTTGTCGGTGACGCCCAGAGCTTCCAATTGATACCCAACATAATCCAGGCCTGACAAAGCTTTATTTACTAGGTCTTGTGTATTCATGGTCCTTTTACCCTGAAACTCGATGATTACTGACTGCCATTAAGGGTTATCCACGGCACTGATAATTCGGTGGCGAAGCTGCCTCCATTAATGCTGGGAGAACTTACTAATATATTGTAGGTGGAACAACCTAATTTGTCTGAATTATGAGCAACTAAGGCTCAGCTCCAACCTTTGCTGCCAGTCGGTGCCGAACCATTTTCAGATTAAAACAGTTGCAGATTATTGCTGGGCCTGGTGTCTGTCGATAAAGCGTTCCAGCAGCAGATCAAGAATGTGTTCATAGGTATCCACCGGGGTGTCGGTGAGATAATAGGTGTTGCCCGTGAGATGAAGGCTGACCATACCGTGAAGCAGGCTCCATAGCTCAATCAGCATGGTACGACGTTGCTCCTCAGTGCTATCAAGGCCAACTTTGTCCAGCACCAGTTGAATGCAGGTTTCAGCAAACCTGGCTACTTCCATGCTCAGGGTGTATTCCTGGGCTGACAACTCTTCCACATCAGTGCCCTTGAATTCCTGAGCCTTTGGACCGTGTGAGGAAAACATCAACTCGTAGTGTTGAGAGTGGGAGAGTCCAAAATCGATATAGCCCCGCATAATTGCCTTACCACGGGCAACCGGGTCTGATTCTGCCTCTGCAACATTGATCAGGTGTTGTCTCAGCCGATTAAAACCCTGAATCATCAACGTAATATAGATTTCGTCTTTACCGCGATAGTAGTTGTAAAGGTTGGGGGCGGTCATTCCCAGGTTTTTCCCCAGGCGACGCATGGTTAGTGCGTCGAAACCTTCAGTCACAATCAGGTTGAGGGCAACATCGAGAATCTTTTGTTTCAGTTCTTCTACTTCTTCAGGGGGGCGAACAGGGCGCATCTATACAGGTGTCTCCTAATCTGTGCTGCCAAGGGTATGTCGCGGGTGCTCGGTAGGGCTATCAATGCTGAAACAACAATACACTATGTCCCCTTTACGTAGCGTTAACAAAGGTTAATGCCCACTCCACTTCTTGGCAACAATGAAATGTCTATAGTTACAATTAAGTTGCCGCATTGGACGCTGGCAAGTTGAAGTTGAATGGTTGTTTTTTCCCGTCTCATATTATTGCGCCTTCTGGTGCTTTAGCCACTGCCTAGCGTACCCCCGCATGTCGGGGGATTTTTTTTTGTCTTTCGAATACAATCAAAGCCAAATCTTTCTACGGATAAAACTTGTTTTATGATGTTGAATTTCCGGGCGATTATAACCGGTGTTGTCATCGATATCGTTGGCTCTATTGCTGGCGGATTGCTGTTTATGATGGTCTACACCTCAATCCTATTGAGTCGGGGAATGGCGGAGGCAGATGTTAAACTGCTTTTGGCGAATCCTGCTGCTTCCATTGAACTTATTTGGCTGCTTCTGGCTGTCGGTATTTTTTTCGATGGCCTGGCTGGCTATGTGACAGCTCGTATGGCCGGGTACCTTGAGTATTGGCATGTGCTTGCCATGCTAGGATTACTGACTATCGTACAGTTTGCCATGGGGGGAGGGGAAGTGTTTCCCTCCTGGGTTCAGGTTACCGGATTTTTTGGTGGGGCCACCGCCGCTTTTTTCAGTGCCTACAGAGTTAAATCTCTGAGGGAATCGTTCCCGCGGCAATAACTGCAATAACATAGCCCCAGAAACTCTTCGAGGAATCTCCATGGGTCGATATCGTCCACCCGGACCACCGAAAGCAAATCTGATTACCCCTGAGGGAGAAAAAGTACTGAGAGAAGAATTGCAGTACTTGTGGAAAGTAAAACGCCCAGAGGTAACCAGAGCGGTCTCTGAAGCAGCAGCCATGGGAGATCGGTCAGAAAACGCCGAGTGGAAGTAGGAACCCCAACAAACATACTAATTTTTTTAAACCTTTAACTTTAAAAGAATTTTCAAATAGTATATGTAATATTTGAGCATACTATTTCGAGTATTCAATTTTATTAATGAGCCACAAAGTTTCTCCTGTTGGGGTTTTGACAATAGCGTCATCGTCCACTTGCTTTTTTAACAGAGCCCTCGCCATTGGCGAATCTATAGAAATATAATCTTTTCTTCCATAAATCTCATCAGCTCCGACAATTCTGAAACGCATTACTTCTTCTTGTTCATTTTCTACTTCAACCCATGCACCAAAATAAACTCGACCCTCCTGTTCAGGAGAGTAGTTGATGACTTTAGCTTGCTCGATTCTTCTCCTAAGATACCTTACTCGACGGTCAATCTCCCTAAGCCTTTTCTTGTTGTACTGGTAGTCAGCATTCTCACTCCTGTCTCCGAGGCTGGCAGCCCAGGTGACTTTTTTTGTCGTTTCTGGTCGCTCAATTTTCCAAAGCTGATTGAGTTCTTTCTGTAAAGACTCAAAACCTTCTTTAGTAATAAGGTTTGTTTTCATTAGTACAGTACTTATAGCAATCCAAGTATATCCATTACAGTTAAACAGGCTCGTGGTGAGGTCAAGAGAAGGTTCGTTCTACACCGACCCCAGTGCAATGGCGTCGTGTTTGTATCATTTTATGAGATATCTTAAAGGCTTAAGGACCGTTGTCCTTATGGTGAGCATCCATTTTTAGTTTTTTTATTAATTCTTGTCTTTGCGCTTCGGGTACCTTGTCAAGTAGGCGAATTAACTCTGCAAGCGAGTCTTTGTCGCAGAAGAAATATGCCACGGGCTTATCTAGCTCCGTTGCGATTCGCTCAATAGTCTCAAAATCGGGCATATGGCGTCCTTTCTCGTAATGATTCATGCGACTACTCGCCGAACCAGGATCCATGCCAATTCGAATACCCAATACCTTTTGGCTGATACCAGCCTCTGACCTGGCTTCAAAAAGTCGCTTGGGAAATGGGTTGCTACGTAGCACTTGCTGATCATCTGAGATTGCCTCGGGGCTTAGATTGTCTAAGTTTTATCATCTTAGGTATACTTAGGAATCCTAAGTTTTAATGTCAGCCAAGTCTACCAATTTGGTGCCCCAAAAATTTCTCTGGCGCAGTAATCTTCTAGTTGGTTGCTGTTTATTGTAGTGGTGATCTATGAAACGAAGAGTGAATAAACTACCCCATCCGCTTAACGAGCTTTTGCTGGATGAGAGACTGAGAAAGTTCACAATACTGGAGTTACGCAATGAATATGAAAAACGTTTTGGTCTCGGCGATTTTGCCTCAAGGTCCCAACTCCGGATGTCGATATACCGGCGAATACTGTCGTTAGTCAAAAAAGGCTATTTGGAAAAACGAGAAAAGGATTCAAACTCGCCAGCGCTTTATATCGTCCAAGAGCAGTTTAGGGCTGATACCCTATTAATCAGAGATAAGCTATCTGAAAAGACACACGTATATCCTGCTGCTAAAAACCATAATGCACATTCCCCTATAGCAGCGTTAAGGGTCAAGCAGTCCCAATATCAAGTTGACATGCTCGCATGTGCTGGAGAGTGCAAAGAGTACCAACAACTAGCAGAAGAGTTTCCTCATTTAAGAGATCAGATAGATTTAATGTTTAGACGTGCTAGGGAACGTAGTTCAGAGCTGATGGGCCAACTTCGTGCTATCGATAACCTGATACAGAGAGCAGACCTCAAGCAATGATACTTCGAAGATGGCAAGAAGCTTGTATTGACCTAGCTATCGACTTTTATTGTAATAAAAAACACTTTCTTTGCCTCGCTACACCTGGGGCAGGTAAATCGACGATGGCGGCAGAGTTATCTGCTCGTCTAATTCTGAGCGATAAAATTGACTTTGTTCTTTGTTTTGCTCCCTCCTTAGAAGTTGTTTCTGGTCTTGAAAAAAGCTTTGAGAAAAGTTTAGGGAGGCGCTTTGATGGCCGTATCGGTGCAATAGGGGGGGCTTATACCTACCAGAGTATGAGATCCTTTAAAGAAGGATTCTGGGAGCTATTTGATTCCCATTGACGTGGCCTAATAGAACAGACCAACCCAGTTAAGGATAATACCCCTAACTAGAGATGAAGAAATTGACCACACGAAAGAAGTACTCAAAAGAATTTAAATTGGATGCCATCAGCCTGGTTCTGGATCAAGGCTACAGTCAAACCGATGCTGCTCGAAGCCTTGGGATTACCCCCAATATGCTGGGCCGCTGGATAAGGGAACATCGCAGAGATGACGGCCAGGCTTTTCGAGGCAATGGGAAGCTAACTCCCGAGCAGGAGGAGATCAGAAGGCTCAAGGCCCAGGTGAAACGCCTGGAAATGGAGAAAGATATTCTAAAAAAAGCAACGGTCTTCT
>NZ_AQXX01000107.1 GCF_000376785.1 Hahella ganghwensis DSM 17046
AATAGCGGGCGATCTTCTTTTCCATGCGTTTCCATGGGATCAGCTTATCCATTCGCTCCAGAAAGATTTCCCGGCGGGTCTTACGCTTCTTATTCTGGTATTCAGCTTCGGAGAAAGTCATCTGATCCATGGATAGTATTCCTGATGAGTGAAGTTGGCCGTATTATGACTGATTTGGGGAGTTATTCAGAGCCTCCCTAGAAGAGGAAATTTGTTTGCTTCTCAAATCGAAGGGATGACAACTTGGTTGCCTGGGGCGGAAATTCCTAACTACCAGTTCTTCCACCCTGCAGCAGGTAAGCCCATAACCATCCACAATAATTCAACAACTATCCGTGATAATATGCCGGTATCAGACATACTCACGCCTAACCAAGGGTGTGTTAACTGGGCGGCTTGTACAGAATATCTCGATATCGAGTGGAACAATTAGTTATGCTTTATAAGGATTTGACACAGTATACCGATGGTTTCGAGCCTTCATTGGAGAGAGTATTTAATATTGGTTGGCTAGACAGCAACTCAGATTTTCCGGTAGGCAACGTCAAACCGGAGCATCTTCATAAGTTGAAGGAATTAGCATTAGGGAAACATCCTTTTTCTGCTTGCTTTCGAATCTCAAGGGGCTTCGCAAGCTGTGGCTTATGCGGGGGGATAACGACTACTATTTTTCATGAGAAAAAGGAAATAATAGGTACATTTTTATTGCTTGTACCCAGCTTGGACGACGGTCAATATTTTGCAGCTCCTTCAACAATAATTCACTTTATAGAAAAACATCAGTACATGCCCCCACAGGCGTTCATTGATTCTCTTGAAAGGCTTGATTTGCAGGAGGGGTTTAATGCTGAAAATGTAATAAGAGAAATGATGGAATCATAGTACTAATTTGGATGTAGACCCCATAGAACTCCCGTGGTATTGGATTGACTGACATAATGGAAGGATTTTTTCGGCTGTAGGAGAGAAATGCATCTTCGAAGACCCTTTGAAAAAGTTTAAGCCACTTGCACCAGATGAGATGTTACCTTCGAACCAGCCATGTTCTTAGACGGAGAGCAGACTCTTAAAACAGTTACTCTGTCCAGGTAGGTTCTGGAATTTCCGCCTTCTATTATCCATTGATGCTTTGATACCCAGGATCTTACTGTGCGATCAATGTCGGAGTTTGTTCTAGGCTTCCCACGCGCCAGAGCCCCGATGGTGATTACTCGTGTGGCGTTCATACTCTTCTTTGCTATACGTGAATCTTCGGCGCTTCCAGCCTCGACCTTGGTGCCTTGATAGGTGAGCTGGACGTATTCAAGATCCCAGCAGATGCGGGTTTAGTCGTGCGTCGCAGACACTCACGCCAAGTTAATGACTCTGAAACTGGTTTTGTGTCATTAGCAACATCCCTTCTCCCCACTTTCTTGTGAAGCAAGCTGGATCGGCGGGCAGGGTACTGAACCATATGAACAATATACGCAGCAGTCGCCAGTCTTAGGTTTCAGTAAAGTTTGGCACTGCTCACATTGATAGAACCATTGACAGGCATCTGTTGGCATGGTTTCCAGTTTTTTGAATCCGCATTTTGGGCAAGTTATTTCTGATTCAAAAACAAGTTTCGGTCCCATAACTTTTCCTGCTTGATCTATGAAGACGGATAGCCGGCATCCAGTGTTGTTTTCGAGAGCTGGCCAACATGCATTTTTGATCGACATACTCGACACTGACAGTGTCACGGTTAGGGTGTTAGGCCTTGCTGTACCGACCAATCAGATTATGAGCAAGATTAGAGCTAATAGCTGCTTCATACAACATCTCCTATGCTAACCAGGCCAGCCAGTACGGACTCAATACCAAAAGCAGGGCTACCACTGTAAAAATCCAGAAGAGTATCTGGTAACGCTGGCGGCTTTCTGGAATAGAACAGACACTGCCCTCAGAGCAGCGTTCGATTGGTCGGTGAACCAGCCACCCTGCAAACAAATAAAGCACGATCACCGTAGCAATAAGATAAGCTCGATATGGCTCAAAAGCAGCGAGCGTGCTGATCCAGGAACCACTGACACCAAGCAAAAGTATTATAAATGGGCCAGTACAACACAGGCTGGCTCCAAAAGCCGCAACCAGCCCTCCACTCAGCAACCATACTGGAGACCCTTTCTTCATACACAACCACCTCCGGGAGACAGTATAAAGTCCGCACCATACTACGGAGTCAAGAAAGGTGGCGGCCCAGTGGAACAAGAAAATCAATAATAGGACAAGAATCGCTATCAGTGTTGGACTGGCATGAAGAAATCAACTGCTTCAGGCTTTTCTCTAAGCGCTTCAGATCTTTGATTTTAGTCTGAACCGTCTTGAGTTTGTGTTGGGCTAGATACTGAACCTCGTGACATGACTCAGAACTCAATCTGATCAGAGCATCAATCTCATTAAGCGTAAAACCTAAACGCTGGGCACGTTTAATGAACTGAACTTTTGTCAGAGTTTCTTCTGGATATTGTCGGTAACCTTGGATTGGTTTTTTCGGCTGCTCAATGAGCTCTTGGCGTTCATAGTAGCGGATCGTTTCGACATTGACTCCTGCGGACCTGGCGAGCTGGCTAATGGTGTACATAGTGCCTCTCAAATCCATACTTATTTACGAACCATTATAGATGGTCGCAACTTAAAGAGGGCTAAATATTCCTTAGGAGCAGCAATATCCATATGGTTGCCGGTCACATTCACCCCACGCGATCCAGACTTCAGAGTGACCTGATGCGCTGACTATACTTCCTTCTCTTTTACTTCCTGTTTTTTGCCAGAAACCTGTCCAATTGATTGGCAAACTCCATACGATCCCCATGATTGAGAGCGGGCGGCCCTCCGCTCTGCACACCACTGCTTCTCAGCGTTTCCATAAAGTCTCGCATGGCCAAACGCTGCTTGATGTTCTCCCGGCTGTAGAATTGTCCCCGGGGATTAATCACGTGACCACCCTTCTCTATGACTTCAGCAGCCAATGGGATATCTGCTGTGATCACAAGATCTCCGGGTTCCAATCGCTGGACAATGGTGTTGTCTGCCACATCAAAACCAGATTCCACTTGCACAGATTTGATCCAGGGCGATGGCGGTGTCCTGATGGCCTGATTCGCCACCAGAGTGAGTGGAATTTCGGTGCGCTCTGCCGCTCGAAACAAAATTTCCTTGATAACATTCGGACAGGCATCGGCATCTACCCAGATTTGCATGGTGTCAGCTTCCTATATTTCGGGTATTCATGATCCAACAATTAAGATCGGATTAAGTCAGTGGGTCTATTATGCTCTAAATGGCTGTGTCAGGCTGAATTTTCTATTCTGGAGTATTTAATCAACAGCTTTTCAAACTGCTGCCGATTAATCGGTTTGTGCAGAAAATCGTTCATACCGGCATCTCTCAGACGCTGTTCGGTTTCCGGAAGTGTGTGGGCACTGATACCGATGATCGGCACAGGCGACAGCTGTTGGGCCACCTCATGATTCCGGATTTCAATCGTGGCCTGACAGCCATCCATTACCGGCATTTCATAGTCCAACAATATCAGCTTATATGCATCCGGAGCCTGCATATAAGCCGCCAGTACTTCCTGACCATCACTACAGAAGGTTGATTCGCAGCCGAAGGTTTCCAGAAAACGCTCAATCACCATGGCGTTAACCTTATTATCCTCTGCCACCAGAACCCGAAAACAGTCAGGTTTATAAATGCTCTCATCCTGACGCTCTTCATGAACCTGCGATAGCTCATAGCTCCCTTCCGGTTCTTCCACCACGACCATTGGCACTTCGAACCAGAAAGTAGAACCGCACTCCGGAGCGCTGGTGACCCCGATTGTACCCTCATGAAGCTCGACCAGACTCTGACAAATGGCCAACCCCAACCCGGTACCACCATAGCGACGGGTAGTGGATTTGTCTCCCTGATAAAACGACTGAAACAGCATCTGTTGGTATTCTTCCTGAATGCCGATGCCAGAATCGGTTACTTCAAACCGGATTTTCTGTTGGTCGGTCACCATGACTGCCAGCTCGACAGAACCTTTGTCTGTAAACTTGAATGCGTTGGACAGGAGGTTAATGAGAATCTGCTTGACCCTGAGGGGGTCCAGCATCAAAGAATGCGGAATATTGCCCTTATAGCGCACTCCAAAGCCAATGCCTTTATCAGTGGCAACCGTATTGAACAGCTCACAACAGCTATTCACGAGAGGTTTCAATGCTGTCGGTTGCAAATCCAGCTCAAGGCGCCCTGCTTCAATTTTGGAAAAATCCAGTACACCATTGATCAGGTGCATCAGGTTTTCACCGCTACCTTTGATCGCATCCAGATAGCTTCGCTGGTCTGTTTCAAGCTCGGTATCCTGTAGCAGTTCTGTCATTCCCAGAATACCGTTCAGCGGTGTTCTTATTTCATGACTGAAGGTCGCAATGAACTCCCCTCTGGCCCGGTTTTGAGCCTCAGCCTCAATAGCCGTGGATTCCAATTCAAATTGTTTTTCCCGATCCGTGGCAATTTGTCGCTGCAATTCCAGACGGTGCTTCTGTAGGGCGCTAAATCTGGCAGCCAGCGAGAAAGAGAGCAAAAGCCCCTCGACAGCCGAACCCAGCCAAAAAGCATTGTTGGTAATTGGATTCGCCGGGATCCAGCCAAATTTGTTGGCCCCATAGATCGTTGTTCCCACTGCCAAGGCTACCCAAGCCAGTGTGTACAGACGTGAAGTCAGCTCTCCCTGAGACCAGGTCAACAGCCCGGCAACCAGAAATGCAGCTGACCCGGCCATCCCCAAAGCCACGACCAGCTTAAGATGAAGGCCCAGTGGAAGAATCAAACCCGACACCATTATCAAGGTGGCCAGGGTGATAACCACTTTGTTCCAGCGCAATAACCTGGGCCATCGGGTCAGGCCCAGCGCCTCGATACTGAACAATCCGGCACAAATCACCGACATGGCAACCCCAAGTTGCAACGACAAATAACCCCATATCGGTGTTTCTGGCCAGAGAAACTGAGGCCCCAAACCTGTCTGAGAGGCCTGGATCAGGATCAATGTGGCGATATAGCCAACATAATAGCTATGCCCCTTGGAACGTAATGTCAGAGCCAGGAACAGGTTGTAGGCCATCAGAGTCAAGAGAAGGCCAAAGTACAGTGCATATTTGGTCTGATCATATTGGTAGTCAACGTAGTACGCATCCCTATTCCACAATGCAAGAGGTACCTGCATGGACCCCCCTTCCCTCGCTCTGACGTAAACAGTCGCATACTCGTCAGGAGCAAAATTCAGGGGCAGAACGAAATTGCGATTATCCAAAAGCCTGGAGTGATAGGGGTAGGCATTCCCGGTATTGAGAACTTTTTCAGCCACCCCGTCGTCCCGGATGATGTATATCTCTACAAAATCCAGGGTAGGTGCCGCCAGAACCAGCAGCGGCTGCAGGGTTAGGGAACTTGTGTTCTGTATATCGAAACGGAGCCAAAGGGGCTTTTCAATAAAGCCGAAATTTACCCCCTTATTTTCATCAAGTTGCTGCCAGAGAGAGGCTTTGGCAGAAACATCACTAATGGAACTGTTGCCGTCCTGGTCGATCCAGTACTCCATTACGTCTGACAGGTCGATAGAACCCTGGGGAATATCCACAAGATTCAATTGACCTGCATAGACAACTGGCCCGTTTAAAATCAAGATCAACAGACTGACCAGAGTAACTGATAGCCAGCGTTTACCCATTTGCAGAAATATACCTCGGTTCGCCTTTTGTCCCCTGTTAGTCAGATTAGCACACCAACAACGGGACAAATGCTGACGTTTGGGACTTACTAGCCAAAAAAGCAGTAAACTGCGAACGTTACACCATGATAGAACAGGCTGACTATCGGCCAAATGGCAATTTAACCATTTATAACGATCCTGCTGGTTTCTGATTACGTATAAACTACAACAAGTTACCAAATAGTCAACGAAAAGTGTTGTTTTAGTGTAGGTACAGTACGTATCGACACTGTACAATTATTGGACAGATATTGACGTCATGCTTGACTGGACGCAGAGATGAGCAATATCTCTGCTGGAGAATACGCCATGGCTATCAACATCAATAACACCTTTAACAATCTTCCTCCGATCAGCGATACCCGGATCAACCAGCGTTTTGAGCAAATCAGTTCGGGAAACCGAATCAACAGCGCCGCCGACGATCCTGCAGGTCTGGCAATCAGTAATCGATTTGATGCCCGAATCGGAGGATTCAATGTCGCTATCCGAAATGCCGGCGACGGTATCTCATTCACCCAATTGGCGTCAGGTGCCTTGGGTCAGGTCACAGACAATCTACAGAGAATTCGAGATTTATCGCTCCAGTCAGCCAATGGAACACTCTCAGACAGAGATCGGCAAGCACTGCAGAAAGAAGCAGACCAGCTTCTGGAAGGTACTCAGCAAATTCTTGAAAATACCAACTTTAACGGAGTCAATGTCTTCAATAATGAGGAGGAATTGACGTTTCGGGTGGGAGAGGAGGCCAGCGCCGAGGTCTCGGTCGGAGGCAGTAATCTGCTCGAACAGCTCAACAGTCTTGGCCTGGATGAACTGAACATCAGTACCCAGGAAGGTGCGACTAACGCCCTGTCCGCCATTGATGACAGTTTGGCAGCCGTCAGTGAACGGGACGCAGAACTTGGCGCTGTCGCCAACAGGTTTGAGGCCACGATCTCTCAAGCAGAAACCAGCCGGGCCAATGCGGCGGAAGCCCGCAGCAGGATCGCCGACACTGATATTGCAGAAGCTGCATCCAGCCTGATATCCGAACAGGTTCGAAACCAGGCACAGATTGCCGTACGGGCACAGGCAAACGGTCAGGCACAACAAGTTCTTCGACTGCTTTCCGGATAACACGCTCTAGGGAACTTCTGAAAAGCGTTGGCGAGGCCGCCAGAGCAAGGAAAAATTCGGAGAAAAAGCACAGTCTATCGTGAATAAATATGCATTTTGAGCCGACTTGTGACGCCGCCATGGCAACGCAGGTAGTTTTTCAGAGTTTCCCTAGAACTTTTGCAGGGTTACAAGCCTCCTGACATTGCTGCATAATGCTCAGGTGCCGAACATCGACGCGCCTGATTTAATCCGATTTTTACCAGCAATGGAACAATAACGAAAAAGATGCTTGAAAAACCGCTGAATGCCCGCCAGGCGAATATTCTGAAAATGATCGAGCAAAATGGCTCGGCAACGATAGATGAACTGGAATCGAGCTTTGATGTCACCCCGCAGACTCTGCGCCGTGACCTGAATCTACTGGCAGACGCCAATCTGATCCAACGCTTCCACGGTGGAGCCAGCTCAACCACATCCACCCAAAATCTTCCCTATCAGGATCGGCAAATTCGCTACCTGAAAGAAAAAGAAGCCATTGCCCGGGAAATTGCCCTGCATATACCGGATCACAGCAGCCTGTTTATTAATATCGGCACCACCACAGAGACGATTGCCAAAGCGCTGATGAATCATAACGGCCTCCAGGTCGTGACCAATAATCTTCATGTCGCCAGCCTGATGAGCCAGAAGGAAGATTTCCGGGTTATTGTTACCTCAGGAGAAGTCCGGGCACGTGACGGCGGGATTGTCGGTGAAGCCACAATGGACTTCGTCAAACAGTTCCGCCTTGATTTCGGTATTATCGGCATCAGTGCCATCGATGAGGACGGCACTTTGCTCGATTATGATTACCGGGAGGTTAAGGTCGCCCAGGCGATTATTGAACACAGTCGACATGTATTTCTGGCTGCGGATCATTCAAAGTTTGGTCGAAGGGCCATGGTCAGGCTGGGCAATATCACCCAGGCCAACATGTTTTTTACAGACCAGCCACCTGAAGACAATATTATCCGCATGATGGAAGAAAACGACGTGCGGCTCCAGATCTGCAATTAATGTTATTCTCCGGGGGTGGGCACAGACTTTCCCACCCCTAATTCCTTATCAAGCGCTTTTATTTCAGACCGCGTCCCTGTGCACCCAGGACCTCTCCTAGCACCTCCGTTCTTAATTGGCATCCGCTCATCAAGCTTTTTTACCTGATACGTCTTAGCCATTCTCAGCCGTTCCTACCGCAATTGAATTCACAAGCCCGACATATTCCGAGCCCATAGTGAAAATAACCGATCACGGAAAGATCAAATAATTTACAAACTTTCGTTTATTTTCCTTTTATTTTCTTTTTTGTTGATTTAGCATTCATTCAATATGAACAACTATCCAATAACAGGTTTTAATCCCATGAAGGAACAAGTCTATGATCTTTTAGTGGTCGGCGGGGGTATTAACGGTGTAGGTGTGGCTCTGGATGCACAGGGACGCGGCCTGAAAACTGCTCTCGTGGAAATGAAAGACCTGGCCAGCGCAACCTCTTCGGCCAGTAGCAAACTCATTCACGGCGGTCTGCGCTATCTGGAGCATTATGAATTTCGCCTGGTTCGGGAAGCCTTGAATGAGCGTGAAGTCGTATTCCACAAAGCGCCACACATCGTTAAGCCCATGCGTTTTATCCTGCCTCACCGGCCACACCTAAGACCCTCATGGATGATTCGTTCCGGCCTGTTCCTGTATGATTTTCTCGGTAAGCGCGATGTACTGCCCGGCAGCAAATTCCTGCGTTTTAAACAGGGTAACTCGCCACTGAAACCTGAAATCAACAGAGGCTATGAGTATTCCGACTGCTGGGTAGATGATGCCCGTCTGGTCACGTTAAACGCCATGCAGTGCCGGGATCTGGGTGGAGATGTTTTCACT
This sequence comes from Hahella ganghwensis DSM 17046, assembly GCF_000376785.1. Classification (GTDB taxonomy): domain Bacteria; phylum Pseudomonadota; class Gammaproteobacteria; order Pseudomonadales; family Oleiphilaceae; genus Hahella; species Hahella ganghwensis. Next base: position 8,801 of record NZ_AQXX01000107.1, read on the forward strand.
CACACGAAATGCATCGGTGCCAAACAGGAAAACAATCTGTGGCATATTCAGGTACGTGATGAATTGAGCGGCAAGGAACGTACCCTGAAAGCCAAAGGCCTCGTCAATGCAGCCGGCCCCTGGGTCAAAGACCTGTTGACCGATGAACTATCGCGCACCAGTCCCCGTGGAATCCGCCTGATCAAAGGCAGCCATATCGTAGTTCCACGCATCCATGAACAGGAACAGGCTTACATTCTGCAGAACGAAGATGGCCGAATCGTCTTTGTGATCCCTTATCTGGACAAGTTCTCCATTGTCGGCACCACCGATGTTGAGCATAAAGGAGCACCCGATACGGTGCAGATTTCCCAAGGCGAAATCGACTACCTGTGCAAAATAGTCAATCAGCACTTCACCCGCCAGATCTCTCCGGCAGATGTGGTCTGGACCTATGCTGGCGTTCGGCCGTTATGTGACGATGAGTCCGACTCACCTCAGGCCGTCACCAGGGATTACACGATCGAGTTGGAAACAGAGGGCAAATTACCCTTGCTTTCAGTCTTTGGTGGCAAGCTGACCACCTACCGCAAACTTAGTGAAGCGGTAATGAACAAATTACAGTCGTTTTACCCATCAATGGGAGCTTCCTGGACAGCAAACAGCAAGCTGCCTGGCGGTAATATCGGTTCAGATATCACAGCCTACACAGCCAAATTGCATGAGCGCTACAAATTCCTGAACCAGGAAACAGCCAAACGTTTGGCGACCACCTATGGTTCCAGGGCGGAATATATTCTTGGCGAAGCAGAGTCACTTGATGACCTTGGTCTGAATTTCGGTGCCAATCTGACTCAAAAGGAAGTCGACTATTTGGTACAGTACGAATTCGCCTGCACCGCAGAGGATGTGCTGTGGCGCCGGACCAAAATGGGTCTGTTTCTGGATCAGGAACAAAAGAACGCTGTCAGCAACTACATCGAAAAAAAAGCATTCGATAACCGGGCAGCTGCGTAAAATGACAATCGGTCAGGCATGAGTCTGACCGATGCTTTAAATTTTTATAGCTGTTACGCTAATGCCTGACAGCTGTATTGAGAACCTGACCGTTTCACTAATACGAGAATAAAAACTGTGAATGGATACTTGTTAGCCATTGACCAAGGCACCACGAGCAGTCGTGCCATTCTGTTCACCCATCAGGGTAAACCAGCCTTTGTTTCCCAACAGGAATTCCCTCAGCACTTCCCCAGTGATGGTTGGGTTGAACACAATCCCTATGATCTTTGGAATACCACCGAGCATGTATGCCGTGATGTCCTCAAACAGGCAGGGATACAGGCCCGGGATATTACTGCGATCGGGATAACCAACCAGCGCGAAACCACTATCGTATGGGACAAAGTCACCGGAGAACCGATCTACAATGCCATCGTCTGGCAGGACCGCCGTACAGCGGAATATTGCCAGGAGCTGCGTGATCAGGGACTGGCGGACAAGGTGCGGGATAAAACTGGATTGTTGATCGATCCTTATTTCTCCGGCACTAAAATCCGGTGGATTCTGAATCAGGTGGAAGGCGCTCGTGCCCGGGCAGAAAATGGCGAGCTGTTGTTCGGCACCGTAGACACTTATCTGATGTGGAAAATGACCGGCGGTAAGACCCACGCAACTGATGCGACCAACGCGTCCCGTACCATGCTTTACAACATCAAGACTCAGCAATGGGATGAAGAGCTTCTTAAACTGCTGGACATTCCAGCCTGCATGCTGCCAAAAGTTCTGAATTGCGCCGACGATTACGGGCGCACTGAAGAACATTTCATTGGCGGACAAGTCCCCATTTCCGGCGTCGCCGGGGACCAGCAGGCAGCACTGTTCGGCCAGGCATGTTTTGAGCCCGGCATGTGCAAGAGCACCTATGGTACCGGTTGCTTCATGATCATGAATACCGGTGACAAACCGCTGACATCAGACAATCAGTTACTGACCACCATCGGCTACTGTCTGGACGGAAAAATCACCTATGCCATTGAAGGCAGTATCTTCATGGCCGGCGCCACTGTGCAGTGGCTGCGGGATGGTATCAAACTGATCACAAACGCCGGCGACAGCCTGCAACATGCGCTTAAAGCGGGCGCAGATCAATCTGTATATCTGGTACCTGCATTTACCGGTCTGGGTGCACCTCACTGGGACCCTAAGGCCCGAGGAGCAATCGTAGGACTGACCCGTGATACCGGTATTGAGCAGATTGTAACGGCCGGATTGCAGTCCGTCTGTTATCAGACTCGCGATCTGCTGGAGGCCATGAAAGCCGACGGCGTCAAAGAACTGGCTGCACTGAGAGTGGACGGTGGTATGGTCGTTAACGACTGGGTGATGCAGTTCCTGGCTGACATTCTACAGGTCCAGGTAGACCGCCCTCTGGTGACTGAGACCACGGCTTTGGGTGCCGCCATGCTGGCCGCATTACATCAGGGAATTTATTCTTCTCTGGAGGAGCTGCAGAGCTACTGGCAATGCGAAAGATCATTCAAACAAAAAATGGATGATGCAACGGTCAGCCGTCTTTATAAGGGCTGGCAAAAAGCTCTGGAAGGAGTGAAGCATATTTCTGCCGAATAGCTAGCGAAGTAAGCGATGCCTATCAGCCGCTCACTGGCTGATAGGCATTAGTTTTATATCGCCATATCAAAGGCCAACTCAACTTCAGGTTGAGCTTCCCGCCCCCAATTCACCAGATTGATACTCTGCTCCAGATCAAATACCGGCTCACCCAAAAGCGTGTTGATAATACTGGCAGAGCGCCAGCACATCAGGCTCATCTGAGGCTCCGCAATCCCGTGACTATGACGCCCTGCATTGACAGCGAAAATGCGATTGGCTTCCGGTCCGTCCCAGACTACTTCAAAGTTTCGGGTCAAATTGAAACGCCCGTCTTCATCCAAGGACAAGCGGTGACGCAGATTATCCAGATAAGCAGGAACTTCTGACTCAAAGCCTGTGCATAGAATCACGACATCCACCTGCAGCTTCTCCAACTGCTGATGCAGACCATTCATCATTTCAAGAGTGTAGTGCCCATCAGCATAAGTCATGCCCGTCAATTCGCGATAGGGCCTCAGATCCAGATGATCCGTTTGCCCGGTAATCGCCCGTTCATACAGTTTCTGGTAAAGCGCCTTAAGGGTATCCGGAGAAATACCGTCCGAGGCCAACTTCTGGCTCGCCACGATATTCTGTTTGGCATTTACGGGCAGTTTAAAGAAGGTATCTACATACTGCGGCGTGAAAAACTCGTTGGTAAAAGGCGTCTCATCCAAGGGTTCAAAATTCTGTCGACGTGACACCCAGTGAACACTTGCTGGCGCCCCCCAATGGCTGTCCATCATGCTTTGGAACACTTCCGCACCGGTTTGCCCACCTCCGACGACTGCCACGCGCAGCCCTTCCACGGAAAAATCGCGCTGCGCAATGCCGATAGCATGGAAAACGTTTCCTCCCATATGGGGACGAGCGCACTCAGGGACATAGGGACTTTTACCGGTTCCCAGGCAGATGTTTTTTGCAGCAACTGGCTCAGATTCTCCCTCTATATGCAACAGAAAGTGCCCCTCTGAAAAGTCCACCGATTGTACTCTCGTATTGTATTGGACCATCGGTAAACGCTCAGACACCCATTTCAGATAATTCGCATATTCCGCCCGACTAACAGCACTGAGTTCCGCCGAAAGAAACTGGTAAAAGCGTTTGTGAGACACGAGGTAATTCAGAAAACTATGTGGATTAGTCGGTGCAACGCCCGTCACTAGATCCTTTAGATAAGAAGTCTGCACTCTGGCATCCGGAAGCAGCATTCCCGGATGCCATGAGAATGACGGCTTACGTTCGAAAAAACTGGAACGAATCGCTTCCCCCCGGCTGTTCAGTCCATCAATGAGTGCGGCAATACTCAGATTAAAAGGTCCCGCACCCAGGCCCGCTAGATCAAGAGGCAGTGTCATAGTGATTCTCCGTGACGTTTTCCACAACTAAAGGATTGATGATCGGTGTTCCCAGTTCAGGGACGGGTCTATCTGCAGAGTCGGCATATCCGATACGAAAGCGAACCCGGTTAATACATACTTTGAGAATAGTGTCAGTAAACAGTGGAAACAGCTGATAGCGGTCTGATAGTTCCGGATGCTGCCTCTGATACTCCTTCAGCACGTCTGCCAGCAAAGAATAGAAGCGTGCTTCCGGGACACCACATTGTTTCTCAATTAAGGGTGAAATAAATCTAAGTGTGGTCACAAAGTGACCGGTGACCAAATCATGTATCAGATATTCCGCTGGCAATTTTGTCAGGCTTTCTTTTACATCAGCAGGCATCGCTGCCAATTCACTGAAATTCTGGTCTACGATTCGTAGATCACCATGAAAGTCTTTAACGGACATTCTGACAGGCACGAAGTCTTTCAACACCACACTGATATTCTGACCGTGGGCAACCAGACCCACGCCGTACTTTGACATTAAATGGTAGAGAGGCACTACGACCACATCAAAGAGCTGGCGCAACCAGGCCTCCGGGTCCAGTGTTGAGCGGCAGATATATTCAGCAGCCAATGATTTCCCTTCAGCGTCACACTGCATGAGCGTCGCCATGAGTATTCCCCGTTCATCCGGGGCCAAATGACTTTCGAGAGACTCCCGCCAAACAACTCCCAACATCTCTCGATACCGATAGGGAGTTTCGGGTACCTGCTCCTGAACCGGGTGTCCGCAGTGGATACCGCAAACTTCACGCTGAACAATCATATATCGAGATAGAACCGGGTCTACCTCTGCAACACAATGCAGCCAACGGGATAACTCTGCCCCGGTGGCGATATGCTTGCCGGGAATTCCCCGATAACACGAGGTATTCAGAATGGTCAGCGGCAGCTTGATATCAAACCCTGATTCCGTACTTAAGTTAGAGAAGGTACGAATAGACTGCTGAGGAAGATAATCATCCTCCAACTCACCAACCGGAACAATGTCACCACTCTGAATCCAGGACTGGTACTGTATGACAATATACCGCTGCCATTGCCAGGGGTGCACAGGCACGGGATAGTAATCCGCAAGGTTTGCACCTCGGCGCTTTAGATTACCTGTTACCGCACTCATCAGGTCTGCAGAGAGATGCTTTTCCAGAATCCTCCAAGGATCACGATCACTCTCATACCCTACCGTACAGAGCTTTCGGCTAACCAGTATCAGCATCAACCGGGCTGACTTGCCAGACTCCGGCGCGTACCGGTTCAGTTCATCGGACCCCCAGCCCATTCGTCCTTTGTTCGCTATCGCTTTGGGATGCCCCTCCAGCAAGGACTGCAATACCGGCTGCTCCAATTCGACCATATCAGCGGCAGTGAAAGCAGACAGCCTTTGCTGCTGGCGGTAACTGCTGTATAAGGTGTTCTGAACCTCTTCCAGAAAATTACCCAGATCAATATCATTCAGTTGCAGGTCTTTTTGGGCATGCAACAAAAACTCTATCACTGAGGTAACCGGCTTATCCTGATAGCGAATACTCTTTGGATCCACCTGAAGCCAGCCCCATATGCTTCTTTCGGCACAGAACTGATATTGGTGCTGATCATTCAGCATCAACTGATAGGTTTGACCATCAGCGGTGGTTGGATGCCAACATTCCTCGTAAGCGCACTCTCCAATAATTTTGGCAACCAGGGCCTGATGGCAATGCACCCACAGTATAGGATCAAGGTTCATTGTTCTTCCTTCCTGAAAGATAGGCATTCAGAGAACTGTGGATTGGAAGAAATCATGCTTCTCACACTTTAGAAGGGCAGCCCGTTTATGCGGAAAATCAAACTCCCGCTCTTTATACCAGGCAGTATGTTCGATCCATTTCAGAATCCTGGTGTTGTCTGCGCGTGGCTCTCCCATAATCCGGTCAGTCCGGGGGTCAAGCAGCAGCAAATAGTGTGTGATGGCATTAATCCAATGGGCAGTCCGTCCGCGCCCCAGATAATTAACTTCACCTACCAGAACATGAAAGCCATGATCAAAGGGGCGGGCATCGTAATAAGGTCCCAAACGATCCTCCAGCGCCCAGTAGGTTTCAACATACCCAAAAGGCACGCCGTCGAAACAGGCAATTAGCGGCTCGCAATGAGGATCGGATAAGCGATCACGCAACATGTCATCAAGCTCTTCCCGACTTAGCGCATATTCCCAGAACTCGGCAATCCTGGGTTCATTCTGCCAGCGATGGAAACGCTCGCCATCCTCTTCCACACTCGCACGACGAAGGCTGAAGACTTCATTCAACTCTGGGATAAAGCGTTGATAAAGTATGGTATCAGGGGTTTGCGGTCGAACAGGAACTGGCTCAGAAACACCTTCGACTTCAACACGTACATCAGGTGCAACACTCAAGACTTCCGGTGCCAGCCAATGTTCCCGAATCTGATAGAAAGCCGCCCGATCAATCGCAAGTCCTCCCTTCACATTTCTCCAGTGAGACATGTGAAGTTCTGGTCTATCTGTCAGTAGGTCATTCGAAATCACCAACTTTGCTGACTTGCTGTAGGCAAATAGCTGATCCATCAACTGAGACGCCTGACGATTCGAATCCAGAGCCCCATACAACCCGGTAATCAACATTTCATCAGATGGTTGAAGGGTAAAATCAACCTGCCACTGCCGGATACCTTGCTGAATAACCAGACTGTTATCAGCAGAATGGGGAATCACTTGAAACTTTTCCACCTGCAGAGTGTGTTTTGTGTTGTCATATGAGTCAGTTATTTGTGCAATCGTATTCATGATCTTCCGGTCAGTTTGTTGATTCAATCGTTTTTTTAAGAAGCGGTATACTGGATCGCGGGCTCTGTTGCGATCTGCCCGGTATTTTCCGAAGTGCAAACATCGGAAGCTTGTGAACGGTTCAATAGTGGATTTGCCATCGTGTGGTACATCGCCAGGTAATCCGACTCAGTATTTTCATTGAGCTTTCTTAATGCGATGAGGAAGTTCCCCTTAGACAGAAGCTCCGGCGTATCAAGCAGGTAATGTATACACTGTTCGTCACGCACTCCCAGGGACTTCACTGAAAGTAAGAAATTTCTCAGGCACTGAGTCAACCGAACCTCGGGCACGGAACCATCACGACATAGACTGCTGATCACGTTAAAAGTGGCATTTATTATCATGTGATAACTGAACAGACGAATGCCCAATTCGTCTTCAAGAACATTGGCGCTGTCCTTGCCCATATCAACAATTTCTTTGCTGTATAACTGATAGGCCAACTGGGTATAGCCTGTTCCCTGACAGTCCCTAAAGTACATTTTTTCCGGGAAGCCACTTGCGTCGAGTTTTAAAACAATATTTTGCTGGTGAGCGCCAAAAAGCAGGCCATAATCAGCCTGCCCAATCAGCAATGGCTTCACAGCAACTTCCAGATATTGACGGAACCAGTTAACAGCCGTTTCCGGGTAGTCTTGGGAGAAGTGACGCAACCGTTGCTCCAGACGGGAGACACCATTGCGCGGGTCGTCCTGTAGCAGCGTGGCCAAAACTTCCGTATTATTTTCAATCCCGTTTCTAAACGGGTTTTCCCGCCAGAGTACTATGGTTTCTTCATAAGGCTGGCCGTCCTCACCACATATGGCCGCAGCCGTAGGTTCCATTAAAATCTGGCAGTCAGGAAACCGGGCAACAAACTCCTGTGCTTTCCCGGTCATTAGAACTCTGAACAGCTCCGCCCCGCGCACTAGTTCTTCAGGTTGGAGGTGGCGAATGGAGTTGGTCAGCTTGACACTTAGGGAAAACTTTAGCATCCAGGGTACCTGAGCACTGTAAATGGCTCGTACGGATGAGGTGGCACTCCAGGGAATACTCCCCTGACCCAGATGTATCACTGCACCTTGTTCCATCAATTCGTTGATGCGAGCAGAATCCTGCCAAACCTTATGCTGAAATGGGTGACAGGGAAACAACACTTCCTCTGGCCCGATCTGCTTTGCCCATGCTTGCGCACGCTCATCTGACTGAATCAGGTCTGTCACCAGTTTCTGATATTCACAGCCCTGACTTTCCCGTACATACAGCCTGTCTTTCTTCAACCGATACCAATGCAGAACGAACCTTCCGCCGTATTCAGGCGCATAGGACAAAGTGTCTTCTTCTGAAAAGTTATCTCTTGCCTTTGGGCAGGGATGGATAGAGTGGCCAGTGAACAATGACGTTTCAGCTTGTTCAAAGCTTAGCGTCCCCTGAAATAACTCCTCCATGTCGGCCTTGCGATAGTTGAGTGCATGCCTCATATTCTCATCGCTCTCCAAGGCTCTTTTGACAAAGGCTTTCACGGTGTCTGAAGTATCAGTTTCAGCCGTCAGCTGGCTATTCAGCATCACCGCTTCAATTGCCTGCTGCAAAGGCAAAGGATGAATCTCTCCTGAGGCGTCCTGCATCAGACAGGGAGCCAACAGGTGATGTCTGCCAGTCGTGGAGAAATGCCGACAAGGTACAGAAAGCACCCCCTCGGAAACAGGTATATCAAACCAACCGGCCGGATACTCAACCTCACTCGTGGACTTTGCATCGGATTGGGCAGATCGGTAACTCCAGCCATTCCATTCTCTGATTAAACCATTGAAAAAGCAGTTGAGAGAGGGATCGAAAAAGAAGCTCATTGTGTCCTTCCAAGGCTGTCAGGGGCATTGAATGTTGAATTCTTTCGAATCAAATGACCGAATCGATTGGCGACTCATCATGCGATGAATACCAATCCTGCACTTCCGAGTTCCAAAATATGCTAATGCGTGTGATAATTGTTTTCAAGTGCGAACAATTATCATTTATGAGTTTTTGATAAAAATCACAAATTGACAGGTCAAAATGGACTCCGAGAAATTTCCGCCAAGCACCGAATCCAATACAACAACCGCTCATGTCAGTGTGTTACTCATGGGCACATTACAATCAGCGTTATTGGCCTGTCTGCCATTACTGATTGCAAGCACCCCGATGACGACATCATTGTGGTCCTGGCTGATTGGCGGCGGCTTGCTGGGGTTTGTCTTCTGCGGCCCGATCTGGGGCAAACTGACGGACCGATATACCCCTGCCCGAACTCTTACCTGGACCTTTGCCGGTTTGACGACATCTCACTTGCTTCTGCTTGCGGCTGTCACCATTGCGATCATCAAACCAACCGCATTCTGGCCTATTCTGGGAGGATTGATTCTATCGCGCCTGGTCTACTCGCTGTTTGCCTCTGGGCTCTTTGGAGCAGCACAGGCCAGTGTCATAACGCCATATCTAAATAATACGCGCAGCCATCTGGCACGGCTGAATGCCGCCAACCAGGCCGGGCGTTTGTTAGGCCCTCTACTTGTCGCTCTCTGTGCCTGGTATCACGCACTCTTGTCGCTCTATCTACTTGGAGTGATCTGCATTCTGGTGTCCTGGTCACTACTTTATCGAACGCATTATCTTTACCGAACGAATGAACGGAGCCGGATGAATAGCCCTTGTCAGGCGAAAGACCTGGCTTTGGAAACCGATTCCGAGCAGCAGCTCTCTGGAAACACCAACAAACAACACAATGTCAACAACGAGCGGATTGATTGGAGAAAAATGCTTCCTGAGCTTTCCATGGCGCTCTGCCTGACGTTCTTCCTGGGTACGATACAGTTTGTTTTGGGGCCTTACCTGCAACACCAATACGGCTTATCTCCGGAGGAGGCGACCCAACAATTAAGCCTTATGCTGGCTATGTCAGCTTTATCAATGGTCGTCACTGCTCTTGTCTTGATTCCGAAGCTTCAGGATCACGCCAAAAGTTATCTCATAATGATGCTACTGACTGTCTGTGTGGGCAGTATATTGCTGGGTAGCAGCGACAGTATTGCCATACTGCTGACAGGACTGATACTTGCCTGTGTGGGAGTGGCACTCATCACTCCCTACTACGGCCAACAGCTCAGGGACCGGTGGCCACTACGACAAGGTCTCATCGGAGGTATCCTGACCAGCGCTCACACCATTGGTTATGGTGTCGGCACTCTGGCTGGTGGTTTGCTTTTCCAGTACTTCCCCGACTACGCCCTCAGGATCTCCATGTTATTGGGTCCGACAATATTAGTTTTAACCTTGTGGCAATGTTCAAAAAACAGCATTTCGCCTCTTCCTGAGGCGCGCCAAAAACAATACACTATTGCTAATGTGAATGATTGTGATTTAAATTAATATATTATCACTTATTAGCTGTCGTCATATGTCCGTTTCCCTTGAGTTTGATTCTGTCGCCTACCGCATCGGCCAAAAAACATTGGTGTCCGATTTATCACTGACCTTTCCGGCCGGATCGATCAGTGCTGTCATCGGTCCTAACGGTTCAGGTAAGAGTACATTTCTTAAACTGGCCAGCCGCCTGCTGTCGCCGAGTCAGGGAAACATTCAGTTGGGTGAGAAGCCCTTGAAGCATTACCGTCAACGGGAGCTTTCCCGCCAGTTGGCTCTGCTGCCGCAATCTGCGCCTCGGCCTCTGGGGATGCTGATAGAAGATCTGGTGGCGTGTGGACGGCACCCGCATCGCTCGGTACTGGGACGCCTGAGTCAGCATGACCAGGAAATGATTGACTGGGCACTCCAACTGGTGGATCTGGCCGACCGCCGCAAAGAACGGGTCGATGTTTTGTCCGGCGGCGAGATGCAGCGCGTCTGGCTGGCGATGATTCTGGCACAGGATACCCCCATCATTCTCCTGGATGAGCCAACTTCGTATCTGGATCTCAGCCACCAGTTCGAGCTTCTGGAGCTGGTGCAGGATATCAACCGCCAGCTCAACAAGAGTATTGTCTGGATACTGCATGATATTAATCAGGCTCTGCAGTTCAGCCATCAGATACTGCTCATGAAAAAAGGCTCACCTGCATTTTTTGGCACACCTGAGCAGTTGCTGGAGCTTCCTCTGCTTGACGAAACGTTTCAGCTTCATACAACCCGTGTTGAACTGCCTGACGGCAACACCTACTTGCATTGCCGCTCCAACAATTACCGTCCTCGTCAGGTAAGCAACAGTGGAAAACCTTCTCTGGAGAAAGTACGTTGCGATTGATGGTTTTCCTGATATGCAGTCTGCTCATACTGAACTGTGGGCAGGTGTATGGCAGCGTTAGTGCTCAACATGCCATGGGCACCCTGGAACTGCCTTCTCCCCCCCAACGGGTTGTCGCTTTAAACTGGACAGCCGTAGAAATGCTGCTCAGCCTTGATGTCGTTCCGGTTGGTGTTGCCAGTATCAAGGGATACCGGCAATGGCAGTCAAATCATCCGGAACTTCCTGAGGGTATCACCGAACTTGGCAGCCGCAGCCAGGTCAACCTGAAAGCCATTGCAGCACTGAAACCCGATCTCATCGTTGGCTACCCCTGGCGACACCGCAGTGTATATGAAGCATTAAGCAAGATTGCCCCTACAGCACTCTTTCAACAGTATCCAATGTCGGGAGAAAAAGACTTTCGTTATTTTGACGTCATGCAGAAAAACTTTGTGCAGCTATCCCGCCTGCTGGACAAGGAAGAAAAAGCGCACCTACTGATCAGACAAATGAGAGTTGATCTCGACAACGCACGCACTCGCCTGGCAGAAACCGGATTTACGGGTGAACAGATCGTCATCGCCAAAGCCATCGGCATGGGCCTGGGTGTCAGAGTCTTCAGTCCGGAATCACTGGCAGGAACAATTGCTTCAGAACTGGGACTCATCAACCGCTGGAAAACCTCCATTCCCGGTAGGGATTTTTCTCATATTCAATTGCGTGAGCTGGCGGCATTCCAGGATACCCATATGTTTATGGTTGGCGGCCTGACTGACAATGCCCAACAACTCACCGACTCCTCTCTCTGGCCTCATCTTCCGTTTGTGAAAAGTCATAAACTGTACAGTACTCCACAGCTATGGAGCTTCGGTGGCCCAGTCAGTGCGACAAGAATGGCAACCACCATTACCCAAACCTTGATCGAACAAGCACCTCAATCAACAGGACAGGGGCTATGAAGCTGACAAACGCTGTCTTCGCCGGCCTGACACTGCTTGGTTTACTGATTGCCGCCTCATTTTGTCTCAATGATCAGTGCACCACAGTATTCCCGTTATTATTAACGAACAATGCTTACAGCCTGGATCAGGAGCTGTTTGTCACACTGACAATTCCCCGAACTCTGCTGGCCTGCCTGATTGGGGCGGCTATGGCCCTTGCCGGAAATCTGATTCAGCAAAGCCTGCAGAACCCTTTTGCCAGCCCAACCACCCTGGGCATCAATGCCGGCGCGATGGTGGGACTGATTGCGGGACAACTGATTTTTGCCAGTCTCACCCCCTGGGAGGCCTCACTCTGGGCCTTTGGCGGTGCGGCCATGACCGCTCTGGTGGTTTATGGGTTTGCTGCCTGGCTGGGGAGTAGTGCCCTCAATACCATTCTCGTGGGCATGGCATTATCACTCGCCCTGGGCGCACTGACTTCCGGATTTATGCTGTTTTATGAAAACCGCCTGGATGGCATGTTTCTCTGGGGAGCCGGAACACTGCAACACCTGGAAACCCCGGACTTAATTTCCTACTCATTGCCACTGGGCATCTGTATTTTTCTGGGTATATTCACTGCCAGAGCCCTGGACTTATTCCATCTGGGCGATCAGACAGCCTCCTCACTGGGTGTATCCGTTGCCAAAATCAGGGGGCTGAGTCTACTACTTGCCACAATATTGGCCGGTCTGTGTATCAGCATTGTCGGTGTGATCAGTTTCGTGGGTCTGGTGGCTCCTCATCTGGCCAGGCTGTTTGGTGTTCGGAAGGCTGTTCACCACGCGGTTCTTACGGCTATTTTTGGTGCTGTCATGCTTTTGGCTGCAGACTTTCTTGCAAGAGTGGTAGGAGGTCATGACTTCCCGCTTCCAGCAGGGGCCATGACCACCATCATCGGCGGACCATTCCTGTTATGGATGCTATTGCGACTTTCCAAACAGAGAACACGATTGCCCGAAGCGCGCGAGGTGGGTCTGTCTCCTCTATTTGCGTGTCGCCCCGGCACTTTGCTCACCGTTCTGATAATCACGCTGGCAGGCTTACTGTGGCTTACCTCGCCGAATAGCAGTCTGGACTCCCCCATTGCCTATCTCTACGCTTACCGCTCAGCTGTCGCGGCACTGGCTGGCGCTGCGCTGGCGTGCTCTGGACTGATCTTTCAGGGGCTGTTAAGAAACCCTCTGGCCAGCCCCGATATATCAGGCGTAACCACCGTCGGCGTCCTGGTGGTGGTGATCACCTTGAGTTTTAGCCCGGATCTGAGCCGGATGGATTTTGCCTGGCTTTCGATGTTTGGCAGCTTATTGGTTCTTCCCGTGTTTTTCCTGTTACTGCGAAGACCGGCCTATTCTCCGACTCATGTCGCCCTGGTGGGCATGACGCTCTCCGCTATCGCCGCCACCTTGAATACCTTATTACTGACTTTGGGAGCAAGTCAGGCTTCAGATGCACTTCTATGGTTGTCAGGTACGACCTATGGTGTCACTCAATCCCAATGGTGGCTGCTGGTTGCCCTGACAGTTCCGCTCATCGGCTGGGTACTGCACCAGGCACGCCTGCTGGACATTCTGCAACTGGGCCCGGAATTATCCCAAGCACTCAATGTGACCGTTAAACGCCAGGGCCTGTTAATGCTCGCAGCGGCTTGTGTGCTGGCTGCCGCCTCTGTGGCCGTGGTCGGTGGCATTGGCTTCGTTGGCTTGATGGCACCACATCTGGCCAGCATGTTGGGCTTATCCAATTATCGTCAGAAGATGGCCGGCAGCCTGTTGATTGGAGCCATATTGCTCATCGCAGCCGATGCGCTGGCCCAGTCAGTCATGTCACCGTTCGAACTCGCCGCCGGCATTACCACGGCAGTTCTGGGTGGCACCTATTTCGTCATTCTATTGCTGACAGGTAAATACCGGCAGCGCTTCTCATCCAATCCCAGCTTACCCAATTAGGCGCCACCCGGGGATTCATGACTAAGCACGCATGTCTATAAATTTCAAACGCGAATGATTATCAACCCTAAGTATTAATACTTTTCATCAAGCAGGAGTCAAGTCGTGACACGATCATCCCGACCATTGTTTAACAAGACCACCAAGGCGACAGGAATCGTTGCCATGGGCGTTATGCTTTCTGGCATTGCCATAGCAGAGGACGCCATTGTCATGGATGATGTATTCGTAACGGCCTCCCGAGCGGCTCAATCCATCTCGGAAATTCCGCAAACCGTGCAAGTGATCGACAATGAACAGATTGCAGAGCAAGGCGCAACCGGAGCTTCTGTGGCAGATATTCTTGGTCGTCTGGTTCCGGGAATGGGGACCAGTACCCAGATATCGACAGATTTTACCCAGACGATCCGTGGGCGCGATGTTCTACTGCTGATTGATGGTGTTCCACAGATTGAAAACCGAAATGTCAGCCGTCAGTTGAATACGCTCTCCCCCAGCATTATCGACCGCATTGAAGTGATTTCCGGCTCCAGTGCCGTCTATGGGTCAGGGGGCGCTGGTGGCGTGATCAATATCATCACCAAAAAAGCACGCGAAGACGGCGTTCAGTTCACCACAGACATCGGTACGTCTATCACCGGTTCCACGCCGGAAAAGCGAATCAATAAATACAATGTTGGCCAGACTGTCACCGTCAAAGAGGGTGATTTTGACCTGTTCCTGAACGCCAATTATGAAGAGCGTTACGGTAGGTACGACAGCGAAGGAAATCGCATTGCTCCCGAACCAGCTCAAGTTGGGCGGGAAGATACAGAAACCCGGAACATTCTGCTAAAAGGTGGATATCAACTTAATGAAACACAGGATATTCAACTATCCGGGGAATGGTTTCGTGATGATATGGATACCACTCATGGCCCGAATTACGGCCCTGGGGCTGCCTATATCACCTCCGGTGGTAGGATGTCTTTTCCCACTGAAGCTGTCGATGGTCTGAAGCTGGATGACCAGCCCTATAGTCACCGTGATGCCTATTCAGTTTCCTTTAACGACCAGGATACACTGGGGGGCAGTTTTCACTTACTGGGCTACTACCGCCAACGTGAATATAAGTTCTATCCATTTCCGACCTTCCTTCCTGATCTGCCAGGTTTAAGTGCGCTTAACCGGCTGGTAGTGAATCAATCTGTCAGTGAGTCAGAAGTCTGGGGTAGTAAGCTGGTATTCGACACACCTGTACACGAGCAGGTCAACCTGGTGTGGGGCGCAGACTATGAGATTGAAAAAGGATCGCAGAAAGCCAAAAGTTACGACTCCGGCACGTTTCTCGCCTCCAATGGCCTTGAATACAGCCCCACCGGTCGCAGTTATGCTTACGGCCCGGATGTAGAGACACAGACACTGGCAGGATTTCTACAATCCACCTACACACCAATAGATCCACTCACACTGCAGCTCGGTTTACGTTATGAAAAAATCAAACAGGATATCAGTGATTTCACGTCGCCCTATGAATCCCTGATTGACTATGCATACGATGATGCAGGCATGCCAGCCGCTTTTGCGCCGACAGAATTGGAAGGTGGCAAGGTCAATTACAATTCTCTGTTAGTCAACACCGGAGCCATCTACCGGATAAACCCTGAACATGAAGTATTCATCAACTACTCCGAAGGCTATGAACTGCCAGATACTGCACGGTTGCTGAGAAATGCCGTGGCGGAAGACAGCCAGCTTGTCGCCGTCACCGGAGGTGCGTATACGGCAATCGATGACATCAATCTTGATGCCATGAAAGTGAAAAGCTACGAGCTGGGATGGCGCGGTCAGTGGCAATCTGTTCAGTCAAGCGTGACTGCGTTTTATAACAAGTCGGATAAAACGGTGAAGTTCAATAGCGATTATTCCGTCGACATGCTGGAACAGCAGAAACGTATCTACGGTTTAGAAGCAACGCTTGATGTGTTTGTTACGGATAATATTGTCGCCGGCGCCACCTACGCGTTTACCGAGGGTCGTACCAAAGATGATGAAACCGGTACCTGGATCGATCTCGATGCCAGCGAAGTGGCTCCAGAGAAAATCACGACCTATGTAGGGTATGTGAAGGATGACTACAGTTTGAGATTACAGGCGCTGAAGATTCAGGACTATGAAAAAGACGCTTCCATCAACGATACCACCGGAGAAGTGAGCACCATCAAGCCTATCGATGGTTACCTGGTAGTTGATTTGATTGGCCGGTTTAATCTGCCAGTAGGTGAATTGACAGCAGGTATCAGCAACCTCTTTGACCGAGACTACAAAACTGTCTACTCACAATGGGCTGAAGCCACGTATGGCTCACCATCTGGGCTTAGCGCAGAGGGCCGGACACTAACTTTGGGATACTCTGTAACCTATTGATTACTCTTCTCTAAAAGGCACTGAAGCACCTCTCTTTGCAGGTGCTTCAGTGCCTTTGAAGTTCCTATAAAGCATCACGCTTCCTGTCTCGCTCTTAGCTGCGATTAATTCCTCTTTTTCAGTATCCCGCTGCGACAAATGTCTATATGTCTTTCTCCAAAAAAACTGGGGATTAGGTCATTTCTCCCATTTACAATGAGAATGATTCTCATTACTGTATAAGAACAATTTACAACTAATCACACTATGAGGCTCCAAATGGAATTGATGATATTGTCCCATTTGCCGACCCGCGTCCTTGAAGAGGGAATACTCCCTGCGGCTATCGATATGAACGTCGGCGTGACAATACTGACTGATTGCGTTCAGGAACATGTACTAAGGAGAGAGTCGGCATCCGTCTACGGAATCTGCAAAATGCTGGACTGTGACGTATTTAACCCTCTGTCCGTTGCACAGCTAATTTCTGTTCATAACCTCCCTGTTTCCGGAGTGATCGCCACCACTCCCAGTCTACAAACCAGTGCTGCCATTCTGGCCGAATACTATGGACTACCCGGCCCTTCCTGGCAGAACTCCCTGCTTTGTAGCAACAAACTTGCTCTTAGACGCAAATTGAATCCTGCGGATGAACTCGTCAAAGCCAAAATTATTCATCGGGAAAAAACTCAGTACTCCGAATTCCCCACTTCCTTCCCCCTTCTGCTCGAGTCTCTGGAAAGCGGTTCCGGGACTGAGAAGAAGATCGTCCGTAATACTGATCAGCTGGCTTCTTACCTCAAAACCCTGCATCAGGCTTATGCCATGATCGATGAGGTTCCAAATGGTGAACAATATATCCTTGAAGTCATGGGTACTCCGGACGAACTGATACTGCTTGGCGGCGTTAAGACAAACCATATTAATACTTCCGATCAATATGAGCGTTATCCAACCTGGATAAAAAACCCACCGGGAAGCCAGGAAATTCTGGCCATTCTGTCAACATTAAATCCAGGTCTTGGGCGTCACCATGTTGAGTATGTGGTGACGGATGATGAAGCCCAGATTCTGGAAATCCATAACGGTCTCAATAATGATGAGATCTCGCTGTCACTGAATCTTCATCTGCAGGGTGATTTATTTAGAGAAATCATCAAACTTAGCCTGGGTGTACCGATCTCCCCTCTGGAATTGACAGAAACAGCCAATGAAGAGGTGACCGCATGAGCCAAAACCCTCCTTACGCGGTTTATTCCCAGATTATCGGTGAACAGGCCGCGTGCCATTCCCTGCTTAATTGCCTGATCAAGGAATTCGCACTGCCGTTGTCACTGGTTCACTACGGCTGGCCTCCCGAACCTCACGGCTTACCGTTACAGTTATCCCATCGAGCCCGCTCAGTGAAAGCCATTCCCATGCGCGTAAATATGCCGAACGGTACCCGATTCCTGGTCCTCGTAGACAGGAAAGATAACCTGGGAAGCCAATACTATCTTTCCGGTGTTTTTGGAAAACGCCAGGCAGCCCCTTGGCGTAAGCTCGAGCTGACATCCTTTGCAGAATATCTTTTGGATAGCTGTTCTGATATTACCGGACACCGAAATGAGGAACTTCTGGATCAGATTCTTTCCAGCAGCAATCTTAAGCAAAAGATTATCGAGCACCTCGGCAAGGAGGTGCGGCGCTCTCTGAAGGGCTACCTCGATAGCGAACAGAGTCTGTGGTTTGGCCATCCGACTCATCCTGCGCCAAAAGCCCGACTGTGGCCTGAGCACTTACAACAGAAAGACTTCTCACCAGAGTTCGGCCGCTCCATGCGGCTGCATCAATTCGAAGTACCGCACGAAGGGCTTTGGATTAAAGGGAATGGACTTTCCAGGCAGCAAATACTGAACGGTTTTGCCGATCAGTCAAATGCCCATTCCGACATGGCCATCATCAGCATGCACCCGGTACAGGGAGAGCTGTTCAGATCCGATTCCCGCGTACAGCATTTTATCGAAAACGGCACCATTCGCGATTTAGGCCAGACCGGCTTTGAAGCATGGCCTACGGCGTCCTTGAGAACACTGTTTGTGAATAATCACGACTTCTTTATCCAAGGGATCGCTCAATGTCCGCATCACTAACTGTGTGCGCAAAAACTCCTGGTACGAGCTGGAAAGCGCACTGATTATCGATGATCTGCTCACCCGGTTGGTAGAGGAATACCCGGAAACTACCGGAGGGCTGACGCTCATGGGAGAGCCTGGGGCTATCAGCTGGTCACCTGTCGAAAGCAATGATGATGACCGCATCTGGTTCAAGGAGCAAACCGGCGCCATTCTGAGGCGCAACTTCTGCCGAAGCGCAGGAATGGAAAACAGCCTGATGGCGGGAACACTCTTTGGCCGTGACGGCACACTTTACCCCAATCTGCTGAATTTCCTGAGCCAGCAGGGAATTACTGTGGCCAGCGAGGAATTGCTTGAATGGTTCAGACGATATCAGTCATTGCTGCTGCGTCCGGTACTTAGTCTGTTCTATAACTATGGCATCGTCTTTGAGCCTCACCTGCAGAACACCATTGTCGTCCACGAGAACGGTTACCCTGTAAAAGTCCTGCTCCGTGATTACGAGGGTGTAAAACTCACTGCGGATACCGGAGTCCACTGGATACCGGAAGGAACCCATCCGCGAGTGAGGCAATCGATGACCTATCCCCGTTCTCAGGGTTGGAGTCGAATCGCTTACTGCCTCTTTATCAACAACCTGTCAGAGGCAGTTCTGGCGCTAACCCACAACCGTCCGGGACTGGCATTGGACTTGTGGGAAATCGTCTTCAATGAAATCAAAGAAATTCGGGATGAGTTGACCGTCGCCACTCCAGAGCTGGACGGACTGCTTGCCGGTGATGATATTCCCTGTAAAACCAACTTCAAGGTGAGGCTGGCGGGGGCTGCAGATAAACAGGCTGGCTATGTACGACTAACATCTCCCTGGAGTGATTCCATTGCGCACAGAAAAGCGTCCAGCATCACTCAAATGCAGAAAGCTGCGAGGTACGCCAAGTGACCGAAACAATCCCCAGTCAACTCCCGGATCACATTGTCGCCAACGCCAAAACACTGGCGTTAAAAGCACAGGACCCCGTGAGCGCTTTTATCTATGACCTGGACAGTTTGCGGCACCATACACGTCAGTTAATGTCGCAACTACCCAAAGGGGTAGAGCTCTACTATGCCATCAAAGCCAATAGTGAACCGGAAGTACTGGAAGCCCTAGCCCCTATTGTAGATGGCTTTGAGATTTCTTCCGGTGGCGAAATCCAGAAAGTGGTCGACTGCTCTTTACGCAAGTCATTTATTTTCTCCGGCCCGGGTAAACTGGATTCTGACCTGCGTGAGGCTATCAGTCATCGGGTGGAAATGATTCACCTGGAGAGCTTAACGGAAATCCATCGACTGGATGCCATTGCCGCAGAAATGAATCGTCGGCAAAAAGTGCTGTTACGCATCAATCCTGTTTTACCGGACAGCCTGGCAACCAAACTGTCCATGGCCGGTGTTCCCACCCCTTTCGGTATTGACGAAAACCAGCTGATTGAGGCCATAGCACTGGTTGAGAAGTCTGAACATCTCATACTGAGTGGATTCCACATCCATGCCATGTCACACCAGACAGAGGTTTCCCGGCACAAGCAGCTTCTGGACTGGTACCTGGAAAAATGGACGAAATGGAAAGGGCTGGTCTCAGACAAAAGCAATCTCCACTACTTCAATGTGGGTGGCGGTATTGGGGTTAACTATCTGTCAGAAGATCAGTTTGATTGGGGTGACCTTTGTCAGCACCTGAAGCAAAAAATCAAACAACATTCCAACCCTCCTCGCATAAGATTCGAAGCTGGCCGGTTTATTTCAGCGTTTTGCGGTTACTACCTGGTCCAGGTACTGGATATTAAACAAACCCATGGTCAGATTTTTGCGGTATGTCGAGGGGGAACACACCAGTTCCGTCTGCCGGCAGCACAGTCCCATGATCATCCGGTTATCCATTTACCGATGGATTCAGAAGGCCAACAGTCAACCTCTATGCTGGATATCACCGTTGTTGGCCAGCTATGCACCCCCAAGGACATTCTGTCCCGTCACCGGAAGCTGAAAGACCTTCGTGTAGGAGATCTACTGGTGCTGCCCAAAGCAGGCGCTTACGGATACAACATCTCCCACACGGACTTCCTGTGTCACCCAAAACCATTACAGATTTTTCTGGATTCAAGCGTTCTCGACGCATACATACAAAGGAGTGAAAAGCATGTTGCAACCGCTTGTAAATGAGAGCTCACAAAACCTGCCTCTACTTGAAACGCAAGCCAATCGGGAATCAAATGCCCGGTCCTACCCTCGCCGTTTACCCCTGGCTATCCAAAAAGCCGAGGGAATCCATGTCACAGATATGGATGGCAAGGTATTCATTGATTGCCTGGCCGGCGCCGGTACTCTAGCCCTTGGGCACAATCATCCGGTTGTCGTGGAGGCCATCAGAACCACCCTGGACCAGCAGGTTCCGTTGCACACGCTAGACCTCACCACTCCGGTCAAGGACGCCTTTATAGAGGAACTCTTTTCCAGTCTACCGTCGTCTTTTGCTGACGATGCCCGTGTCCATTTCTGTGGTCCATCCGGTGCTGACGGTATTGAAGCAGCCCTCAAGCTGGCCAAAACCGCTACAGGTAGAAGTGGCGTTTTTTCATTTCATGGTGGATACCATGGCTCCACTCATGCCACGATGAGTTTAAGCGGTACATTGCATCAAAAAGGGGCCATTCATGGTCTGATTCCGGACGTGCACTTCCTGCCGTACCCCTATACCTACCGCTGTCCTTTTGGTATTGGTGGCGAACAAGGGCACCAGCTTAGCACCCGTTATCTGGAAAGCATTCTACACGACCCTGAAAGTGGAATTTTGCCCCCGGCGGCATTGATTCTTGAAGTGGTTCAAGGTGAAGGAGGTGCCATTCCTGCACCAGTTGAATGGCTTCGGGAAATACGCCGTATCACTGCGGAAGCCAATATCCCCTTAATTATTGATGAGGTCCAAACCGGTTTTGGCAGAACCGGCAAACTGTTCGCCTTCGAACATGCCGGTATTGAACCAGACATCCTGGTACTTTCCAAAGCCATCGGCGGCAGTCTGCCACTGTCCGTCCTTGTCTATCGAAAGAAGTACGATCAATGGCAACCTGGTGCACATATCGGCACCTTCAGAGGGAACCAGTTGGCGATGGCTGCGGGTCTGGCCAGTCTTAGATATATCAAGTCGGAAAACCTGGCAGAGCAGGCACTGCACAAGGGACAGCAATTACAGACAAAACTGAATGAACTGAAGCAACAATGCGGCGAGATTGGCGATGTACGCGGACAGGGGCTGATGATCGGCGTGGAGATTGTTCACAGCGACGGAGAAACCGACCGCTTGGGTAATCCATTAGCTAATCCGGATCTCGCCTCCCGAATTCAGCGTCGATGCTTCCAGAAAGGACTCATTCTTGAGGTAGGTGGCCGTCACTCCTCTGTTGTGCGTTTTTTACCCCCATTAACCGTAACGAAAGAAGAGATTGAGCAGATCAGCGATATTTTTTCTGCGGCGGTGAGGGAACTCTGTCTGACTCAAGAGATCAGTGCTGCAGGATGAAGCCGGATTCCACACACACCTCAACGCGCCGTCTGATTGTATTGACGGCGCTTTTGGGCACCTTCACGGTCAGCTTCAACAACAGTGCGCTGAATCCTGCCGTACCAGTGTTTATGGAGTCCTTTGATATCGGGGCAATCACTGCAAGCTGGATCATCACCGGGTTCATGATCAGCATGGGAATGACCATGCCTCTGACGGCCTATCTGAGCCATCGCTACAGTAAAAGATCGGTCTATCTTGCCGGATTGGCCCTGTTTATCGCGGGTTCATGCACCGGCACTCTGGCCACTGACATGCCCTGGATCGTGACTGCCAGAGTATTACAGGGTATCGCCGGAGGTTTGATGATTCCGTTGTCATTGGCGCTCATCTTTGAGGTATATCCTATAGAGCAACGCGGCAGAATCACGGGGATCTGGGGAACCGCAGTTATGCTGGCTCCCGCAGTTGGTCCGGCTTTAGGAGGGCTGCTGTTGCAGTTCTTCAGTTGGCAAGTGCTGTTCGCCATGAACATTCCCGTGGGAATTCTGGGATTAGTCATCGGCTTCACCTGTTTGCCTGCGGACGAGAAACGTGAGCCACGTCAATTTGACTGGCCAGGTTTTCTGCTGGTGACTCTGGGGGTGGGCATAATGCTTACCGTGTTAAGCCGCTTCCGGGATCAGACGGCACTGGCAGACCCTCTAAACATCGGTTTGCTGATGGTCGCGGGAGTCTGTCTGATTCAGTTCATCCGTGTTGAACTAACCAAGCAGCATCCTCTACTCAACCTGAGGATTTTTGCCATCCCCAGTTACAGCTTAAGTGTCGTTATCGCCGTAGTGCATGCGGTCGGCATGTTCAGTTGTATTATGGTGCTGCCTCTGTTGATGCAGACGGTGCTTGGATATGGTCCTGCCTGGACAGGCCTGGCCCTATTGGCAACCGCCGTATTCGCCAGTGCTTTTGTTAATGTTGGAGGTAAAACGCTCGACACCAAAGGACCAAGAGGCATTGTCTCTATCGGCCTGTTGATCACCGCCCTGGCCACGATGGCCTTTGGCTGGATTGGTATCAGCACTTCGCTATGGGTCATTATCCTCCTGATGGCGGCAAGAGGCATTGGCATCGGTCTTTCCTATATGCCAGTCACCACAGCAGGGCTCAATGCTATCCCGGAAAACCTGGTCGCCCAGGGATCGGCGATGAATAACATTCTACGCCGGGTCATCGCTTCAATTGCGATTGTGACCGCTTCGATCTATTTCGAGATTCGCAGCGCGCATCTAACCTTTTCAGGTATCTCCACATCCCAAAGCGGTCTCACCGCCATAAACGAAATCTTTTTAACTGTCGGGCTCCTGCTTTTGCTGGCCATGCCACTGGCATTGCTACTTCCGAAATCTGCAACCCGATCCCGGAAAGAGCAATCGCAACCGGAGACATCATCAGCGAACAACCTGTCTTTCCTTAAGACCTCTATTATCAAAAAGCCCCGTATTTTCAAAAAGCACCCCAACTTAAATCAGAAATTGAACAAGGTAGAATCATGAGTGTTTTGGAAGCCAAGGAAACCGGAAACCAAACTCAATCCACCATCGCCGATCAAACGGCTCGTTTGATTGATGCGCTGGCATCAAAACAGTTTCAGCAGGTTGAGCAACGTGTTATCAGGCAATTGTTGCAAACTCTGATCTATGAGGACGTCCTGCCCTATGAATTTCGTCAGGATGCCACACCAGACAATAAAGGCTGGTTTGTACTTGAAGGTAAAACCCTCGACGGGAAACCCGTGCACTATCATTGCCGTGGTGGTGCCAAGGTCAGCTTCGGACAGATAAAACTGGAAAAAGTGGCAGTACTTAGGATTTCCGAGAATGGGCAAACCCGGTCTGCCACTCTTCAGGATACGTTGACAGAAGTGATCGCCAGAATTCCCGAGTCCGAGCTGTTAGCAACCTTTATGGACGAACTTGAGCAAACACTGCTCAAGGATCTTCAGTCTCAAACCCAGGAAAGGCTTACACAGCCATGGAACGGACAGCTTGATTTTGATGAGCTTGAAGGCGATATTCTAGACGCACACTCCTACCACCCCTGCTACAAATCCCGCATTGGATTCTCGTTGCAGCAGAATGAGCAGTATGGCCCTGAATTCAAGAACTCCATGCAGTTACACTGGCTGGCAGTTCATCACCCTTTGGGTCTCATGAACCATTCGATGTCGACCGACTATCAGGAAATGATCCGGGAGCAACTGGGCGAGCAGGATTTTCAACGCTTTGCAGCATTGTTAAAAGCTCAGGGTCGAAATATCGAAAACTTCTGGCTGCTCCCTGTGCACCCCTGGCAATGGGAGGAAAAAGTTCTGGCGACGTTTTATCCTGAGCTGGTCAATAAAGACATCATTTATCTGGGCACAGGATCCGACCATTACCGGGCTCAGCAATCCATTCGAACCCTGGCAAATGCCAGCGTCAAAGAGAAGCCATATGCCAAGCTGGCCCTGAGTATCACCAACACTTCTACAAGCCGCATTTTGGCAGGTCATACGGTGTTAAACGGCCCCATCATCACTGACTGGTTGCACGGCCTGGTGGCACAGGACGAAACAGCCAAAGAAATGGATTTTGTGATCCTGGGTGAAACGCTTGGCGTGACCTTCAACTATCAGCAACTGCCTGATGTGAGAAAAACCAAGGCCTATGGCACTCTAGGCGTCATCTGGCGGGAAAGTCTGCATCGTTACCTACGTGAAGGTGAGGAAGGGTTTCCGTTTAACGGCCTTTGCTCCTATATACCCGAACAGTCAAATACATCAGGACAAACTTCCAGCGACCCTGTTCCACTCATTGATGCGTGGATCAAGCAATATGGGGTTAAAGCCTGGACTGAACAACTGCTGAAAGTATCCATCTCACCGATTATTCATATGCTGTTTGCGCAGGGCATTGGTATGGAATCCCATGCCCAGAATATCGTATTGATCCACAAGAACGGATGGCCGGTACGCATTGCTTTGAAGGATTTGCACGATGGTGTTCGCTATTCCCCTTCACATCTGGCTTACCCGGAGAAAAACCCTGATTTGTACCCTGTTCCTCCAAGCCATGCCGAGATCAATCCGAATTCCTTTATTCTGACCGATGACCTGGATGCGGTGCGGGATTTTTCCTGCGATGCCTTCTTCTTCATCTGCCTTGCGGAGCTTTGCATATTTCTGGAGCAACAATATCAGTTGGAAGAAACCAAGTTCTGGCGTATGGCGGCCAATGTGATTCTCGACTATCAGAAGTCTTATCCAGAACATGCCGAGCGTTATAAAGCTTTTGATGTATTCGCGGAAACCTACCAAGTGGAGGAGTTGACCAAGAGACGTCTGTTTGGCGACCACCAGCCCCGCTTTAAAAAGGTTCCCAATCCGCTTTACGCTCACAAGCCTAAAACACGCTGAGAGCCTATTTTTCAGAAGCATAAAACAGCTGGCCAACAAGGGTATTCAGACTGTTTTAATCCAGAAGACAAGTGCGGAATAGCCTTCCGCGCTTGTGGATATAACTGAGCGACAGTTCCCGGCGGCCTGCCGCTTTAATGCGCTCAATATTTCACCTGAGCTGGCTTTTTCACACGAGCACGCTCCAATCACACGAGTAAGGAAATAAACGTGATTTTCAACGACCCCCCCCAACAACAGGCTGCCGAAATCATTATGCACGACCTGATAGAGTGCCTGTTTGCTGAGCGCTTCTTTATCAATGCTCAACAGGATCTGCATTCATTGGAACAACTTCAAATCCAGTGCGAACAATATCCAGGTCTGTTCAATCAGATATCCACCTGGCCTTTGACAACTGACATTCCGCAGATAAACACATTGTTCTGGCGCTGGTGGCCCGCAGAGGATGCATTTGTTGTCATTCCGGTGAAGCCTGGTATTTGCCACACTCTTGAGCGTGTCCGCCATACACCGGTTTATTCAGTAACATTAACGGACAGCCCTGCCGGTTACGAAGTGTCAACTGTTACGCCTGTCGCGCTTATGAAGATGGTTCAGAAATCACTTCCTGAAGATATGCCAGGGCAACCCAAAGGATGTGAGTTGTTTATTCAGACCCTGGCGGATAGCCTGGACCAGACTGCCTGGTCTATGGAGCACAATATCAGGACAGATCAATTATTGCAGCGCTCGCCAGCAGAGGCCTTTCAGATACTGGAGCAGTGGGCATCGGTCAGAGACCGCCCATTTCATCCCACCGCCAAAGCCAAAAGTGGGCTGGATGAGGTGAATTACCGACGCTACATGGCGGAGTTTGACCATCGTATTCCCATGCAATGGGTCGCTATTCCCTTGCAACTGTTGGAATGGGGAACCGGAGTCGATTCACCACGCCAAAACACACCGGCCAACTATATCCTGACAGACGAACAACGTGAAACGCTCCACCAGGAAATGGTGCAACGAGGAATTGATCAAAGCCATATTGCGATACCGATTCATCCGTGGCAATTGGAACATGCTATTCCCCGGCTGTTAGCGGATGAGTGGCAGAGCTGTACCTGTGAAACGCTGGCATTTCAGGATATGGAGTCGTTGGCAACGTCTTCCGTTCGTTCAATGGCCCCGGTGACTGACAGCCCCCACTATCTGAAGTTGCCGATGGCAATCTATTCACTGGGCGGGTCCCGCTATCTGCCGGCGGTGAAAATGATCAACGGTCAACGCAGCGAACAACTGTTACGCCGGGCTCTCCCTCTGGACAAAGTGCTGGACGAACAAGTGTTCCTGTGCGATGAAACCAAATGGTGGGCCTATATGCCAGAGGGCGGAAGCCTCTTTGACGAAGCTCCAAGGCATCTTTCTGCCATGGTACGCAGTTACCCAGAGCACCTACTGCAAGATTTCCGATATCGGATGATCCCTATGGCGGCATTGGGCACACTGTTGTCTAATCAATCCGACGGTCCTGCGGAGCGTTCAGAAACCCAGCATGTTTTCGACCACTGGATGACCTATCGTCAGTTGGAGGCAAATAATGCTTCGGTACATCAGCTGTTCCGGGAAGTTTGCCACTGCTTTCTGAACATCAATCTCCGGACTCTCCGTATCGGCCTGCTGGCAGAGATGCATGGCCAGAACGCCGTATTGATCCTGAAAGATGGGAACGTTGACGGGCTCTTATTCCGAGATCATGATTCACTGCGCCTGTTTGTGCCCTGGCTGGAGGACGCCGGACTGGCCGACCCGGAATACTGCATCAGAAAGGGGGCTGCCAATACGTTGTATCATGACGCACCGGAAGATCTGCTGTTCTACCTGCAAACACTTGGAATCCAGGTCAACCTGCGAGCCATTGTCGAGACCCTGTCACTGCACTATGGGATTGAGGAATCTTCGCTTTGGTACACCATCAAAGATGTGATGAGCCAACTTATCGAGGACATCGATTTCTCTGATGACGCTCGGGCAATGATTAAAAAACAAGTATTCGAATCCAAGGAGTGGCCATTAAAACTTTTGATCAAACCCATGATCGAACGTGCCGGTGGACCCGGTAGTATGCCGTTTGGAAAAGGGACCCTGCAGAACCCGTTTCATCAATTGAAATGTCCTGAAACCAACGCTTAATTTTTCTGCTCGGAAAGGGACGGACAGCGGATACTGATCACTGTCCGTCTGATTTCCCTATCCCTTTCAGATAATAGATAGTCAATTACTATATGACTGATTCCGTTCATCCTATCCCCTCCTAGTCCATTGTTTTTATTAGGCTTACTCAATTCTTAATACCTCCTTTCGGCTACGTAAAATCGCGTCTCACCATCACATTAATAAGTCGTTATGCTTAAATATTAATCAGCCCGACGCAGTGGAAGAATATCAGCCGGGCTTGACACTAAACCAAGAGAAATGGATGCCCACCTGTCATCAGAAAAAGGAACTCTGGTGCTAATTACGTCCATGGATCATTTGCCTGAAAGGAGGCAGACAATGAAGGCACTCGAGAGGTTGTTCATACCGCTAATATTGCTGTGCTTATCAGTCTTCGCCACAGCAGAATCGATTACCGAACTGCAAATCCAACTGGAAAGAACCCAGATATATTCGGCCAATCCCGGCAATCTTGCTGCTGGTGTCAGCGCCAGCGTCACCGAAAAAGTCGCCAAGCAGGCAAAGTACTATGAAGACGACGAGATCGTTTCCACCGACCAACTGATGGTCATCGGTAAAGACGCCGATAATCAGATTGTTTATCGGCAGGTGGTTGATAATCCGCTTCTTCTTCATGCTGAATCATTCAATCCCGATACTGGCGAAATTGAAACCGCTGAAGAGATCGTCAAGGATTCCGGAACGCTGCGTCTGGAAGTTCCGGACCAGAAAAATATCCGCACTCTGGAACTGAACACCATCGACAAACAGGACAACGGATATCAGTTCAATCTGCTCCAGCGCATCAATCTGGGGAAGAACCATAAGGCCACGATGTCTGAGTCCGTATCCTTGCAGGCCCAGGGCGCCAACGGAGTATTCAGTGTTTTCCAGACAGGCGAATCGGAAAACCGGGCAGACCTGGTGCTGCTTTCAGAAGGGTATACCGCCAGCGATCTCGCTAAATTTGAGGCAGATGTCCAGAATATCGTTGAAGGATATTTTGACGAAGATATCTATAAGGAATACAAGAACCATTTCAACGTCTGGCGGGTGGAAGTTGCCAGTAATCAGAGTGGTGCAGGCAACGGCTCCCCCATAGACACCAAATTTGGGGCTCACTTCAATTGTTACAACATCGAGCGCCTGCTTTGTGTGGATGAGAGCAAGGTGCTGAGCTATTTGAGATCGGTGATGCCTGCTAACGCCATGGATAAGGTGCTCGTCGTAGTCAACACCGAGAAGTATGGTGGTGCCGGTGGTCAAGTCGCTACCATGTCATTGGCGCCACAGGCCATCGACCTCGCTCTGCACGAACTGGGACACAGTTTTGCCAAACTTGCCGACGAATATGATTACGGCACCTGCAGAGTCTATGAACCAGACAATGCCAATGCCACCGCTGATTCATCCGGCGCCAAATGGCGGCACTGGTCAGATATCGATGCCAACATTGGTGTGTATGAGGGGGCCATGTACTGTCCAAGCGGCATGTATAGACCCAGCAACACCTCCATGATGAAAGTGTTGGGACAACCCTTCTATGCGGTAAATGAAAGCGAAATCGTGCGCCGGATCTATGGCCGTGTCGACGTTATCGATGCCGTAGAACCGGTTCAGTCCGACATCGCCATGAACAAGGGCGAATCCCGGGACTTTAACGTCACCCCCGTTGATACGACTTCCCGAACCGTCAGCACCCAATGGTATGTGAATGATCAGAAAGTGGGAGACGGCGCCAGTTTCACCTTTAACAGTAGTCAATACCAGGAAGGTGTTTACACGCTGAAGGTTGTCTCTGCGGATAAAACCTCTCGGGTCATCAAGGACCCCGATCAGTTACTGGTCGCCCAGAATGTCTGGACCATCAACCTGGGTGATTCCGGCTCCACCTGCGATGAGGCACCCGCAACACCTTCCGGTCTGGCAACGACAGACGTGGGCTCCACCTCTTTCAGCTTCAGTTGGAATACAGTGTCCACCGCTGAGAGTTACCGTACGGATATCTGGAATGAATCCGCTTCCAGGTGGGATACCCTGAAAGTCACAACGGATACCGCTGTCACCGCGACAGATCTTGAAGCAGGCAGCACCCAATGGGTCAGAGTTGCAGCGAAAAATGCCTGCGGCGAGTCCAGTCCTTCCGGATACATCACCGTGGAACTGACCGACAACCAGGACTGTACGCAGGCCCCCGGCACACCCGGTGCGTTTGCAGCGTCTGATGTCTCCAATGGACGCTTTACTCTCAGCTGGAGCGCCGCAGACGGAGCCACTTCCTATACAGTGCAGAAATGGACCGGATGGGAATGGCAGGATCATCAGGAAACGGACTCGACCTCACTCACCTTGACCGCTACCAACAAAGGCACCACCTATTACTATCGCGTTTATGGGAAAAACCAGTGTGGTAACGGACAGGCAACCAATTGGATCAAGGTTGAAATTCCTGAAGAGAAAAGCTGTTCGACGCCACCTGCGAAACCAACAGGATTGCGGACTCCTTATCTCTACTCCACCTGGTACAGACTGGATTGGCCAAAGGTTGACGGTGCTACTCAGTATGAAGTTCAAACCTGGGATGGGTATTCCAGAACCTGGAAGTCTCACACAACGACTGAGCAGAACTACGTGGATTTCTACAATCTACAGGGGGGTTACACCTACTACCCCAGAGTCGTCGCCAAAAACGCCTGTGGAGCAAGCTCCCCATCCAACTATCTATCGGTGACGCTTCCACGCTGATCCTGAAAAACCCGGCATCCCGCCGGTTTTTTTTATGCCTGTTTACATCTGTCCCAGTTTCAACTTTCATTTGTTATTGAGAATGAGAATCTATATCATTGGCATTTATTTGACTTTCATTTCCCGTTAATTGCCATAACCCAATGATGTACCCACGCCTGCCAGATCAAAATCGTTCACCTTTTTGTGCCACAGCGAGCAATGTCCTGGGCTGGTGCCTGGTGCTGGTGGTGTCTCTATTTCATCAGGTGACGGCTGCTTCGGAACGTACGGTTGAACACTCCATGGGAGTATCCCAAATCAGTGGCACTCCCACCAGAGTCGTGACGCTGTTTCAAGGTGCAACGGATACCGCTGTTGCTCTAGGCGTAATTCCTGTTGGCGTGGTGGATTCCTGGGTAGAGAAACCAACCTATAAATATCTTCGAAAAGATCTTCAGGGAGTTTCACATGTCGGCCAGGAGACTCAACCCAACCTTGAAATGATAGTAGGTCTCCAACCAGACCTGATCGTGGCCTCAAAAAGACGACATGAAAAGATCTACCACCATCTCTCCCAAATTGCGCCTACCATCGCCCTGGAGACCGTCTTCGATTTCAAGGAAACCCTTTCCATGATGGGGCTTGCTATGAACCTGGAGCAGCGGGCCACACAGCTGTTAAGGAATTGGGAGAACCGGATAGATGACTTTCAAACGCGTATACCCAGGAAACTGGGGAGTCAATGGCCTTTGGAAGTGGCACTTCTGAACTTTCGCGCTGATCATGCGCGCATATACCTCAAGGACAGCTATGCCGGATCGATACTCAACGACCTCGGCTTTCTCAGGCCTTCGAACCACCCCGAAGGACAGTGGGTGGTGAAGCTGACCACCAAAGAAAGTATCCCTGCCATGAATGCGGATGTCTTTTTCGTATTCATGACTGCAGATGATCCGGCAGTTGCCAGAAACTATCACCTGTGGACACTCCACCCCCTGTGGAAAAACCTGGATGCGCCGCAAAACCAACAGGTCTACCAGGTTGATGAAGTGGCCTGGAACATGTCCGGGGGCATTATCGGTGCCAATTTGATGCTGGACCAGATCTATCAACACTTTGATTTGTCCCCTGGCGCATAACAGGTCCAGGTATGAAGGGAATGAAGGGAATGAAGGGAAGAATGTATCAAGGTCAAAAGGTATTAAGGTAAACAGGAATCAAGGATGTTGAGATCTTTCCGCAGTTATCAGTTACTTATTGCCCTGTTGATGCTGGCCACCGCATTTTCTGCCAGTATTGTTCTCGGACAAACCTCTATTTCGCTTAAGACCGCTTATCAGGCATTCACGCAGTACGATCCCACGGTCATAGACCATATCATCATTACCACAACCCGCCTCTCCCGAGCTTTAACGGCCATATTCGTCGGCTCTGCTCTGGCGGTGGCAGGTGCGTTGATGCAGGCGCTAACCCGAAATCCACTGGCGTCTCCGGGCATCCTCGGCATCAATGCCGGAGCACTGTTTGGTATTGTGCTTTCTGCCACGCTGTTTTCTGTCGCTTCCCTGCAATACTACGTCTGGATAGCCTTTACAGGAGCGGGGATCGCAGGTGGCATGGTGTATTGCCTGGGGGCAATCGGCCGGGACGGACTAACGCCGGTCAAATTGGTACTGGCCGGAGCAGCAATAACCGCCCTGTTTGTTTCCTTTACCCAGGGGCTCCTGGTCGTCAATCAGGAAGGTTTGGACAGCATCCTCTTCTGGCTGGCGGGATCAGTCGCCGGACGCAGTCTGGAGATCATCACACCAGTACTTCCCTTCATTACGCTGATGCTTGTTGCCAGCCTGCTACTGGGACGTCATATCAATATTTTGATTTCAGGGGAAGATGTCGCCAGAGGTCTGGGCCAGAGAACGGTCATGATGAAATGGCTCATGGGCCTGATTGTGGTGGGGTTGGCCGGTAGCGCGGTTGCTATAGCCGGTAACATCGCCTTCGTGGGGCTGATCGTCCCCCATATGGCCCGAGCCATGTTTGGAACTGATTACCGCTGGATGCTGCCCGGCTGCGCGATGCTCGGGGCAACTTTGCTGTTAGCTGCCGACATCATGGCCAGATTCCTGATCATGCCCCAGGAAGTGCCTATCGGTGTCATGACCGCTTTATTGGGAACTCCCTTCTTCATCTTCCTGGCTCGCCGGGGTATGACATCAGGAAAGAAACGGGAGGTTCAGTATGGATAAACTACTGACATTCCGGACATCCTTGTTTTCAGTTCAGATCCATCCCGGCTCATTGAAAATCAACTGCCTACTAATTCTGGGTACTCTGGTAATCGCGGTGCTGTCATTGACAACCGGAAGCCTGTGGATAAATCCTCTGGAGGTCATCACAGAAATAGCTGATCCGAATAAGGGTCAACACACTTTCGTGATCGAAACTCTGAGACTGCCCAGAGTGGTGCTTTCGTTTCTGGTCGGTGGAGCCCTGGCGGTGTCCGGATTGATATTGCAAAACCTGATTCGAAACCCTCTCGCCTCGCCGGACATTATCGGCGTTACCAGTGGAGCCTCGGCAGCGGCCGTGTTCTTTCTGTCGTTTCTCAGCGGAACCCTGGGCACTGAATGGCTGCCTGTCGCCGCCATCATTGGCGCAACCATCACCTCTCTGGTGATTTACCTGCTGGCCTGGCGCCAGGGAATGTCTCCCATCCGTCTGGTTCTCATTGGGATTGGTCTGGCAGCGGGGCTGGGCGCTTTAACCACCTTTATGATTGTCCTCAGTCCGATCGCCACCAGCATGATGGCTTATGTGTGGCTGACCGGTACTGTTTACGGTACTGATTGGCAGGACGTCAAAGCTTTGCTGCCCTGGATACTGGTACTGCTTCCTGCTGCATTTTTGATGGCGAGAACCATCAATGTTCAGGAACTGGGGGATCAGGTGGCAATTAACCTCGGCGTCCCGTTGCAACAGGCGCGTTTTTTACTTCTTGCTATCAGCGTGGCATTAGCCGGCGCTGCCGTGGCTTATGCCGGCGCAATAGGCTTTGTAGGGCTTATAGCCCCCCATATCGCCAGACAGCTCGTGAACCGGAGCTTTGCGGCACTGGCTCCTGCGTCCATGCTCATCGGCGGAAGTCTGGTAATTGTGGCTGATACCATTGGCAGAACTGCATTCCTCCCTTTGGATGTACCTGCCGGTGTATTTGTATCTGCGGTTGGCGCACCGTTTTTTATATACCTGCTGTACCGGCAACACCGATAACAGGAGTCACACCGATGTATCCATTAGTCAGTCAATCACTCAGCCTGGGTTACGACGGAAAACTCATCATTAACAACCTGGACCTGAACATCCCCGAGGCCAGAATCACGGTTTTTGTGGGCAGCAATGGCTGTGGAAAATCCACTTTGCTGAAGTCTTTCGCCAGACTCCTGAAACCTCAACAGGGTTCCGTCCTGCTCGATGGTGAGGCGATTCAAAAACAATCGACACGTCAGGTAGCGAAGAAACTGGCAATTTTGCCCCAGGGGCCTGCGGCACCAGAGGGGCTTACGGTCTATCAGTTGGTTCAGCAAGGGCGATATCCCCACCAGGGCTGGCTACAGCAGTGGTCAGAAGAGGATGAACGAGTCGTCAACCGGGCACTGAAAAGCACCGACATGCATGAGCTTATGCACCGGACGGTCGATTCTCTCTCAGGCGGTCAGCGCCAGCGAGCCTGGATTGCGATGACTCTGGCCCAGGACACAAACATTCTATTGCTGGACGAACCCACGACCTATCTGGACCTGACCCATCAGATTGAAATTCTGGATTTGCTTTACGATCTGAATGAACGCGAGAACAAAACCATCGTTATGGTGCTTCATGACCTGAATCTGGCCTGTCGTTACGCCCATCATATCGTCGCGGTCAATAACCGCACCGTTTATACCCAAGGACTGCCGGAAAGGGTCATCACAGAAAAGACCGTAAAAGACGTATTTCATCTGGATTGCCACATAACCCAGGACCCGTTGTTTGGAACGCCTATGTGCATCCCTCACGGGAAAGGCAGACATGTCAGGGAAAAAGCAAAAAGGACTGACAAGAATAGCCAGGATACCTATGAAGCAGCTGTCGCCTGATGCGGAACAATGGGAAACACTGACCACCAGGTTCCGTTTGGTTTCCGCCGACCAACGTGATCACAGGAACTCCCTTCCCACACTGTCAATGCTCAATCCTCAGACCTGCGAAACATTACTGGATAAACTGACGCCGGTGATCCACTCACCTTCACGCAGAATAACGGCCTCACTATTGAGCAAGCGCATCGCGTTCCTCTACACAGCGGCCAGTCTCTATGCCATGAGCATGTACGATCTTGGACTGGATATGTCACCGGAAAATTCCTTCATCGAATACGGTTATGACAACCGCTTGTGGCAATCCAGTATGCCACTGACCAATCTCACAGCTTCGGTCCCTGAACCAAATCAACGTCACGCCTGGCGACAACACGTTATCAGGCAATTGTTCGCGGGGAATCTGGCACCGCTATGGCAAATACTGACAGAAGTTGCCCGGGTACCGTCCAAGATTCTATGGGAAAACACAGCTGTAAGGGTTTACTCACTTTATGAAAGACGAATGCTGGCTCAAGGCAGTAATGAACAGGAATCTAAGGCAGAAGAGGATTTTCATTATCTGATTTACGAAGCACCGGCGGAGTTATTCGGTACCACCGAAAACCCTCTGCAACAATTCTTCTGGCCAAAACAATGTGCTTTTCCTTCCGGGAGTCCGGTCCGCTTCAGAAAAACCTGCTGCTATTACTACAGGGCCAGTGATCCAAAAGAGTTCTGTTCCACCTGCCCTCTAACTCGACCAAAACAGCCACGGAAACCCATTCAAAAGGAGATTATGAACGTATGAATCAACTCGACATTAAAGATCAGGCTGAAAATTTACCCTATCGCATTTACCCAAGAGTTCAAGGTATCACAGAGGAACTGCGATCCCTGTATCAGGACATCGACGCCGCCACTGTCGGGCACATCACCGATTTCGGTTATGCCACCGGAATCAAACCTCTGTTCCGGCCTGTCAGAATGCTGGGGAATGCAGTTACGGTCAGGATCCCCCACATCAACGGCAGTATTATTCGGGAAGCACTGAAACTCAGCCAACCGGGCGATGTGCTGGTGATTGATATGTCCGGAGATGACATTCGTGCCTGCTGGGGCGAGCTGCGTACTCTTGCAGCAATGACCAAACCATTGGCAGGCGCTGTAGTTTCAGGATGTGCAACCGACGTTAAAGCCATCACAGAACTGGGCTTCCCGGTGTATTCCCGATCCACCAGTGCCCTCACTACCCGTAACCTGGATATGGAAGGCGAGGTGAATGTACCTGTCAGCATTGGCGGTGCTACCGTTCGCCCCGGAGATCTGGTGTTAGGAGACGACGACGGTTTGTTCTTTATTGACCCTGCAAAAGCTGCAGAATTGGGACATAAAGCTCTGGAAATACAGAAGCAGGAAGACAAAAGACGTCAGGAATTAACGCAGATGTTGCCTTCGAAATAGTTAAAGCCTCTGGAATTAAAAAAACTTCGAAAGACATTATCTCCCGAATAACTCAGAAATTTCCTAGTGTGGGTGCACATCAGGTGTGTCCACATTCCCTGTCACGCATCTCCACACCTCTGGCCAAACACAATGACCTCTGCCAACATTATCATTTAATTGATAGTCATTATCATTTAGATTAAAATTTGCCCACCTAATAATATAAAAAAACTTCCTTTAATACCTATAAACCTCCCAAGATTAATCCAGAGGTATCCACTCATGCAGTTAAAACCCTCTCATTGTGCCATGGCACTGCTGCCATTGGCTGTTGTCACCTGTTTGTCTCAAGCCGCCCCCACTGTTTTGGATGAAGCCGTTATTTCTTCCACCAGAACAGGGACAGAGAAAGAGGATTCTCCCCAGGTTGTGACCGTGATTACACGGGAACAAATTGAAAAGCAGTTAACCATTACATCAGATACTTCTCAGATTCTGAGCAATCTTTTACCAGCATACTCACCCAACCGCCAGAAACTCACCAGCAGCGGAGAAACCTTCCGCGGCCGCTCAGCCTTGTTGCTAATTGATGGCGTTCCGCAGTCCAATCCTTTACGTAATGCTGGTCGTTCAGGCCACACTATTGACATGTCCATGGTCGAGCGTATCGAAGTGATCCACGGTGCCAATGCCATTCACGGACTTGGCGCCACTGGCGGTATCATCAACTTCATCACCCGTCGTCCCACTGCAGAAAGCTTCAAACAACATGCAGAAATTCAGACGACCACTCCGACAGAAGAACTGGATAGCGATACTTTAAGCTACAAACTGAATTACCGGGCTGAAGGCACCCACGAAAATATCGAGTACCTGTTCGGCGTTACCTATGAAGAACAGGGGCTATACCTGGACGCAGATGGCGACAATATCGGTGTTGATAATACCCAGGGCGATCTAATGGACTCTCAAGCCTATGACCTGTTCGCCAAGCTGGGTTACTGGATTGACGACAATCAGAACATTGAACTGGAGATCAACCGGTTCATCCTTGAAGGCAACATGAATTATGTCAGCGTTACCGGTGATCGTAGTAATGGTATTGCTACAACCTCCGCTGAAGGGACACCGAAGGGGATTGCCCCGCGCAACAGGGTACTGACAGCCAGCGTTAATTATCGCCACGATGACTTCTATGGCATGACACTTACCGCCCAGGCATACAGCCAGCAGTTTGAAGGACGCTTCGGTGCTACGCTGACTTCAACCTTTCAGGATACCAGTATCGCACCAGACGGCACGCTCTATGATCAGTCACAAAATGAGTCAGACAAACTGGGCGCAAAATTAACTCTCAGTAAAGCGGATCTGTTCGACAATACGCTGAAATTAACCGGCGGGCTTGATCTTCTGCAGGACACCACCCAACAACGCCTGGTTCTGACGGATCGCAGTTGGGTACCCGAAACCACTTATAACAATTACGCTCCCTTCCTGCAGGCAGAATTCAAGCCTGTGGATAGCGTGATCCTCCACGCGGGTGTACGTTATGAACACGCAGAACTGGATGTGGATACCTTCCAGACCCTGGCTTCAGCCAATAGTGTCAGTGTGGAGGGAGGTAACCCCAGCTTCAGCGAAACTCTGTACAACACCGGCCTCGTCATCAAGCCTTTAGATTGGCTGAGCCTGTTTGCCAACTACTCAGAAGGTTTCGGTATGCCTGACGCGGGCCGTGTACTGCGCGGTATCAACCAGCCGGATCAGGATGTGGATGAGTTTCTGAACCTGCAACCTATTCTAACCGACAACCGGGAAATCGGGCTCCGTATCGATATGCAACCCGTTGCCTTCGAATTGAGCTACTACCAGTCAGATTCAGATCTTGGCTCCCGCCTTGAGAACATTGACGGTATTTATTTCGTCAAACGGGAGAAAACAGAAATCGACGGCATCGAAGCATCCCTGGGTATCCAGGCACATGAGCGACATCATCTGGAGTTCACTTATTCCCGCATTAACGGAGAATATGACAGCGACAAGGATGGATCAGTGGACAGCAAGCTCGATGGCCTTAACATCTCTCCAAACCGGCTAATAGTCAGCTGGAACGCCAACTGGTCTCCTAATCTCAGTTCCACTTTACAGACCAGCCATGCGTTTGACCGCAGTTTTGATGACCCCGAGAAGGAGTTTGACGGTTTTACCTTAGTGGATGCTTCGATCGGTTATCAGCTTCCGGTTGGTAAGTTAAGTGTCGCCGTAGCCAACCTGCTAAACGAAGACTACATCACCTACTACTCGCAAAGTGCGATTGTGAATGATGACAGATATTTCAAAGGTCGCGGCCGCACGCTGACACTGGGGTACGGTCTGGACTTCTAAACGGGAAGATTATTGAAGTGACCGATGGGGACTGCCTGACGGTCACTTCAATTCACAAAGCCGATAGTCTCCGACCAGAAGCAGACTTCATCAGCCTTGCGCTAACAGGTCATCCACCATGGTTAACGCCTGTTCTACGGACATCACCACTTTCATCGGACACGGAAATGCCGCCTGAACCTGAGGTCGAAGCAGCTTGTCCGCCTGGATCTGATCACGGGCAATTCTCACAATTCC
Source organism: Hahella ganghwensis DSM 17046 (assembly GCF_000376785.1). Classification (GTDB taxonomy): domain Bacteria; phylum Pseudomonadota; class Gammaproteobacteria; order Pseudomonadales; family Oleiphilaceae; genus Hahella; species Hahella ganghwensis. The sequence continues at coordinate 47,419 of NZ_AQXX01000107.1, forward strand.
CCTGCATTGAGAGGCCACAGCCTCCCGATTCGCCTTAAACCAAAGTACCTGCTGTTTTTTTCCTTCCAATGGAAAATCCAATAAGGCCCCATTTTCCATTACGATAACGTAAGGCTCCCCACGCTGTAATGCCTGGTCCATGGACACCAGCCACTCTTCGACCTGATGAAGCGTTACATTTCCCGAAAACCTCACCCACAGTACCGGCCAATATTCATCACTGATCTGAATTCCATGATATTGCTGGGTAAGAGAAATAAAGGGGGGCACCGACATTTGCAGACTCCATGATTGAAGGGCTTATTGCTACAAGGAATGAGCTGTTTACAATTGATATTCATTATCAATTGTGTATGATTATCAGTTATTCTATCTTATAAGCCAAGATTGTTTTCAAAGTACAAACCAAATTAGGAGGTACTGTGGAGTCGCTATCCATGTGGCTGGATGTCGCCGTGTTTTCCGTCCTTGGCACCATGAGTTTCATTGTGGTCTGGCTCGGTGTGGAACGAGTGCTCTATCTAAAGCGTCTGCCTGTTTCAAGTTACTCAAGCTACGACACACTGACGGTCGACCTAAGCCGCAATATCACGACCCTTTACAGCATCGGCGCCAATGCTCCATACGTCGGCCTGCTGGGTACCGTCGCCGGTATCCTTCTGACTTTTTACGACATGGGACAGCGGGGACAGGTGGATGTCAGTGCGGTCATGAGCGGCCTGGCCCTGGCCCTGAAAGCGACTGCCCTGGGTCTGGCTGTCGCCATACCCACCATTATTCTGGTTAATGGCCTGAATCGGAAAATTGAAGTCAAACAGGCCATGTGGCGGGCGCAACAGCAACAAGCGGCGGCAACATGAAAAAGTTCGACCAGATCAATGTCATTCCATTTATCGACATCATGCTGGTACTCCTGGCCATCGTGTTAACGACCGCCACTTTTGTCGTTCAGGGCCGTATTCCCGTCACTCTTCCGGAATCCCAGCAAGTGGATACTCCGGCAAAGGACACGATTGACATCACCCTGACAATTGCGTCAGACGAGTCACTTTACTGGAATGACGAAGCCATTGACCTTGAAGGACTAACACAGCGTTTACAAAAAACAGACACCCAGCCGGTAAAACTGTTGGTGGATGCGGAAGCTGTTTTCCGTCGCTTTGTGGAAGTCACCGACATCCTGAAACAGCAATCATTTAACGATGTATCCATCCTGGCGAAGCGTGCAACATGAAGTACCACCTGATTGGATTCAGCACAGCACTTACCCTCCATGCCGGTCTGGTCGCAGCAGGCGTTTACTGGTACCAGGAAAATACCTCGCCGCCCCCTCAGGGAACGCCTGTCGCCGTGGCAATCAGCCAGATAGGCTGGTCACAACCTGAAATCGCCCAGACACCTGCTCCTATAGAGCAACCGGAAACCGTTGAGCAGGTTGCGGATCAACCCCCTACTCCAGTAGAAGACGTACCTCCACGAGTCGAAGAAGTCATACCGGAACCCATTGCTGAACCTGAGGTTGTCGAAACGACACCTGTTCCTCCAGAACCTGAGGTTAAGCAGGTTACAGAGCCTGCCCCGGAACCTCCACAAGTGGTAGAGCAGTCCAAGCCCGAAACGCCCCAACCATCGGACACACAGGAACAGCCAGAGCCCCCTGAAGAAGTGGTTGCTGAGGCCAAAGAGACGCCAAATACCGACACTGCTGAGTCTGAGGAACAGCTTCAGAAAGAGTCCTCCCAACTGGCAAGTAGTGCTCCAGGCGTCGAGGAGAGTGTCGCAACTGATGCACCAGTGATTGACCCTCGTCTTGAACAGGAGTACCTGGCGGCACTGCACAGAGCATTGCAGAAAGCGATGCAATATCCTCGACGTGCCAAGCGTCGCCGTCAGGAAGGGGTCGCACTGGTGGAGTTTACGGTTTACCGGGAAGGAAAACTCGAAGGTATTCAACTCAGAGAAAGCTCAGGTTTTCCAATTCTGGACGAAGCCGCGCTGGATACCGTCAGGTCCATCAAGAAATTCAAGCCAATACCAGATCAACTAGCCAAGAATATGCTGACACTGGCCATTCCGATCAGGTTTCAGCTACGTTAAATCTTCTGAAACTCTATTCAAGACGTACCCGATATACTTCAGATAACGATGTGGTTCGTCGGCGTGCCAAGGTCAATGCATTTTCCGTCAGCGGCACCATGCCTTCACGAACAGCTTGGGCGTGAATATCGTTAACCGCCACACCTCGCTGGATTAATGAGTGCATATCCGGAGTAATCTTCAATAGTTCATAGACGGCAATTCGACCGCTGAAACCAGTCTGATGGCAGTGATCGCACCCCTGCCCCTTATAGAAAACTTCCTCCGCCGAAATGCCAAGAGACTTGAGGAACAGAGGCTCCGGAGTCTCCTCTTTCATACAATGAGGACAATTTCGTCGAACCAACCGTTGGGCTAATACCCCCAGCACCGTTGCATTGAGCAGGAAAGGTTCTACTCCCATCTCTATTAATCGGGTGATAGCACCAGCAGCATCGTTGGTATGAAGTGTACTGAGAACCAAGTGCCCGGTGAGTGCGCTTTCCACGGCAATTTTACCGGTTTCCTCATCCCGGATTTCACCAATCATGATCACGTCCGGGTCATGCCTGAGGATATGACGCAACGCCCTGGCAAAGCTATAACCGGGGGCAGTATTCACCTGAATCTGTTCAATACCGTCAATGTGATACTCCACCGGATCTTCAACCGTGATGATATTGACGTTCTGTTTTATCACTTCCTGCAGCGCAGCATAAAGGGTTGTGGATTTGCCTGATCCGGTCGGACCGGTGACCAGAATCATGCCATAACTCTTATTCAGCAGATCGGTAAACAACTCTTCGTCTCTGGGATTAAATCCCAGCTCACTGATCGATAACAATCCCGCATTCAGGTTTAACAGTCGGATTACCACACTTTCCCCTTCAACAGTGGGAATAATGGAGATCCGAAGGTCCACCATCGCTTCACCATCCACCACCCGGGAACGACCATCCTGGGGCAACCGGCGCTCGGCAATGTCCATCGTTCCCAGAATCTTGATACGGCTGACCACAGCGGGTAACAGATTCTTGCTGAAACTCCGAACTTTGATCAGGGAGCCATCAATCCTGTAATACAGATCTGCGATATTTTCCCTTGGACGGATATGAATATCCGATGCTCGTCGTCTGATACCTTCTACAATAACCCGGCTAACCAATCGAATGATGGGCTTTTCCCGGCTGAGCCTTTCCAGCTCACCAACTTCCCGGTCTTTATGGGGAACAGAATCGTTGTTTTGACGGTCATCCTCCGCGGCGAGAATTTCATCGTCAATGGTGCTTTCGCCGTAAAACTCGCCAATGGCCTGGAGGATGTCCCGTTTACTGGCGGTAACCAATTCAAGGTGACGATTGGTAATAAACTGGAGGGCATCAATAGTATCGATATTACAAGGGTCATCGAGTGCTACAACCAGCTTTTCATTTTCCAGACTGATCGGCATCACAAGGTTATGCCGGGCAAAGTCTCCCGGCACCAGAGCAACAGCCTCTGGCGTAATCGCAAACTGCTTCAGTTGAATAAAAGGAATAGCCAGTTTATTGGCCAGAGCACGATGTACTTGCTCGTCAGTCATCCCCTTTGATTTTTCAAGCTCATCCCGCATTTCCCGGGCCTGCACCATCGCAGGCGACAAGGATGTGTCCTGAGGCGTGTATAGGTCCACATCAGAGTCTGACACTTGAGGGTCACTTCCATTAGATGGCTCAATCTGATAGTTCTTGATTCCCGTCGCAGGGATAAACAGTCGACTGACGGAATACTTATCTTCAAATCGAAATAGACTCAGCCCGGCTTCACTTGAGGCAAATCCTAGTGTTTTACCCCGAATGCGCTTACCGTCATTGAACTCTACCAGATAGCTTTCAGGCGCCAGAGACTGCTCTTTTATGAGATCACTGGGAATCAGTTTGTGAGTAAACACGAGATAACGCATTTCTGAAAAATCAATTGGCGTCAGGTGCTCATCTGACTGATCGGAAATCTCGATACGCTGCTGAACCCCATCCAAGGTTTTCAACACACCGGGAATGAGAAAGCCATTGTGGAGATGCACAACGACATCTGCGCCATACAGAGATTCTTCACTACTTTTTGTCGCAAAAGGCAGTGCGGGAAGATCAATCGGAGAACTAATGGCGGACCTCCTTCAAACGAACGCAATTTAAATAAATATAGCTCGCTTTTCAGGCTGGTCAGCGATTCATACCAAGTGATTAAAAAATTGGTCCAAAATGCTTTTTGCCTTACCTGAGCAAAGGATATTCCATCAACTGCTCCTGAAATTTCTCGGGAAGCCACCAACTTGTATCCAAAGGCGGAGTACCTGGCGGAATCACGGGGTTCTTCAGCACGATCAACTTTCGGCTCTTGAGGTCTGCTCTCTCGATAAATTGCTGGGCTTCCTGAAGAAATAAATGTTCAAAGGAGCCATCTTCTATCGCCAGGCTAAGACCTGACTCAATTTTCTCAGCTAGATCGGGCCGCTTCCTGGTAACAAAGAAATAAACAGGATGGGGATAAAACAACATCACATTGTCGGCAACCTGTAACTGTTTTGAGTGCCGTTGTGCTTCGTCCCAGATTTCATTGAGACCACGATGAAAGTAGTCGAAGCGGGCATGCATCAAAAGTGTAAACAGGGTCTCGTACTGGGCACTTGTGACGACCTTCAGGCCATTTGCTTCATAGACAGGTAAATCCCCCCAATGAGTACCGTGGCCGCCCACATAACGGCGTAAATCCTCTAACGAGGCAATTTTTTGCAACTCTTCATGCTGTTCTTTTCTGACCAACAGAAGTCTTAGCCCCAGAATGCCGCGATAGATAGGAATCTTGATTGGGATAAGCTTTTTTTCACGCTCTCTACTGGTCGACATGAATTCCAGATCGATTTCCCCTTTTTCGACCATCAACTCACCCCGGGCTTCATTTAGTCCTGGGTAATCAATAGATCGAATTTCATATGGGACATCCAGCTTACTGAGAGCCAGATCAAGAATTTTAAGGCCATATTGATATCTGGCCTGACTCTGGTAGTGAGTGACCTCAACAACCCTGTCATCCGGTGAGGTTTGTGCCTGCACCTGTCCAGATAATGACCACACCACCAGACCAGGCATCAGCAGAATCCGGGTAATCACACTGCCAGCCCCAAGTGAGAGATTAATTAGATATTAGGCAACAAACCTTATCACTTCAAATGTAGATCAGCAGGCGGCGCTTAATCACTACGAGTATATTTGTACACCGTATTACGACTCACACCCGCAGCCTTAGCCGTTCTTGATACATTTCCGTCATGTTCTTCGAACAGGCGAACAATCCGCGATTCGATATCTTCTTCTGCCGTTTGCTCGTAGTCAGGTGGCACTTCCACCGGTCCTTTGCCCTGTGTTTCACGCCGCAGATCATCATAGAAATCATCAGGCAAGTGCCAGTCCTCAATGGGCTCGCCGTCCGCCATGGCCAGCGCAACACTGAGAACACTGATCAACTGACGCACATTTCCTGGCCAAGGGTGGTTACACATCATGTCCAGTATTTCAGCACTCAGAGGTATATATTTCTCACCACTCTGGCGGGCAAGACGTTTGTGAACATACACTAACAACTCACGTTTATCGAACCGGTCCCGATAGGCAGGCAGCTCCAGATTCAGACCCGATATCCGGTAATAAAGATCCTCCCTGAACCGTCCTTCCCGCACTTCGTCTTTCAGATAACGGTTTGTTGCAGAAACCAGCTTGATATCAACCGGATAAGACTCTGTAGACCCCAGAGGCGTGACTTTTCGTTCCTGCAGCACCCTTAACAGACGGGACTGCACATTCGGCGGCATTTCCCCGATTTCATCAAGGAACAGCGTGCCCCGGTGCGCTTTACGTATCAGGCCGATAGATCCCTTGGAACTGGCACCTGTAAAAGCACCTTTCTCATATCCGAACAGTTCTGACTCCACCAGTTCGGCCGGAATAGCCGCACAGTTAACCGCCACTAAAGGAAACTTCTTGCGACAACTGTGAAAATGAAGGGAACGAACAAACACTTCCTTACCGACGCCGGTTTCCCCATGCATGAGGATGGGGATCTCTTTTTCCATGATCCGGGATGCCTGTTTGATCATGCGCGACATTCGCTCATCACCATGCTCAAGCTCATTCAACGGCACCACATCATCCGGCAGTTCCTCATTCGGAACAGCCTGCGGCGGCTCAACTGCTGACTCTGGCACATGTTTGGTCGGGGCTTTCTCCTTCTTCCTCCTGAAATCAGGTGCTATCAGCGGCAACTCCATCGGAGGGCGGACAAGAACATGCATGCGATATTTACCCAAAGCATTGGCCTCGAATGGCATTCCTTCAGGCTGATGCCTCAGCTCCCTTAACTTGCAGTCAAAAACATCCTCAATATTCACCAACGCCAGATCGTGGGCCAGCATGATTTCAGCCCGTCTGTTGGCTGAGATGACTCTGCCGTCACTATCGACGGCGAGCATGCCTGACCAGGGACTGTTCAGTGAGGATATGTTGGTGTTAAAGGTGATCAGCATATGTTCACGGGCAAAGGCATTTATGATGAGACGGTTCTCTACCGTCAGCGTCATCAGCTTCACCATGCCCAGTGTATGATCCTGGGGCAGGTAGGCGTCGGACGAAATATCCAGAACACCCACCATTTCTTTGTTGGTATTAAATATCGGTGCCGCCGACCCGACCATATATCGATTGGCCCTGAGGAAATGTTCTTCACGCCCGACCTGAACAGCCTGCCCGGTGGCAATGGCCGTTCCGATGGCATTGGTCCCGGTACTGACCTCCGTCCACTGGTTTCCGACAACCAGACCATGACGCTGATCAGCAAAGCGCTGATCTCCCCAAGTATTCAGGACGTGCCCCCGCCGGTCAGCGAGGACAATCATGCATTTGGAGTTGGCCAGAATGTGATCGTAATAAGGAAGCACTTCTTTTTGCGTGGTGTTCACCAGTATCTGGTGCTCATCCAGCAAAGCACTGATCGCCCCCTGGGACAAAGTACCATATACAGGCGTACTGCTGTGAGTCAGACCATACTGCTCACATCGATGCCATGATGCTTCGATCATTTCCTTATGTGTGGGTTCTTCCTGATGTGCGGCCTGTGATGTGTTTTTATCGTTTATGCTCATTGTTCTTTCGCTCAGTGACACTGTTCAAGAGTGTTCACTGTTCAAATTAGTGTTCAAATAATCGTCGTGATTTGAACAGTTGTCAACATTTTTTCGTTTTTGAACATTTTTAACTGACTGGATTTTATGGGGAAAATTTAGACGAGATATTTTATAACTATATGTTATTTAAATATTTTATTAATATTTTTTCGAGTCATCAAAAAATTGGCCTGCTATTTGCCCTTCTAATCTCACGTTCAAAAATTGAATTTCGAAAAATTCCGAAAATAAATCAAACAATTTGACGGAATGTATTATGAGCCTAGAGCTAAAAAACATCAGTCGTGTCGTTGACGGCCAGCATTGGATCAGCGACCTAAACCTCACCCTGGAACCAGGGTCCTTCAATGTCTTTCTTGGACGCACGCTAGCCGGAAAAACATCTCTGATGAGATTGATTGCCGGGCTGGACCGCCCAAGTACAGGACAAATCATGATGAATGGCGTGAATGTTACCGGTGTACCGGTAAAAGATCGCAACATCTCCATGGTGTACCAGCAGTTCATCAACTATCCCAACCTGACCGTTTACGACAACATCGCTTCTCCATTGCGCCTGGCGAACATCAGTGAGGCAACGATTCGCAAACGTGTTCATGAAACAGCAGAAATGCTGCATATCGAACAGTACCTCAAACGACTTCCTCTGGAACTTTCCGGTGGCCAGCAACAACGGACAGCTATGGCCCGTGCGCTGGTAAAAGAAGCGACCATTGTTCTGTTTGACGAACCTCTGGTGAACCTGGACTACAAACTTAGGGAAGAGCTGCGCCTGGAACTGAGAGAACTGTTCAAGGAACGCAACACCATCGCGATTTATGCGACAACTGAGCCTAATGAAGCACTGGCACTTGGTGGAACCACGACCGTTCTGCATGAGGGCAGAGTGCTGCAATATGGTCCAACAGCCGAAGTCTATCATCGTCCCAAAGATATTCTGACAGCGGAAATGTTCAGTGAGCCGCCTATAAATGTCGTTAACGGGCGTGTCACGGACTCCGAAGTTTCCTTCGATGAAACGGTTCATTTCCCTCTGAATCAGGATCTACGTGCACTCAAACCGGGACAATACCAGTTTGGTGTACGAGCGTCTCACATTGGTCTGGTGCCCCAGAACGATGATGATCTGGAACTGTCCGTGAAAGTGGATCTGGCCGAAATCAGCGGCTCAGAAACTTTCCTTCATGTGCGGAACGATCATATGAATCTGGTACTGCATCTGTCTGGCGTTCATGGCTACGACGTGGATGAGGACATCAACATCTACTTCCCGACTCACAAACTGTACGCCTTTGATATGAACGGTCAGATGGTGCAGGCACCGTCTCGTAAGGTTGGAGGTTAATCATGGCTGAAATTCGTTTATCACAACTGGCTCACACATACTCCAGCCAGCCCAAGTCTGACGAAGACTATGCGATTCGCAGAATGGACCATATCTGGGAACAGGGTGGTGCCTACGCACTACTGGGCCCATCAGGATGCGGTAAAAGTACACTTCTGAATATTATCTCCGGACTGCTGCAACCCTCTGACGGCGACATTATGTTCGACGGTAAGAAGGTCAACAGCATGAGCCCGCAGGAACGGAATATCGCCCAGGTATTTCAGTTTCCAGTGATCTACGACACCATGACGGTGTACGACAACCTGGCTTTCCCACTACGCAACGTCAAAGTTGCAGAACACAAGATCAAAAGCAAGGTTCATGAGATTGCCAATATCCTCGACCTGACAGAACTGCTTGATAAGAAAGCCAAGGGATTGACCGCGGATGAAAAGCAAAAGGTATCCATGGGACGCGGGCTGGTACGGGATGACGTATCCGCGATTCTGTTTGATGAACCGCTGACGGTAATCGATCCACACCTCAAGTGGAAACTCCGTCGTAAGCTCAAACAAATTCATGAGCAGTTCAACATTACCATGGTGTATGTCACCCACGATCAGCTCGAGGCGTCTACATTTGCGGACAAAATTGCGGTGATGTATGAAGGTCAAATCGTACAGTTTGGCACCCCAAGGGAGCTGTTCGAAAGCCCTAACCACACATTCGTCGGATACTTTATCGGCAGTCCGGGCATGAACCTTATTCCGGTAACGCTGACCGACAGTGGAGTTCGCTTTGCCAATACAGAGGTCCCTCTTAGCAAGAAGCTTCTGGAACGCGTCAAAGCGAAGCAGTCCGATAACATCAAGATTGGTATACGTCCCGAGTTTGTTCATGTCTGGGATGACACCACCGATGACGCATTTGTTGTCGATGTGAAATATATCGAAGACCTGGGTACCTACAAAATCCTGAGTTTTGTACTGGACGGCGTGGAAATGAAAGCGCGCCTGCAGGAAGACCAGAAAATGCCCCACGGCAAAGCCTATGTCAGCTTTCCTGATCAATGGCTGAAAGTCTATGTCGATGAATTTCTGATGGAGGACTTGGGATGAACAAAGTCGAAAACAACAAAGCCTGGTTCCTGGTCCTGCCGGTATTCTTACTCGTTGCCTTCTCGGCCATTATTCCGCTGATGACGGTAGTCAATTACTCGGTACAGGACATCTTTGACCAGAACACCCGTTATTTTGTCGGCACCGAATGGTTCCGTCAGATGCTGTTTGATACCCGTCTGCATGAAGCACTTCTGCGCCAGTTCATGTATTCATTTTCTGTACTGTTGATTGAAGTGCCTTTGGGCATTGGTGTCGCACTATTGATGCCGACCAAAGGTAAAGGGGCCTCTCTGGCACTGATCCTCATCGCGATTCCATTGCTGATTCCCTGGAATGTGGTTGGCACCATCTGGCAGATTTTCGGACGTGCAGATATCGGTCTTTTCGGCTGGGCAATCAACAATATCGGAATTGATTACAACTATGCCGGCGATCCAGTGGATGCCTGGTTAACGGTTCTGTTGATGGATGTCTGGCACTGGACACCGCTGATTGCACTGCTTTGCTACTCTGGCCTGCGTGCCATTCCGGAAGTGTATTATCAGGCAGCCAGAATCGACCGTGCTTCCCGCTGGGCAGTGTTCCGTTATATCCAACTGCCCAAGTTGACCAATGTTTTAATTATCGGTGTTCTGTTACGTTTCATGGATTCCTTCATGATCTATACCGAGCCGTTCGTACTGACTGGCGGTGGCCCAGGTAACTCCACCACCTTCCTGAGTCAGTCTTTGACCAAGATGGCGGTTGGCCAGTTTGACCTTGGTCCGGCAGCAGCGTTCTCAATTATCTACTTCCTGATCGTGCTACTCGTATGTTGGCTGTTCTATACCACCATCATGCATATCAGCCGCGACGACCGATGAAGGTAATGGTTTAGACAATAGGTATAGCAATGACACAAGAACAAGTAACTGAAACAGCGACCCTGACGATGACACCCTCATCGTCCGCATCGCGCTCCAAAGCTAAAGGAGTGGTCCTGATGAGCAAATCAAGATTCGGCCTGATCGCCTACATAGCGTTTGTACTGATTCCTATCTATTGGCTGTTGAACATGTCGTTCAAAACCAATGAGGAAATTCTTGGCGGATTGAGCCTTTTTCCAGCGGATATTACCTTTGACAACTACATTAAGATCTTTACCGATCCGAGTTGGTACATGGGTTATGTCAACTCCATCTCCTATGTCACCCTGAACATGGTTATCAGTCTTCTGGTGGCTTTGCCGGCAGCCTACGCTTTCAGCCGCTACAAGTTCATCGGCGACAAGCACATGTTCTTCTGGCTGCTGTCCAACCGTATGGCACCGCCTGCGGTATTTCTGCTGCCTTTCTTCCAGCTCTATTCTTCCGTCGGCCTGTTTGACACCCATATTGCCGTTGCCCTGGCACACTGCCTGTTCAACGTGCCTCTGGCAGTCTGGATTCTGGAAGGCTTCATGAGCGGTGTTCCCCGTGAAATCGATGAAACCGCCTATATCGACGGCTACAGTTTCCCTAAATTCTTTATCAAGATCTTCATTCCGATGATCCGCTCGGGTATCGGGGTGACTGCATTCTTCTGCTTCATGTTCTCCTGGGTTGAACTGCTGTTCGCAAGAACCCTGACATCGGTAGACGCCAAGCCCATTGCCGCCGTCATGACCCGAACCGTCTCCGCTTCGGGAATCGACTGGGGCGTGCTTGCGGCCGCGGGCGTCCTAACCATTATCCCCGGCATGTTGGTGATCTGGTTCGTAAGAAACCATGTGGCCAAAGGCTTTGCACTGGGTCGGGTTTAATCAACTTCAGAGAATTCTCAGAGGAGAAATATTATGAACTGGATGGCCTGGACAATACCTACCGCCGGATTCTTTTCCACCATTATTGCAATTCTCACTGCAATGACGATCTGGGAGCTTAAATCTCCCAGTGTCGAGCGTAAGGGCTTCCTGCCGATCAAAACGACACGTGGCGATCGGCTCTTTATCGGCCTATTAAGCAGCGCCTATATTCACCTGGCCTATCTGACCATCACCGACGCCACCCTTTGGATCGCCACCGTTATCTCGGTGATCTGGATGGTTGTCGTGATGCGCTGGGGCTGAACGTTACTCAGTTATGAGAGTGTAAATCCATGTGAGGACATTGGCAGCACATTAAGCTGCCAATTAATCACATTCGATATGTAGTAAGTCGTGGCTAATAATTACCGGGAGGGTTGGTTCCGTGTTACGGAATTAATAACTGGTTCAGATTAGTCGCTAACTCAAAGCAGGGATGTTCATTGGTACGGAGGCTGAACATAAATGAAAACAATCAAGAGGCTAACTATGCACAACAATAAAAAGCGTAAGAGCTTACTGGCATTCGCCGTTGCAGTAGCAGTCGGCTCCAGCAGCATGTCCTGGGCCGATCAATACAGTGATGCGGCCGAAAAATGGGTATCGCAGGAGTTTAAAGAGTCCACTCTTTCCAAAGAAGAGCAGCTCAAGGAATTGGCGTGGTTTACCAAAGCGGCTGAAAAATTCCGCGGAATGGAAATCAATGTTGCTTCCGAGACTATCACCACCCACGAATATGAGTCCAAGGTACTGGCGAAAGCCTTTGCCGAGATTACCGGTATCAAGATCAACCACGACCTGATTCAGGAAGGGGATGTGGTTGAAAAACTGCAAACCCAGATGCAATCCGGCCGTAACATCTATGATGGCTACATCAATGACTCTGACCTGATTGGTACTCACTTCCGCTACGGTAAAGTGGTCGCCATCTCTGACATGATGGAAGGTGACGGCAAGCAATACACTCTGCCGACCCTGGACCTGGAAGACTTTATCGGTATTTCATTCACCACCGGTCCTGACGGAAAAATTTATCAGCTACCGGATCAGCAGTTCGCCAACCTGTATTGGTTCCGCTATGACTGGTTCCAGCGTGATGACCTGAAGAAAAAGTTCAAAGGCATTTACGGATATGATCTGGGTGTGCCCAAGAACTGGTCAGCATACGAGGATATTGCTGAATTCTTCACTGTTCACGTAAAAGAAATTGATGGGCAGCGTGTCTATGGTCACATGGATTACGGTAAAAAAGACCCTTCTCTCGGCTGGCGTTTTACTGATGCCTGGTTCTCCATGGCCGGTGCCGGTGACGCAGGTATTCCTAACGGGGTTCCGGTCGATGAGTGGGGTATTCGTGTAGACGGCTGTCGTCCAGTTGGATCCAGCGTTGCACGTGGTGGCGCGACTAACGGTCCTGCTGCTGTATATGCCACCACCAAATATGTTGACTGGCTGCGTCAGTATGCTCCCCCTGAAGCACAAGGTATGACCTTCTCTGAAGCCGGTCCTGTACCTGCGCAGGGTAGCATTGCACAGCAAATCTTCTGGTACACCGCCTTTACTGCAGATATGACCAAGCCCGGTCTGCCTGTGGTCAATGATGACGGTACACCAAAGTGGCGGATGGCTCCTTCTCCAAAAGGACCTTACTGGGGAGAAGGCATGAAGTTGGGTTACCAGGACGCCGGTTCCTGGACTTTCCTGAACTCCACACCTGATGACCGTCGTCTGGCAGCTTGGTTGTATGCTCAGTTCACCGTGTCCAAAACCGTTTCTCTGAAGAAAACACTGGTTGGCCTGACACCTATCCGTGAATCTGACATCCTGTCTGAGGAAATGACCCAGGTCGCTCCAAAGCTTGGTGGTCTGGTGGAATTCTACCGCAGCCCGGCTCGAGTTCAGTGGACACCTACCGGTACCAACGTTCCTGACTATCCGAAACTGGCCCAGCTGTGGTGGCAGTTCATCGCCGAAGCGGCCAACGGTGAAAAAACACCACAGGAAGCTTTGGACGGTCTGGCTCAGGCACAGGATCGTGTACTGCAACGTCTGGAACGCGCCAACGTCCAGGGCGAGTGCGGTCCTAAGCTGAACCCGGAAGTCGACCCAAGCGAGTGGCTGAACAAGCCAGGTTCTCCAAAAGCTAAACTGGCGAACGAGAAACCTAAGGGTGAAACTGTATCTTACGACGCCCTGATCAAGTCCTGGGAAAAGTAAGCATCAGTATGGCTTGGTACATGGATGTGCCAGAACATCCCCCGGGTTGAAATCCGGGGGAGTATTGTTACTCCATATCTATTTTGTACCTCTCGAAGCCTGCCCTGGCTTCAGACCCCGGCCTCCTCGCAGGCTGGGTTGGGTTAAGGTAAACCGTGCCTCGGCGGACCTTACCCGCGCAATCTTCCACTCCCGTTTCGGGAGTGGTTTTTTACCTTTCCCGCGAAGTCATTTATTCACACTGTTCCTTTCCCCTGATCAACTTAACCGCATCATACTTCCACAGAGGCTTGTATATTTGCAGGTGTCGTCACACTCAGCCTTTGTGCGGGTAGCGAATCACATTGTGAAATATCACCGGCTTCTGGCTTGTATTTCGGTAACCGTGCGGCTCATCTGCCGCAAAGCGCAAGGCGTCACCTTTTTTCAGTTTGATCCACTCGTTCCCGTGCAGAATTTCCAGCTTCCCTTTGATCACCACAACGTGCTCCACCACACCAGATTCATGTGGCTCTGACAAATGCTCAACTCGCGCCGGAAGCGTCAGCTCCATATACTCAAACCCCATGAGGGGATCGTAAGGAAACAAAATCTCGACTCCCAGAGAATCCTCTGGCATGGGGGCTCGGGACTGCCCGGCTTCATGCAACAATATGGGGAGCGGACCATCGCTTGTATCTGTAACCAACGACGTAAATGACAAGCTCATGCCTGTGGCGATTTTCCACAATGTGGCAATTGTCGGACTCGACTCTTCGCGTTCAATCTGTCCCAACATTGCTTTACTGACACCAGTGGCTTCAGCTGTTGTATCCAGACTCCAGCCTTTGCGCTTACGCTCGCGCTTCAAAACAGTGGCAATATGTTGATTGATCGATTGCACAGATGGGATTCTCCGAAATCAAATTTTGTTTGTGCGCTATAACGCACAGGTGTTATTCTCTCGCGTACGTTATAACGCACGGACATGTTACTCAATTTACCGGGAGTTCTCCATGCTGCAAGGCTATTCCATCAATCACCTGGTCGCAGGTTTTATTGCTGTACTGGTGGGTTATACCAGCTCAGCCGCGATTATCTTCCAGGCTGCTCAATCGGTAGGTGCTACGCCGGAACAGATAGGCTCCTGGATGTTTGCTCTGGGTATCGGAATGGGAATTACCAGTATCGCACTCTCCGTTGCCTACAAGATGCCATTGTTCATCGCATGGTCCACCCCAGGTGCGGCACTTCTGGTTACCAGCTTGATGGGGGTATCGCTCGCTGAGGCAACAGGGGCATTTATTCTCTCTTCTGTCTTGATTCTATTGTCCGGGATTACCGGATTGTTTGAGCGGATGATGAAGCATATCCCTCTGGGGATCGGCGCCGCCATGCTGGCCGGTATTTTGTTACAGTTCGGGCTGGATGTCTTCAGAGCGCTTAACGATGATCTGGTTCTGGTCGCGGTGATGGGACTGACTTATCTTGTTTTCAAGCGATTCCGATCCCGCTACACCGTGGTGCTGGTACTGTTGGCGGGAGTTCTTTGGGCAGCCGGTAACAACTCCCTGGATTTCAGCCAACTCACACTTGAGTTCGCCACCCCGGTATTCACCTGGCCACAGTTTACAGCCACCACTTTGCTCAGTGTGGGTGTTCCTCTGTTTATTGTCACCATGACGTCCCAGAATATCCCTGGTGTTGCAGTACTGAAAGCTCATGGCTATCAACCACCCGTTTCTCCCACGATTACCTGGACCGGATTAACCAGTCTCATTCTGGCTCCTTTTGGTGGGTATGCACTGAACCTTGCGGCCATTACGGCAGCTATTTGTATGGGACCGGATGTTGATAAAGATCCAGGCAAACGCTATTGGGCCAGTGTGTCCGGTGGGGTCATTTATCTGTTCCTGGGAGTTTTTGGCGCCACAGTTTCCGCGTTATTTCTTGCCTTTCCAAAGACACTGGTTGTGGCTATTGCCGGTCTGGCGTTGCTGGCCACGATTGCCAACAGTCTGCATACCGCCCTGGCTGATCCAGGAGACAGAGAAGCCTCGTTGATCACTTTCCTGATAGCCGCTTCAGGCGTCACCTTATTCGGTGTGGGGTCGGCTTTCTGGGCCATTGTCATAGGCATTGCTGCCAAGTGGGTCATGCATCGTGAGAAAGGCTAGAAATGGCCTAAAACAATCGCCAATGCGCGCAGTTTCATGAGGTATCCCCTGTTTCTATTTTTAGTTGGATTACTTCTATTTAGGTAACGCAATAAGCAGTTAGTTTTATTCGCCAAATAGGGGACCTTTTCGCGTACAGATGACGGTTTTATTGCAGGAATGGGACACACTGTTGGCCACCCTGGAGTATGTCGAACTAACTAGAGTTGGTAGTCCGTGCCGCAGTGAATGCAGGTAAATCCACGGTCAAGCAATACACTCACTACAACAGCAGACCACCCTGACAGACCCCATCGCTGTCGGCTATTAGAATGAATAAACTCTTGTGTTTGTATCGTGGGCCGCCTCTTGCAACAGGGACATTTAATTAGGAGAGACAAGATCAGGTGACTAAGAGCCCCCACCAGCAGTATGCAAATAGCGACGGTGAAGTAGTGGTCCGGTGCAACTTCAAAGTAAACAAATCCCAAACCTAGGGAGAGTCTGAATAACCCCAAGGTTCTGAGGTAATTCAAACTCTCGACGATATATGGCCGAATATTCAGAGTGTTTTTCCGGCCATTTTGGATCTTCCCCCCCCTGTGGGGCGTCATCTGGGCTCACTGCCCCTATACCTGCAGCTCTTTCCTTGCCATCAGCAGATTGCTGAAGGCCGCCAACAGATAGAGCCGGCTCTTGTTCTTGGCCAAGCCTCGATAGCGGACTTTGTCGTAACCAAACACCTGCTTGATGTATCTGAACGGGTGTTCCACTTTA
>NZ_AQXX01000108.1 GCF_000376785.1 Hahella ganghwensis DSM 17046
TGGAGAGCTTCTTCGGTAGCCTGAAGCAAGAACGGATTCAATGGCACCACTACCAGACTCGACGAGAAGCACAGCAAGATGTGTTGCATTACATCACGATGTTCTACAACAGCTTTCGGCTACATTCATATTTGGATTACCAAAGCCCGAATCAATATGAAACGGCCTGGAAAGAATTACGAGAAGTTGCTTAACTGGGTTGTCACAAATCAGTTGACCACGTCACAATGGAGTCCAATAAATCAGTGTTGGTAGTGTGTACCTCCACTCTTGCCCAAGGTGTGAATCTTCCAATCAGGTACTTAATTGTTTCAAGTACATTTCAAGCCGGACAAGAAATAACCACACGTGACTTCCATAATCTCATCGGGCGAGCAGGCAGAGCTGGATATCATACCGAAGGGAGTGTTATTTTCGCGGATACGGATGCTTTTGATAAGCGCACTAATTTTCGTGAAAGGTGGCGATGGCAAAGAGCGATGCATTTGCTCGATTTTACTAATGCGGAGGACTGCGCTAGTAGCCTATTGGACCTAATTTCACCTTTCGATTTCGCAGAACTTAATGTTGAAGTTATCCCGTTCATCGCAGACCCCAGCAGCTATAGGCAAAGCTGTATAGATGCTGGTAATCAATACTCTATTGATATCAGTTCGCTACTGGATCAGATGGATTATAAAGAAGCTTTAATTGAAGCAATAGAAAGTTATTTTTTGTCCTATTTAAAAGACAATCCAGGTGCGCATCAAACATTCTTTGATGAGTTGGCGCAAGGAACGTTGGCTTACTTTTTGTCAGATGACGATCAAAAACAACAGCTACGGACGGCATTTTCACTTATCGCAAGCAGGGTTCTTTCTGTACCGGAAGAGAAAAGGCCATTCTTCGGGAAGTCGTTGTTGGGATTGAAAAATCTATTCTTAATCGAAATCTGGCTTGATGAAAATTGGGGCGAAATAACACAAGCTCTAAGCTCAGATGAACTTCTTGTGATTTGCTGGCCGTTGCTATCTCAGCTCAATAACAACAAGATGTTTCTCAAAATAAAGCCTGAAGACGTTATACTAGAATTTGCAAAACTATGGATATCAGGAAGTAGCTACGCTGATCTGTATGATCACCTAGTTCAATCAAGCGCTTGTTTTCAAGCAGGGTCTCAGCAAAGAGCTATTAAAATGGACCACGTAGTAGACTTGGCTGACGGAGCGCTTTCTTTTGATTCGATGTTGTATGTCGGGGCAATAGCTGATGTGGCCGAGGGGAAAGGATTAAGCGATGATGTATTAGAGCTTCTTAGGAGTTTGCAAACACGTCTAAAACTTGGACTTTCAAATAGCCTTGAAATGTGGCTCTATTCTCGCAGCTACGTGGACAGAGAAGTCTGTAAAAAGCTTGCTCTTGCCCTGCATGGTGAGGGTGTTGATTTTGATGTTTTCGACTTTGGTATCTTAGACACGCATAAGCAGTTAGTGAGTTCGTGTTTGGCCGATTTTCCAACGTATTTTAGCAGGAACCGAGAGAGTTAGAATGTGAAGAAGGCGAACGTCCGCAATATTTCTTCCGCTTTCTTCCCATGACTGCGAAAAGCTGGTTTCTTCGGGATTTCC
Source organism: Hahella ganghwensis DSM 17046 (assembly GCF_000376785.1). GTDB lineage: Bacteria > Pseudomonadota > Gammaproteobacteria > Pseudomonadales > Oleiphilaceae > Hahella > Hahella ganghwensis. The sequence continues at coordinate 1,608 of NZ_AQXX01000108.1, forward strand.
CTATCATCCCTTCGGCATCTTGTGAAGATACATCAAGCCTATAAAATCACCAACGTTCGGCTCTGCCATCTGGGATTGAAATTTGCGTGTGAAGCGGAACAGTTCAGACTGAAGTATTGACGGAGAGTCTAATGTTTGAAGATATTCAGTGGACAATAGGTGATACCCCGAAAGAACAGGGGGGTTATATTATCGCGGTTGAAACATTCGGGATGGCGACAACATCCGCATCATACTGGAACCCGGTTGATGGATGGGCCAGCGTATCCCCGGATGACAAGGTCAAAGGGTTTATTCCTTTGGAAGAGGTAACGAATAAACTGCCATATTTTTGGGAATCAGATGATGAACCTCCATTGACGGAAGAGCAAATCAAAAGAGCCAAAGCGCGCGGCATTCGTATTGATTGACCAGTCCTGCCTATGGTGGGAATTCAATAAACTGGGCAGTGCTTTTTCAGGCTCAACTCCATGAGCCTGTAGTGCTATGCAAGTCGAACTAAACTGCGCATACTCCTGCTGATCTTAAAACACATTACCCAACCTAAATGACGTTATTGAAAAAGGACCATCATGAGTATCCAACGAATCAAATCAGGCGGAATTTACGAAGATAAGATCGGCTATTGCCGCACGGTGATTGCTGGAGGCTTTGTCCACATCTCCGGCACTACGGCGCAGGGTGCTGACATTCCTGAAGATGTGGTAGGGCAGTGTCGCTCTGCATTAAGTGCTATTGAAAAGGCTCTGAAGGAGGCCGGGACTGATTTCTCGTCAGTGGTGCGTGTCACCTACATGTTGCCGGACAAGAATGATTTTGAAGCCTGCTGGCCCGTGCTCTCTGAAACTTTTGGCGCGAACCCGCCTGTGGCTACCATGATCGAGTGTGGGCTGATTGATCCGCGCTATCGCATTGAGATTGAGGTTATGGCTCTGGCGCCTGAATAGGCTTGTTAGTGACCACGTATCGATGTCTTTTTGTTAAAGAATCTGATCCAGCGGTAAGCCAACCTCATCTTCGATTTTTTTATACTCAACTTTCAAATACTCAATAAGTTGAGTTAATTGAAGATGATGTTCTTTATAATCCGATTTGTCTCTAATGGTTTCGCTTTGTCGCAATCCTTCTGTATAGAGAATGGAATCTCTTACAGCGGATAACAGCAGGGGAGCCCAGGTATCAGGGATTTCCATTAATGAACCTCTTTCAGACTAAAATGCCTTTTTGAATGTGGAACAGATAAGTCAGGCCACGAGATTTATAGACGGTTCAGTCTCCTGAACCGTCTCTGCCGCGCAAAATTGCACTAATACACTACCACTGCAACGACGCGCCGGTCTGATATTCCGTTACGCGGGTTTCGAAGAAGTTCTTTTCCTTTCTCATGCTGGCTTGTTCGTCCAGCCAGGGGAGGGCGTTGGTGGCGCCAGGGAATGGTTCTTCCAGTTTGAGTTGTTTGGCGCGTCGGTTGGCGATAAACCGGAACTGTTCAACATGGTCCTCTGCGGTGTATCCGAGAATCGGTTCTTTCAGCAGGTATTGGGCGTAGGCCATTTCGGCCGCTTCTGCTTCTTCCCACATGTGTTTCAGAGCCTGGGGATCAAGAGTGACATTTTCCTCTTTGATGATCTGTTTGACGACACGGATGCCAAACGCGCAGTGCATCACTTCATCCCGCATGATGTACTGGAGTTGTTCTCCGGTGCCTTTCATGAGTCCGCGGCGTTGCAGCGCAAAGATCGGGCTGAAGCCGTTGTAGAACCAACAGCCTTCGAAGATCCCTGCGAAGAAGATGTAAGCCATGACAAAGGTGTGCAGGTCATCCCGGTTACGCAGGTTGATGTCCGGGCGTAGCAGCGCATTGATACGCTCATTCCCCATTTTGATCTTGCGATGAATCGCGGGAATCACCCGGTACCGGTTGTAGATCTCGCTCTGGTCCAGACCGATGGTTTCGATACAGTGCTGGTAGGTCCAGGTGTGCAGGGATTCCTCATATACCTGTCTAGCCTGGTAGATCTGTAGTTCCGGGGCGCTCATTTTTTCCATTACGGCCAGCCCGATATTACGCATGGCCAGAATGTCGGAGGTGGTGAGGTAGGCCAGGACATTCTCATAGACATGACGCTCTTCCAGCGTCAGCTTGTGATGGTAGTCATGAACATCCTGGGACATGTTGATGTCCAGCGGGGTCCAGTGGTTCTTGTTGGCATTGAGGAAAAACTCCCACGCCCAAGGGTATTTGAACGGTGCCAACTGGTTAATGTCCGTCAAACCATTAATGACTCGCTTGTCCTCCGGATTGATCGGGGCCACGGACTCTGCCGTGACCTCCTGATCGACAGATGATGGAGGAGCTGCTGGCGCGCTTTCTTTAGTTTCCTGTTTGACCGGCTCAGGTGTCGGTACCGAAGGAATGGTGGCGGCCAGGGGGTCATCCCAGTTGGGGGTGAAATCTGTATATTGAGTGCTCATTATCTTATCCCGTTAATCTGGTCAATCATCCGGCCTTACTGGCAGGCTTCACAATCTGGATCGAGAATGGAACAGAACTTCGGTTCCGGTTGTCCGGCTTCCAGCTCAAAATCCTCGGACTCCCTGCCAGGCTGAGACTGCTCAGACTTGCCGGAATCTGCCTGTACCGAAACCTTCTCCATCTGAGTGGCACCCAGAGAACGCAGGTAATAAGTGGTTTTCAGTCCTCTGGACCAGGCAAGCTTGTAGAGATTGTCCAGCTTTTTACCTGATGGCTCGGCCATATACAGGTTGAGACTTTGCCCCTGGTCAATCCATTTCTGACGACGCGAAGCGGCTTCCACCAGCCAGCGTGGGTCAATCTCAAAGGCCGTTTTGAAGAGGACTTTGACCTCGTTGGGGATGCGATCGATCTGGGCGACGGAGCCATCGAAGTATTTCAGGTCATTGACCATGACCGAATCCCACAGATCCCGCTTTTTCAGTTCAGTCACCAGCCAGGGGTTAATTACAGTGAATTCCCCGGAGAGATTCGATTTCACAAACAGGTTCTGATACGTCGGTTCAATGGACTGCGATACACCGACAATGTTGGAAATGGTGGCCGTCGGGGCGATGGCCATGACATTGGAGTTACGCATCCCCTGACGCTGAATTTTGCTTCTGAGAGAATCCCAATCCAGTTGCGCGGCTTTATCCAGGACGGCGTAGTTACCACCCCGTGCTTCCTCCAACAGATTCAGAGAATCGATGGGAAGTATGCCCTGGCTCCATAGACTGCCTTCGTAGGACTCATAAGTCCCCCGTTCAACGGCCAGATCTGTCGAAGCCTGCAAAGCGAAATAGCTGATCAGTTCCATGGATTGGTCGGCAAAATGCACGGCTTCAACGCTTTCATAAGGCAGACCCAGCTTATACAGTGCATCCTGGAATCCCATCATGCCCATGCCGACCGGGCGGTGTCGCAGGTTGGCCCGTTCTGCCTGTGGGACAGCGTAGTAATTGATATCAATCACGTTATCCAGCAGGCGGACCGCCGTGGTGATGGTTTGTTGTAGTCGATTGGCGTCCAGCTCACCATTTACAATGTGGTTCACCAGGTTGATTGAACCCAGGTTGCAGACCGCGATTTCGTCCTCACTGGTGTTGAGAGTAATCTCAGTACACAGGTTGGATGAGTGGACAACTCCCACATGTTGCTGCGGCGAGCGCAGGTTGCAGGGATCTTTGAAGGTGATCCATGGATGTCCTGTTTCAAACAACATGGAGAGCATCTTGCGCCAGAGTGTCTGGGCCTGGATGGTTTTATGGAGTTTGAGTTCACCGGATTCTGCCAGTCTTTCGTAGTGGTGGTAGCGATCCTCGAACGCCTTGCCGTAAAGTTCGTGCAGGTCCGGGACATCGGCAGGCGAGAACAGCGTCCAGTGTTTATCTTCAAACACGCGCTTCATGAACAGGTCCGGAATCCAGTTGGCGCTGTTCATGTCATGAGTTCGGCGACGCTCGTCACCGGTGTTTTTACGCAGTTCCAGAAATTCTTCGATATCCAGGTGCCAGGTTTCCAGATACGCACATACCGCCCCTTTGCGCTTGCCGCCCTGGTTTACTGCCACCGCGGTATCGTTCACAACCTTCAGGAAGGGGACAACGCCCTGGGATTTGCCGTTAGTACCTTTTATATGGGAGCCAAGGGCCCTGACAGGTGTCCAGTCGTTACCCAGGCCGCCTGCCCATTTGGAGAGCAAGGCACTGTCTTTCATGGCGTTGTAGATGCCTGACAGGTCGTCCGGAACCGTGGTTAGATAACAGGAAGACAGCTGAGGACGGTTGGTTCCCGCATTGAAGAGGGTCGGTGTGGAGCACATGTAATCGAACGACGACAGCAACTGGTAGAATTCGATCGCACGAGTGTTTTTGTCATCTTCCTGCAGGGCCAATCCCATGGCTACCCGCATAAAGAATACCTGGGGAAGTTCCAGGCGGTTATCGTTCCAGTGCAGGAAGTAACGGTCATAAAGGGTCTGCAGTCCCAGATAGTTGAACTGTCTGTCTCGCTCAGATTTAAGTTCTGAACCCAAGCGTTCCAGATCAAACTCTCTGAGTCTCGGGCTCAGCAGTTCCAGCTCGATTCCTTTTTCGATGGTCTGCTGGAAAGTCTCTGGGTACAGCGCTGTCATTTCCGTTTCGGTGGCGGCCTCTGCGATATTCAGGAAGCTCAGAACCTCCGAACGCAATCCATCCAGCAGCAGTCGGGCACAGACGAGAGAGTAGTAGGGTTCCGCCTCAATGAGTGGTCTTGCCGCCATGACCAGTGCGGTGTTGACCTCTTTTCGCTTGACGCCGTTATAGAGATTTTTAAGTGCGCTGGCGGTGATTTTTTCCGCATCGACACCTTCTAGGCCTGAGCAGGCGTCCGCGATAACGGTGCGCAATCGCGCAACATTCAACGGTACCTGTGTTCCGTCAGGATTAAGCACGTTAATGCTGGGATGGCTTTCCTCAGGGGAGGCAGGGGGTACAGAACTCTGGCGTTGCTTGGCATGTTCTTCCCGGTACAGGACGTAGGCTCTCGCGACCTTATGGAAACTGGAGCGCATGAGACCAAGTTCGACCAGGTCTTGAATTTCCTCGATATGAACCGTGCCACCCTCCGGTAAACGGCGTTTGATGCGCGCGGAAATATCTTTCACCAGCGCATTGACCGCCTCTCTGACTCTGGCAGAGCCTGAAGCTGAGTCGCCTTCTACTGCCAGAAATGCCTTGGTGACGGCAATGGCAATCTTCTGGTCATGATAGGGAACCGCCTGGCCATTGCGCTTGATAACGTGAAGTGAATTGTCGGTCTGTGACGTGGTGGGAGGGGCTTGGGGCGGCAACGCTGTTTGAGTCATGGTTTTTCCTGCATCGCGTGGTATATCAAACTTCGCGAAGACAGGAACAGATAGCCTGCTGACTGGCTTTGCCACACGGACTGCGAAAAAACTGCCGGCACTGCAACAAAGACATCAATCAAGCGGAGATCTGTGCTATCTGTAACCCTGAATCGCGAAGGTTCTTAAGCTGACCGGTTGTGGCCGGTAATATCTTTGGCAGGTCTTCGGACTCTGGGGCTGGATTGATGGAAGGTTCCAACAATTCTCCTACAGCGACGGCTTCCCGTTGTTATGAGCAATCTTATCATGGCAGTCATGTTAAAGACTGCGGCCATATACCAACAGTGCCGGAGCCAGAATAGATCTGAACTCTTGTCGCTTTCGTTCCCCAATACCGCTGCGCGTCAGTTCCGGATTCTCACCGGATTCCCTCTTAGTGCGGTACCATTTAGTAGTTACTCAATTAAGCTGCCTATTGTTGTCTGGATTGTTCTCCGGATGGCTGTTTAGTGCCGTTCAACAATAATGTGGCTGACTCTCATTTTGATCGTCGCTGCTGCTATTTTGAACTACATATGGTTGGCAAACCAAAGTTTAGCTACTATATATAGACGGGGTGGCTTTGTAAACACTACATCAGCACCCTGAATTTTGCTGATTTCCTCTCTATGTAACTTATCATCCATTTTCCCTATTGGATTGTCGGGATAATCCGGGTAGGCTAGTCCTTCGCTGCATCTAAATGGTGTTAGTTTGTCACTGAAAGCCTTGTCCAGCGCAGTTGGTACCAAGGGATCGGTCGTTTGATTCCGGGCTGTGTTGCCGTTATCTGAAATAGCGGTTTCCGTCAGTAAAAATGTGCGCTGGTTGGCGGTTCCTGAAATTGGAAATTAACTTTGTGTGACAGTCTCACTATCGTTTATAGTTGCGGGCTGGCCTGAAATGTTAGTTGTATGACGCAGTAGCTATCGCAGGGAAGGTCGCAGGTCGTTGATTTATTGAGACAAATTATCTCGTTGGCTGGTGCCGGGGTAAGTGGCCTTTGGCACAACGGAGATGTTTTGTCGCAAATCAGCGACAGTGTAAGTTTTTGATACAGAAGTTATTATCTAACCACCTTGGGTGATCTGTCGCCAATCAGAAACATATATCCGATACGCTGTGTATCTTTCGCAGTGGCAGGTGCGGAATAAAGATAAGAAGACTTCATTAAGCTGTTGAAATTGGAAGTAATAAGGAATTTTGGCATTGGATATGCTGTTGTTTGGCGTTTGTCGTTCAGAGCGATAGGTAAAGGACATCAACCCTTGACCCCCCTAGCTTGAATGGAAGCAGAACTGTAGGTGTCCAACTAAACAGAACAGGTGTCCAACTAAACAGAACAAAGGTAACTGCCGTGTTAGCAGAAAAGCAGAGTTTGTATTCTACGCCGCCACTGGAACCACTTCTCACCGCCCATGGAAGACCCGTTTCAGTTCTGAAGGCTGAGAGCCTCCAGCACAAAGAAGAAGTTTTCAAGATTCGATATGAGGTGTACTGCAAGCATCTCGCTTATGAAAGTTCCCAGAAAAATGCCCGAGGGCTTGAAACAGACATTTATGATGGCTGGTCAAAGCACTTTCTGGTCAAGGATGAGTTGAGTGGTCGTTATGTCGGCACGCTTCGACTGGTGATGCCCCAGTCCAGAACCTCTCAGGCAATTCCCATCGAGCACCTGTACCCCCACGATTACTTTTCTCCGGAATTGGCACCTTCCAAGCTGGAAGCTGGCAGTTATATAGAAATTTCCCGTTTGGCCGTATTGCCCGAAGCGGCAGAAATTTCCTGCAGTTATTCCGTGGAAGTTTCCCGTTTGTTGTACCTCGGTGCACTGGCCTATGTCCAGGAGAATCCCAGGCTTCGCCATGTGTATTGTCTAATGGAAAAGCGTTTGGCGAGAAGATTGTCCTTTCTTGGGCTGCCTTTTACTCAGGCTGGCGATTTCTTTGAGTTTCGTGGCCAGCGCGCGCCATTCTACGCAGGCAAGGGAACCGTGAATGAAAGCTTGAAAGGTGACTCAAAAATCATTTACAGGCGACTACTGGAAAAAGAGCGGGAACAAAACGCGCTAACCTCCAAAGTGGCTTAATCCAGCCGCTTTGGTATGGGCCTCGGACTCATGGCCCATGCTGGATTCGCAGTATCGTTGGGCTATTATGCCAGGAGTATATAAAGTTTCCTGTATAGAGCCTCAACTTACCATCATCCATCGGTAAAACAGTGCCGGGAGTTGGGTGGTGACGTATCACCTTTGGGAGGTTGATATGGCGAATACACCCACCGATCTGCAAATTCTGAACTTGATCTTTGAGCATCATTTTCAGGACTATCTTCGATCTCCTCATAATGATCCTGTCCGCCAGCATAAAAACTACGTGCCGGTGGATGTGGATTACATCGCGAACATTCTTGGGCTCGATCAAGTATTGCTGGTCAGTAGGCTCATGGATCATCTGGATAAGAAATATCGCTATCAGGTGGAAGAAAACAGTTATGTGTTTTTGTTTTCAACGGCGTTTGGTCGCGGTTCTGATCAGGATCGCCATGTGGTCAATTTCCCTTATCTCTCTTCCATTGTGGCTGGCATGCGCGACGAAGACCGGAAGTATCGGATTGCCACAGGGATGGCGGGTGTGTCGCTGGCGATATCTGTGATCTCATTTCTGATTTCAGTCATGGCAAGATAGCTCTGTTGATTCTCAAGTGCGATGGCGGAGAGTGGCGAATGATGGATATAGAGCGCCTTCAGCGCTTTTTTCGTCGGCAGTGAAGGGAAAACATTCTTGAAAGCGCTTTATGGTAACAAGTCATCACAATTACCGTTCATTTATCGTTTCCAGGAGAAACCTGCCATGTCTGCGTCGACAGCTAAATCTGCCACAGTGGTTACTAGTTATCTGTTGTTGGCCGTATGGGCAATGATCAGCACAGTATTGTTGTCTGCCGTCGTCGTGGATGAAACCGGAATCATTTCATTTTCTGAGAATCCGCAATACGAGCGGGTTATTCAGGACGCCCACAAGAGTGGGATCGCTTCCAATCTGAGTTAAACATCTGTTACCAGTTAAGAACTCATTACCAAGTTAAATCCATCTCCAAGTAAAAACCCATTTCTGGGCCAAAAGCTGCAGTCCAAGCCTGGCGCGTCTGTGCCAGGTGAGAAACCGTTTTGTATGGTTTCGCTATCGGACATTATCGAACTAAAAGCTGTCGCCTATAGGCAAGTGATTGTTGTTAAAAAGAAATTGCATTTTTTGGTGGTTGCAGCCCTGTCTTCGGGGGCGTATATTCTGAGCGGATAAGCGCCTGAGGCTGAATATTTTGACGTATCTTCGTTTCGGCTCTATGGAACTCATTTCAGTTCCATGAAAGTTGTGGCCTTCAGGCCTATTGGAGTGTCAGAAATTTCGCCTCTGGAAAACCTAAGACAACGCTCAATTCAACAACCACCAAGGAATCCGACATGAAATCACGTGCTGCGGTAGCATTTGCTGCCGGAAAACCCCTCGAAATTGTTGAAGTCGATGTGCAAGGCCCGAAGGCCGGTGAGGTCATGGTACAGATCGTGGCAACCGGTGTTTGTCATACGGATGCCTACACATTGTCCGGTGACGATCCGGAAGGTCTGTTCCCCTCAATTCTTGGTCATGAAGGTGGTGGCATTGTTGTTGAAGTCGGTGAGGGAGTAACCTCCGTCAAACCCGGCGATCATGTTATCCCGCTATATACACCTGAGTGTGGCAAATGTAAGTTCTGTACTTCAGGTAAAACCAACCTCTGCCAGGCCATACGGGCTACCCAGGGGAAAGGTCTGATGCCGGACGGCACGTCCCGGTTTTCCTATCAGGGCAAGCAGTTGTTCCATTACATGGGGACTTCCACGTTCTCCGAATATACCGTATTGCCTGAAATCGCCGTGGCTAAAATCAATCCGGCTGCCCCTCTGGACAAAGTCTGTCTGCTGGGGTGTGGTGTGACGACTGGTATTGGTGCTGTGTTGAACACAGCCAAGGTCGAGCCGGGTTCTACAGTTGCCGTCTTTGGTCTCGGTGGTATTGGGCTGAGTGTTATCCAAGGTGCGGCGATGGCCAAAGCCGGACGCATTCTGGCGGTGGATATCAATCCGGATAAATTTGAAATGGCCAAGGCCCTTGGTGCGACAGATTGTGTTAATCCCAAGGATTATGACGTGCCGATTCAGGAAGCCATCGTTGAATTGACTGATGGTGGCGTCGATTATTCCTTTGAATGTGTCGGCAATGTCGGCCTGATGCGTGCAGCGCTTGAATGCTGTCACAAAGGCTGGGGAACCTCCGTGGTGATTGGTGTTGCCGGTGCTGGGCAGGAAATTTCCACTCGCCCATTTCAGTTGGTTACAGGGCGCACCTGGAAGGGAACTGCCTTCGGAGGCGTGAAAGGGCGTTCACAATTGCCGGGATATGTGGATAAATATATGAGTGGTGAAATCAAGGTGGATCCCATGGTGACCTACACCATGCCGCTTGAAGATATTAACAAGGCATTTGAGTATATGCATGAAGGCAAGAGTATACGCTCTGTCATTCTGTTCTAATTCCGGATGCCTGATTAAAAATGGATGGAGCATCCAATGAGTTTTGAGCTGATTCAGCAAAACCGTTGTCAGGGCGGTTACTGGAAACAATTCAAGCACGATTCTGAAACGTGCGGTTGTGAAATGGTGTTTTCAGTATATGTACCGGAAATTGCCACGGAAGTGGTCCGGAATCTTCCCGGCCTGTTCTGGCTTTCCGGTCTGACCTGTTCGGACAGGAACTTTGTCGATAAAGCCCACGTGGAAGCGCGGGCAAACGATCTGGGTATGATTATCGTTGTGCCGGATACCAGCCCGAGAGGGGTTAATATTTCCGGAGAAGATGATAGTTACGACTTCGGTTCGGCGGCAGGGTTCTACCTGGATGCAACAGAATCGCCCTGGTCAGATCATTACCGGATGTATTCCTACATTACCTCTGAGCTCTATGAGCTGGTTCTGTCCCGTTTCCCCATCGACCATCAGAGATTGGGGATATTCGGCCACTCCATGGGTGGGCACGGTGCGCTTACGATTGCACTCAAGAATCCAGACAAGTTCCGCTCGGTATCTGCTTTCGCGCCCATTTGCGCGCCCTCTCAATGCCCCTGGGGTCAGAAGGCTTTGATGGGCTATCTGGGTGACAACCCACCGCTGTGGCGGCAGTATGACACCTGTGCGCTGATTGCTGACGGTAGTCGTGTAGAGTCGATTCTCATCGATCAGGGGCTGGAGGATCAGTTCCTTGAAGATCAGCTCATGCCGGAAGCTCTTGAAGCGGTCTGTGCTGAGAAAGGGATTGCGCTGACGCTGAATCGACGTGAGGGATACGACCACAGCTATTTCTTTATCAGCTCATTTATTGATGAGCATTTAAGATATCATTATCAGCAACTGAACGGCTCCTGAGGGAGCCGGACTCCGTTATCTGTTCAAGGCTCATTGTCCAAGAAATTTGTGCAAAGATGCCTGATATCAGAGATATCCGTTCTTTAATGAGTTTGGGATAGACATTACCCGTCAGGTCATCGTATAAAAAGTTGAATCACTTTCATTAGACAGGGAAAGGATCAACTGCATGGCTTTGTCGGGTATTGTTCGTAAGACGCTTCCGCTATTGGTGTTGGGAGGCTTCATTGCGATCGCCTACGTCATCAAGTCCAGTCCTCCACAGGTAGCTAAGCGCTCTAATCCCGAAAAGCCCAGTATTTCAGTGCAAACTCAGGTTATTCAGCCTGTTCGTCATCAGATTCATGTTTCCTCGTTTGGCATTGTCCAGCCCCGTACTCAAATTACTTTGATCGCTCAGGTTTCTGGACAAGTTGTGGAAGTGTCTCCCTCATTCAGATCCGGTGGCTATTTCAATAAAGGTGATACCCTGCTGAGAATTGATCCTTCTGACTATCAGGTGCAGGTGGACATCGCCCAGGGTGAAGTGGTTGAAGCCGAATTGGCTCTGGCGGAAGAAGAGGCCCGTGTCAGACAGGCCAAGAATGACTGGCAGAAAATCGGCGGCGAGAGTAATGCCTCGGAGCTTGCGCTTCGGCTTCCCTATCTGAAAGCGGCTCAAGCCAGACTGGCCACTTCCCGAGCCCGGTTACGGCAGGCAGAAATCAATCTGGAGAGAACCCAGATCAAGGCGCCATTCTCCGGGCGATTATTGGACAAGATGGTGGACATCGGTGCGGTTGTTGCGCCTCAGGTTGCGTTGGCAGAAATTTATGCGGCTGATTACGTTGAGATTCGCTTGCCCCTGAAGAACTCTGACCTGGCCTATGTCGACCTGCCTGAAGCACAGATTTCTGGAGAAAGTGCCGCAGATGCATTTGCTGATGTCACCCTGGTCAATACACTCACGACGCCACCCCAGCGCTGGCAGGGCAGAATTATCCGGACTGAGGGGGCTGTCGATACCGACTCCCAGCAGTTGTATGTGGTGGCTCAGGTGGATGATCCTTTTGGTCTGAAAGGTGAGGGTCGTCAGCCTCTGAAGATCGGCCAGTATGTGTCTGCGGAGATTGAAGGTATCACCTTACCGGAAGCGTTGATCATCCCGACGTCGACCATTTATCAGGGAAGTTATGTGTATCTGGTCCGCAATAACGTGCTGGTCAGAAGCAGCGTCGAAACCGGCTGGCAGGGGAATCGTGAAACTTTGATTACTGCAGGTGTAGAAGCGGGCGATGAGCTGGTGACGACCACGTTGGGTCAGGTCAGTAGTGGTATTGCGGTCACCCGGATGAACAGTTCAACCGATAAAACAGCTTCCGCCGTGCAGTCTGATCTTTCTTCAGAAGAAGCGGCTACCCCATGATTGCCTGGTTTGCCCGCAACCCTGTCGCAGCCAATTTATTGATGATCACCCTGTTGCTATTGGGGTTGATGTCTTTGTCTCTGCGCATTCCCCTGGAAGTATTTCCGACCATCGATCCCAGCACCATTACGGTGAGTGTTGCCCTGCGAGGAGCAACGCCTGAAGAGGTGGAGGAGGGCGTGACGGTCAAAATTGAGGAATCTGTCCAGGATGTCGAGGGTATCGAGAAAATCGCCAGCACGAGTTCTGAGGGAAGCTCACAGGTAAGAATCAGGGTCGACAGTGACTATGATCCGAAAGATTTACTGACGGAAGTGAAAAACCGGGTGGATGCGATCAGCACTTTTCCCCCTGATGCCGAAAATTCGGTGATCAGTCTGTCTCAACACACCCGAGAAGTTATTACCACCGTAGTCTCGGGTCCATTGTCCGAACTGGAACTTCGACAGTTGGCAGAACAGGTTCGGGATGACCTGTTGCGGATTCCTGGTATCACGCAAGTCAATCTCGACGGTGTGCGCCAGTACGAGATGACCATTGAAGTGTCGGATGAAGTGCTTAAGCAATACCGCATTACGCTGCAGCAGGTGGCTGAGGCAATCAGCCAAAGCTCGGTGGATATATCAGCGGGTACTCTGCGCACAGAAGGAGGGGAGGTTTTGATCCGCTCCAAGGGGCAGGCATATCGCAGGGATGACTTTGAGAACATTGTCATTCTGACGCAGCGTGATGGCGGGGTTATACGTCTGAAGGACCTGGCCAGAGTTCGGGATGGGTTTGAAGAGGCGACTGTCAGATCCCGCTTTAATGGGCATCCAGCCGCTTTTGTGGATGTCTTCCGGGTTGGTGACCAGAGTGCCATCGATGTGGCTGACAAGGTAAAGGCCTATATCACCGAACGCCAGCCAATGATGCCAGCGGGAGTCGAGATTACTTATTGGCGCGATCGATCGAACATCGTGAAGAAGCGCTTGAATACATTGACCAATAATGCGATCCAGGGCGGCATTCTGGTGTTGCTGATATTGACTTTGTTTCTGAGGCCTTCTGTTGCTTTTTGGGTATTTCTGGGCGTCCCTATTTCCTTCATGGGAGCCTTTCTGTTCATGCCGTATTTTGGGGTGACGCTGAATATTTTCAGTCTTTTTGCGTTTATTCTCGTGCTGGGGATTGTTGTGGATGATGCCATAGTCACCGGTGAGAATGTTTACACCCATCTCAGGGAAGGAAAGCCGGGGTTGCAAGCGGCCATTGACGGCACCCGGGAAGTCGCGGTACCGGTGACATTCGGGATTTTGACCACCATGGCAGCATTTCTGCCGATTGCGTTCATTGAAGGGGTGAGAGGCAAACTATTTGCGCAGATTACTGTGGTGGTTATCCCCATATTTGCTTTTTCCCTGATCGAATCGAAACTGATCTTGCCTGCACACCTGCGACATGTCAGGGCCCGGGCCGATGCCATCCATACGGGGATGCTGGAGCGTTGGCAGCAGGCGTTTGCCAATGGTTTTGAACGGTTTATTCTGCATTACTATCACCCGGTTCTGCACTGGACGCTGAACCATCGCTACCTGTTTCTCTCAGTCTCCGTCGGTAGTCTGTTATTGCTGTACACATTGTTTACTTCCGGTTGGATCAAATTTGTATTCTTTCCGAGAGTACAAAGTGAGCTGGCGCAAGCAGTGGTGACGATGCCCGTTGGGACACCTTTTGAAGTCACTGATGCCAATGTTGGCCGGATTACGGACGCCGCACTGGTATTAAAGGAGAAATACAATCAGGACGGTGAAATTCTTATCCAGAATATTCAGGCCACGACAGGCAGTGCCTGGCGGGGAACCAGTGCATCCCATTTCGGCCGTGTGTATTTTGAAATTACCGCACCTGAGGATCGTGTTTCGGAAATTACCAGTTCGGAGCTGGTGCGAGAGTGGCGCAAGATCATCGGCCCCATGGTTGGGGCGGAGTCATTGAGCTTCCGCGCTGAAATCGGGCGTGTCAGTGAACCGGTGGATATTCAGTTTTCAGGGCAGAGTTTTGAGGACCTCAATGCGATTGCCGAGCAGGTCAAGACGAGGCTGGGTCTGTACCCGACGGTGTTTGATGTCACAGATACTCTCTCTGAAGGAAAGCAGGAACTGCAGGTAAAACTCAAGCCTGAGGCCTATACACTGGGGCTTAGTCGTGCAGAGATTATTAATCAGGTGCGTCAGGCGTTTTATGGATATGAAGTGCAGCGAATTCAGCGTGGAAGGGACAATGTTCGTGTCATGCTGCGTTTTGCCGAGGAGGACAGGCGCTCGGTCAGCCAGTTGAAAGACCTGTTGTTGACGACTAATGACGGCCGACGGATTCCTCTGGCACAGGTGGTGGAATTGCAGCCGGGATTAAGCCCGACAACGATCTCGCGGATTGATCGATACCGCACAGTGAACGTGCAGGCAGATATCGATAAGCAGAATACCAACATGCTGTTGTTACAGGAGGAAATGAACCGGTTTATGGATGACCTGCTGCTGCAATATCCCGGCGTGAAATATTCCTGGGAAGGTGAGGCCAAGGAGCAGAGAGAGTCCTTCGGCAGTTTGCAGTGGGGGCTGATCTTTGTGGTCTTTGTGATATACAGCCTGCTGGCGATACCTTTCAAGTCCTACCTTCAGCCGATTATTGTGATGTCAGTAATTCCTTTTGGCGCCATTGGTGCGGTGGGCGGACACTGGATCATGGGGATGGATCTGACGTTGATCAGTCTATTGGGAATGCTGGCGCTGGTCGGGGTCGTGGTGAATGACAGCCTTGTCCTGGTGGATTTTATTAACCAGAGACGACGAGACGGCAAACCGGTGAAGGAGGCGATTCTGATTGCCGGGGTGAAGCGTTTTCGTCCTGTGATGCTGACGTCACTCACCACCTTTATTGGGCTAATGCCCCTGTTGTTCGAGAAATCCACCCAGGCTCAGTTTCTGATACCAATGGCCGTATCGCTGGGATTCGGCATTTTGTTCGCGACTGTTTTGACTCTGTTACTGGTACCGGTGAATTATCTTGTCATTGAAGACTTCAAGCGTTGGGTTCCGGGTATCTTTGCCGGGTCAGCAACATCCCGGATGAAGACCTGATCGTACTATTTTTTAGTCGTTGTTCTAAAGATGTGATCGTTCGATTGGAGAGATCGTACATGTGAGAGAAGCATCTATTGAATGGATATGACAGTAAATGAAGAGTTCAAAAGATGAATAGCACAGAAAATGAAAAAAGATTGAAAATTCCGCGTCGACAATTCATTGCCTGTGGAGTGGCGATGTCGTTTATGCCTTGGGTTCCGGTAGCGGCCAGATATGAAGATCATCGCTTGCCGTTGACACCTCAGTGTGATTCCCAAAAGCCCGTTACACCTGCTCAAACCCCAGGGCCATTTTATCTTCCGAATAGTCCTGAAAGATCAGATCTCAGAGAGCCATCAGATGCAGGGAAGCCCTTCTTGCTGCAGACAATGGTGGTGAACCGGGATTGTGTGCCGCTGCAGGGCGTTATTGTCGAGTTATGGCATGCCGATGGGCAAGGACGCTATGACACCAAAGGCTATCGGTATCGGGGTATGCAATTGACGACGGCGGAGGGAAGAACATTATTTAAAGCGATCAAGCCGGGGCTATACCCTGGCAGAACCCCCCATTTTCATGTTCGTTTATGGCAAGAGGGACAGCTGCAACTGACAACGCAGCTTTACTTTCAGGGGATGACCCAGAATGAACGGGACTTTCTGTTTAATCCTGCGTTGTTGATGCAGGAGCAGGAAAATACGGATCATCATTCCGGCGTCTTTCTCTTCGTTATTGACTCCCATCCGGTTTAAACGAATGTCAGGCAAGTTAGCCTTTGCCTTTAAATGTCAGTCTTCACCAGGGAGAGAAGGGCGACGGTTTGAACGTTTGTCCTCCCAGTCAAGATCTTCCGGGTCATACCAGCCTATTGCATGGAGAACTTCCTGTCGTGTGGCCTCAGACAGGGTATCCCAAAGCTCACGGAACTGTTCCAATCCTTTCTCCCGTCGTTTGCCCACTTTGCTGGACAGCTGAGAGATCAGCGTAGGCAGTTTTAATGCTTCACCCAGTTGTCCGGGGACCACAATTTCCTGTCCCCATATTTTCTTTTTATGGGTACGGGCGGCCAGCACTTTTTGCAGTGCCTGAGCAGCTTGTAATGCTGTATCTATATCGAAATCGTTGCTATGCATAAAGCCTGAGATATGAAACCGTCTGAAAAATGAAGCAGCCAGAAACATGAAATCATACATTGGGAAGCTAAAAGTTGGCGCTGCCCAAAACTAATAATGATAGCGGATTATTCAGTGGGCTTTGAAGGGATACGAACCGAAAGCACTAAACAGACGGGAATTAGACAGGAATAACTTATATTTTTTTGAGAGGAAGGTGTTGGCAAAAGCTTGGGGGGAGAGGTCGAGTTTTGGAGAGTTGGGTTTCTGCTTTGTCCCAAAGGTTCGCTTGTCTGTCACTGAGTAGCTGCATCACCACACTGAACTCTGAAGATTCTTCATCATGAAGCACCTCAAACTCCATGCTAAAAGCGATGATTAAATGAAATTAAAGAGGTGATCATGATATTCATCAATCCTGGAGTATTCCTGAGAAAACCAGGTTAGTGAGATTTATAGGTGTTGCCTATACTAATTGGAAGGGTGGCAGTCATTTCCTTGGATGGGTTGTTACCCGACTCGCTTGACGTCCGGAATCTGTGGATATTTAACGGTCAGATTGATCAGAGGTGGTTTGGCCGTGGATGACAATATGAAACAAGTGATGATTTTATGGCGCACTGTCATCTTGGCCGCGCTTTTTATTGTCTTTCCGGCCCGCGCGGTTGAGAGCTATATCGTGGCGACGGGAGCTGATCCGAATCCGCCATTCAGTGGCCCTGAGCTTCCTCAGGGAGGGCTGATTACAGAACTTATTCAAGAAGCGCTCGCCCGCATCGGAGCGGAAAGTCAGGTCGAATACATTCCCTGGAACCATGCTTATCGTAAGGCGGACACAGCTCAGGTGCTGGGAGCTTTTCCCTACGTGAAAGATGCAGAGCGGGAGCGGCGTTTCTATTTTTCCTCGCCCCTGTATGTGACGGTTGAGCGATTTTTTGTTGCCGAAGATGCAGAGATTGACTACTCGAAGGACTCGGATTTGCAGGGATTGATTCTATGTCGTCCGCTAGGGTACAGCCTGGAGAGCGTTCAGCACCTTATTGAAGAGAATATCGTCAAGCTATGGGCTCCCAATGATCTGGCGACATGCTTTCAGTTGCTGGCAGCAGGTCGTGTGGACCTGGTTCCGATAGGCGAGGAAACCGGTAATTCGATTATTGAGACTAGCTTTCCCTCTACCAAGCTATTCAAAGTTCTGCGCCGTCCAATTCAGGTCAATGGATACCATCTAATGGTGTCCAGAGATTATCCCGATGCGCTGAAAATACTTGAACGCTTCGACAATGCAGTGAGTGATATGTGGAATGAAGGACGAATCAAGGCGCTCTATAGGAAACACAATACAACACTTCCATCCATTGATATGTTTCAGTTGGCGCCTTGAATTCCGCTAAAACTCAGTCTTCCTGGTCTTCCTCATCAGGCTCTGGTTTTTCCGGGCAATGATAGGCCTTAACGACTTTATCGCCTTCCACGGACATGAGATGGATATCGAACCCCCACAGGCGATGAATATGCTTGAGTACCTCGTCGACTTCCTTTTCATATAAGGGGACACGATCAATCGGGGTATGACGCAGGGTCAGTGAGCGATCACCACGGATATCCACGTCCCACACCTGGATATTGGGGTCGCGGTAACTGAGGTTGTACTGGCGAGCCAGTTGTTCTCGTACTGCGCGGTATCCATTATCGTCATGGATGGCTGTAACGTGGTACTCGCTTTCCCTGTCATCGTCCAGAATCGTAAAGAATTTGAAATCCCTGATGACTTTGGGGGAGAGAAACTGAAGGATAAAACTCTCATCCTTGAAGTTCTTCATGGCAAAGTGCAGGGTTTCCAGCCAGTCTGATCCGGCGATATCCGGGAACCAATGGCGATCCTCATCCGTTGGGTTCTCACATATCCGCTTGATATCCTGGAACATGGTAAACCCAAGAGCATAGGGGTTAATACCGCTGTACCATGGGCTGTCAAAGGGGGGTTGGTATACCACCGATGTGTGACTCTGGAAAAACTCCAGCATGAAGCCATCGGTCACCAGGCCCTTTTCATAAAGGCGATTTATCAGTGTGTAGTGCCAGAAGGTCGCCCAGCCCTCGTTCATGACCTGGGTTTGCCGTTGTGGATAGAAGTACTGAGCTACTTTGCGGACAATCCGCACCACTTCACGTTGCCATGGTTCCAGCAGCGGGGCATTCTTTTCAATAAAGTAGAGCAGATTTTCCTGGGGTTCGACCGGGAAACGGCGCTTGTTCTTAATTTCCTTATCCCCAGCCTTCAAAGGAATGGTGCGCCACAGGTCATTGACCTGTTTCTGCAGGTATTCCTCCCGTTCACGCTGACGTTTGACTTCTTCGGCCGCGGAAATAGGAGAAGGGCGTTTGTAACGGTCGACACCGTGGTTCATGATCGCGTGGCAGGAATCGAGAATTTGTTCCACAGCTTCAATACCATGCCGGCGTTCGCATTCTGCCAGGTAGTTCTTGGCAAAAATGAGGTAATCGATGATGGCACTGGCGTCTGTCCAGGTCTGGAACAGGTAATTGCCCTTGAAGAATGAGTTATGCCCATAGCAGGCATGGGCAATGACCAGTGCCTGCATCATCATGGTGTTTTCTTCCATGAGGTAGGCGATACAGGGGTCAGAGTTGATGACGATCTCATAGGCCAGGCCCATCTGACCACGTTTATAGAGCTTTTCAGTCTGCAGGAACTGCTTGCCGAATGACCAGTGGTGATAGCCGACTGGCATACCAACAGACGAGTAGGCGTCCATCATCTGTTCGGCGCTGATGACCTCAATCTGGTTGGGGTAGGTCTCCAGCTTATATTCCTTCGCGCAGACGGCGATAGCCTCGTCATACTGCCGAACCAGATCAAAAGTCCATTCGGACTCTGTGGAAATCGGCTTCCGTTTCGCAGGCTTGGGCGCTTCCGGCTCTGGCTGTCTGTCGATCAGCTCATTGTCTAAGGTTTCTGTCATTACTCAACCTCAAGCGTGGTGTTCAACCTGTTTCTGGAACAGTTTGCGGAACACGGGGTAAATATCTGCCTCGTCCATTATCTGTTGCATGGAAAACCGTTCCTTGTAGGCCTCTAACAGCTTTTCATACTCATGCCACAGCATCTGGTGCTCATGGGGAGTGATTTCGATATACGAGTAATATTGCACGAACGGCAGAATACTTTCGGCCAGCAGCTTGCTGCAACGGGGAGAATCATCATTCCAGTTGTCTCCATCCGACGCCTGGGCTGCATAGATATTCCAGTCTTCGGTCGGGTAGCGCTGTTCCATGATCTCGCGCATCAACTTCAGGGCGCTGGAGACAATCGTGCCCCCGGTTTCCCGGGAGTAGAAAAATTCTTCTTCGTCCACTTCCTTGGCGCTTGTGTGGTGACGGATGAATACCACGTCAATCTTTTCGTAATTCCGCTTCAGAAAAAGATAAAGTAGAATGAAGAAACGCTTGGCGATATCCTTGTGGGTCTGGCTCATGGAACCGGACACGTCCATCAGGCAAAACATGACTGCCGCGGTCGCAGGTTTAGGCTGCTTGACATGCTGGTTGTAGCGGATATCGATTTCATCAATAAACGGAATACGCTGAATACGCCCCTTCAGGCGTTTGATTTCTTCTTCCAGCGCCTGTATCTGATCTTCCTTGCTGAAAACGGGGTCTGGCGGTATGGGGCTGCGTTTCAGTGTCTCCAGTTGTTCTTCCAGTTCACTGATCTTCTTGCGTTTATTGCCGGATAAGGCAAGTCTGCGGGCGTAAGCACCCCGCATACTACGTATTACATTGATCTTGGCCGGTGTCCCATGGGTGGTATAACCAGCGCGTACATATTTGAAGTTGGACGTTTCCTTAAGCTGTTTCTGGACCAGATTCGGTAATGCCAGATCTTCGAACATAAAGTCGAGGAACTCTTCCTGAGAAATCTGGAAGACAAAGTCGTCCATACCTTCGCCCTGATCGCTGGCTTGACCCTGTCCTGAGCCTCCACCTCCGCCGCCACCGGGTGGACGGGGAATACTGTCACCAGTGACAAACTCTTTATTTCCCGGGTGGGTCTGACTGCGGCGACCACCTTTTCCGTGGCGGAAGTTGGGTTCGCCGATATCCTTGCTGGGAATAGAAATGCTCTCTCCCCGATCAATGTCGGTGATGGAGCGCTTGTTGACTGCGTCAGCAACCGCTTTTTTAATATGTTCGCGGTAGCGTCTCAGGAAGCGCTGTCGATTGACAGCGCTTTTATTTTTACCGTTCAGGCGACGGTCAATAACGTGGGTAACACCCATAGCGTACTCCCATGTCAGGAGAATTTAATGCGTTACTGCGATTTTCGAACCCGTAAATACCATTCGCACAACAGCCGCACTTGTTTTTCCGTGTAACCGCGCTCGATCATACGGCGCACGAACTCCTGATGTTTCTTCTGGTCTTCCTGGGAGGCTTTTGGGTTAAACGAGATAACCGGCAGCAGGTCTTCCGTATTAGAGAACATTTTCTTCTCTATGACGGTCCGCAGTTTTTCGTAGCTCAACCATGATGGGTTTTTGCCCTGGTTGTTGGCCCGGGCTCTTAACACAAAGTTCACCACTTCATTGCGGAAGTCTTTGGGGTTACTGATACCCGCTGGTTTTTCAATTTTCTCCAATTCATCGTTGATAGCGCCACGGTCGAAAATTTCCCCGGTTTCCGGATCACGGTATTCCTGATCCTGTATCCAGAAATCAGCATAAGTGACATAACGGTCAAATATGTTTTGGCCATACTCGGAGTAGGATTCCAGATAGGCTGTCTGGATTTCTTTACCGATGAACTCGACATACTGTGGTGCCAGTGATTCTTTGATGAACCTCAGATAGCGGTCGTGAACTTCCTGAGGGAATTGCTCCTGTTCGATCTGTTTTTCCAGGACATATAGAAGGTGAACCGGGTTGGCCGCTACCTCTGTGGTATCGAAATTAAAGACCTTGGAAAGAATCTTGAAGGCAAAACGGGTGGACATCCCCTCCATTCCCTCATCCACGCCGGCGGAATCCTTGTATTCCTGGATAGATTTGGCTTTGGGGTCTGTATCCTTGATGTTCTGGCCGTCATAAACCTTCATTTTCGAGTAAACACTGGAGTTTTCAGGTTCTTTCAGTCGGGACAGGCAGCTGAACTGAGCCAGCATGTTCAGCGTGTCAGGTGCACATGGAGACCCTGCCAGGGAACTGTTACGCAACAGTTTTTCATAAATTTTTACTTCCTCGGAAACGCGCAGGCAATAAGGCACTTTCACAATATAGATCCGGTCAAGGAATGCCTCATTGTTCTTGTTGTT
This sequence comes from Hahella ganghwensis DSM 17046, assembly GCF_000376785.1. Taxonomy (GTDB): domain Bacteria; phylum Pseudomonadota; class Gammaproteobacteria; order Pseudomonadales; family Oleiphilaceae; genus Hahella; species Hahella ganghwensis. The sequence goes on from NZ_AQXX01000108.1 coordinate 23,415, forward strand.
TCTGAAAGTCTGCCACTCGGATTCGTTAGAGTGCGCCAACACGATACCCTCAAAGGGAACCGCGCCCATACCTTCGGTAGTGTTGTAGTTACCTTCCTGAGTTGCGGTCAGCAGTGGGTGCAGTACTTTAATGGGGGCTTTGAACATCTCCACAAACTCAAGCAGGCCCTGATTGGCTTTACACAAGCCACCTGCAAAGCTATAGGCATCGGGGTCATGCTGAGGAAAGTCTTCCAGCATCCGGATATTCACTTTACCTACCAGCGCAGAGATATCCTGGTTGTTCTCATCACCTGGCTCGGTTTTGGAGATGGCTGTCTGATTTAATATAGATGGGTACAGTTTTACTACTTTGAACTTGCTGATGTCACCGTTGTACTCATGCAACCGCTTGACGGCCCAGGGTGACATGATGAAGCGCAGATATCGGTTAGGGATGCCGTACTCTTCTTCCAGGATTTTGCCATCTTCTACAGGGTCAAACAGACCCAAAGGGGATTCGAAAACCGGGGAGTCTTTAATGGCGTAAAAAGGTTGTTTTTCAAAGAGGTATTTCAGTTTTTCGGCGAGAGAGGATTTACCGCCGCCGACCGGGCCAAGTAAATATAGGATCTGTTTCTTTTCTTCCAGTCCCTGTGCGGCATGCTTGAAGAATGAGACGATTTGTTCGACACATTCCTCCATACCGTAGAATTCTTCAAATTCGGGGTAGCGTTTGATGACTTTGTTGGAAAATATACGGCTGAGTCTGGAATCCCGGCTGGTATCGATCAGTTCAGGCTCCCCGATGGCCAGCAACATACGTTCAGCGGCGGATGCGTAAGCTGTTGAGTCCTGCTTACAGATGTTCAAGTATTCTTCGAGAGTATACTCTTCCTCCTTCCTGGCTTCATATCGGTTAGTGAATTGACTGAAGATACTCATAGAGGCCCCCTCTGCTATTAACTCGATGGTTCTGCAGGCGCTGAGCTAAACCGGCTGCTGTCCGGTAGTGCGTTTAAATCATCATGTTTCCTTAATGTTTCACAAATTGGTCATCAGCAGGTATTAGAATCGCCTCGCGGATGCATTTGCACGAACCATTCCGCTTAGTTTTAGAATAGATCATGTCTTGCCACTTGGACAGATATTATTTCCATCGTCACCATTAAAATTTTTTATATTTCATTCCGTTACGCAAAGTAGCATTGTGAGGGTTGGATTCCGGGCAGGATGGGCGTTATTGAAAAAAATGAGGGGAAAATTCCCCTGTTGCACCAAAGAGATGCAAGTCTTTGAAGTGGTGTAACAAAAGGGAACCTAAAGCCCTAATTTGAATCAGAAGGGAAATTTCTGACGCAAAAGAAGCCCCGATCTGCACGAACGGGACTTCTCAATTTTACAAATCTTTATGTTTTTTTTGAGAGGTACTTGGGCTTTTTTCTATCAGCGACTTTGTGTCTTGAGAGAGACATAGCACGCAGAATGCGAGTGTCATGAAATAGTGCTCCACCCACTGTTTTTATCAGCCGTTTATATCAGTGTTTGCGGGTCATTTTAAAAATACCCTGAGCGTTGCGGCTGTCAAAGCGTAGATCCATCTTTGACTCCTCGGGTTTGGAGTCCAGGTGGTTTCGCTGGATGAACTCAAAAAATGAGCCGGGAACCTCAAAAGTCTCTAAACCTTCAGCCGTTTTGAACTGACGTTTGACCATGGTGGCGCGATAAGCGGTTTGGAGAATATTGGCATTCTGTGCCACTTCGATTTCGGGCTTCATTGGCCGCCCCAGAGTCCTTTGTTCTGCATCCAGTTTTTTCAGATCATCCACGCGATCAGTACCATGATTGAATGCATTACCCTCTGTGGAAATCCAGGCCATTTCTGCAGACTCTTTGAGTAGCGTCAGGTAATCATCCCGGTAAGGTTCGGCATGCTGACGGTCGAAGCAGGCTACAATGGCCGGTAGAAGCTCTGCGGCCTCCCCAAGGCTCAGCCAGCCATTTACCGAGAGTTTGTGTAGAAGGGCCAAGTGACCGGGTGTCAGCGGATCAACCGAAGTAGATACCGTTCTGTCTACTGCTGCCTGGAATGGCTCCGAGAATTCTTCTGGATAGAGTTCGCTGACAAAGAATTGGGCGATACTCTCAGGGAAGTCCTGATGACAGTAAACGAAACCACACATGTTGAGCTTATTTAGAGGGTATTCGCCTGCAAGCTCGAATCCCAGGGGCTCCAGAAGGCGGGAAAAGGCTTTGTAGCCAGATGGCAGGGCCTGATTTTCCCAGCGCACGGTACGCAAAGCGCCATGATCAAACACCACCTTTCCACCAGCGATGATTTTCTCACGGACATAGGTCTGCCCCTCGGGAACTCTCTGCAGCAGGTCCTGCAGGAGTAACAGATTCATCGCATGAGCAATCATGCTCCGGGGAATTTGGCCTTCCTCACTCGAATTCAGAAGTGCCGGGTTGTGAGCGACGGAAGTCAGTAATTCTTCCACTTGATCAGCGGTTCTGACAGAACTTAACAATTGACCCAGTGTGCTTTCCAATAATTGATTTGTGCTATTGCCAGATACTTCTTCAGCATGCATATCAGTACACCATATGAAAAGAAAGGGTGGGCCAGTGGCCCACCCGAAGTGATGGAATGAAAGGATTACCAGAATTGTGATTACAGGTCGAATTTAATTCCCTGAGCCAGGGGTAGCTCGGTGGAATAGTTCACAGTAGCGGTTGCTCTGCGCATATAGCCTTTCCAGGCATCAGAGCCGGATTCACGTCCGCCACCGGTTTCTTTTTCGCCACCGAAAGCACCACCGATTTCTGCACCGCTGGTGCCGACATTGACGTTGGCGATGCCGCAGTCACTGCCGACAGCGGACAGGAACAGTTCTGCTTCACGTACATCATTGGAGAAGATGGCGGAAGAAAGACCCTGAGGTACGTCGTTTTGACGCTCGATGGCATCTTCCAGATCGTTATAGGTGAAGAAGTACAGGATTGGCGCAAAGGTCTCTTCAGGGTTGTTCTGCATGGCAGAACCACCTTCAACGATGGCTGGATGAACGTAGTAGGCATGAGGAAAGTCGCCTTCCAGCGCTCTGCCACCACCGAATACACTGCAGCCGCTATCTTTGGCTTTCTGCAGGGCATGTTCCATCTGCTCGAATGAGCGGGAATCAATCAGTGGACCGACCAGGGTTCCCTGATCCTGCGGATTACCGATTGGCAATTGGCTGTAGGCTTTCTTCAGGCGGTTAAGCAGCTCTTCCTGAATGCTTTCATGGGCGAACACACGACGGGTAGTCGTACAGCGTTGCCCTGCAGTTCCTACGGCTCCGAAGACGATGGCGCGGGTCGCCAGATCCAGGTCAGCTGATTCGCTGACAATAATGGCGTTGTTGCCGCCGAGTTCCAGAATTGACTTGCCAAAGCGTGCCGCAACTTTCTCGCCGACAATACGTCCCATGGCACAGCTGCCGGTGGCACTGATCAGCGGAACTCGTTTGTCATTGACCAGTTGCTCGCCTACGTCACGCTCACCAATCACGATTTGTGACAGATGCGCTGGCGCTTCACCAAACCTGGCCAGGGCTTTTTCGAACAGGTGCTGACAGGCAATGGCGCACAGAGGCGATTTTTCGGAAGGTTTCCAGATCACTGGGTTTCCACAGACAATCGCCAGTGCTGTGTTCCAGGACCATACCGCCATTGGGAAGTTAAAAGCGGAAATGACGCCAACAGGTCCCAGAGGATGCCAGGTCTCACGCAGGGCGTGGTCCGGACGCTCAGAGGCAATGGTTTTACCATAAAGTTGGCGGGACAGACCGACGGCAAAATCGCAGATATCGATCATTTCCTGCACTTCGCCTTCACCTTCGGCGACAATTTTTCCGCATTCAAGCGTAATCAGTGCACCCAGGGTGCTTTTGTGCTCGCGCAGAATCTCACCATAAATACGCATCAGCTCGCCACGTTTGGGAGCCGGCACCCGACGCCAGGTTTTAAAGGCGTCTTTGCTTTGTTGGATTTTCTTTTCAACGCTGTCAGCGTTATCCAGCTTCAGGCTGGCGATGGTCGCACCATCGATAGGAGACTGAACCTTGTAGCTGCCGTCGTTCAACTGAGCGGCATCAAGTTCCAGTGCTGAAAAAATTTGTTGTATGTTCATCGTTCGCTCCTCCTTGGGAGTCATCATCCTACTAAGCGGCCAACAACAGACTATTCACTGTCTTCAAAGTCGTTAGCCGCAGGCGTATCCCAGGAAATCAGGCAATCTTCTTTACAGCCGGCTCAGACTCAACCGGATTGTGGCTACCGACAGTATTCTGGTTGTCCATGAAGTTACGTCCGAATCTGTTGGCAACAAAATCATCAAAACAGATATCTTCCTGACGCACAAATCCTTGTTGTGGCAGCTTGCCTTCCACCATCAGGTCCAGAGCTGCACAGATCCCGCTGGAAGTGGTGATCTGGATGGCACTGCGCAGAGTGTTGTTGATTTCACGGCTGTAAACTTTACGGGCAAAGGTTTCTTGTACGAACATGCCGTTTTTGGTGCCGCTGACATTGACGAATACCAGAACCACATCCTGCATGGTGACAGGGACAGATGCTTCCATGATGTCTTTCAGGAGCTCAGGACGATCACCCAGACCCAGATCGTTGATCAGCATTTTCATAAGATCACGGTGACCAGGGTAACGAACGGTTCTGTAGTTCAGGTTCTTGACCTTGCCTTCCAGAGTTTCGCACAAAGTGCCCAGTCCACCGGAAGTGTTGAAGGCTTCGTAATCGTCGCCGTCCAGAGAGAAGGTTTCCAGCTCTTCCAGGGGAGGAACTTCGCGCAGTTTGCCGTTAACAATCGCCTCACAAGGATTAAGGTATTCGTTGATCAGGCCGTCGGTGCTCCAGGTAAGGTTGTATTTCAGTGCATTGGAAGGATAACGGGGCAGGGCGCCGACACGCATGTGAACGTTATGCAGGGTGTCGAATTTTTTCGCCAGGTCGTAAGCCACAATAGAGATAAAACCGGGTGCCAGACCACACTGAGGGACCAGTGCTGTTTTGGCATCTTTTGCCAGGTCTTTGATAATTCTGGTGCTGGCTACGTCTTCTGTCAGATCGAAGTAATGTGCGCCTTGTGCAACGGCTGCTCTGGCAATTGTCTTGCCGATATTGAAAGGACAGCAATTGATCACCGCAAATTTGTCTTTCAGGATTTCTTCCATTTGAGACTGGTCAGAGGCGTCTGCATGTCTGGTCTCAACTGCTGACACCTGTAGCTTGACTCTTGCCAGCGACTCCTCGTACTGATCGATGATGGTTACCGCATAGTCTCCAGTGCTGGAGAGCATGTCCGCGATCATCAATCCAATTTTTCCTGCTCCGACAACAGCGATCGATTTCATAGTGCTCACTCCCAATTAAATTGAATTTTTATAACGGTTATAGGGTTATATGACACGTCAACAAACCCTAGTGTAAGTAGCCTCGTTGTCGGATCGTAAGTGTCAAACTGACTGTTTTACGGGTATTAATTGACGAAATGACTATAATGGCAGTCGTATCGTCGGTTTTGTATGAGAATTAAGCACCAATGGATGATAAAAACCTTCAGCTATTAAACTTGTTGCGGGCGAATGCCCGTGAATCAACCGCAGTTCTGGCGCGAAAACTGAATCTGTCGAGAACGGCCGTTCACGAGCGCATCAATAAACTTGAGGCCGCAGGAATTATTCGTGGCTATACCCTGAAACTGAATGAAGAATACGCCAGCAGACTGGTAACTGCGCAGGTGATGATCGAGATCAATCCCAAACTCAGCAAGCAGGTGACCAACAGTCTCTCACGTATCGATCAGGTGCAATCGTTGTATACGGTGAATGGCCAGTACGATCTCATCGCCCTTATTCGGGCTGAAAGTACCCAGCAACTTGATGAAGTAATCGACAAAATTGGAGAGATAGATGGGATAGAAAAAACAATGTCATCTATAGTGTTATCTACAAAGTTCGAACGCTGAATATGAGTCGGGCAAAGTGATAAGCGTTTTTCTGATGTTTTTTAACTGGAGTTCAGAATGCAAACGTTAGCAGTTGTATTTGCAGATATTCATACAATGATGGCGAAGATTAGATGAGAGTTTGGGCCTTACCCTATGACAGTGCCTACACATGTTCGTTTTACCAGGCCGTAGAAGATGCGGGGGTGGACGTACTACCCGCCGTTTGGTCCAGTTCATGGATCTATAACGATGTGAAGGGAAACGATATTGTCCATATTCACTGGCCGTCTTTTGCCTACAAAGGCAGTGGCAGCTACTTGAGTATACTGGTCAGTTTTATCAAGTTTTCGGTGTTAATGCTGATCATTCGTCTGAAAGGAGCCAGAGTCTGGTGGACAGCGCATAATCTGTTTCCCCATGAGCGATGTCGAATCAGGTGGATTGACGTGCTGGGACGGCATCTGATTATTGCGTTGGCATCGAAAATTTTCGTTCACGGAGCGATGGCCAAATCTGTATTACTAACCCGTTTTCCAAAATGTGCTCCGAAATGCCACACAATTCCTCATGGGCATTGGGTAGGCGCATATGGGGAGTTGGTGGAAAAGAATGTGGCCAGGAAAACACTGGGCCTTCCGGAAGATAAGCCTGTCTATCTGTTAATCGGTCATCTGAAGCCCTACAAGAACCTTGAGGGGTTGATTGAGGCCTTTTTGGCGTTAGATTCAGATGGCATTCTACTGCTGGCTGGTAAGTTCAGTGATGCTGCTTATGCCAAGAAAATTTCCGGGATGACAGAAGGCCACAGTAATATCCGAATTGACGCCAGGTTTATTCCCAATGAAGAAATGCCGTTTTATCTGGGGGCAAGTGATGCCATTTGCCTGCCCTACACTGACATTTTAACCTCAGGGGCTGCTGTCCTTGCCATGAGTTATGCCAGGCCGGTGATATCAATAGATAAGGGCTTTATGCGTGAGGTTATCACAGAGGATTCCGGGGTTCTGGTGTCCACAGGGAATAACACCGCCTTGATTCTGGCAATGAGAGAGATTGTGAAAAAAGACTGGGATCAAAATAAGATCCTTCAGCATGTGTCCCAATACACATACACCGAAGCTGCCAGTGTATTTGTCAGCCAGTTGGAACCGTCTTTAAAAACGTCGTATTAACTGAGAGCTCGTTGAAGATTCAAATAAAGCTCAGAGGTTGAGATACTCGCGATGTACTCTCGGCGTCAGACAGGTCGTCAGAGTGTAAGGGACGGAATCATACCAGGGGGACACCTCATCCAGCGTGAGTTCCGGTCCCCAGAATTCTACTTCAGAACCTATTGAGACGCCGTCCAGGTCTGTCAGATCGACCGTAATCATATCCATGGAGACTCTGCCGATAATCCGGGTACGTTGACCATTGACCATAACGGGGGTGCCGGAAATCGCCTGACGATGGAAGCCGTCACCATATCCCATGGCCACAGTTCCGACCACGGTGGATTGTTCTGCCATCCAGGTGCCGCCATAGCCAACCATGTCGCCTGGGGGGATATCCCGGATCGCGATAATTTCAGATTTCAGGCTCATGGCCTTCCGCAGTTTATCCCCAAATGGATGCGATCCGACAAAGGGGGACGCTCCGTAAAGCATCAGACCTGGTCTTTGCCATTCTGCCAGCGCTTCTGTCCATCCCAGAGTTCCTGCTGAGTTTGCCATGCTTCTGGCAACCGTGAGACCTTCTATGGCTTTATTGAAGCAATGGATCTGATCCAGGGTGGCCGGGTTATCGAGTTCGTCTGCGCAGGCAAAGTGAGTCATCATGATCACTTCATCTATGTGGGGCATGGCTGATAGCTGGTCGTAAGCTGCTCTGGCCAATTCCGGGGGAATTCCCAGCCGGTGCATGCCGGAATCTATCTTCAGCCAGGCTTTTGTGGTGCGTGGGTTCTGCCAGTTCCGCAAAGTCTCAATCTGGCTCATATCGTGAATGGCCGTCCACAACTCCTGATCCTGAACTGCCTGATAATCCTCGCCGTCAAAAAAACCTTCAAGCAGCAGAATGGGTTTATCAATACCGTTGTTTCTCAGGACAACCGCTTCTTCCACGCAGGCAACGGCATAGGCGTCAGCATCCTGATAAAGCGCTTTGGCGACTACTGGCGCACCGTGGCCATAGGCATCTGCCTTGACGACTGCCAGGGCTTTCTCCTTTGGGGCCATGGATTTGGCCAGCCGGTAGTTATGCCGGATGGCGTCAAGGTCAATCACGGCTCTTGCCTTACGACTCATAAACAGCACTCTTCAGGTTTATCAGGGATGCCGCCATCTGTAATAACGACAGCAACCCTGAAGATTATGCGGGATGAAACGACGCTATGCCACTGATGAAAAACAGATATCAGTCAGCTAAAACCATAATGGCTTCAACTTCAATATCAACATTCTTCGGCAATTGTTTAACGGCGTAGGCGGCGCGGGCAGGGTATGGCTCATTGAAATAGCGAGCCATGACTTCGTTGACCAAAGGGAAATGTTCCATGTCTGAAAGCAGAATGGTCAGTTTAACCACGTCGGCAAATGAACCACCTGCGGCTTCGATAATGGCGCCCATGTTATCGAATACCCGTGTAGCCTGGGCTTCGAAGGAATCATTCACGAGTTCCATGGAAGCTGGGTCCAGAGGAATCTGGCCGGAAATGTAAACAGTATTACCGGCTTTTACTGCCTGAGAGTAAGTACCAATTGCTGCGGGGGCTTTGTCAGTATGGATAATGGATTTTTGCATTGTGATTCCTACAGGTTTTGTTTTTCTCAATGCCGGCTTCCCTGTCGGCATCAGGAGCTGAAATGATAGAAACAGGTTTTCCTAACCTGCGTACTGGGCTTTCAGGCGTGGTGCCCGAGCGCTGCCATAGCGATCAATACCCAGTCCTTCTGAACTGATTTCCGGTTTGTGCCCGCTGATGACATCCGCAATATATTTGGCCGAGCCGGTAGACATGGTCCAGCCCAGAGTTCCGTGACCACTGTTGATGAACAGATTGCGGAACTTGCTGCCGCCCAGGATAGGAGTACCATCCGGCGTCATGGGGCGAAGACCCGTCCAGAAAGAGGCCTGGCTCAGGTCTCCTGCGCCAGGGAATAGATCGCTGACCGAATGATTGACGTTGCGCTGACGGTCTGCCGGCATCTTCAGGTTATAGCCGCAGATTTCGGCGGTTCCGCCGACACGGATGCGGTCATTCAAACGGGTAATGGCGATCTTAAAGGTTTCATCCATCACCGTGGATTGAGGCGCTTTGTCCTCATCCACGAGCGGAATGGTGATGGAATAACCTTTAACCGGGTAGATCGGTGCATTGATACCGATCGTTTTCAGCAGCAAAGAGCTATAGCTGCCCATTGCTACCAGATATCTGTCTGCCGTCAGGAGTCCTTCTGAGGTACGGACACCGTCAATGCGATCACCAGTGGTCAGCAGACCATCTATCTCAGTGTCGTATTGGAAGACAACGCCGGCTTCCTCACAGGCTTTTGCCAGTGCCTGGGTGAACTTGAAACAGTCACCGGTTTCATCTCCTGGCAGGCGCAGCCCTCCGACAAACTTGGAAGGAACGTGGCGCAGTCCTGGCTCAACCTTCATACAGCCGTCGCGATCGAGAGCTTCATAAGTCACGCCGCATTCTTCAAGTATGGCGATATCGGAAAGGGAAGCATCCACCTGCTTTTGAGTCCGGAACAATTGCAATGTGCCTTGAGTACGCTGGTCGTAGTCCAGAGACAGCTCATCGCGGAGATTTTTCAAACAATCCCGGCTGTATTCAGCCACGCGCAACATACGGGCTTTGTTAGTGCGGTAGGACTTTTCATTGCAGTTCATCAGCATTTTGAACAGCCAGGAATACATACTGGGATCAGTTGTAGGGCTGAGACGCAACGGAGCGAGATCCTGCATCATCCACTTGATGGCTTTCAGTGGAACACCGGGAGCAGCCCAGGGAGCTGAGTATCCCGGGGAGACCTGACCGGCATTGGCGAAGCTGGTTTCCAATGCGGCTTCAGGCTGGCGATCGACAACTGTCACTTCATGACCGGCTTTGGCCAGATACCAGGCACTGGTCACTCCAATAACGCCCGAACCTAAAATCATCACTTTCATGGTCTGCCCCTCCTCCCGCAATGGGTGTCGCTTGGCTGTGTTGATGTTGAAAAAATATGTGATGATTATACGAGTGAATACGCCATATATTTTTACGAATTTTGAAATATTTCAAAATAAAATCTGGATTTTTTTAAAAATGCAGAAAATAATCCTAAGTTATGAAGTGTTTTATATGATGCACTAATTTGGGGCTGGCATAGGAGGTCTTTTCAATGAAGCCAATAAAAAAAAGACGCGAATTTGATCGAATAGATAGCAACATCATCCGGATTCTGCAAAAGGAAGGGCGAATTTCCTATACCGACCTGGCCGATAGAGTGGGGTTGTCCACGACGCCTTGTATGGAGAGGGTCAAGCGCCTGGAGAAAGAAGGTGTCATTCAGGGGTATCACGCCCGTATCAACCCGGCAGCCCTGGACTACAACATGCTGGTCTTTGTGGAAATTTCCCTTTCCTACCAGTCTCCTGATGCCTTTGCCCGCTTCAGTGAAGCGATCGCCGGGTTTCCCTATATATTGGAATGCCACCTTGTGTCGGGGGATACGGACTACCTGATTAAAGCCAGGATCAGTGATATGTCCCAGTACCGTGAGTTACTCGGAGAAATGCTGTTGCGTATTCCCGGGGTGCGGAATTCCAAGAGTTATATCGTCATGGAAGAGGTGAAGGAGACCCATATCCTGCCGGTAGATCTATAGAGATTCATTCTGGGAAGCTCTGTCGTTTAAATAGTCGCATAATTGTTGAGCGGCCTTCTCGGCAAAGTCCATGACATCTGGGTACATCTCCAGAAACGCCTGTTCCAGCGTGTTGTCGTGCTGGTGTAGTAGTGCGGCGGTATCGCCAAGGGGGATGGGTTTTTTGAGACGCTGCCCGATTCGGTCAAGCGCCTGGCAGATATTCTCTGAATCAGCATAGGCTGACAGCCAGTCATACCGGATCATGCGGGGAAGGACTTGTTCCATTCGGGAGGAATAATCCGGGGCGTCCGATATCTGTCGTTGCAAAATCACGTATTGGCGGGCAATCCAGTCTTGTCTGTCTTCAGGATGAAACCGTTGCCAGTGCCGGGACAGAAAGTAATCCCAGAACAGATCGAGACAGATACCTGAATAACGCCGGTATTCTGTCGGAAACAGCGTTCTAATCCTGGCGTTGACAGAATGGGTGTCGGTAAAGTGGTCAATCTTTCTGTGTAAAAGGATGCCGACGGCAATATGTTTGGGGAAGTGACTCATATCCCGCCCTTTTATAAAATCACCCAGCAGGTTGCCCAGAGCGTGAGTGTCACTGTGGTCAGCCAAGTGTAAGTGGGCAAGAAAATTCATCCAGACAGGTATCCTAAATACAGCCATCCTAAATTCAACCGTCTTCAGATTACCATAGTGCGTCATGAACCTGGATAGCCGGAATAAAAGATAGGCGGAAAGCCGACCTTGGTGAGAGATCAGATTCTGAAACCCGGAATAAACACATCGGGAAGGTAGTCGTTCAATGCTTTGTTGAGCTGCGGCCAGAAGTCTTCATTTTCTGATTCCTGTTGCAAATGCTGACTGGCTTTCTGTATCACACCATTAAAGACGACCAGTTGGGCAGACCAATCCAGGCCGTTGTTGAGTTGATGGTGGTCTACAGGTGCTCCGTACTGCCGAAATACCGTGCGATAACAGGCATCGATATCTTCTACCCAGCCATTCAGGCTGTTGGACAAATCAATAATGTCCTGGCGCAAATAGGGAAGCTGAGAATTGTCTTTCAAATAGGGCTGGAATACCGATTTGAGGACAAACACAATTTTATTACGTTCAGTCTCACAGGCCCCTAATTCCAATGCCGAAGTTGATAGAGGTGTGAACAATAGCAAGAGTCCAGCAATCTGCCGGGCTGTCTTTATGCCGAACGTCATGTCGTGGTCCCCCCTCAGGCTCGTGATCGGATTATTATTATAATGTCTGATTACCTGGTTATCCGGTTAACAGTAAGCGTAGTTTATAAAGTGGCAGTTGACCCGGAAACGACGTCTCTCAGGGGCTGTGGGGAATTGCGTCTGAAACGAAATTCCCTCTTGCATCAGTATGCCAACTCTGGCCCAATTCGCCGATGCAAAATGACACTCAAACTTCACATGATTTTCCCTCTGCTCCGGCCAATGAGCGCAAGGCGTTAGTATTTGGTCTGGCAGCAGTTTTGTGCTGGTCGACGGTAGCGGTGGCGTTCAAGATCGCTCTGGCACAAATGGATGTACCTGAACTCCTGTTTTGGGCGACGCTTACCTCTGTCCTTGTGATGGGGGCGGTATTATTGTTCCAGCGAAGACTGTTAGAGACGCTCAAGGATCTCAAAACAAACTGGCTGAGGGCGCTGGGGATGGGGCTGATCAATCCTCTGGCATATTATTTTGTGCTCTTTGCCGCTTACGACCGGCTTCCAGCACAGGTGGCGCAGCCGGTGAACTATACATGGGCCATTGTGCTGGCTTTCATGGCCGTGATTTTTCTTGGACACCGAATCTCGAAAGCAGACTTTATTGCCATGGCACTGGGTTATTCTGGCGTTGTGACCATCTCCATGGGGGGATCTTCGGATCAGTTGCCTTTGTCTCTGATCGGGCTGGGCCTGGCAATTCTGAGCACTTTGCTTTGGGCCGGGTACTGGATTGCGAACTCTCTTGATAAAAGGGATCCCGTTAGCGGCTTGTTTCAGAACTTTCTAATGGCATTGCCACTGACACTTATTCTGGCCTGGCCGCTTCAGACAGAAGTTAAACCTCTGCTCAGTGCAGTCTATGTCGGAACGTTCGAGATGGGAATTACCTTTGTCTTCTGGCTGTTGGCAATGAAATCAACGAATCATGCCAGCCGTATCGGTAACCTGATTTTTATCTCGCCCTTTATTTCATTGGTGTTGATTCATTTTATTCTGGGCGAGCATATCTACATGACGACGCTGGCTGGTTTAGTGTTGATCATTGCGGGATTAATTGTTCAGAATCGATATGCCCGTCATTGAGATTGAGACTGTCTGGACGATTACAGATGATTTTTCCGAAGATAAATCTGTAAAACGGCTGGGTTGATGACCAACGTGAACAGGCATAGTACGAGAACAAGGCACAGCATATCCTCTCTGTACGGGTAGTTGACAGGGATCATTAGTACTAATGCACAGGAGACGGCTCCACGCAGCCCTCCAAGGGTCAGGATATGCTGCCAGCGGGTGGGGAGTGGTTGACCGACAACCCGAAACAGCAGTCCACTACCGTAAATTAATGACGCTCTCGAGACGAGTAATATGACAATCACCCCCGGAATGGCCCAGGAAAGCGGGAACTGATGCAGTCCAGCGGTCACTCCCAGAATAAAGAACAGCACACTGCCCGCAAGCTCGTTTAAATAATTCCAGTAGGCTGAAAAAGACTCTTTCTTTGTGGGTTTACCCCGAACCCTGATATACGCCCAGGCAGCAAACATCGTGGTCACCACGCCGGAGATATGCAGTAGGTTTTCGGCCAGCAGAAAACTACCGAATGCCAGGACCAATGAGAGTGAAAGCTCCGCAAAGTGGTTTCTTTCATACCATACTAAAATCAGTTTTGAAGCCATCCAGCCCAAAACCATGCCTAGTGGAACTGCCGCGCCGAGAGTCCATAATAATTGGAGTGTCAGCTCGCCTGCATGAAGTTCGCCAGCGCTCAGTGCCACGACGGCGATGCTTAAAAACGCCACGATGGCAGTGCCGTCATTGAACAGGCTTTCCCCTTCCAGTAACGCGGTCAGCTCTTCGGGCATGCGAAAACGTTGAAATATGGAATTCACCGCAGAGGGATCTGTTGCGGCGACCGATGCCGCCAGCAGCATTGCATGAATCAAGGGAATATCCATCAGCCAGTGCAGGGGCATCCCAATCATAAAAATGGTAATGGCAACCCCGAATGTCGCAAGAAACCCTACGTGGAGGCCATGTTGTTCTACTTCGGTGGGGGAGAGCGTTCGGGCACTGGAAAAGATCAATATGGGGAGTAAAAGTGCGAAGACCAGTTCTGGGGTAAGGTGCAACGCGGGAAGTGTATCAAAGTGATAAACCACCATTCCGTAGAGCAGTCCCGCCAGCAGAATCCAGGATTCTGACGGTAATATGCTATGGCGTGAGAAGTGACGGATTCCTGCCAAAACAAACAGCAGAACACAGAACGAAGCGACATTAATGGCGAGTGTGGGATCGTGTTCCAGCATCCGTGAAATTCCCTGATTGAAGGAGAGCTCTTGGAAACAGTTGTTTAAAGAATATGGCAGAGCCTCTGTGAAAAATCATCTGCTGATTTTTAAAGGCCGGTAAGTGGGAAGGTGTTACGGGATATCTGGATGGTTGGGGACAACGTCCCCAATAACACTGATTTAAAGCGACGCTGCCGCTCTGGCTGCCTGATCGTAGAGACCTGAGACACTTCTCAGAATCGTGGCGGCGACTCGTAAGTCGTCAGTATCCGTATCAATGACCTTTAATGAGGACAGCAGACATTGTTCCCGGACTTTGCGATAGTCGTCACAAGCTTCGTACCCTGCCTTTGTGGTGCTGTAGAATACTTCCTTGCCGCGTTTCTCACTTTCCACCAGTCCGCCTTTGACCAGCTTCTTCAGTGAATAGTTTACTGTGTGCTGGTCTTCGATATTCAGCATAAAACAGATGTCGGCAATGCGTTTGGGGCGGTCGCGATGGTTGACGTTGTGCAACACCATAATGTCCAGTGGCCCCAGGTCCTCTATGCCTGAAGCCGACATACAGCGTGTCATCCAGCGGCTGAATGCATTGAAGGCGATAAACAGGCCGTATTCCAGTTCGCTGAGTTGCCAGCCTTCGCTTGATGCCAGGTGGTAGGAGGAAACAATTGGAGGAAGGTCCAGAGCAGAAGGCGCGTCACTCGCGTTTTTTTTAGACATAGGCTTTGCTGGTCTCGTTTATCTAAGTATATGTGGGGTCATGGTGTTGAGGCTTCGTCTAAGTATCCGATGAAACGTCAACACACTAGTAGGATAATAATAGGATACCAGCCATCATGACTCCCTCCCAGTCTTCGGGGAAGGAGTCATGACAAAAGTGAGCGGATCAAGCTTCGCCGTAGCCGCCACCTCCTGGGGTTTCGATCATGAATACATCGCCGGCATTCATCTCAACCTGATCGGCGGCTTTCAGCTCCTGGATTTCTCCGGTACTGCGGATAACCCGGTTGTGACCCAGTTGCCCCGGTTCACCTCCTGCCATACCATAAGGCGCTACCAGACGATGTCCCGAAACAATAGCGGCAGACATCGGCGCAAGAAAACGAATCTTACGGATGACTCCGTCTCCACCCTGATGTTTTCCATTTCCACCACTGCCTCGACGAATTCTGAAGTCGTCCACCGATACGGGATAACGCCACTCGAGAACCTCTGGGTCCGTCAAACGTGAATTAGTCATGTGGGTATGAACCGCGTCAGTACCGTCGAACTCAGGACCTGCGCCGGAACCACCACAAATGGTTTCGTAGTACTGATTGATCTCATCGCCGAAGGTGAAGTTATTCATGGTGCCCTGCGAGGCTCCCATGGTGCCCAATGCCCCATAAAGCGTGTCTACAATGGCCTGTGAGGTTTCCACATTTCCGGCCACTACCGCTGAAGGGTAGGTGGGATTCAACATGCAGCCTTCTGGCACAATAACATTCAAGGGCTTCAGGCAGCCTTCGTTCATGGGAATATCATCGTCTACCAGAGTACGGAAGACATAGAGTGCGGCAGCCCGGCAGATGGAGAGAGGCGCATTGAAATTATTCGCCTGCTGCTCGGATGTGCCGGTGAAATCCAGGGTGGCTGAACGGGTGTCCTTGTCCACATGGATGGAAACACGAATGACACCGCCCTGATCCATAGGGTATTCGAAGGTTCCCGAGGTCAACTGGTGTATTACCCGGCGTACGGATTCCTCTGCGTTATCCTGAACATGCCCCATGTAGGATTGCACCACATCAAGGCCGAAATGCTCGACCATCCGCTGCAGCTCCTGAACGCCTTTTTCGTTGGCGGCAATCTGGGCCCGGAGATCGGCAATATTCTGGTTGATGTTTCTGGCTGGGTAGTCTCCTTCACCCAGAATTTTCCGCATGTCAGATTCCAGCAACCTGCCGGCCTGAACCAGTCTGAGGTTATCCAGCAGAACGCCTTCCTGATCCACTGTCGAACTGTGGGGAGGCATGGAGCCAGGCGTGATGCCGCCGATATCCGCATGGTGTCCCCTGGAGCCGACGTAGAACATCACTTTGTCGCCTTTGTCATTGAAAACCGGGGTGACCACAGTGACATCAGGCAGGTGAGTACCGCCGTTATAGGGTGCATTCAGGACGAAGACATCCCCCTGCTGCATATCTCCCTGCCATTTGCGGATTACTGCGCGAATACTGTCACTCATGGAGCCCAGGTGAACCGGCATGTGAGGTGCGTTGGCGACCAGATTGCCTTCACTGTCGAAGACAGCACAGGAGAAGTCGAAACGTTCCTTGATATTGACGGAATGGGCGGTGTTGGCAAGTACCCCTCCCATCTGCTCAGCAATCGACATGTAAAGATTATTGAATATTTCCAGCATGATGGGGTCGGCTTCGGTGCCAATGGCATGCTGGTTCTGCTGTGGAACCACTCGCTCCAGTACCAGATGTCCACGGTTATTGATCTCTGCCTGCCAGCCGGGTTCCACGATAGTGGTGCTGTTGCGGTCGATCAGGATCGCCGGTCCGCTGATGCGGTCTTCCGGTTTCAAGGTGTCACGGTTATACAGCGGCGTTTCCCGATAGGCGCCCTGGCTGTACATCTGGACTTTTGCCAGCACCTCCGCTTCATCCTGAGAAGTCTTACCGGACAGAATCGGGTCATCCGCGACACCTGTATCGGCAATAGCCTCGACAGATACTGCTTCGACAATTAGTGAACGCTCGCTGACGGTAAAGCCGAACTGCTGACGGTGCTGTTGTTCGAAGTCCTGACGCATAGTGTCAGCGTCTGCCGATACCACAGGTAACGCAGTGTCAGTGCCTTCATAACGAAGCAGAGCTTTTGATATGACTTTAATCTGAGAAACTTTCAGATCCTGGTCGAGAAGTTCCTGTTGTGACTCTGCCGCCAGTTTTGACCAGACGTCTTCTACAATGCGAAGGTTATCTTCATTCAGTTGTAATTCGATGGATTGCTCCCGCATAGCCCTGATTTCTGCCAGACCCATACCATAGGCGGACAGTACACCTGCGTAGGGGTGAATAAATACCCGCTCCATTCCCAGGGCATCGGCGACCAGGCAGGCGTGTTGACCTCCGGCACCACCAAAGCAGCACAAGGTGTATTCGGTAACATCATAGCCTCTCTGAACAGAGATCTTTTTCACTGCATTGGCCATGTTTTCGACGGCAATTCTGAGAAAGCCTTCTGCCAGTTCCTCTGGGCTGGTGCCCACTTCAGCGGCCATAGCGTTGAAGCGGCTGGCCACCGCGTCTCGGTCCAGCGGCTGGTCTCCGTCAGGGCCGAAAACATTCGGAAAATATTCGGGCTGTATTTTGCCCAGCATGACATTGCAGTCGGTGACGGCCAACGGACCACCACGTCGGTAGCTGGCGGGACCGGGATTGGCGCCGGCTGAATCCGGGCCGACACGTAGACGGCTACCGTCATATTGCAGGACCGACCCCCCACCGGCTGCCACCGTATGGATACTGAGCATTGGCGCTCTCATCCGGACGCCGGCAACAACGGTTTCAAAGCTACGTTCGAATTCCCCATCGTAATGAGAGACATCAGTGGAGGTGCCACCCATATCGAAGCCAATCAACTTGTGGAAACCCGCCATGGCTGCGGACCTTACCATACCGACAACACCGCCGGCCGGACCAGATAAAATGGCATCTTTGCCCTGAAACTTATGGGCTTCGGTCAGGCCGCCATTAGATTGCATAAACATCAGGCGGGCATCGCCAAGATCTCCAGCCACCTGATCTACATATCGGCGCAGAATTGGTGATAAGTAGGCATCCACTACAGTAGTATCCCCTCTGCCGACCAATTTCATCAGCGGGCTGACCTGATGGGAAACGGAGACCTGCGTAAATCCGATGACTCTGGCCAGTTCTGCAACTGCGAGTTCATGCTCCGGGTAGCGATAACCATGCATGAATACAATGGCGACGCTACGTATTCCGTTTTCGTAAGCAGCAGTCAGAGCTTTACGAGCGGACTCCGGATCGAGCTTCTCCTGAACGGTATCGTCGGCGAGTATTCTTTCATCAACTTCAGCCACTTGTTCATACAGAAGTTCCGGTAAGACGATATTTCTGGCAAATAGATTAGGGCGCGTCTGGTAACCGATACGGAGAGCATCGGCAAAACCTTTGGTAATCAATAGTAGTGTGCGGTCCCCTTTACGTTCAAGGAGGGCATTGGTGGCAACGGTGGTCCCCATTTTCACGGAATCAATTTTCTCTGCGGGTATCGGATCACCGTTTTTTACACCCAGTAATTCGCGAATGCCTTGTACGGCGGCATCTTGATAGCGTTCAGGATTTTCTGACAGAAGTTTATGGGTGGTGGTGGAACCGTCCGGGCGTTGTGCGACCAAATCTGTAAATGTGCCACCACGATCGATCCAAAACTGCCAGCGACCAGAATTATTGTTGTTCATTGCGTGACTCCGAATGCTGTTACTGGGTTACATCATGTGTTCGTAGAATCATGAGCTCTAGCAGGCTGCTGTAAAACGACCTGCGTTGAAGTTGCCTCGCTAACGATTTTTAATCGCTAGCCAAGCTTCATCATGAATGTGTAAATACATTAGAAATAAATTATCGACAAATTGTCAATAAAATGATATTAATTTTGTTGTGTTGTTTTGGAGTGGTTGAAAAAACGATTCCTGCGTAAAAATAAGAAACAGCCTTTGATGCCTGTTTCTGGACGGACGCTAACTACACTCAATAAAAATAAACAGCATGTTGTAGAGGTCATACACCAGAAATCTTCCAAAGAGGCGTAACGATGAAGAATAAATTATTCCTTAAAATTGCCGGCGTTATTTTCACTGTATTCGCTGTGGGGACAGCCCAGGCGGACGAGTGGGATATGCCCACCCCTTACCCTGATAAAACATTCCATACCCAGAATATTATCCAGTTTGCCAAGGATGTAGAGGAAAGCACCAAAGGCGAGTTGAAAATCAAAGTTCATACGGCAGGATCCCTGTTCAAGCACGCGGATATCAAGAATGCTGTACGTGGTGGCCAAGTGCCCATCGGTGAATTCTTCCTGTCTCTTCTTTCCAATGAAAACCCCGTATTCGGTGTGGATTCGCAGCCATTCCTGGCGACCAGTTATGAAGATGCAGACAAACTATGGAAAGCCCAGAAAAAGGTGGTATCCAAGTTGCTGGACAAGCAGGGCTTGATGATTCTCTACTCTGTACCCTGGCCCCCGCAAGGGTTGTATGTCCGCAAGGAAGTCAGCAGTGTGGAAGACCTGAAAGGTGTGAAATTCCGCGCCTATAATGCCACCCTTGAGCGGCTTGCCAGCCAAATGGGAGCGGCACCGACACAAGTGGAAGTACCTGATATTCCCCAGGCGTTTGCGACCGGTCACGTGGAAGCCATGATGACGTCGCCTTCCACTGGTGCGAATTCCAAAGCCTGGGACTTTGTTAACCATTATTATGATATTCGTGCCTGGTTGCCAAAAAATGTTGTCGTGGTCAACAAGCGGACCTTCCGTCGACTGGATAAATCGGTACAGGAAGCGGTCCTGCAAGCAGCGGCGGCCGCCGAGAAACGCGGTTGGGAAATGAGCCGCCAGGAAACCACGGAACAAACCAAAGTTCTTGCTGACAACGGCATGGCAGTACATGAACCCACTTCTGAAATGTTGAAAGAATTCCAGATGCTTGGAAGCCAGATGATTGATTACTGGGTTTCTGAAGCCGGACCGGAAGGTCGGGCCATTCTGGAACAATATAACGCCAAGTAAACTTTCAACATTGATGATCCCGAATTGAGGTAATCAGTAGAGCTGTTTACCTCGTTCGTTGAGGGGGAGTACATAATGCGTCGTATATTAGACGTTATATATACCTGTGGCGCAGGTCTGGCTGCAGTCTTTATTCTGGGGATCTGCTTGTTGGTCGCTGCTCAGGTGTTTATGAACCTAGTCGATCGGTTGTTGATTCTGTCCGGTTTTGATGCGGTCGGTCTGTCGATACCATCTTATGCGGACTTCACGGGGTTTTTCCTGGCCGCATCATCATTCCTGGCACTTGCCTATACCATGCGTGCAGGAGGTCACATTCGCGTGACCCTGATGCTTCACCAACTGAGCCCCAAATGGCGTCATGTTTTTGAAGTCGCCAGTCTGCTGACCGGCGGAGTATTGACGATCTACTTTGCTTTTTATACCGGACGACTGGTCTGGGATTCCTTTATTTATGAAGATCTGTCTGCGGGCATTATCTCGGTACCATTGTGGATTCCACAGTTTTCCATGCTGCTGGGATTGATCATTCTGTCCATATCATTTATCGACGATATTGTTTGTGTGTTATCTGGGGAAAAGCCCAGTTATCACGGCAAGGGTGAGGAAGCCCTGCTCGAAAAAGAAGCTCCAACAACCATGTATGAAGGGGAGTAGTGGGTATGGAACTTCTCAGCACCGTTTTTTTGTTAATTTTGCTGCTGGCATTGCTTGGCGGCGGGCTATGGGTGGCTTTGTCTTTGATGTTGGTAGGCATGGCCGGAATGATGATGTTTTCTTCCGCGCCTATGGGAGACGTGTTGGCGACCACCGTATGGGGAGCAAGTAATTCCTGGGCTTTGGCTGCGTTGCCATTGTTTATCTGGATGGGGGAGATACTGTTCCGGTCGCGACTTTCTGAAGACCTTTTCAGTGGTCTGGCACCCTGGATGGGGCGGATACCCGGTCGCTTGCTTCACGTGAATATTCTGGGCAGCGGCATTTTTGCGGCAGTATCCGGGTCTTCTGCTGCTACAGCCGCGACCATCGGCAAGATGACCATTCCGGAACTTTCCGGCCGCGGCTATCAGCAGAATATGATTATCGGAACCCTGGCCGGGTCTGCCACGCTGGGCCTTCTGATTCCACCCTCGATTGTTTTAATTGTATATGGGGTGGCGACTGAACAGTCCATTGCACGGTTGTTCATTGCCGGTGTTCTGCCAGGGTTGCTGCTGGTGATCCTGTTTATGGGCTATGTGATGATCTGGTCACTCCGACAGCCAAAGGAAAACCTAGCCAAGGAAGAGGTTCTGCCGTTCAAGGAAAAAGTTAATCGATCCCGTCGTTTGATTCCTGTGGTGCTGATTATTTCCGGCGTCATTGGTTCGGTATATTCAGGCATTGCTTCTCCGACGGATGCGGCGGCAGTGGGCGTGTTGCTCTCTCTGGTGTTCTCTTACTTTACCGGATCATTAAACCGGAAAAGTTTTATCGAAGGGCTGATGGGGGCTACCAAGACCTCCTGCATGATTGCTTTTATTCTGGCAGGGGCAGCATTTTTGACTGTCGCCATGGGGTTTTCAGGTATTCCAAAATCCCTGGCATCCTGGATTTCCACGCTGGAGTTGTCGCCTTATGCATTGTTGTTTGCACTGACACTGTTTTTTATCGTCCTGGGATGTTTTCTGGATGGCATCTCCGTGGTAGTGCTGACCACATCCGTCATTATGCCGATGGTGGAGCAGGCGGGAATTGATCCGCTGTGGTTTGGGATATTCCTGGTGATCGTCGTGGAAATGTCTCAGATTACGCCGCCAGTGGGATTCAATCTGTTTGTCCTGCAGAACCTTACCGGGCGCAATATCCTGCAAATATCCAAGTCGGCACTTCCGTTCTTTTTGCTGATGCTGGTCGCGCTGTTAATTGTGACAGTGTTCCCCGAGATCGTGACAGCCCTGCCTGATCAAATGGGTGGGTGACGATTTTCCATGCCGTACCCTCGGTCTTGGTTGGCCCTGTCGTTCAGGGCCTTTTTTAAGGGACTTATCTTTTCGTTAGGCAAACGCGCCGGAGCCCATATGTGAAGGGGGGGCTGGCGTTTCATTGAGCACGATTTTTCAGAAGATAAGCATATGAATACGAAAAATTTGGATGCCTTTTTAGCGATAGTTAAGTATGGAACTTTCAAAGCGGCAAGTGAGGTACTGCACACTACACAGCCTGCGATATCCACCCGGATTGCCAAGCTTGAGGAAGATGTTGGTTCCGAACTGTTTGACCGGTCTGATAAACGGGTTCGTTTAACGTCCAAGGGATATGCTCTTCTGCCGTATGCGGAGAGAATCGCTGCCTTGTTGAAAGAAATGCAGTATGTTGCCGGTGAACGAAACAGCTGTCGCCAGACCATGAGGTTGGGGGCGACAGAGACGGTGGTTCATTTATGGGTTGCCAAGTTTCTCAACGCACTGCACGGCCATTATCCGGGGCTCTCAATCGAATTGATCGTGGATCAGTCCACTATTCTACGTGACAAGCTGGTAACCGGGGAACTGGATCTGGCGTTTCTGACGGATGCGCTGGAAGATGCGGATATCGAATTCCAACCGTTTTGCAGTTATCCACTGGCCTGGGTGGCAAGCCCACGGTTGACTGATCCCGGGACGGAGCTTGACCTGCATGACCTGGCCCGATTTCCGTTGATCACCTATCCACGTCAATCAAAGCCTTACACTCAGCTCCAGGAATTATTTAATGCAGTCAACATGCCGACAGTCAGAATTAATGGGCTCAGTTCACTTGCGACGATGATCCATATGGCTGTCGACGGTATCGGAATCGGAATTCTGCCTCTGGCGGCGGTCGAAAAAGAGTTGTCGAGTGGCGAGTTGATCAGGCTGAATCCCAGCAAGAATCTGCCTGATTTGGAATATGCAGTGGCTAACCGTACAGATCCATTTTTCCGTACGGTCGCCACTCTGGCCTGTACGCTCCGGTAGGCTGCTGATTCCTAAACAGGAACCTCCACTTTGATTAAGGTGCCTGCACCTTTGGAAGAGAATACTGACAATTTCCCACCCAGCAGTTGTGCCCGCGCATGCATGTCGTTAAGGCCCACGCCGGCCGACAGTGTTTTGCGTTGCGTATCCGTCATATCGAATCCTGAACCATTATCCTGAATCTTGAGAGTCAGTTTACTTTTGCTCTGATTCAGGCGAATCTCTGCTTTGGTGGCTTTTGAATGTTCGATAATGTTGTCTATGGATTCCTTGGCAATTCGGTAAAGCGCGCTTTCAAGATCTTGCCGTAACCGGGTTAATGAGCCGGTTTCCTTACAGGAAAACTGGATTTCACTTCTTGTGCCGGCATCATCAGTCAGCGCTTTTAATGCCTCGCCAAGCCCTTTCTCTTCCAGTATCACGGGATGCAGTTCTCCTGATATCCGGGAAAGATCCTGAATGGTACTGTCCAGCAGTCTGAGGGATTCCGTTGTTTCCTGGTCGGCTTCGGTATTATTGGCGGTTCCGGATTGGCTGGTATGTACCAGCTTCGAGCGGACAGTATAAAGTGACTGGGCAATGTTCTTCTGCAACTCATAGGCAACTTTGCGACGCTCCTCTTCCTGAGCTTCGATGGCTTTGTGGGACAGCATCTGCAACTGCTCGTCAGCCAGTTTGCCTTCGTTCAGGGTCATGCGGGCGCCAATAATTCCGACAATAATAATGGCCAACCCTGAAGTACCCAAAATCAACTGCAGTGAGGTGGAAATACTCTGGTCCACGGAATCTTGAATCTCGGCAATGGTATCTTCGATGTCGTCCACATAGAGTCCTGTCCCGATCCACCAGTCCCACCAGTCCAGGTTTTGGGCATAGCCAATCTTATCGACCTCTCGGTTCAGGGACGGCTTCATCCAGACGTAGTGGGAGAATCCTCCGCCCAAACGGGCTTTGTTATATAGCTCCTGAATAATCATCACCCCATTGGGGTCTGTCATATTCTCCTGGTTGGCCCCTTCAAGCTGAATGTTGGGATGAGCCTGTGTCGTATATTTTTCATATCCGAAAAAGTAACCGTTATTACCATAGGCCATATCCCGGATAATTTGCCTGACCTGCTCCTGAGATTCCTTATCTTCTCTGTTTTCCGGGGTAGTGATATGTTTGAGTGAGGTAACGGCAATATTCGTGTAGTTCTTGATTTCCTTGCGGCGGAGTTCATAAAACTTGTCGGAGAAATTGGCAACATTATGGCCGCCCAGTTGGTCCATCTGACGGACGACCAATCCGATCATTAAACTACTGATGACAATGAGTGGTAGCAACGTCAGGATGAGGATTTTTATTCGAAAGTTGAGTTTTTTCATTGTTGAGCCCCGTATTTTTGGGTAAAGGAATCCTGTGGCATGCTCTCAACAGAGCAGGCCTGCCAAGAGAAACCATTGGGTTCGTTGTGATTATTCGTCAGGTATTGGGGAGTTGAGTCGTATCGGAGAAACTGCGGGGCTGTTTTCAGCCCACGCAGGGTAGCCTGTTAATGGATCTGCTGCTTATTCTGAGTAGGTTTTTATGATGCTGTCGTAAGTTCCGTCTGACATCATCTCCTGTAATACACCATCAAACCTGTCACGTAAGTCTGCAAGGTTATTGGCTTTGGAAAAGGCAATGTAACTGGGAACGCTTTGAACCTCCTGATCCAGAACCTTGAACTGGCCTCCCAGCCCCAGCTGTTTAAACATTGCCAGAGCTGTGTACTTGTTACTGATCAGAATGTCGATCCGGCCGGACTGGAATTTCTTCACACTCTGTTCAAGATTAGTGGCCTCGGACAGTTTTTTGAATGTGCCGTTTTTACGTGCCTCATCAAAAGCGCTTCCGTAGCTGATATCCCGGACAATGCCAATTCGGTATTCTGCCAGTGAAGTAAGGTCTCCATTAAACTGGATGGGGCTGTCCTTGGCGACAAAAAGAACAACCTCCTGCGGCATTAGCACGGTCTTTGAGTAATCCAGGAATTGTTCTCTTTCCGGATTCTTATAGGCGGTGAAAATGGCATCAGCCTGTCCCTCTTTGACCATGGCCAGTGAACGGGGCCAGGCATTGAGACGAATCTGGGTATCCATTTTCAGGCGTTTGAATGCTTCATTGACGATATCAACGACCATTCCTTTAATCTGGCTTCCCTCTTGGAACTGGTAGGGCGGGTATTGAAGGGTGACCAGTTTTACCTCATCAGCAAAAACTGGTGAATGCCAGGCCAGAAAAAGCAACATGACAAAGCTGGGTACAAGTTTCATAGGCTATCTCCCGATGTAATTGCACATTATTGGTTGTCGTCCCTAGTTTCAGGCTGAGAGGATGATCCTGTCAGACAGGATACATCGCTATCTATCTAGGTTAGTCTGGATCCTTTATTAATCGAGCAAATGGCAACCAGTTCCTTAGTTTTCTGAGGAATTCAGGAAGTACACAGAGCAAAGTCTTCGTATTTGAAACAGATATCAGAATGCTGAAGATAAAAAATACAAGAAAACCGGCAAACCAGGGATCTGTGGTCGCAGCATTCAGGGCGTGAGTTTTGGCATACTGGCACAGAGTATAAAGGCTCGATAAAGCCAGAAAGCCTGAAAGTATTGCCATCAAAGCGACCAATAAGCAATCTGATAAAGAAGCGACTTTTGTGGAAGTAATCATTATGAATATTTATCTATAGTAATAAGAATATATGTTTGATTCAGATTTAATATTCCATGGCGTATTAGTAAGTCACTAAATACAAATTTTCTGAGATATTACTTCTCTGTGCTTATGGCGAATAGTGGCATCAAGGTCAAATAATATATCGGAGAATTCATCTTCTGGTGTTTATAATTATTGTGGTATGTGATCTTAGGTGTAAAGACGATTAAATTTATTGTCTTGAATAAAAATAATTGATTAATTTGAATACAGGTATGGAAAAGGAGGGAATGGAGTTAAGGTTTTTACATGTTATAACGTTTCAGGATTTCTTCGTATTCTCCATTGTTTTTTAACTTGATCAGTTCACGGTCAAAGTCATCTCGTAGACGGGTTAATCCCTGTTTCTTTGAAAATCCTATAAAGCTGGGAATGCTCTCAACCTCGGTGGGCAACCTGGTAATGTGGTCGGTCATCCCCGCTGTTTGCAGTTTCCAGTCAGCAACCCATTTGCTGCTGATGAACAAGTCGATACGACCCAACAACAGTTTTTGAAAATTCTGTTCAAGTTTTTGAACGGGCTGGATATTGAGAGACTCACGCAATTGGTCGAATCGAACCCCATAGCTGATGGTTGAGACCACTCCAATCTGTTTGTCTCTCAGGGTGGAGAGGTCGCCGCTGAAAGTGATAGTACTGCCTTTTTTGGCGTAAAGAGACACAGTCTGCTGAATCAACACTTCATTTGAGTAGTCCAGGAATGTTTCTCGTTCCGGGGTTCTGTAGGCGGTAAATATGGCATCTGCATTACCCTTCCTGACCAGATCCAGAGATCTGCTCCAGGGGTGGATATTGATTTCTACCTGGTGTCCCAGGGAGGCCATGATTTTCCTGACAATGTCGACAGCGATTCCGGTTGGTTTTCCATTGTCCCCTGTATACTCCAGTGGTGGAAATTCCAATGATACGAATACATATTCCGATGCGTTGGTTCCGGCAGGAAACAGCAGTGTCAGTGACACTAAATATGAATACAGCAGTTTCTTCATATTAATAATATTCTTCATACAAATTTACCCTCACTGCATGATGGCTATGGCTATGGCTATGGCTATGGCTATGGCTATGGCTAGGGTCTGTTAACGTTACAGATGATGCTCACGTAGAACCTGAAAACGGCCCAATCGCGGCGCGAGAAGTGAAGTTTCGTCATTCTAAATGAACGCCGAGCGACATGGAGTGACCGTTTTTCATGCTTTATACCCACTAAAGGGGCACCAGCCCGCAGGACTTGGTCTCATTTTACTCCCTGCAGAACTATCGATCGTTTATGAAGTATGCGTACATCGCGGTCTCTCCGTTTTACAGAGAACAAAATGAAGCTCCAGCATGAACGTCATCCGCAACGCCAACAAATTCTAAAGTGCCTGAGACAAACTTTCTAAATTTCCATTTGCTAGAATGACTGGCTCTCAATCTGTTGAAGTTAATCAAAATGCTGGCCACTGCGTTAGTAAATTCAGCCACAGGCGCTTACCTGATTAAGATTAGGAGAGAGTCATATGAATAACAAATGTATGCCGGTTTCTGACACTCTGTTGATGTTATATTGAATGATTGATCTCAAGAGCCAGCTCCGTGATGGCCTGGAGTAAATGAGCGTCCGGCGTTTGCATATAACTGACCGTAAAGCTCATTTCCGGTAGCTCGCCGCCGGCCACGTCAATGAGTTCCAGTTCCTGGTTGTCCAGTTCCCGGCCGATGACTCTCGAGGGGATAACGCCAATTCCCACTCCCTCGGCACAAAGCCTTACCATGGCAGCAAGAGACGTGTTTCCGTAGATTTTGACGTTCTGAAGTTTCGCCGCTGAGAATACATCCCGGATGGCCATGTGTGGGAGCGTGTTTTTGGGGTAGGTGATTACGGGATAATGAGCGAGTTCTTTTAGGGTATGGCGCTTTTCATGCAACTGGAGTTTAGGGCTGGCTACCCAGTTCAATGGATAGCTGGCAAGATCAAAATTACAGACATTGGGTTCCTGTATGGGACCGAGCAAAAAGACAATATCGAGCGCTCCTTTCAGTAGATTTTCGCGAAGATTACGGGATACATCCACTTCAATATCCAGGGTAATCATCGGGTAAGTGCTGCGAATTGCCTCCACGAGCTTGATCAGGCTGGTATGAACAATGGTTTCTGATACCCCCATCCGGACATTGCCACTGTAGGCCTGGTGTGACTCTGCGATATCCAGAATTTCAGACCGTAGTCTCAGCATTTGTTCGGCGTACGGAATCAGTTCCCGGCCTTTCGTCGTGAGAATTACCCGCCGAGAGTCCCGTTCAAACAATTTGACGCCCAACTCATTTTCCAAAGCTGCAATGCGCTGGGAAATTCCCGGCTGAGTAGTGTGAAGCCTTTGCGCAGCAAGTCTGAATCCTCCCAATTGAGCAACCCAGATAAAGGTTTCGAGATTTTTCAGGTCAATCATTCTTTAGGCTCCAGTTTGTCACTGATAATAAAATGTGATCACTGAGTATCATTATATATAATTTGTTTTTATTGATTATGCCGTAGTTTAATTCTTAATCATATTGATTGTTGGAGAATTGAACGTGGTGATCAGTATCAATACTTCTGATGGCGGATTTCGGGATGCGATCAGAACCGGTAGCTATACCGGCCAGACCTCAGGAATGGCGCCCGGCTTTGTGCAGGCCAACCTGGCAATTTTTCCCAAGGATTGGGCTGAGGACTTTCTTCGATTCTGTCTATATAACCCCAAACCCTGCCCCTTATTGGGGGTGACAGAGCCGGGTAGTTCCAGGCTGCCGATGGTCGGAGCGGAGATTGATCTTTGCACAGATCTGCCTCTTTATCGTGTCTGGCATGATGGTCAATGTATTGAAGAGCTCAGCGATATTCGTCACCTGTGGCGGGATGATCTGGTCGGATTTGCCATAGGATGCTCTTTCTCTTTTGAGCAGGCGTTGCAGGAGGCGGGAATCCGTCTGCGGCATATTGATCAGGGGCGGAATGTTTCCATGTATCGGACCAATATACCCTGCCTCACCGCGGGGCGTTTCAGAGGCCCGCTGGTCGTGTCTATGCGTCCCATGAAAGCGTCTGATGCCATCCGGGCCATTCAGGTCTGCTCACGGTTTCCCAATGTGCATGGAGCCCCGGTTCACATCGGCAATCCTGCCCAGATTGGGATTACGGATATATCCAAACCCGATTATGGCGAACCCACTGAAATACTTGAGGACGAAATTCCTCTTTTCTGGGGGTGTGGTGTCACTCCACAGGCTATTATTTCAGAAGTGAAGCCTCCTTTTTGCATCACACATTCGCCGGGTTCAATGCTGATTACCGAATTATTGAATGGAGCGCTGGCAGTACTTTGAAACCTGCAGTGCTATAAAAATAATCACCAGAGGACAATGCGATGAAAAGCCTGATTCAAACAATAATAGCCTTGGTTTTCACCTGTTTTACCGGGGTGGCCAGTGCACAGGAATTGCCGAAAACCCATCTGACAGTCGTCGGAACCTGGAGCAACCTGTCTCAATACAAAAACTTTGAGCAGCCTTTTTGGGAACAGGAAGTGACGGAAAAATCCGGCGGAGCCATTACCGCTGAGATCAAAGGTTTTAATGAAATGGGGTTGAAGGGGGGCGAAATCGGCCGCCTGATGAAGCAGGGCGTACTGGACTTCGGATCCACTGTGCTGGGATATCTGGCCAGCGACAATCCAAGGAATGAAGCTATTGACCTGGCCGGGCTCAGTCCGGATATCGCGACAGCCCGACGAGTTTCCAACGCTTACAGGCCCGTTTTGGCGAAGCTCTACAAAGACAAGTACAACGTCAAACTCCTTGGCATATGGCCCTATTCAGCTCAGGTACTTTACTGCAAGAGTCCCATCAGCGGCTTGACAGATCTCGAGGGAAAAAAGGTCCGGACAGCTAACCGGACTTTGGCGGAGTTTGTTGAAGCTTTTGGTGGTGTAGGGGTGACACTGTCTTTTGGTGAAGTGGTGCAGGCCATGCAGACCGGTGTGGTGGATTGTGCCATTACCGGAGCGCTTTCTGGTTACTCATCCAAATGGTATGAGGTCAGCCATTATCTTTACGCTTTGCCTGTTGGTTGGAGTCAGGTGGTTCACGGCGTGAGCTATGATGCCTGGAATGATCTTGATGATCGGGTGAAAGCTTTCCTGGAACAGGAAATCGCCTCCCTAGAAGACCGCATCTGGAGTGAAGCCGGGAAGGAAAGTGAACAGGGAATCGCCTGCAATACCGGTGAAGGACGTTGCGACTATGGCCAGTCGGCGGATATGACGTTGGTGGAGGTATCCAGAGATGACAAGGTTGAGCTGGCGAGGGTTCTGGATGAGGTTGTACTGAAGAAGTGGGCTGAACGCTGTGGCGAAGCCTGTGCTGCAGAGTTCAACGACACCGTTGGCAAAGTGATTTCAGCCAGAATCAGGAGATAACCGATGGAGAGACTCTACTGTATGGCAGTAAAGTTGAGTCGGATCTCGGCATGGGTAGGTGGTGGATTGCTATTGCTGTCCGCGGCCATTACCACTGTGGATGTGATTTTACGCAAACTGTTCAATATCTCGATGGGTGGCAGCGATGAAATTGCCGGGTATATCCTGGCAATAACCACCAGTTGGGGGCTTTCATTTGCCCTGTTGAGCCGGGCCAATATCCGTATAGATGCGCTGTACGCGCGTCTTCCGGGCAAACTTACCATATGGCTGGATATGCTTGGGCTGATCCTGGTGGGGGCGTTTATGTCCTTTGTCACCTGGTTTGCTATCGGGGTCTGGTTTGAGTCGGTTTCGGTAGGAGCCACTGCCAATACTCCTCTGCAGACACCACTCATGATTCCTCAGGGACTCTGGGCGGCAGGATTTATCATTTTCATGTGTGTTCTGTTGATTCTCCTGACGAGAGTCCTTGTGCTGCTGTGGCGGGGCGATCACAAAGAGGTGAGTGCGATAGCGGGGATAAGAACCGTGGAAGAAGAAGTTCATGACGAGGTAGCCAGTGTGATCGATCATATTAAAGAGGAGAGGCGCCATGCTTGTTAATGCTGCTTTGATTCTGTTGATCCTGCTGGCGCTATCGGTTCCGGTCGCGGCCACAATGGGTGTACTTGGACTGGCGTTGGATCAGATGTACTCCATGTTGCCGCTATACAAGGCCAGTGGTGAAATTTTCTGGTCAACCAATACGGATTTTCTTCTGGTTGCTATACCCATGTTTGTATTGCTGGGTGAAATCATGCTTCGGGCCGGTATGGCTGAGCGCTTGTATGATGCCATGGAAAAATGGATGGGGTGGCTGCCGGGCGGTCTAATGCATGCGAATATTGGCGCATGTGCGGCATTTTCAGCGACTTCCGGTTCCAGTGTGGCAACCGCCGCGACCGTGGGAACCGTTGCCATCCCCCAGGGTGAGCGTTATGCCTATGCGCAACCATTGTTTCTGGGAACTCTCGCAGCAGGAGGTACTCTGGGCATTCTGATTCCTCCGTCGATCAATATGATTATCTATGGAATGTTAACGGATACTTCTGTGCCACAGTTGTATCTGGCGGGCTTTTTACCCGGCATTCTATTGGCGCTCATCTTTGGTTTGACGGTGTTTTTGATATGTCTGGTGCGGCCGGGATGGGGCGGGCGTCGGCAGAAGTCGAGCTGGTCAGCACGAATGAGGTCCTTAAAGAATCTGCTGCCTCCGTTGGCGATCTTCCTGATTGTGGTGGGATCTATTTATGCGGGAATAGCCACGCCCACAGAGGCCGCCGGGGTGGGGGTTATGGCGGCGATCATACTCGCCGCGTTATACCGTAGCCTGTCGCTGGATATGTTGAGAGAAGCCATTGAAGGTACCGTGCGGACCTCATCCATGGTCATTCTGATTATCCTGGCTGCCTACTTTCTCAACTTTGTCCTGGCAGCGATAGGCCTGACTGACAAACTGACCAGTCTTGTTCTCAGTCAGGGATGGACGCCGTTACAGACCTTTGCCGCTGTGGTTCTTTTCTACCTGATCCTGGGGTGCTTTCTGGAGACTTTGTCAATGATGGTGACGACGATTCCGATTACTGCACCACTGATGATTGAATTGGGATTTAGTCCGGTATGGTACGGTATTGTGGTCATGGTGCTGCTGGAAATGGCCTTGATCACGCCGCCTGTGGGATTGAATCTATACGTGGTCCAGGGCGTGCGTTCCCGAGGTTCCCTGAATCAGGTTTTAATTGGGGCTATGCCCTTCGTTGTTGCCATGATCGCACTGATTATCGGGCTGGTGTTGTTTCCCGAAATTGCGACCTGGCTCCCTGAACAGTTCTATTAACTTATTCTCTTTAACTCTGTTCTTAATTTACACGCCTAAATAAACCGGGACAGGGGCCACAAGGTGGTCGACTGTCCCGGTCATCTCATCAGGTTACATCGCTCACTCTCTTACCGGCTAACTCACAGACCAAGGTATTGCCGAATATTCTCCAATTCAGCTGATTGCGGCCATTCGGATAATATTTGTTCGGTCGGACACCATGGATAGGGGAGAACCGATACCCCATCTATGAATCCCTTCAGAGATTCAGGTGGCATGACCTGCATGTCTTCAATCGTGATGGTCAGATGCTCGGCCAGAGATGTCTCCCGTTGAAATGTCCAGTCATAGCCGCCGCATCCGATTCTGATCTGTCGATTTGGCTTTTCTGACATGACCACCAGCCAGCGACAACTGAATCTGGTGACATGGTTTTCCGGTGGCGGACACAGGCAAAGGGTATACACGTTTTCATAGGTTTGGGCGAAACGTCGTACCAACACATCGGTAATGTTTTCACGACCTAGAACGGACGAAGGAAAAGAGATCGCTTCTGTTCTGATATTCATTTCCAGGGACGCGTTTTCGGAGAAGGCCTGTGCCATTCTGTGGGGTTGGTTCCTGTCTTTGGCATAGAGATAGGCGCGAATTGATTCTGCGGGGTTATGCATTGATTAGTCCTGATAATATGATGAGGAAATTGGAAGGTCGGAGTATTTTCATTATTCCGTGACCATTTTAAGCGCCTGCGGCTGAATTCTCAGAAAGTTTGACTTTAAAAAAACTTAAAGGGCGTAAAAAGATCCCATCCCTGGGTGACGAAGTACGGTCTAGTCAAT
Source organism: Hahella ganghwensis DSM 17046 (assembly GCF_000376785.1). GTDB lineage: Bacteria > Pseudomonadota > Gammaproteobacteria > Pseudomonadales > Oleiphilaceae > Hahella > Hahella ganghwensis. The sequence goes on from NZ_AQXX01000108.1 coordinate 56,446, forward strand.
GGGAAGAAAAATGATTAAAAGTGGAACGCTTTCGTAGTAATGATATTCATGAATATCACGTCTTAATTTCAGAACACTTCGTTTGAGGGCACTAATATTGGAATTGCAGGCCCTTGGGGGGACGAAATGTTGGTGGAATCGTATGCATTAATTGACTGAGTCATTTATATTCTCAGTACATCCCTGTACCTTTTTAGTCTGGTATTTCTCCAAAGTACTAACGATCAGCTGGACTGTCGTCTGCTATAGTTTTAAGCGCACGCCTGTCGTCAGGATTGAAATATCTTCAAAATCTTCCCCGTCTCTATCCAGACTATGCACCTTGTAGGATGCATACAGGTCAATGCCTTTGCGTACTGCAAAAACATAGCCCAGACTGACAGCCTCAGCCTGATCGTTCTGTTGGGCTCTGTCGTCGGTGATGGCGTAAAGCAGGGAAACGGCGTGTTTGCCAGTCTTATAGCCGATCTTGGCAGATTTGAACTCGGCATCCGGATTGGCTTCATCATCGTCGCCGGATTTACCAATCGCGATAGCGGCGTTCAGGCCACCAGGCAATAATACGGCGACTGAACCACCTACCGTATTTTCATCACCGGCAGCATTGCCGTCCTCTGTATTCTCTGTGGAATAGCCGAGCCCGCCTTTAAACGCCAGACCGCTGTCGGTGGTATGATTGAATCTCAGGCCGATCTCGGTAATATCACTGCTGCCTTTGACCCCCTGACTGAGGGCTATGCCGAAGGCGCCAAAGTTTGGCGTGTCATAGCGCAGACGATCGTAACGGGATTCGAAGTCCAGGTTATTCATAGTAGAGCCGATGGTGGGGCCGGTACGGTTGAACTGAATACCGCCACCCAGCAGAGAAGGATCGGCCCAGTTGATAACGCCCGTACCTGATAGATCCATTTCCATAATGCCATTGGCTGCGCCGTCTCCCTGGCCGATGGTAACTTTGCCCCAATCGTCAGCAAACCAGACTTCCATATGTCTTTCGCCTAATTCAGGGCGGGTCGACTTATTGTCAAAGTTGACACTGTAGGAAGAGTTTGACGGGTATTCCGCTTCGAACTGGCCTCCGACCTTGGTTCCGCCTTCGAGTACTGTTTCTGCTTTTAGATTAAAGCGGGTATTGCTGTTGATGTTATCAACGAAAAACAGTTCGGTATCATTGCCGTCATCGGCATACATTAATGCCCGATTTACCTGCAATGTAAGATTAAGATCGACGCCGTGGTAAGTTCCCAGATCGACGGCATAACTTGAGAGTGGTGCTGTGGCAAGAGCCATGCATAGTGCATGTCTAGTGAAATTATTCATTGCTTACCTTCAAATAGAGTTTTTATTAATATATGTATTGATGTTTTTGAATTGATTTGATGCCCATGATAATCATAATTAGATTGAGCTTTGGACTATGTGATTTTGCGAAGTGAAAGAGAGGATGTAAAACTAATAAAATTTATATAATTAAATCAAAATTGTTTATGGGTTTTATATTTGGGTTATTTTTATCGATATTGATAATATGTGTTTATGTATGGTTTTTTTCTGGCTATGCATGTCGCAGTGAAAGATTTTTGTTATATTGCCCGCTATATAATGTTTATTCCGCTATGTCCGAAGCTTTAAAGGATTGCGGTTCTTAAAAAGAAACAGGAATAAAATGACCCCATCATCCAATTTGCTATGCCCCTGCGGATCAGGGAAGAACTACCAGGTATGTTGTGAGATTTATCATCTGGGCCAGGCAGCCCCGGATCCGGAGTCGTTGATGCGTTCGCGTTATACCGCATTTTCCGGTTCGATGTGGGAGTACTTATTGAATACGTGGCATCCGAGTACACGGCCAATGTCGCTTGGCAATGATGATCAGGTGGAATGGTATAAGCTTGACGTGCTTGAAAGTTCTTCAGAGTCTGATAAGGGAAAAGTGTCCTTCGCAGCGACCTTTCGACAGGCGGGGAAATGGATGCAGCTTCGTGAGAAAAGTCGCTTTCAGTGCGAGGAAGGACGTTGGTATTACGTGGATGGTGATGCCGAATGGCTTGAGCTGGACCCCGGCAGAAACGATCCCTGTCCTTGCGGAAGCGGTAAAAAATTCAAGAAATGCTGTGCTTGACGTCGCCCCCTCAGGGTTATGAGTTCAGGAGGCGCTGAGGTCAGGGTTACTGATATCAGGAATGAAGAAGCTCAGGCTTCGCCGATATCCAGTTTGACACCGTAAGGGGCGTACAGATCCCTGATTCTGATCAGGTCATCGCGAATGGAATCAGAAGGAAACAGCTTTGCCACCATCTGGCCACGTTTGGCAGCAGCATCTGACAGCATCAGGATAATGGGCACGCCAGCGGCTTTGGCAATGTGCCAGAATCCGGTTTTGATGGGTTTGGCATTCGGGCAGGTAATATTGTTGCGGGTGCCTTCTGGTGCAATGAGTAGGGTGAATTCTTTGTGGCTGTCGAACAGATCCTTCATGTCCTGGACCAGATTCGATTTTCTGCTACGGTCTACAGGCAGGCATCCCATGCTCGTCAAAAACCAGGAAAACGGCCAGAAGAACAGATCTTTCTTTACCAGTGTATGGACCTTGATACCGTATATCTTGAACAGGGCAAGACTGCGTATGCCGTCCATATTGGTCGTATGGGGAAAGCCCACAACCACCTGTTTATCCTCCCAGGCATCGGTTTTGGGTTCGTAAGTCCATCCACCCAAACGGAAAATAAACTTGGCAATGATTGTCAGCATTCGATCAACCTCAGAATATACTCTACTACGAGGACGCCCCATGCTTGGATGCAGGGGGCGACGCATTCTAACCTAAAGCGCGATCTGAGGCCAAAACATATACTGATGTGTGCTTTTAGCGGTTAGCAGTCCTTTATCAAGCTATGTCGCGGGTGCGATGCGACCCTGTCCAGCCAAATTTGAATATTCGGGTAATCGCTTAGTTGGAAGTCTCCTTCTTCTGCCACATGGGTATAAGCGTACAGGGCAATGTCAGCGATAGTGTACTGATCTGCCACCAGCCAATGCCGCCCTTGAAGATGACTATCCATAATTTTCAGCGCTTTGCGTCCGGCTTCCTGTTTGCCAGGGAGCATCTGCTTGCGTTCGTCGTTCAATCCCAGGTGGGTCAGCCAGAAGCGGGGACTGGCAATGTTGGGTTCGTGGCTGTACTGCTCGAAAAAAAGCCATTCCATGATCTGGGTCTGGTACATGACATCAGTTGGCCAGAAGTCTGTCCCTTGTGCCAAATAGAATAGAATCGCATTGGATTCGCTGATGATGGTGCCGTCGTCCAGTTCCAGGACCGGGATTTTCCCATTAGGGTTTAATTTTAAAAACTCTGGCGTGTGAGTGGCGCCTTCCACAATGTCGTACTCGCGATATTCGTAGTTGATTTCCAGCAGATGCATCAGCAGACGCGCTTTGTAACCATTGCCTGATGGACGGTAATCATGAAGAATCATAAGTGAGTGCCTCAACAGTGATGTGTGATTCGGTGGCTCTATTGTTGTGGTGTTTATTGTTGAGAGAGCCCTTGTGAATCACAAACGAATTGTTTTGATCCCTGATATCAAAACTGCTGATGGGTGGTTCTTACGAAAGAACCATGCTCAAGCGGGGCGATTTGCAATATTGACTGAGAAGTAGAAACCAATGGAAATAGATCTCCTGCGTACCTATGTAGCGATAGTGGATACCGGTAGCTTTACCCGGGCCGCACGACAGACCTTTCGGACGCAATCGGCTGTCAGCATGCAGATGAAGCGCCTTGAAAGTCAGGTAGAGAAAAATCTTTTCCGGCGGGAAGGGCGTATGTTGGAGCTCACTGAGGATGGTAAGCAACTGGTGCATCATGCGCGTCGGATTCTTGCGGTTCATGATGAGGCGTTGGCCAGTATGCAGGCAAATCGTGGGAGCTTTAAAGTTCGTCTGGGATGTCCGGACGATCATGCACGAAGCATCTTGCCGGAGTTGATACTGCAGATGAGGCGCTTGTATCCGGAGATCAGTGTCAGCGTACAGTGCGCCTCATCCAATAAACTACGCCAATTGATGGATGGTGGTGAGGTTGATCTGGCAGTGCTAACCCGTACTCCTGACAGCGATGAAGGCTACCTGTTGCTGCAGGATCAGGGTGTTTGGGCGGCGGCCAGAGGGCGTCAGATCAGCCCAGGTGAAGTTCTGCCTCTGGCCATATACGAGGCTGACTGTAAGTTCCACAGTGCCGCGCTGGATGGGCTGGATAAGTTACAGCGTCCTTATCAACTGTTGATGACCTCATCCAATGCCTCTGCATTGCTTGCGATGGTGAAAGCGGGGGGAGCCATCACGGCTGTCGCGACATCTACTTTAAGTGAGGAAATGATTGTGCTGGGACCGGAGCATCAACTTCCCCCTCTGCCCAGAGTGGATATCGTGTTGATGATTGCCGGCCAGCCTCATCCTATGATAACTCCCGCATTTGTCCAGGAACTGATTGCTGGCTATCAAACTGGTCGGCAGAGTTTAGATCAGGCTATTCCAGAGACCGACACCGCTGGTTAAAAGTAGGGCAAACCCCAGCACCCGGAAAAAGGCTACCTGATTCTGGCGCATCATCCGGTCATGGAACCAGAGACCCAGGACATGACCGACTGCAGCGCAGGGAAGAAGCCATAAGTGATGAATCAACTGCAGATCGACGCCAGCCATCAGGAAGGCAGCCATTTTGATGGTGACAAGAATAAACCAGAGCGCGAACAATGTGTTGCGCAGCTTCTCCGGTGCCACTTTGGTACTGTACACCGCGACGATTAAAGGGGCTCCAATCAGTGAGGTGCCGCTGATGTAACCGCCAAGCATAAGAAACAGAATATCCAGCTTGGGATTATTGCTCTTGAAAGGCCGATTGAGTATGTAAGACAGCGCATACGCTGAGACGATGGTGAAGATGATGCCTCCCATCAACGCCGGGGGCAGCGTGATCAGACCAAACACCCCGATCAGCTTTGGGATGATCATGATCCCCAGGCTCTTCCCCAGGTAGTTCCAATCCACTGTGCTCTGTTCACTGTTGCCCAGAAATTGCTTGTAGCCCTGGTTTCCCATCACTGTGAGAGAGGAAAATATCAGTAGATGGACCGCAATCAGAGGCAGATAGACCAACGGTTGGTTGTTGATCAACAGGAGGAAGGGAAGTGCCAGTACTGCGCCGCCAAAGCCAAGCCCTGAACGTACAAAGCCGCTCCAGACAAAGACCAGAGCTATCAAGACATATTGATACCAGAGGAGTTGATCCATTACATACGACTCTTACAAGGTTTACAAGGGGACTTCAGGTATCGCTGTCAGCTTCTTCCCGGAGTTTTTTTCTCACATTCATTAATACTTTGCCGTAGGCATTGCTGCCTCGACGATCCCGTCCGCAGCCCCAGAAATAGTCATAGTTGCTGTTTTCCACCAGAACCCGATTGTCGGTTTCCAGTAGAGCTTCGGCGATATGAGGGTAGGTTTTGCAGCGGATATAAAGGGCACGGGTCATGATAACTTCACGGACTTTTTTCCAGTCCGGGCGAAGCAAGCCTTTTTTCTTTCTGCCCGCTGACCGGGCGGCTTCGGGTGTGGGAGCCTGCCGTACTGTTTCCTGATAATCCTGGTCCGTGAACTTCATGCCCTGATAGTAGTGTTCTACGGTAGGCCAGGTTTTGCCTTCCAGTTCGAATCCAAAGGGTGAGTAACACCCCAGGAGCTCCTCCGGGTTGGAGCGGGACAGAAACATGGCATCATCAGGAATGTCCGGCGGAAAAAGCATCGATAGTTCCCTGTTGGTTGTTCGCAGGTCGTGGGATTGTATCACGACTGCTTGTAGGGTTGTTGAAGTTTATTGCTTCAGCAACTCTAACATCAGACCTTCAGGGCGCAAGTAGTGGGATGGTCTTACATGGGGAATGTCACTTTGTCCTGGTATTCCGGCACAGAAACACTCCAATTGAGACGGTCCTTAATACAAAGTCTTAAGGCATCTGACGCCAGAGGTTCGCCATGGGTGATAAAGGTGTGTTTTGGCGGAGCCGTAAAGTTTTCAAGCCAGGAAAGAATTTCATCGTAGTCGGCATGGGCGGACAGTGCATCCAGTTGATATATGGAGGCTCTGACAGGGTAATATTGACCGTGAATTTTGATCTGCTGGGCCCCATTGACCAGTGAGTCCCCTCGTGTCCCCGGAGCCTGAAAGCCTGCAAATACAACGCTGTTGCGATGATCTGACAACAACGCCTTGAGGTGATGTAGTACCCTGCCTCCACTTGCCATACCACTGGCGGACACAATAATCGAAGGGAACTTCCGTTGATTCAGATCTATAGACTCTTCGACGGTCCGGACATATTGCGTCCCTTGATCGATAGCGTGACACTGCTCGGGGGTCAGTCTGTGTAAGTGATGGTAGTGGCAGAATATTTCAGTAGCCGAGATGGCCATGGGACTGTTCAGATACACGGGTAAATCGGGGATTCGGTCGGTATTCTTAAGTTCCTGGATCAGATGCAGCAATGCTTGGGCTCTGCCCACGGCAAAGGCAGGGATCAGAACAATACCTCCCTGTTCGGCTGTTGAGTTCACGATGTCGGCCAGCAACTGGGGGATATCAACTGATTCATGCAGGCGATCGCCGTAGGTCGATTCCAGTATCAGGTAGTCGGCTTGTGAAATAGCTTCCGGTGCCCTCATGATCAGGTCATTGGGGCGGCCGAGGTCGCCGGAGAATACCATTTTGCCTGCTGGACCATCGATGCTGATGCTACTGGCTCCGAGGATGTGACCGGCTGGAATAAACTGGGCCTTGAAGCCGGGCAGGAAATTGACATCGTCGTGAAAATCCACCGGTTCGAAGTATTCCAGGGCTTTCCAGGCTTCCTTTTCGGTGTATAGCGGCAGCGCTGGGCTATGTTTGGAAAAATGCCGCTTGTTCGCATAACGTGCGTCTTCTTCCTGCAGAAAGCCCGAATCTGGAAGCAGCACCCGAGCCAGGGATTTTGTGGCGTGGGTACAGAAAATCTTGCCTCTGAAACCATGCTTGACCAGAGCGGGTATATAGCCGCTGTGATCGAGGTGTGCGTGGGTCAGCAGCAGGCATTTGATATCCTTGGGGGAAACCGGAAGTGATTTCCAGTTTCGTTCACGCAGGTTTTTTATGCCTTGATAAAGGCCGCAGTCCAGCATGAAACGATGGTTCTGGTGGCTGATTAGATATTTTGAGCCGGTTACCGTGCCGGCGGCACCCAGAAAACTTAATTCCATCTTATCCCCTTTTTTCAGTCTCTGCAGAAGTCTCAACCCGTTCAAAAGAGTGTCTCAAATAGGTTGGAGGTCGGTTGACCTGAGGCAATTTTAATTAGGGAGGCTCTGAATAACTCCCCAAATCAGTCATAATACGGCCAACTTCACTCATCAGGAATACTATCCATGGATCAGATGACTTTCTCCGAAGCTGAATACCAGAATAAGAAGCGTAAGACCCGCCGGGAAATCTTTCTGGAGCGAATGGATAAGCTGATCCCATGGAAACGCATGGAAAAGAAGATCGCCCGCTATTACCCCAAGGGCGAGAACGGCCGCCCTCCGTATCCGTTATCCACCATGCTTCGTGTCCACTGCATGCAGCTATTTTATAACCTCAGCGATCCT